>CAJUMB010000006.1 GCA_910587105.1 uncultured Lachnospiraceae bacterium
AGGACGCCAGAATCAAAAAGCTCAGGGAGGACATGGAGGCCTGGAAGACCAGCCGGCGCATCCAGCTGGTGGAGGCCGGGTCCATCGCCGAGGCGGCGCTGAGGCTCAGCGGCATCTTTGAGACGGCACAAAAAGCGGCAGACCAGTATTTATATAACCTCAGGATACAATGCGGGCTGGAAAAAGAGGAGCTTCCCCTGGAGCTTGATGACGGGGAGGATGACGAAAAATGGGAAACCAGCCCGGCCGGGGAGGATGAACCAGGAAAGGCAGAAGGACCGGATGAGGCGGACGCTTCCGCAGAAGACGGAGGGACAGCCCGGACCGGAGAACCCTGCGGGGGAGCGCAATCCGGAGAAGACAGCGGGACTGGGGAATAAATCGTACGGAAGGAATCGGCATGGAAGCGAAAAAGCTTGAAGTTCCCAGCCTTGAGCTGCTTGAGGCGGAACTGAAGAAAGAACAGTATAAGAAAAATTACGGCCGGGTGCTGCGCAGCACCGTGTTCTCACTGGTGGTGGTGGCAGCGGCGGCCGTGCTGGTGGCAGTGCTTCTGCTGCCGGTGCTGCAGATCAGCGGGACCTCCATGACGGAGACCCTGCAGAACGAGGATATCGTAGTAGCGGTCAGCAGTTCCAAATATAAGACGGGGGATATCATAGCCTTCTATTATAACAACAATATCCTGGTAAAACGGGTGATCGCCGCGGCGGGGGACTGGGTGGACATTGACAAGGACGGCAACGTGTTTGTGAATGACGAGCCCTTAAATGAACCCTACATCAGCGAGAAGTCGCTGGGCAGCTGCAACATCGACCTGCCGTACCAGGTGCCGGAGGGCAAATGCTTTGTAATGGGGGACCACCGGGCCACCAGCATCGACAGCCGCAATACGGCGGTGGGCTGTGTGGGCAGCGACATGGTAGTGGGCAGGATTCTTTTGAGGGCCTGGCCGCTGTCGGAGATCGGCCTGATCAAATGACAGGCACAGGAGCAAGGAAGGGGGCAGCATCATGAAATTTATCACACAGGCCGCAAAGGTCTTGAACGAACAGAAAAAATATAAACGCCGGCTGGCAGTATTCCTGTGCCTGGCGGTGGTGGTGGCACTGGGCACGGCCGCAGCGCTGAAGATGTACGGCCAGGCCATGTCACATAAAGAGAAGAAACTGGTCTGCCGGTTTGCACCCCACCAGCATACGGATGGGTGTTACCAGGGAGATGAGCTGATATGCGGGGAGGCAGATTACGCAGTACATATCCATAATGACGACTGCTATGGAGCCGCAGACGGAGTACTGGCCTGCGGGCTGCAGGAGACAGAACCGCATACCCATACAGAAGAATGCTGGACGGAGCAGGAAGTCCTTATCTGTAAGGAAGAGGGCCAGGTCCATGAGCACGCCGAAGGATGCTATACCCCGGAGAGAGGGGAGCTGGCCTGCCAGCTGGAGGAGCATATCCATGAGGAAGCCTGTTACGATGAAAACGGAGAGGCGGCCTGCCAGCTGGAAGAACACCAGCATGACGACAGCTGCTGGCACTGGAACCAGGTGCTCACCTGTCCGCTGGAAGGGCATCAGCATACAGAAGAATGCTGGACCAGGGAAATGCGGGAGCTGCAGTGCCAGACACAGGAGCATGCCCATGAGGACGGATGCTACGGGGAAGACAATGGGCTGGTGTGTGTGCTGGAGGAACATGAACATAACGATGACTGCTATGCATGGGAAGATGTATTAACCTGCGGTCTGGAAGAAAACGCCGGAAGCCACGTGCATGGAGAGGAATGCTATGAGATGCAGAAGGTTCCCTCCTGCGGTATGCTGGAGCTTCACACCCATGACAGCAGCTGCCTGGACGAAAACGGGGCACTGGCCTGCGGCCTGCTGCAGCTGGAGGAGCATGTGCATGGAGAAGACTGCTTCGAGACAGTGGAATTGACGGAGGCGGAAGTTGCGGCATTGAACGGAGACGGGGAAGAAACCGTATCCGGGGATGAGGCGGCAGAGGAAGAAACCGTGTCTGAGGATGCAGCAGAGGAAGAAGAAACGGTGTCTGGCGACGAGGCCGTGGACAAAGACAGTGTGTCCGGGGATAAAGCAGAAGATGAGAAAACCGTGTCATCGGATGAGGCAGAGAAGGAAAGCCATGAGCATACGGATGAGTGTTATGATGCGGCAGGGGGATTGATCTGCGGATATGAAACAGCAGAGGAACCGGCCATCACCAAGACCTATCAGACCGAAACTTATATCGTGACAGCTGCTTACAGCCAAGATGCAGCCATTCCGGACAATGCAGAACTGTCCGCCGAAATGATCACTGCCGAGAGCAGCGCCGAGCATTATGCACAGCGGGAAGCAGAGCTGAAAAAAACACTGAAAGATGAAAACGTCAAAATGGACGCCCTGTTCAAAATTGGCTTCTACGCAGACGGCCAGGAAATCGAACCGGAAAGCGACGTGATGATCACCGTGCAGTTCCTGGATGAAAACGGCATGGCAGAGGGAATCCCCATGACCATTGTCCATTTCGCAGACGGCGGCAGCGAGATCTTAGGCGGCAGCCATGTGAAAAACAGGAGCACCACGTTTAAAACCAGCAGATTTTCCGAATTCGGTATCGTAAGCGATTACGAAACTCCGGACAGCGCCGAGCAGGCAGAAGAACTGGAAGAATATACATCCGTATCTGGACGGATCAATATTTCCGAGTCCTTTCAGTATCAGAGTGAAAAGTATGATATTACGTTTCATATTAAAGGAAAAGCAGAAGTACCTGCCAATATAACTGTAAGCCCAGACGAAACAGACGGGGAAAGCAGTTCCTCCAACAGTACAACAGAAGATTGGACCGGCCAGCCGGAAGCAGACGCAACAGACGAAGAAAACAGGGAAACCGAAACGGAAACCCTCGAGGAAGACGGGGAAGCTGAAACGGAAACCTTCGAAGAAGACGGGGAGGCCGGGGAGGAAAGCAGCGCCGGCAGTCTGGAAGAGGAGAAAGAATCATCCGCTGAGGATGAAGAAGAGGAAGAAACAGCAACGGACACCGAGTCCGGAGACGAATCATCCGGCGGAGACCAGACGGATGAAACCCTGTCCAAGAACGAAAGCCCCTCCTCTAATCAGACACAAGAAAATGCCGGGGAACAGAAAGTTGAATTCAAGGTGGAGCTTCTCGATGAAGACACAGAAGCATACGCCGCAGTAAACGAATATGCAAAAAGAACAGATAAAGGAGGCAGGGAGCTTCTGCTGGATGTGCTGTCCTATTCCGTGACATACGGCGGTACAGAACTGGATGTGTCCGGCTGTGAGATTACAGCAGAAGTAAGCCCCTCCAGACCACTGCTGGAACAGGCGGAGAAAGTACAGGCAAAACAAGAGGAAGAAGACGGTGGGGAAGAAAAGAAAGACAGCAAAGACGATGTTTCCGTAATCTTTACACTTATGAAAGTGTCTGCAGACGCGGAAGTAAGCAGAGTGGATGAGATGGAGGTCGATAAAAATACGCTGGATGAGAAAAGAAGCTACCAGATGCCTGCAGAGGAGGCTACGTTCTTTGCCGCCAGGGCATCTGGCCAGCCCAATCCAAAATTTACGGTACAGTATTATGCAAATCTGGAGAAAGTGGCTTATAACGATAACAGTTTAAAAGTGAGTATTGATGGAAAAAATACAAATGAGCTTCCCGTAATCGATACCGACGGGGGAAAACTGCCGGGAAACGGAAATGGCCCGGATAATTCTCCAAATGGCAATAAGATCCGGAACCTATATGTGGATACCCAAACCGGAAAACTCAAAACCAAAACGGAATTGACGAAAGTATATGAGTCTAGACCGTTTGAATATCACAAGGCGCCGACTATCAATTATATGAACGCTTTGATTGAGAATGCCAGTTATGAACTGAAGGAGGTATGGTCTTTAAAGGCAGGAAAGAGCTTGGACAGTACTAATAAAGAGGATTGGGATATCTATCCATATGACGAAAAACTGCATTTCACAAACAGAAGATTGAGCAGTGAAATAGAGGAGGACCGCACATATATATACATTAGCGATCAGGCGGTTTTGCGTTTTGTATACGACACCACAAAAAAAGACAAAGATTTCGAGGCAGCGTTCTATGATTATGACATAGGTGACGGGAAGATCTATGCCGGGCTGAGTGAGGCCCAGTCTGGAAAAGGCGGAAAGCCAACCAGTACCCAGGGCACCGGCACTTTCTATATGCGCACCGGTCAGCAGGGAATCAACAGTCCCGCCAACTATACCGGTTCTGGAACAAAGCTGGCCTTTGGAAATGCCAATACTGGTTCTGGACTCCAGCACGAGCAGTGGAGTGGCAATCTGCTGAATAAAAACAACAGCACTCAGGGTGGTCATCCCAGTGTTGCCGGAAGTTATAAAGGGTGTACCTTTGGATTAGCTGCCCGGCTAATAAACGGAAAAATCCAGTATGCAAGCGGCATAACTGTGCCAAACCTGTTCAATGAAGGCAGCGCAGCTGGCAAGAGTGCATATGATCAAAACGAATATTCACTGAGATTCAACCGTACAGGGGATACTCATACCCTCACAGCAGTAAATGGAGCAAACACCAGCAATTTAGACAGTTTTAACCATCCTAGTCCAAATGACAATACCGTACACAATCATATTTGGACCAATAATTTCTGGCCCATGGATGCAGCCAGTTCTTTTGGAACAAATGGGCACGATATGAAATTTGGCGATTATACCAGGAGAAATAACAATAAATTTGCCGGTCAGGCAGGAAGCAGAGGAGGAAGTGCTGCAGCCACAGGAGACTTCCCCTGGAGCGATGACGGCAAAGACCACAACAGCTACTTCGGCATGCATTACAAAGTGGAATTCGATTTAGACGCAGATTACGTGGGACCGTTAGAATATTACTTCTTCGGTGACGACGATATGTGGGTATTTCTTGGCGATGGCGATGGAAATGGCAAATTGGTCTGTGATATCGGCGGCGTGCATTCATCCGTTGGTGAGTATCTGAACTTGTGGGATTATATAAAGAAAGACGAAGAAAAAATACATCGGCATGAAGACGGTGAAGACGGTTGTTATGGCAATGGAGTAAAAAACCCACCTACGTGTGGATATGTAGACAGTAAAAAGTTCACATTGAACTTCTTTTACACCGAACGTGGTGAGTCTGGTTCTACCTGCTGGATGCAGTTTACCCTGCCATCTGTAAGTGCTCTGACTCCGGAAAAAACGAAAGAAGATTATGGTGAACTGGAAATTAAAAAAACGGTAAGTCAGGTGAATAAAGATGAGGAAACAGAAGTCGGAAATAGCAACGATGAGTTTACGTTCAAGATTTACCTTACGGATGAAAATGGCAAGAAGTTGCCAGATGATTATTCTTATGTAAAATATGATAAAGACGGTAAACAAATCGGGTTCGACCTGATCATCTGGGATGGTGGCGAATTTACGCTGAAAAATGGCGAATATATCGTAATAAAATATCTTCCTGCAGGTACAAAGTATCAAATTTCCGAGAATAATGCTGCAGTAACCGTCAGTGGGAATAATGTACTAGGCCCCAGTAAAACGGATTATGTTACAGATATAACTACCAACGGCAGCACATCAGAAAACACAGTCAGTACCAATGGCGGGATTATTTCAGGGAATACGAGTTCCGTATCCTACAATAATAAAATCTACCTGTATGAACTTCCAGAAACCGGCGGTCCGGGCATCCTTCCTGTATACATTGCAGTGATAGTGCTGATAAGTGCAGCATCACTGCTTAGGTATAAACAATTAAGATACAGAAGGGAGGGAGTAAACAGGTGATGCAGAGATAAACTCAATGCATCAAAATATTGAAACAAGTCACTGCCCCAAGATGGGAAAGTCCCACAGCAAAGGGCAAAACAAAAATCTTTTAAGAACAAATTAAAATTTTGAAAGGAGAGCTATTATGAAACGAATCAAAAAAATCGTCAGCATTATGCTGTCACTGGCTATGGTTTTTGCTATGAGCGCTACCGCTTTTGCAGCAAATGAATCTGGTTCAGATTCGACATCACAAGATACCACAACAAATACTGTAACCCATACTTACGAAATCTACCAGATCTTCACAGGTGATTATGCAGATGGTGTTCTCTCAAATATCAAGTGGGGAGCAAATGGTACTGGTACAGTAGGAGAAAAAGTTGATGACAAGATTCTCAAAGAATTAGAAGAGGTTAAAAACGCAACAAGTGATACTGAGAAATTGGCTACTATTAATAAGTATGCTAATTTAGAAACCATACCTGTGGAAAAAGGTAGTACGACTAGATACACAGGTCTTAAAGCAGGTTACTATTTAGTAAAAGACAAAGATGGCACTCTGTCAGGAACAAACGTGCCTTATACACTCTACGTAGTTCAGGTAGTTGAGGATACTTTAACGTTTACACCAAAAGGCGATGTACCAACAACTGACAAAAAAATCGTAGAAAGCGAAAACAGAGTTACCACAAACGAAGCATCCATCGGTGATGAGGTAAACTACGAAATCACAGGTACAATGCCCAGCAACATCGCTGACTACAAAACATATTACTACATGTTCACTGATACATTAAGCAAAGGCTTAACTTACAAAGAGAATAGCATTAAAGTTACAGTAAACGGCGTAGATGTAACATCCTATTTCTACAAAGGCGTGGGCACATACAATGAAACCACCGGCACCACAATTAGAGTCGGCATTATTGACCTGAAAGCCTTAAGCTTACTGACTGATCCTGCTGTTGGAGCAATCACGAAAGACACCGAAGTTGTCCTCACTTACACAGCTACATTAAACGAAAACGCAGTCATTGCAGGCGCCGGCAACCCCAATGATGTAAAACTGTCCTACTCCAATGACCCCAACAACAGCGGTGACGGTTCAACAACACCACCTGAAAATCCAGATGAACCAAAACCAGAGCACCCAACAGGTGAGACACCCGAGATCGAAGTTGTTACCTACACAACAGAACTGACCATCGTAAAAACAGATGAAGACAACAAGTTCCTGCCAGGCGTTGAATTCACATTAACTGGCAATGGCGTAAACATCGTTCTGGTTACAGAAGAAAAGTTTACAGTAGCCACAGACGGTGAATACTGGAAACTGAAAGATGGAACCTTCACCAAAACTGCTCCTACCGTGGCAGAGGATGAAACAGACAACACTGCTGATTATGAGGATATAAATACCAAATACACCAAGACAACAAGTGTAGTTGCAAAAGGCAACGGCGAAACAAAAACAGATGTTGTAGGCACTGTTATGGAAGACGGTACTGTAACCTTCAGTGGCTTAGGCGCTGGCGAATACACCATCACTGAGACAAAAACCCTTCCTGGCTACAACACCATTGATCCAATTACATTCACTCTTACTTTCAATGCAGAGACAAAGACATTTGCATCGGACAATGATAAGGTAACCGTAGGCACTGACAACATGCTTGACGCATCCATCGTGAACCAGAAAGGTTCCCTCCTGCCAAGCACCGGTGGTATCGGTACTACAATCTTCTACATCATCGGCGGAATCCTGGTAGTCGGCGCAGCAATCCTGCTGGTTACCAAGAAACGCATGAGCAGCGAAGTGTAGCCGGACGGCTCTGTCATTGAAAACCACAGATACATAAGAACATCAAAGAAACACAAAAGCAGTAAGAAAGCAACACCCTCCAGGCGGGCCGCGCCCTGCCTGGGGCCATGCCGCACAAAGCTGGCACCTTCCCGTGGTGTGCGGCGAGCAACGGGCATCCGCCCGGCAGACGCCAGCAGACGGGAGTTTTCCCGTTTATCACTGCAGATGCAGGCAGAGGCTGCATCATCCATGGAAAAATGACCCAGCCGGCCGCCGTCTGCCCGGGCCTGTAAAAACCCGGAGCGTGTCTGGATATTCATCCGTATCCGGTTTCAAGCCCTGGCAGACAGAAAAAAGCCGGCTTTTCAGAAAGCCCGTCAGGGACCGGTCTGTGGGGAGGCTTATGAAAAAAGAAACACACACAGAAGAAACCACACATACAAAAGGGCGGGAGCCTGCAGGAAAGAAGCCGAAAAAAAAGAAAAAGAAAGTTTCCTTTTCCACCATTTTTCTGATGCTGATTCTGCTGGCAGGCGTTGCCGTTCTTCTCTACCCCACAGTCAGCGACTGGTGGAACTCCATGCACGCCACGCAGGCCATTGCCGGCTACGTGGAGGCCGTGGAGGATTTATCCGGCGAAGAAAAGAAACAGATGCTCAAAGCGGCCAGGGCCTACAACGCTGCCCGGCCAAACGGCGCCAATTTCAACCTGACAGACCAGGAGTACGCTGAATACGAAGCACTCCTGGACATTACCGGCACCGGCATCATGGGCTACATACAGATTCCGTCCATCGGCGTGGACCTTCCCGTTTATCACAGCGTAGATGAAGCAGTGCTTCAGATTGCGGTGGGCCATGTACCGGGGTCTTCCCTTCCAATCGGGGGAAAGAGGACCCATGCGGTCATGTCCGGCCACCGGGGCCTTCCAAGTGCCAAGCTGTTTTCCGATCTGGATAAACTGAAGGAGGGGGATATTTTCACCGTCACCGTCCTGGACCGGACCATCACCTACCAGGCTGACCAGATCCGCATCGTTCTTCCAGAAGAGACGGATGAACTGGCCATCGTGGACGGAAAAGATTATGCCACACTGGTTACCTGCACGCCTTATGGAATCAACACCCACCGGATTCTGCTGAGAGGAAAGCGCATCGGAAACATCAACGGCGATGCGGCAGTCACTGCAGAGGCAGTGAAAATCCCCACCTACATCGTGGTGCCCGCCGTATGCGTTCCCATGCTGTTTGTCCTGCTGGCAGTGATGCTGGTTTATTACCGGAAGAAAGGCCCCCAGCTGACGGAGAAAGAGCTGCTGGAGAAAATGAAAAAGAGATAATCCCCTCGGGGGTTAAAACGGGTGCCTGGGGCGCCCGGCATATTATGAAGGAGGGAAAGGCCTATGAAAATAAAATGGAAAGGACCGCTGCTGGCATTTGCACTGGCCCTGGCACTGACAGGAGCAGCGCCCGCCCTGGACGGGGCGGCACAGGCGGTGGACGTGGATAAGACCTGCACCCTGACGGTACACCCGGGCGGCGGGGAATCCGCCGCAGAGCTGGAACAGGCAGGGGTGGTCATTGATTTATACAAAATCGCAGACGCAGTCCCTGTGGAGGGCTCTGACACCTACACCTACCGCTTCCTGGACGGCTACACCGGCCTGGAGCTGGGAGAAAATCCAGACAGCGCCCAGTGGGACGCCCTGGCACAGAAAGCAGCAGGAACCGCCCTCCACGGCGGCGCCCCGGTACTCACCGGCACTCCTGCAGGCACAAAGGTGGAACTGGGCTGCGGCCTGTACCTGGTCATTGCCCGGGGAGAGGGATTGGAAGATTACATCGTAACCAGCACCGACGGTAACGGAAACCAGAAGATCACCACCACCGCCCGTTCCGGTGCCCATACCTACACCTTCCTGCCCTCTTTAGTATCCCTTCCGGGAAAAGAAGGGGGAAACACTGCAGGGGAGGGAGACTGGCTCTATGACATGGACGTCACCTTAAAGCCGGAACAGGAAAACAGAAACGGCTCCCTGGAGATTGTAAAGAACCTGCTGGCCTTCGCAGAGGGGGAAAACCAGGACCCTGCCACATTCGTCTTCCAGGTGGAAGCCGTACTGAACGGGCAGAACGTCTACAGCGACACCGTCACCCTGACCTTTACCGAAGCAGGGTCGAAATCCTACGTAATTGAAGGCATTCCGGCCGGAGCCCAGGTAACGGTCACCGAAATCTACACCGGCACCACCTACACCCTGGTGGCACCCGAAGGCACTGACGGCACCCAGAACACCGTCATCCAGGCAGGAAGCACGTCTTCCGTTTCCTTCACCAACGACTACACACCCACAGACAAAGGCGGCGGCGCAGTCATCAACCAGTTCCGCTACGAGGACGGGGAAGGCTGGGGCTGGACCAAGATTCCCGACGACGAACAATAAGGAGGGCGGGCCATTATGAAAAAGAAAACCATCGTCCTGGCTGCCCTGGCGGCCGTCCTGACACTGGAGGCGGCAGCCGGCAGCGCATGGGCCTATTTCACCACCTACACAGAAGCCAGGGGCGGCTATCCCATTGAGCTGGAGGACACCACCACCATCCGGGAGGAATTCTCCGCCTGGACCAAACACGTGGTGGTGGCAAGCGAAAAAGACTCCCGGCCGGTATACGTGCGGGTGAAAGCCTTAAACGGCAGCGAATATACACTGACATACACCGACACCTCCGGGAAATGGACCCCTGGAAGCGACGGCTATTATTACTACAGCGACATTGTAAACGGGGGAGAAGCCACCGGCGGGCTGGACATCAAAATCGGAAACGTGCCGGAAAGCGTGGAGGACGGCTCCAGCTTCAACATCGTGGTGGTCTACGAGACCACGCCGGTGCGGTATGACGAAAACGGAAAGCCCTACGCAGACTGGAACGCCACCCTGGATATCAAAAGCGGACAGTGGAAAGGGGGCGCATAATCCATGGGCAGAATCAAAAACTTCCTCACATCCCCTGCGGCAAACGCAGCGGGATTCCTGCTGGCAGCGGCCCTGCTGGCGTTCTCCACCATCGGAGGGGCCCGGGCAGCCCTGTCCTACTATTCCGAGAACTACTCCACCCGGGTGCAGATGTACGACATCGGCGTGACCCTGCAGGAAAACGGAAAAAGCGTCTCCTGGCGCAACTACGACACCAATGCGGCAGACGGCACCTGGGACGAATCGGCAGGGGTGCTGCTGGCAGACCTGCTTCCCAAAGGGGAGAAGCTGAAAATAGGCACCTCCTACCGGGAGGAGCTGAACGTAAAAAACACCGGGACCATCCACCAGTACGTCCGGGTGAACCTCTATAAATACTGGCTGGACAAAGACGGGAACAAGCTGAGGAGCCTGTCTCCGGACTTAATCGGCCTGCACCTGGCCAATACCGGCACTGACTGGCTCATCGACAAAGAAGCGTCCACCCCGGAGCGGACCGTGCTGTACTACAGCCGGCTGTTAAAATCCGGGAAAGAGACCCCCCTGTTTGCCGACAGCCTGTCCATCAGCCCCATGGTGGCCACCAAAGCCAGCCAGGAAACCATCAAAGAAGAAAACGGCTGCACCACCATCCGCACCACCTACGAATACAACAAAGCCCGGTTCTGTGTGGAGGCGAAAGTGGACGCGGTGCAGGAGCACAACGCCCAGGATGCCGTGTGGAGCGCCTGGGGGCGCAGAGTCACCGTCAGCGGCGGCGTCCTAAGCCTGGAATAAAAGGAGGAGGAATCCATGAAAAAGAAAACAAAAAGCCTGCTCCTGGCCGCCCTGCTGGCGGCCTCCCTGCCGGCGGCAGCCGTCCGGGGGGAGACCATCCAGGGAAGCAGGGGCTGGAGCGTCACCTTTACCCAAGACAAAAAAATGGAAAGCAGCTTTAAATCCTCAGACCTGGATGAAGCCATCTACGGCATGCAGCCCGGGGACAGCGCCGTCCTGCGTCTGAAACTGAAAAACGAGAACAGCACCGGCACCGACTGGTACATGACCAACGAAATCCTGTACTCCCTGGAAGACCGCAGCGCCAATGCAGGAACCAGCGGCGGCGCCTATGCCTACCGGCTGGCCTACACAGACAAAGACGGAAACGAAACCATCCTCTTTGACAGCGACACCGTAGGAGGAGAAGGGGAAAGCGGAGCCGGAGAAGGGCTCCGGCAGGCCGGGGACGCCCTGGGGGAATACCTGTACCTGGACACCCTGGCAGAAGGAGAAGGCGGAGCCGTCACCTTAAAAGTGGCCCTGGACGGGGAAACCCAGGGCAACGACTACCAGGACACCCTGGCGGACCTGCAGATGAACTTCGCAGTGGAGCTGGCCCCGGAGGGCCGCCCCACCGCAGCGCCGTCCCGGACGCCGGCCCCCGGCACACCGGGGACTGCCCGTCCATCCACAGAGCCCATCCATGACCTGGGCACCCCCACGGCCATGGTCCAGACCGGGGACGACACGAAGATGGACGGCTATATCCTGGCCGCCTGCATCAGCGGAGGCGTCCTGCTGGCCCTGTCCTTTTACGGGGCCGTGCGCAGAAAAAAACAGGAAGGAGGGCAGTAACATGAGACAGATCAGACGAACCGCCGCAGCGGCGCTGGCCCTGTGCCTGCTGCTTCTTCCCTGCATGACCGTCCTGGGGGCAGAAGAAGAATACACCTACACCGTGCGTTTCTTCTCCGGAGCCCAGGGAACCATTGACGGAAAAGAAATGGTGTCCCATAAGAAACTGCACTATGGAGAGCGGGTCACCTTCAGCCAGAGGCAGGTAGCCCTCCATGACGGCAGCAAATACTACGTAAAAGGAATCCGGGAAAGCGGGAAAGACAACAACACCGCAGTCAGCACCTCCTCCTTCCCGGTAGAAGGGGACATGGACTACGTGGTGGTATACGGCCTGCTGGGAAACGCCGTGGCCTACACCGTCAACTACGTAGACGCAGCCGGGAACACCCTGGCCCCCAGCGAAACCTACTACGGAAACGTAGGGGATGAGCCGGTGGTGGCATTTCTGTATATCGAAGGCTACCAGCCCCAGGCCTACAACCTGACCGGCACCTTAAAAGAAAATGCCGCAGACAACGTATTTAACTTCGTGTACACGCCGGTTACAACACCAGCACCGGCACCGGCCTCTCCGTCTCCGGCCGCACCGGGAACCGCCACCATTGCGCCCCCGGCAGCCACAGCCGCACCAGGGGCCCCTGGGACCCAGCCGGGAACCGCAGCGCCTGCAGATGAGGCAGGAGAAGCCGCAGAGGAAGGCGGGGGAGAAGGAGAAGCCGCTGCAGAGGAAGAAGGCGGAAACGAAGGAGCAGAGACAGAAGAAGGAGCAGAAAATGCAGGCCCCCAGGAGCTGGAGCGTATCGACGATGAAGAAGCGCCTCTGGCCAACACAGACCTGGGGCTGGGAAACACCGCCGTAGACGCGAAAGACTTCGCCAGACGGCTGGCGGACTTCCCCCTGGCAGCCAAGGCAGGCATCTGTGCCGC
Source organism: uncultured Lachnospiraceae bacterium (assembly GCA_910587105.1). Lineage (GTDB taxonomy): Bacteria > Bacillota > Clostridia > Lachnospirales > Lachnospiraceae > MGBC164599. The sequence continues at coordinate 13,154 of CAJUMB010000006.1, forward strand.
CGTGCTGCTGGCCGTAGGAGCGGCAGCCTGGTTCCTGTTCCTGCGGAAGAAAAAGCCTGCAGAGGCCGGAAGTGAATAAGGAGCAGCTGCCATCCGGGCAGCCATCCAGAAAAAAAGGCGGGGGATTCCTCCCCGCCTTCTGCAGCACAGCCGGAACCCTGATGCTGCTGGCCGTCATCGGGGCCAGCCTGGCTGTCACGGCGCCCCGGTTCTTAGGATACGGAGTCTATGAAGTGGTCAGTGCAAGCATGGAGCCGGAAATCCCGGTGCACAGCGTCATCTATGTGAAAGAAACCCCGCCGGAAGAAATCGCCGCCGGGGATATCATTGCTTTTGAGAGCGGGGACTCCATCATCACCCACCGGGTGGTGAAAAACCATGTGGTGGAAGGGACATTCACCACCAAAGGGGATGCCAACGCCAGGGAGGACATGCAGGATGTGCCCTACCCCAGCCTGACCGGGAAGGTGGTGCGCCACTATCCCCTCATCGGGGGGATGATGACCCTTTATACCAGTAAAATCGGCAAAGCCTACGTCATCTGCTTTGCCGCCTGCGGGGCTATGTTCAACATACTGGCAGGGAGAATCCGGGCGCGGAGACGGAACGGATAGACGGCGGGGAAGACAAAGAAGACGGGGTGAGGCAGGATGACAGCTGGAAGCAGGAAAGAAGACAATATTTTATATGTGCAGATGTTCGGCAGCTTTTCCATGAATTGGAACAAAAAACCGCTGGCAGGCGGAGCAAAGTCCAGTGAGACCCAGTTCAATTACCTGATGCAGCTGTTGCTGCACCACAGGACAGAGGGGGTCAGCCGGGAACGTCTGGAACAGGCCCTGTTCGGAGACCGTGACATTGCTGACATCCATCACGCCGCCAGAAGCGTCATCTACAATGCCAAGAAGAAATTAAAAGCCGCAGGACTTCCCCCTGTGAACTACATTGAAAATAAAGGCGGCGTCTACCGCTGGACCATGGAAATCCCGGTAAAAGAAGATGCCGCAGAAATGGACCGTGTTTTCCATGAGGCAGAAAAGGAAACCGACCCAGAGAAGGCACTTTCCCTTTACATGGAAGCCTGCAGATACTACACGGGGGAATTTCTGGGAGCCCAGACTGCCGTATGGGCCGCACAGGAGGCCAGAAGATACAGAGCTCTGTTCTGTACTTGTGTGGACAAGGCATTGGAGCTTCTCAGGAAGGCCCACGACTACCCGCAGATGGAGGAATTGGGACTTTATGCCGCGCGTGTCAGTCCCCTGGCGGACTGGGAAGCAGTGACCATGGAAGCATTGATTTCTATGGGACGTTATACAGATGCGCGGAAACTCTACGATGATACGGTAGAGCTATATCTGCAGGAACTGGGACTGAAACCTTCTCCCCGCTTAATGGAACTTCTAGAACGAATGGGAACACAGATGGGGCACCAGTATGCTATGCTGGACGACATTCAGTCAAAGCTGTCCGAGAAGGAAAACCAGGGCGGCGGCTATCTGTGTCCTTACCCTGTTTTTCAGGGGATTTATCAGATGCTGGCCCGGATTATGGAACGGGGCGGCCAGTCCATTTACCTGATGCTGTGTACTGTAGTGGACAGCAAAGGGAACCCTATGAAAGAAGGCCCGGTATTGGAGGAGCTGTCCCAGAGGCTGGGAAATGCCATTATCCAATCCGTCCGCCGGGGGGATGCTGTGAATCGGTATGGCAGGGGGCAGTACCTGGTCCTGCTGGTAAACACCACCCGGGAGAATTGCAGCGTACTCCAGAGAAGGATCAACTGCCGGTTCCTTGTGGGGCGGCAGCGCACAGGAGTAAGGTATTATGTGAGCAGCGTGGTCTGTACGGCCGAACAGAAAGAAGCTCTTATGGGCAAAGGGAAAGGATAAGAGAGGATGTCGAAATCACAGTGGTATATAGGGGCACCCAACGGAGTGGTGCTGTGCGTGGACGGGGCAGAGGGCCAGAGCATAAACGGCCGGCTCTATCACGGTTACCGCCGGGAGGCACTTCCTGTCAGGAACATTGAACAACTTCTATTTGAGATGGAACATTTTTACGATTCCATCAATTTTCCCCATCCAGGCACCAGCAGCCGGACTTTCCAGCACAGGACAGAACAGACACGCCACACAGCAGAAAGGGCAAGAATCATGAGTGACGAAGAATTACTGAGCAGGCACGGAGACCTGGGGACTTTTATCATCCGCGTTCAGCATCGGCAGAACAGCAGCTGGCAGGGACGCATCACATGGATGGATGAGGACAAGACCGTATATTTCCGGTCCATGTGGGAAATGCTGAAATTAATTGACAGCGCTGTGGGTACAGCAGACCAACAGGAGGAAAGCCTGGATGAGCCCTCCTGGGCAGATCATGAAGAATAGCATAGAGAAAATGTCCGGAATTCTTTGGGAAAGATTTCCGGACATTTTCATTTCATAGGGATTCCCCTGTCTGCCAGCCGAAGTTTCTCAAGGAGCTGTCTAACGAACCTTAACTCTCACTGCATTACTCCATTTTCCAGATATAGATGTCTTTCCATCCATATAGTAAGCCCGCACACGTACATAGACATATTTTCCGGAGGCAAGATTATTTACAGTTAGAGAAACTGCGCGGCTGCCGCTGGCTGTGGCAGTCTGATAGTTCTTCATATCCTTTCTGTCCGAATAGCCTATGGTGTAGCCGGATGCGGAAGGTACTTTTTTCCAGGTTATTTTCAGGGATTTCTTCCTGGGGCTTACCGCGCTGACGGAGGCTGTTTTCCTGGGAGCAGCCGTAATGGTCACCTTTACGGTCTTGCCCGTATATTTGGCTGAGGCTTTGCTTTTAACAATAATAACTGCCTGTCCTGGCTTTTTGACTGTAATCCTTCCCTTTTTGTTGACAGAAATCACCGAGGGGCGGCTTGAATGGTAAGTCAGCGCGCTGCCATTTACCACTTTGGCATTCAGATTAAATGCCTTTGCGCCGGCTGCCACTTTATATTCGGTTTTTGGTAAATTTATTTTTGTTGCCCCCTGACTGGAAGAGCCAGAGCCTTTTCTCAGATAATAATAGACCTCAAAACCGCCGCCCACGCCAGGCTTTTGTATCTGCTTCTGAATTTCTTTATCGTAAATAAATGTGATTCTATTTCCACTGACTTTATATGCCTTTGGCAGAGGCTCTCCTTCATAGTTTTTATTCAGCTTAATCTGGTCCAGCGTATAACCGCTGGGAATGATCAACTCGAATGCGTACTGATTTCCCAATTTTAATGGATGGCCAGCCTGGAAATGGGACGATTCATCCATACCGATCAAAAAGCGGGGGCGGTATTGGGGACCTGACATATTGGATAATTCTTTCACCCGAACGCTATTTTCATAAAGAATTGCCTTCAGGTCAGCATAGAATCCGCCGTCCAGCCGTTTGCCGGAATCCGCCTCATAGATAGAGACATCTGCAGCCAGGCAGCCCGTAGCATCCGCCCGCACGGAACGACTCAGAAAAAATGGACTGGCTGAAAATACAGCGGCAAAGCAGACGAGAAATCTTAATATTGCTTTTTTGATAAACATACATTCCCTCCTTTGGAAATAACCTGTGATATTTTTGCAGGCATTTGTCAATCTAAGTATCTGTTATGTAACTCTATAGATATTATACTGAAATAATAAGAGAAAGTAAATATACAGAACCATTAATCGTATAATTTTTCTTATAAACATAAAAATACCGAATAATTATGAGGGTTCTTAAAATTCATTTACATCAAATCCGCACATTTAATAGGAAGATTCATAGAATATACCAAAATCTTAACCGGAGACCTATGATGTATTTGAGTTTTGCTATTATATTTTTTATTCTTCTGATACTGTTTCTATTCGGCTGCAGACACCGGGCCAGAATCATCAGGAAAATCCGCTGTATGCCTGCTGCTGAAAAGTGTTCTTTATTGAGTGATATCATCCGGCCTTTTGGCTATGCCTATATACCCAAATGGGACATTTTTACTTCACGGATTGACGCCTGGCAGAGGGAGTTCGGGTATTGCGCCTTTTACGACAAATCGGCTGTTCATCTGCACATGGTCCTTGACTGCCTTCCCGTTTATTTTGACTACAGGGGGGAAACCTGGATGATTGAATTCTGGAAAGGGCAATATGGGATTAACACTGGCTGTGAAATCGGCATCTACCATGCCGGACGCATTTTGGAACGCAGCGAATGGAAATCTGCCCATTTCCACAGTGTGGAGGACCATCAGATGCTGAAGATTTCTCTGGTGCTCTCAGCAGGCAGCCGTATCATTGCCAGACTTGGGGCCAGGCATTGGTGGCTGACAGCCTTCCGTCTGGGAACATGCTGTCCTCCTTCGTATCTCACGCTCCATGCGCTGTTGAACTTTCCCGATACGGAAATGGCAGATGCTTTTTTACAGGGACTGATAAACGCAGGAGTGGACGCAGGGGACATTAAGAGACATCGGAATTTGATTTCATACCGTTTTCACACTTCCGGACCGGTACAGGGACTGCATGCACGCATTGCCCAACAGGCAAACCAATTCTGGTGCAGGGTCTACCTATCAGTCACCCGGCCTTTCAGCTTGTCCATAGACAGGGTTCTGTACCTGTATGAATTTCTGCCCTTTGCATTTCGCAAAATGCTGCATATCCGGAAGTTTCGTCATAAAAGGAGAAAGGCGGGGATTTCATGAGTGTCCATTCCCGTCTGGACAAATCTTTCGAAGAAGCGCCCAGGCTTCCGCTGAATTATCGCAGTAAATATGTGCTGGTCAGTGACTGTCACAGGGGCACAGGAACTACCAACGACAATTTTCTGAAAAATCAAAACTTATATTTTGCCGCCCTGCAGTATTACTACAGGCTGGGATATACTTATATTGAACTGGGTGACGGTGATGAACTGTGGGAAAATAAAAATATGGCACAGATTATATCCATACACAGCGATATTTTCTGCCTGCTCTCTCATTTTCACGGGCAGGGACGTCTTTACATGCTTCACGGAAACCACGATATGATCAAAAAGAACAGCCATTTTCTCCAGAAAAATTACAGTCACTATCCCCGCATCTGTGGGAACAATCCACATCTAGAAAAAAGCCCCCTGTTCCCAGGTCTGAAAATTTACTCCGGCATTATTCTGGAGAATGCAGTTCCCAATTCCAGAAATCTGTATCTGACCCACGGACATCAGGCGGATGTCTGCAATTCTGTTTTCTGGCAGGTTTCCCGTTTCCTTGTGCGGCATCTCTGGAAACCTCTGGAACATTTCGGGGTTCTGGACCCCACCAGCGCGGCAAAAAATTATACTCGGAAACAAAAGACGGAACGCCGTCTGTACCAGTATGCCCAGCAGAAAAACCGCATTCTGATCACCGGCCATACCCATCGGCCGTCCCTTTCAGAGGACGACCTCAGCTATTGCAATTGCGGAAGCTGTGTCCATCCCAGCTGCATCACCTGCCTGGAGATTGAACACATGCGCCTCCGTCTGGTCAAATGGAGACTTGCGGTAAAACAGGATATGAGTCTGTACGCGGCCAGGGAATTAATCAGCGGGCCAGTGGCTGTGGGAACTCCTTCCCCAGCGGGCAGATAAAAAAGGGGCTGTAGGGAAATAAACGATTTCCCCACAGCCTCCTTTTTATCAGGCTTTGGCTGTAAACTGCGGCCCACGGTTGACATAAAGCGTTTTTGAGAGATGTTTTAATACATATACGTATCTATATAATTACTTCCATCACCGATAAAGGAACTGTCCGCTCCGTTGGCGGCGAAGGTCAGGTCCATCCGGGTCCACTGTTCTTTCTGCGCCTTAAAGCCAACTGTGACCCATCCAGTTTCTTTTGTATAAAACATATTCCAGGCGTGGTATAGATTATCCGGGGACACATACCCGAAAATCACTCTGGTGGGAATTCCCTGGCTGCGGAGCATGGCTGCCGCCAGAGAAGCATAGTCGAAACAGATGCCCATTCCGGTCTCCATGGTTTCATCCGGGTTGGGCAGATATCCGGACTGAACATTGGCTGCCTTTGGAAAATCATAATCTACTGTCTTACAGATATAATCGTATACTCCGGAGACTACCTCCAGAGCATTTCCCGCCTTTTTCGCCAGCTTGGCGGCTTTCTTGACACACTGAGAATCCTTGGTGTAATTCACGTAGGCGCTGGGCCGCAGGAACGGCTGGAATTCGTCAGATATGGCCACCTCCGCCTCTGCAATGTATAGCTGGGCATATTGGCTGTCCACCACATTTTCCATTACACGGAACATATAAACGCCATCTCCGCCCTGCAGGGGAAAGACTGAGGGTGTTCCGTCAGAGGCGATATCATACGTATACGTACTTTCCCCTTTTGTCACCTGGAATTTCAATCTGGCAGGAGACCAGGCGGCTATTGCCACATAGCCGTCTTTGGCCGCGGAAAGGTCCAAAAGCACATTGCCGTCCCCCTGAGCCAGTTCCGCGTGGAAGGCCGATCCGGCAAATCCTGGAGCTTTGTAGCTTTTTTTCTTTTGGGATTTTGCTTTCTTCTGGCTTCCTGTCTTTTTCACCTTCTTGCTTTTTCCATCGGCTGTAGAATAGGTATACACTGCCGCCGGAGCTTCCTGGTCTGTAAGCTGGCTGTCTGCTGCCGGCTTCTGTTTAGCTGTCCCGCTGTCTGCACATCCACTGAGAAAAAACAGGAACACCGCCAGCAGACAAAAATATTTTGTTTTATACACCATTTTTACCACCTCTGCTGCTGTCTTTTTCAATCAATGACTTCATATCAAATCTCTTATTCGTAAAGAGGGATCATCTGCTGTCTGTCTACATCCACCAGCCCCTGGGTCGTGATTTTCAAATGGGGAATGACGGGCAGGCTTGTGAATGCCATGAGCATAAACAGCTCCACGTCACTGGATACCCCCAAAAGCCGCTCGCTCTCCCGGAGTTTCTGGTTCTGCTCTGCTGTCGTCCGGGCCGAGGCATCTGACATGAGCCCGGATACAGGCAGAGGCAGTTCTGCGAGTATATTCCCGTTATCTATGGCCACACAGCCGCCTCCCATTTCCCTGACCTGGTTTCCTGCCGCAGCCATATCCGCTTCGTTTGTGCCAATGATAATCAGATTGTGTGAATCATGGGCGATGGAGGAAGCTGCTGCCCCTCTTTTCATTCCTGTTCCGGAAATAAAACCAATGTATTTATGTCCTGTGTTTTTATGCCGTTCTATGACAGCGATTTTTAAAATATCCCTGTTCAGGTCAACTCCGTTTTCTTTACCAAAATCAATGTCTGTGCCCCAGTCCTCTGTAATCAGCTGGTGCTTCACCAGGCGGATCACATGGCATCTTCGTACACCCGGCTGCTCCATATAAAAGTCTTTTTCGGAAAGCACATTAATATGGAAGGAACTGCGTATATTTTTTTCCAAATCCGGATGGACAGCAGGGGGACTCCAGGGAAGCATGCGGCCATTTTCCACAATCATATGTCCCTTCTGGTACACATCACGAATTTTTATCTGATAGAGATCATCCAATATCAGAATATCCGCGGTATAACCTGGGGCAATGGCCCCCACGCCGCGGAGTCCAAAACATTCTGCCGCCCAGAGCGTGGCCATGCGGATGGCAGTGGCTGGATTTTTTCCGTTCTGAACAGCCACGCGGATGGACGCGTCTATATGGCCGTTGTTTAAGAGATCTGCCGCATGTTTATCATCGCTCACCAGCAGACATCGATGAGCCCATGGTTCTTCCATCAGAGGAAGCAGATCCCGAAGATTGGGGGCCGCCGTTCCCTGGCGGATCATTACCCGCTGGCCTTTGCGGATGCGCTCTTTCGCCTCCTGGACGGAGGAACACTCGTGATCGTCTCCGATACCTGCGGCAATGTAGGAGTCCAGTTCCCTGCCAAAAAGCAGCGGGGCGTGGCCGTTCACCGTCCGTCTGTGGCGGAGGGCTGAGTGGATTTTTTTCATAATCTCCTCATTCCGGGCTATGACGCCCGGATAGTCCATAACCTCTGCCAACCCCAATACCCGGGGGTGGGAATAGAAGGGCTCCAGGTCCTCTGCAGTCAGAACAGCGCCGGACTCGTCAAAACCTGTGGCAGGAACACAGGAGGGCAGCATGATATAGACAGTCAGGGGAAGCCCTTCACTGGCCTCCAGCATATAACGAATGCCGTCAGCGCCGCAGACATTAGCAATCTCATGAGGGTCTGCCATCACAGAAGTGGTTCCGTGGGGAAGCACTGTCCGGGCAAATTCTGCAGGCGTAAGCATGGTGCTTTCAATATGAATATGCCCGTCAATGAAGCCGGGACAGATATACCTGCCAGAGACGTCCCGGGTCTCATCTGCATCCTGCTCATCATAATCTCCCACACCGATAATACGGTCATTTTCTATCAGTACCTGTACCTGTTCTTCCTCTCCGGTAAATACGTTGAGGACTGTTCCGTTTTTTAATAAAATCCGCATTTTTTCCCCCGAAATAAATTATTTTTTACATGCGTTCCCATAAAAGCCCTTGGGAACTGTATGAAAATAACCTGTGACAGTTATGCCTGGATTTTCATGGAATACTCTTTTGTATATGGTAGCATAAGTTTGGGATTACTTCAATTCAAAAATACTTAAAAAAGCAGCCGGTTCCTGTCAACAGCAGAACCGGCTGCTTTTATACAAATATCGTGTCCGGGGAATCGCTGCTACTCCTTTTTCTCTGTCAGAAAATCCAGTTCTAAAGGCTTGTCCAGCTCATCCGGCACGTATTTTCCATTCTTTTTCCGCTGTCTGACACATTCGGTCAACAGGTACTCGATTTGGCCGTTGACTGAGCGGAAGTCATCTTCCGCCCAGGCGGCAATGGCATTGTACAGCTTGGTGGAGAGCCGCAGCGGCACCTGTTTTTTCTGTTCCGCCATGCTAGTACAGGGTGCCGGAGTTCACCACCGGCTGGGCATCGTGGTTGCCACAGAGCACCACCAGCAGATTGGAAACCATAGCCGCTTTCCTCTCCTCATCAAGCGTCACGATGTCGTGTTCGTTCAGCTGTTCCAGCGCCATCTCCACCATACCCACAGCGCCATCCACAATGGTTTTTCTGGCATCCACAAGGGCTGCGGCCTGCTGGCGCTGCAGCATGGCAGCCGCAATCTCCGGGGCATAGGCCAGATAGGTAATCCGTGCTTCCACCACCTCTATACCTGCCTCATCCACACGATTCTGAATCTCATTTCGTATTCTCTCCGCTACGATCTCGCTGGACCCCCGCAGACTTCCATCGTCTGCCACCCCGTCCCCAGTGGTGTCCACGTTAGGCGCCACATCATAAGGGTAAAGGCGGACAATATTTCTCAATGCGCTGTCACACTGAAGAGACAGGTATTCTTTATAATTATCCACGTTAAATACAGCCTTGGCAGTGTCAGTCACCCTCCAGGTGACAGCAATGCCGATTTCCACCGGATTCCCCAGACAGTCATTGATTTTCTGGCGGGTATTGTTCAGTGTCATGATTTTCAGGGAAATTTTCTTTGCCTCTGCGTTATACTGCTTTTCCATTGCTTCACCGCCCATGCCGTGTTTTGGCGAACGCACATCACCGCTTTGGCTCAGCTTCGTCTTTCCCGCCGGGTTGATGGAAGAGCAGAAAGGATTTACCCAGTAAAACCCTTCATCTTTCAGGGTTCCTGCGTACTTTCCAAAAAGCGTCAGCACCAGCGCTTCCTGGGGCTTCAGCACTTTAAGACCCATAAGGGGAAGCCAGGCGGCAGCAAGCAGGAAAATCCAGATAATTGCACTGTCGCTGCCGTTGTTTATAGCAAAAACCAGACCGGCAGCCAGAAACAGATATAATACAATTTCTCCCAACAGAACCGGCATACCTATTTTTCGATTAGTCAATACGATTTCCTTCATAATTTCATCCTCCTATTTATTTGATATCAAAATCATATCACTTTGGTTTCGGATTGTCAATATCGTAATCAAAAAAAGATATACTCCCGCCTGCCTATTCTGCCAAAAGCATCTCTTTCACGGTTTTTACATAATATTCTGCAGTTTTAGATTCAAAGGGGATCACCCTTGACCACATCCGCAGCCCCTGATAATAAAACAAGATCAAATCAGCCGCCTGTTCCGGGTTTACAGTCTGAAATTCCCCTGTTTCCATGCCGTAATGAATCAGATCGATCCATCGCTTCCGGGCCTTTTGATGGATATCAATAAACAGGGATTCATTGCCAAGGTTTGCATATTCATAAATAGCCAGGCTCAAAGACATCTCTTTTTCCATAATCTCATTTTCGATGGCTTTGAGCATATCTTCCAAAATGCTTCCCGCACTTTCCTGCTTTTCCATCCGGTCAGCGATTACATATTCTTCTGAGAGAATTTCGGAAAAGATCTGGTCTGTCCCGGAATAATAACGGTATAGTCCGCCCCTGCTTAATCCTGTTTTTTCACAAATGTCAGTCATTGTAACTGCCTGAAAGCCTTTTTGGGCAAACAGCCGGTAAGCTTCCTGGCGGATTTTTTCTCTGGTTTTCATTCCTTTACTTCCCATATTAGATACCAGCCTCTTCCCGTAAAAGTGAATATACACAATAGGAATGTACCACGCCATTCTTATATACCCCATTCCGCATGGTGCCTTCACAGGTAAACCCTGACTTTTCCAGGACCCTCCTGGAACCTGTGTTATCGGCAAACGGTTCCGCAAATATCCGGATAATATCAAAGGCTGCAAACGCTTCCCGGCAGATCATCTGTACCGCCCGTGAGGTGATTCCCATGTGCCAGTAATCCTCTGAAAGCCAATACCCCAGTTCCGCAGACTTCTCGTATATATCACTCATGACTGTGATGCCAATACTGCCAGCAGCTCTGCCGTCCACCTGGATTGCCCGTTGAAGCTGATTCCTGCCTTCATTGGCAATACATAAGCGGATATAAGAGTTGGCGTCTTCCAGCGTGTATGGGTTGGGGAATACATTTCTCAGATTCCCTGCAATGGCCGGGTTATCAGCGGCCTGCGCACATGCTTTTGCGTCGTCATAAGTCCATTTTCTTAAAATAAAGTCTTTTATGATGGTGCCTCCTTTCAAAAGCGACAGTTGTGTTGTTTTTTTGATTATACGACATAAATGTCGCTTTGTCAAGGGAAGGGGAGAGCGTATAAAAATACACCCCTATCCTGTCTGGAGTTCAGGATAGGGGTGTGAAAGTTAAATTTTAAATACATTTGTGAAGAACTATGGAATATATGAAAAGCTCTGAATTTTGCTGAAATATATGGGCAGGGATTTATCCCTCAGAACAATTCAGAAAAACGGAATTATCCCTATTTGGTTTCACCCATATTCTAACAGACATAAATCCTCGTCTGCCCAGTCGCCGTATTTATCCAGGAGTGTTTTCAACATGGAAAATACATGTTTCTTCCGCACAACATCAGAGTCCCTTTCACTTAGGAGTATACTTTCCAGCTTATCATAAAAATCATGGCTGTATTCGCTCTGTTTATCCATGTAAGTCTGTAAATTTCCGACTGTAAATGTATAATCAACCGCTATAATGTCTAAAATTGTTTTTAAAAGATGGCAAAGATGTACAAATTCCACTTCATCGTCAGGATATAACAAGGTGACAATATCAGCTGTTTCCTTGTGGGTTATTTTAGATTCTTCTATCATCTTACGAAAATCCCACATATAATCAGCACAAGAAAAAACTTCTTCTTTCTTAGAAATACTCATGGAATTGTAATAGCCATCAATTTGTTCAATTAAATCCTTTGCACAATCCGAATAAGCTCTGGTTGTGTTTACACGGAGAAGCAGGTTGAAAAAACATTCCATCTTTTTCAGTATTGGAGAGATCTCTTTATCTGAAATATATTGATCGACAATATAGCGAATCATCATTGCCATAAACCGTTCCACAAAGCTGGCGGCACAGTCCCCAAATGTACAGATATATATGAAAGAGTTACGTTTATGAAAGGTGTGCTCCGCATTTGTCATTTTAATTATAGGCAGCATCTTCAATAGGCTTCTTATTTTTTGAGGGGCGGCCTTTTTCAGTGTCTCTTTCACTTTCTTATATTGTGTTTTTGATTCACTGCATTTGATTAATCTAATTTCAGAATCAGATGGACTTTGTTCATGGCATCTGACTTGATTCTCCTCCTCATTGGTGAGTACATGTACGAATGCATTGTCACTGAAATCCGCAGGACGCCATTCCCTGTCGTCAAACATTCTGAAGAGCAATAAACCCAGTTGTTCCGTGTCCATACACAGGCACTGCGTGTCTATACATTTCTTGCTCCTGCAGTTGGAAGATTCCTTTGGAGAACCTTCACAATATAAAGATGTAATTAACTGAATGGTTGTTTCACTGTTTTTTATAGACTTTTCTTCTGTGGTTTTCATTTCACAGCTCCATTATTTTTTGTTGAACAAGCTTTATGGCATGTTGAAGATGTGGATTTTGAGTATAATCTAATAGGTCATACAGTAGTACCTTATCATATTCTGTTTCGACTGAAATTTCCCTGATATAATTAATATCCGTATCCAAATAATACAATTGCTCCTGTTTCCAATACTGCAGATATTCATTGATAAATTCATTTTTCTTTTTTTCTACAGCCGATATGCCCATATGTATGCTGGCTGTTTCCAGTCGGTACAAGCCGTATAAAAAGGGAAAATAGTGATTCTCATAATATTTATAATTCTGTTCGCCTGCATGAATAAATGACACATAATAATTGCCGTATTTCTTAGCGACAATCGAACCTTTCCCAAAATCAATAGCATATAATATGGAGGCAAATATACTCATTTCACTTCTAAACTTCTCCAGCAGCTTATGAATCAGGGAATATAGAGGCATCCCTGCATTACGCTCCAGCTCTGAATTTCTACATCTTTCTTCATCCACACAGCCATTCTCCACAAGGAATTTTCCCATAACAGCCTGCAGTACTTCATTTTGGTTATCATCTGAAATCCAATTTCGGGCGTCATGCTCACTTCTATCTAAATTTTGCTCGATCACCTCATCCAGAATACTATTAAGTTCTTTAATTCCCGCATCATTATTGGTAATATGCGTCAGAAGTCTGCAAACTTCTGACCCGTCAGGGCTTTTTTCCTGTGATAATAAATCTAACGTCCTTTTCACATCCTGCTCAAAACCAGCCTTATCCAAGAAAGGCTGGGAGAAATTATAGCGTTCCTCCCGCTGGTCATAGCAGACTTCTTCTGAATTTAACTGTAACTGTTCTGCAGCGAATTTCCATCCCCACAAGGCGCTGACACCATAAATCACACAGCGATAGCATTCTTCACATTTTTCTGCCAGAAGCAGAGCACATTTATCTGCAAATTCTGCATCCATCCACTCTCTGAGATATCCCATATAATTTTCCACCTGGGATTGTGTCATGGGCTTAAATGTAACCATGGGAACAATCAAAAACTCTCCGATATCTCTATAATGATAAATTCTGACAGTGCAGGCTAATGAAAGGTCGAAGGGAGCCTTCTCTAAATACATATAAGATTGAACGCGCCGCATTTCCATATCCGGATTCATAATGTGAGCAAGAGTTTCCCCGTTTTCAATGAGAAATTTATGAATCTTTCTGCCCGCATCGGAATCTTCCTGTACTCGATAATTTGGTACGTACGAAGTATATGGCTGCCCCATAAGATAAAAGATATCTACAATCTGATTTGAAATATTATGCCATTCTGCCTGTGAACAGACAATCTCCGTATGGCGGTTTTCCAGAGCAGGAACATCTAAAAGGCCTTCTCTGCTCTCCGCATAGGCATAGACCTCAATAGTATAATCCTGTATCCCAGCCTCCTCAAACCATGATTTCAGCTGTTCATAGACTTTATTCAGCGTTCTTCCGTGTATGATAATATCATCCGCCAGCAAAATCCTTTTAATTTCACCGCTGACAATCTTTGGTTTCATGAAGGCCAATGCACGATTGGAGATAATGACAGGCTCCTTTTCGCGGGTTCCATACTTTTCTTCATATATATGGCGGGCCCTTCCGCCATTTTCTTCCATCGCAAGCTCTAATAATGAAATAAAGAGATTGGAAAATTTTCTTGCCATCAATATCTTTAATTCATAGTTCTCTAAATATATCTTTTCGACAAATTGACGATATGCATGATACTCATTTCTCGTCAATCTTGTCAGAAGTTTTTTTCTTTTGTCTACCAATTCTCTTTTCATGCAAAACTATCCCCACATCATCCCTATTTATATATGAGCATACAGACTCTCTTGATACCTGTTCCATATAAATTTCTTTCCTGGTATTCTTAGTGCTTGCTTTCCAGTGGATCTGTAACAAAAATACATCATACTCTCCGCAGGCATATTCATGATAAACTCTCAGATGAACTTTCGTGTCCATCCTCTGGTATTTTGGTTTTGCTTCATTGGCATAATCCAAAAAGCCAGAAACAGCCTTCCAGAAGTTTATACTCATCAATTGCTGGCCAGCATAGAGATCGCTCAAAACTGTATAGCAGACATGACCATTTTCGTAACAGCTATGAAAGGCATATCTTTCTCCACCTTTTTCCTTTATATTGGCAGATGTTTCGTCTATATTCAGTAAATAAGTTCCGCCTTCTCCGCTGTCTGGAAATGCAAATTCGACACTTTCGATTTCTATACTGCGAATCACAGGTTCGGACTGCAGTTCGAATTGTAATTTTAAAGACAATATACCCTCATGCTCACAGTCCGAACGAAACTTCCCTTTTACTTCATTAAAATAATCACGTTCTTGTGCCGTATACCTAGAATATGAAACATTAGGATTTGCACATAGCAGCAATCCCATCTTTGCTTCACGCATGATCAAAATCGGACGCCGATACCAGTTTTCCATCCTGTGCAGCCGCTGTGTCTGAATCAGCGCAAGCAGCCCGCAGAAGGTCCCTGGCACCGCCGCGAAAATAGCAGCTATCACCGAAAACCATACCTCGCCTTTGAAAGAATGAGGTATACCAGAAAGTCTATGTTTATTGATATCCAAAAGCAGCATAGGGACCAGCTCTATGATTAGAAGCGCTAAAAAGATAATCAAATAAATTATAATATTCTTCTTTTTATTTCTCATATATTGTAATGAAAGTACTCTCTTTTCAAAAATCCATACACCAATTCATAGATATTGGAATACGAAGCGCTGAATATTTTTACCGGCGCGAGGCGTCTGCATGTTGTGTACAAGCATCATTGTATTTTATCTTATCATAAGTTTTTACGTTTATCAAGATGGCAAACAGAAAATTATTATGAATATATGATGTGTAATGCAATCATTTGGCAAAGTATAGGATAGCGGCTGACTGCCGGCGTTCAAACCGCCAAAGCCCGCAAAAAATGCAGGCCCTGCCATCAAAACACCAAACCCATTTAAAATAAACAATCCAAAATGCTAATTGTTTTATCGCGTGAAATAAGTTAGAATAAATATAAAAGTAATAGTTAATATTCTGTTATGAAAAAATCCAAATTATATATTGATTTTTGTCTATATAGGAGTGAAAAATGAATATTTATTACTTAATGAACAAAGAGCAGATATTACTGTCGTTCTATATTAAAGAAGAATACGGAGAAAAAACAGCTTATCAGGATGAATGTTTTGTTCCTTCATCATTGCTGCCTGTTGGCTTTTCAGATATTCAGAGCTGGCTTGAACGCCGAAATTTTGCAAAGCATAAAGAACATCTGCAAAAATGGCTGAAGGAATGGCAGATTGATCATCTGGAAGGATTCATCCATATCACCCATGGGCTGTCGTTAAATGACTCTTTTTGGGTACGCCCTGAAAATGCCGATCTGCATTGGAGTGAGATGAATTTGTACACCAACGATTTTAGCGATATTGTGTCGCGGACTGCCTTTGAGACGGGGCTGCATGGTCTGAAGTTATCTTCTACTTCGCCTGAATTTACATCTGAAGGAAGTTTTGCAAAATGCTGGATGAAGGAACAGGATGGAATCTATCTCTACAAAAAAGGCAGCAGCGGATTTGCCAACTCTGGACTGGAGCCGTATTCAGAGTATTATGCGTCACAGGCGGCAGATATTTTATGCCGGGAAAGTGTGATGTATGATCTTTTTAAATATAAGGGGGCTCTTGTGTCAAGGTGCAGAATGTTTACATCAGAGAAAGAGGGGTTTGTTCCTTTTTACAGATACTTATCGGGAAAAACGAGCGTGAGATACCGAGACGTCATAGAATTATGTGAAAAGTACCATTGTGCTGATGATTTTAAAAATATGATTCTTTTGGACAGTGTGATATGGAATCCAGACAGACATCTGGGGAATTTTGGCTTTATTGTGGATAATGACACACAGGAAATCCTGAGATTCGCTCCGGTATTTGACCATAATATGTCGCTGCTTGCCCGGGCTATGGACCAGGATTTGCAGGAAGGATTTGAACAGTATGTGTGCTCGGACAGCCACGGACACAAACTGGGCGGAAATTTTCTTTCTGTAGGGCGCAGTATGGTAACAAAAGAGACCTCTGAGAAATTAAGATGTTTGACAAATTTTAGTTTCATTCCACATGAAAAATACAATCTTCCGGAATCAAGGATTGCCTTTTTAAATGAGCTTATTCAGAGGCAGGCCAAAAAGTTATTGGATTAGTATGGATTATACCAGAGCGTGAATGCTTTTTCAAACACGCTCTGGAATCATGAATAAAGCGGTGAGTATATTGGTATTTTGTAACTATTAAGCAGGTACTATTTAATTCGGAACTGCCCAATCAATTGATTCAGCGTCCTTGCCTGATCGGACAGCTCATTGGAAATTGATGCACTTTCTTCCGCGGCGTCAGAGTTGGCCTGTATTACCTTGGATACTTCTTTAATCCTGCTTTCCACAGATACAATCATTTCCGACTGCTGGACACTGGCAGCGGCAATCTCATCCATCAGCGCTTTTATGGACTGGATACACTCATTGATGACCTGCATGGCAGATATGGCAAGGCTGGTAGATTCTGTGCCTGTCGTTACATCCTGGAGTGAGCGGCCAATCAATGTGCTTGTGTTCTGTGCGGCCTCAGCTGATTTGGATGCCAGGCTTCTAACCTCGTCGGCTACCACCGAGAACCCTTTACCTGCATTTCCGGCCCGGGCGGCTTCTACCGCGGCGTTCAGGGCAAGGATATTTGTCTGGAATGCGATATCCTCGATGGTCTTTATGATGCTGACAATTTGGGCTGAGGACTGGTCAATATTCTTGGTGGCTGTAACCAGCTGCTCCATCTTGGTATCGGCTTCTGAGGCGTAACCGGCCGCCCGGTCTACCAGGCCGGTGGCGTTGCTGCAGCGGGCAGTGCTGTTCTGGATTTGTTCTGTAATGTCTGTGACATTAGATACCAGTCCATCCATGGAAACTTTCTGCTGCATGGTTCCCTGGGACAGTGCCTGGGCACCTGCTGATACCTGGTTTGCGCCATTATCCACCTGACTTGCAACATGAGTGATATCACGCATAACATTCACAAGATGGGTGCGAATACTTTTCAGGCTTTCTGCAAGAACTTTGAAGTCACCAATATAATATGACTCATTGGCTGCAACATCCACAGCTATGTTGCCGTCTGCCATTTCCCCTAAGATCCGGCCAATATCGTCAATGGTTTTTCGGAGGCAGTCACAGACGTTATGAATTGTCGTCGCAATCATTCCGATTTCGTCTGTTCTGTTATAAAACGGTTCCAGTTCCAGGTCAACAGATAGCTCTAAATTGCCGAGACGCCGGATAGCTCTTTCCACGACCATAAGTTCCTTGCCTTCCCTGTACAAAATCAACAGGGTGGTAAAGATAACGACTGCAGCCACAATTGCACATAGAATGCCCACGGTAATGCGCACGGTAGTCACTTTTCCATAGACTTCAGAAGTATTATCCCGCACCATGAAGGCCCAGTTTCGATCCTTTAAATATTTGTAAACCACCAGCTGATTGACATGATTTTCGTCCCGATAGGAATAGGTGCCTGCCTGGGTGCTGCCATCCTTTTTTATCCGCTGGATAATTTCCAGATAGCCGCTGTCACTTGTCTCTGTATTCAGCAGGGATTCGTCCTCATGATATAAATATGTACCAGTATCCACATTCAAAAATACATATTCGCAGTGGGGCAGACCCTCAATATCCAGGTCCAGCAATGCATCCATCAGCCGGCTGGCATAGACACCGGCCCCCACATATCCAATGCATTTCTTACCTTCAAAAAGAGGATAATACATGGAAAGAATCATGCTGCCGGTTCCCGGTGATTTCATAATACCCAGATTAGTCAGCTTCGGAGCCGCCAGAATGGTTTCATGAAATACATCCAATGAGTCTCCGGTCCGGGTGGTCATCCCAATAGCGCTCTGGGAAGTATGGGTTAAAATATAGGTAGAAGGGGTAGCGATGTACAGTCCCTCAAAAATTCCTTTCACTGCTGCAAAATCTTCTGTATACTTCTGTCCCCGCTGAAGCAGCGCCGGGTCATCCGGGTTTTCCAGAAGATTGCGGACCTCGCTGCTCAGGGCAAAAGCCGTCATATACTCTTCAGCCGAGGACACATAGTCATTGATGATAGCCGCCCTGGATTCTACGGCATCAATCATCTGATTGGTGATATTGTGTTCCACCATGGCTGCAACGCGGCTGGACACACTGAACCAGAGAATCAGCATTCCTGTAATAGTGATCGCTGTGGTGATGATGCCGATGCGTACAGCAAGCTTTCTATTTGTTAGAAATTTCATAGGATTCCCCCTTACAATTAAAAAGAGTGTTTTCAGAAATCAAGATACAGCGACTTTCCAGAAACACTCAAATTTTATGGCTATTAATTTTTTTGTATTCATGGAACAGCTGCGTCTTTCTTTTCTGCATGGATAATTTTAACACGATCGGCTGTGTTTTTCAAGTCTTGCAATTCTATAGATTCAGATAGATGATGCCCTCTCATTTTTTCCTAAAATAGACAATTGCATTTCCAGTTAGTGAGCCCCGCCACTGCCTTTATTCTAAAAAGCAGTCAGAATCCCCCATATATCAGAGAGGCCTTACTTTGATACATGGGGGATTCTATTGTATTATTTTTCACCAAGCAGTTCTTTCATATCCTGTTCTGGTGTCGTAATTGGCGCGATGCCGAAGTTCTCCACCAGAAAGTTAAGGATATTGGGAGATATAAAGGCTGGCAGTGAGGGGCCAAGGCGTATATTCTTAATTCCCAGATGCAGCAGTGTCAGCAGAATGCAGACAGCCTTCTGCTCATACCATGACAGTACAAAAGATAACGGCAGCTGGTTGACGGAGCAGTCAAATGCTTCTGCCAAAGCTGAAGCCACCTGAATGGCGCCGTATGCATCGTTGCACTGACCCATATCCATAATCCGGGGCAGCCCGCCGATTTCGCCCAGGTCAAGGTCATTGAAACGAAATTTTCCACATGCCAATGTGAGCACAATACTGTCTTGGGGTGTTAATTTTACAAATTCAGTATAATAATTTCTTCCAGGTTTTGCACCGTCACATCCTGCGACAAGGAAGAAATGCTTCACTGCCCCGGTTTTGACCGCTTTCACGATGGTTTCCGCATGGGAAAGGATGGCCGAATGGCCGAACCCTGTGGTCATTTCTTTTCCTCCGTTAATTCCGAAGAACTCTTTATCCTCTGCAAAACCGCCCAGCTTTAGCGCCTTTTCGATCACAGGCGTAAAGTCTTTGTGGTCATCAATATGAACGGCACCGGGGAATGCCACTGTCTCTGTGGTAAATACCCGGTCCGAATAACTGTCCTTCGGCGGCATCAGGCAGTTGGTGGTAAACAGAATGGGCCCAGGCAGGGCATCAAATTCTTTCTTTTGGTTCTGCCATGCAGTGCCATAATTCCCCTTGAGATGAGAATATTTTTTCAGTTTTGGATATGCATGAGCTGGAAGCATTTCGCCATGGGTATAGACATTGATTCCTTTTCCCTGTGTCTGCTCCAGCAAAAGCTGCAAATCTTTTAAATCATGTCCCGTCACAACGATGAAGGGGCCTTTTTCCACTTTCAGGGAAACCGCTGTGGGCTCGGGAGTCCCGTATGTCTTAGTATTGGCTTCATCCAACAGGGCCATGCATTTCAGATTCACTTCCCCGGTTTTCATAACTGTGGGCAGCAGGTGGTCTGCGCTGTCTTCACTTCCGATGATACAAAGGGCTTCACAGAAAAACTCATTCACATCTTTATCGGTATACCCTAGCATAAGGGCATGATAAGCATAGGCCGCCATACCGCGGATACCGAAAAGTATCAGGGATTTCAGAGAACGCACATCTGCATCGCCTTCCCATAGGTCATTCATGGGATAGTCTTCGCATTTTCCCCCTGGGAGCTTTTCTTTTTCCGCTGTGACCAGATCAATCTGGTTTTGAATGGACTCATTGTCAAAGCTGACATTTGTGAGAGTGGTAAATAGACCTTCGATGATTGTTTTATATATATTGTCAGACAATTCATCGTTTCCTTTTGCCGCACGCGCAAGCCCGATCAACGCACCGGTTAAATTGTCCTGCAAAGCAGCTGTGTCTGATTTCTTGCCGCATACTCCGGCATTTCCTGTACAGGCAGTACATCCTGAAGTTTGTTCACATTGGTAACAAAACATTTTTCCTTCCATAACTATTCTCCTTATTTTGTGATATATCTGCGGGCTGAAATTACGGTGGCGTCTTTATGGGGCTGCCATACGACACCTCCCACCCTGTTTTTTGGACCTGGAATTATTATGGGGCAATCTTGGAAATAAATATGTTTGTTTTCGAACAAAAATAGGAAATTTGAGAAATTTTTTGTTATGCAAAATCCACTTTCAGCTTCATCAAAAAATTATCCATGATTTTCCCCTCCCTCTCCCATCATTCATCTGAGCCCATTTTCCAAACTGCTATGAATCGGTATGTACTTCTCTGTTGCAGAAACGTATTAACTGCCATTTCCTCACAGGCCGTCAGCGCACCGGAGTCCGGTATTATGTCAACAGCGTTATCTGTGAGGCAGACAGTGCGCATGCTGCCAAAACAAGGAAGGGGTGAGCACATGGAAAAGACCCAGTGGTACATAGACACACCCAGCGGTGCGGTTTTGTGCGCAGATGAGTACAGGCCACAGCAGATGGCAGGGCGAATCACCTGGATGGACCAGGACAGCATCAGGAATCCTGCAGAACGTACTGGCCGTCCTGGAGATAATATATTTCTATTGATTTGGAATGGGGATCCACAATCCGTTGGCGTGAATGAATTTTCAAACACGCTCTAGTATAAACTGAACAAAAAACTCCTAAAAAACAAGACAATTTTACCAAATCCAATTTTCTTTTTTTATTCTATTGACATTTCGCGAAATAGGTATTACATTTAATACAAGTTATTTATAAACATTATTTAAAAATATCATTTAAAAATAATGTTTATAAATAGTGCATATAACAAACAGGTACCCAGCTGCAGCTTTTTAAAAGTAAAAATGTAGAAAAGAAGAATTGAATTATGGCTAATATGTTCAAAACAATTTATGGAAGAAACTTAGTAGGAGAATTAAAAAATATTGTACAGAGACCTTATCTGGTAGTGACAATGGAAGATTTGTGGGATTCTTTTAAAGATGCGTTTGATGAAGACTGCATTGTGCACTTTGTAAAAACTCTGGAATATGATGAAATTCTGGACAATATTGAAAAACTGCCCAAATTCGAATCTGTTATCGGTCTGGGCGGCGGCCAGGCGGTGGACTATGCCAAGACAGTGGCGTGGAAGACACACATGCCCCTTTATCAGGTGCCCACCTCCATCGCGACCAATGCGGTATTCGGACACCGGGCGGGTCTTCGTTTTAACAGTGTGGTCCGCTATGTGGGTTACACAGAGCCGGTGGCGGTATATGTGGATTACGATGTGATTCAGAACGGTCCCAAGGCTTTAAACAGAAGCGGCGTGTGCGACGTGTTCTGTTACCATAATTCCATGTTTGACTGGAAATATGCCGCTGAACAGGGGAAATGTGAGGAGAAATGGCCTTATGACCAGGAAATGGCAGATGAGGTGAATAAAGTTTATCAATCTGTGGTGGACGGCATCGACGACATCTATGCCCTGAATGAGAAAGGCATCCGCACATTGACCGAGGGACTGCGCTGGGGCGGCGCCGCATTCCATAACAATGGCTGGAATCCGAGACCTATTGAGGGAAGCGACCATTTCCTGTTCTACACCTTGGAGTATATGACGAAGAAAAAGTTCATTCATGGCCAGCCAGTGTGTCTGGGAATTTTCGTTGGGTCTGCCATGGCGGACAATGACGCGGACAGAATGCTGGATCTGATTCACCGTGCCGGTGTGGAGATCCGTCCGGAGGCCATGGGAATTACCTGGGACGATGTATTTGCCGCAATCAAAGGTGAAAAGGAATTTCTGGAGAGCCACGGCTATTGGTATACCATTGTCAATGACTTCCAGGTAACCGACGAATTCTGCCAGATGATAAAAGATAAGATCACTGCAAAGTATGGAGAATGGCAGGCATAATCTGCTGAACAGATACCGTACATAGGAAAAAGAATTTGTAAAGAAAAGGTAAGATAATAATATGAAAAGAAAAACAAAGAAAATTGCGGTAGTTCTCATAGCAGCCATGACACTGACACTGACCGGGTGCCAATCAGAAAACTCCAGACAGGAACAAAATCCAGCATCCGATGGGGCTGTTGGGAGGGAACCTTGTATGGCGTTCCGGCCAACTCCTGCATCGGCTTTCTGACATATCGCCGCGATTTATTCGAGAACGCAGAAGAACAGGCGGCTTTCAAGGAGAAATACGGCTACGATTTAGAAGTTCCTTCCGACTGGGATGCTTATCGGGACGCGGCTGAGTTTTTCACCAGAAAGAAAGGTGAGAAACTGGCTGGAGAAGTGCTGGACAGAGATTTCTATGGGGTTTCCATGGAAGGAAAGCGCCACGGGGCCACTTCTTGTGAGTGGATGAACTATATGTGGTCCTTTGGGGGAAATATTTTTGATAAAGAAGGAAATATTGCGGTTGATTCTGAAAAATCTTTAGAATCTCTGGAATATTTTAAGAACCTGACCCAGTTTGCGCCTCCAGGGGTAACGTCAAAGACCTGGGATGAGCAGACTACAGAATTGCAGCAAAGTATTGCGGCAATGGCAATTATTTTTAACGACAATGCGCCGGCGCTGGAAGACGAAAGTGCGTCTGCCGCAGCGGGTAAAATGGGTTACGCAGCAGTGCCTGTGGGAGAGGCTCCTGCCGCCCATTACGGCGGATGGGGATATTACATTCCGTCCGATTCGCCTAACCCGGAAGCGGCCTGGGTATTTATGCAGTGGTTTAATACCCAGGAAGTGCAAAAGGCAATTGCCCTGGAAGGCGGCTTTATCAATCTGAAATCCGTTTATGAGGATGAAGAACTCAACACGCTCCCCTACTGGGAGGCAAGCAAAAACGCTTACGAGATCAGCAGTACCCGTCCCCGTATTCCGGAGTGGAATGAGATGGACAATGTTCTGATGCTTCAGCTCTCCAATACCCTGTCTGGCGAGACGACCGCAAAGGAGGCCCTGGAGAATACAGCTGCAGAATTTCACAAAATTCGCTGATTTTAATCACCCTGGTGCCTTTGCTGTATACTCTGAAAATTAGTTTTTTTGATTATCAGTTATCCAATCCCGGGAGCGAACATATTTTTGTGGGCCTGAAAAACTACACAGCGCTTTTTAAGGACCCGGAACTGATAAATTCTATGAGTAAGACATTTATTTTTATGTTTTTCTCTGTATTTTTTGAAGTCATCATTGGGGTTATTCTGGCGCTGGGGCTGAATACCATTCCCGCTTTCCGCAGACTGTTTACCTCCCTGACGCTGATTCCCATGATGGTGGCCCCTCTTGTGATTGGATTGATGTTCAGCTTTTTTACAAATCCTCAGTTTGGGCTTTATGTATGGCTGGTGGAAAAGCTCCACCTGCCTCTGCCTACGGTGCTGACAGACCAGTCAGTTACTGCCATGGTGGTCACCGTTATTATGGACGTGTGGGAATGGGCCCCTTATCTGGGATTGACTTTTCTGGCAGGGCTCCAGTCCATCTCCGGTGAATTCTATGTTACACTTACCGCCAGGCTTTTGTATCTTTTAAATTCAGTTATGCTGCGGCAATATGTGTGATTTTATTTATCCTTTTGGTGGCCTGTGGTATGATTTATCAGAAAATAGCGATGAGAGGTGAAGATTAATGACTAAGAAAAAAGGAATTCGCTGTGCGATTATTTATATACTTTTGATCGTTTTTTTGGTGATCACATTGCTTCCCTATCTCTGGCTGGTACTGACCTCTTTCAAGACCAAACTGGACGCTTTTTCTATTCCGCCGAAGGTGTTTTTTCAGGTGACATTTGATAATTACCGAGAGGCATTTCTGGACGGGGGGATGCTGAAAAATCTAAGAAACAGTTTGATTATTATGATTGCTGCTGTAGGGATTGGGCTGGCCATTGGACTTCCCTCCGCCTTTGCCTTTTCCAGATTTAAGACCAGAGGAGACCAGTTCATGCTGAATTATCTTCTGGGAACGCGGTTCACTCCATTTGTTGTACTGGCGCTGCCCTTGTATCTGATTATGAGTAAGTGCGGCCTGCTCAACAGTTTTGTTGGAATTATCGTGGCGCATATCTCTTTTAACCTTCCGTTTGTTGTGTGGATGATGAAAGGTTTTTTCGATGCAGTGCCCAAAGAAATTGACGAGGCAGCGCGGATCGAAGGCTATTCCTGGTTCCGGGTGTTCTTATCTATTGATATACCGCTGGCAAAAAGCGGTCTGGCGGCTACGGCAGTCTTCTGCGCCATTAATTCCTGGAATGAATTTCTCATGGCCCTGATTCTCACAGGACGGGATACGGCTACTATGCCAGTGGCCATTCCGGGAATGCTTACCCCCCAGGGAACACTGTGGGGGCAGATTGCAGCGGTGGGCACAGTCATTACCATTCCGGTTTTGATTTTTGCCATTATCGTACAAAAACATATGGTCGCAGGCATGACCATGGGTGCTGTGAAATAAAAAAGGAGGATTTTTCTATGAATATGATCGAAAGAGATAAGAAATATTTGATCCAGTGTTATACATCAGATGAAATCATCTTCCAGCGGGGAGAGGGGATGTACCTGTATGATGACACGGGAAAGAAATACCTGGATTTTTCCGGACAGTTTTCTGCCTGCAGTCTGGGACATGGCAATGAGGAGATGATTGACACCCTTACGGACCAGCTGAAGAAACTGGTGTCTGTCACTTCCATGTACATGACAGAGGAACGGGCCCGTCTGGCGGAAAAAATGGTGGAAATCACCCCGGATGGCCTGGATAAGGTAATGTTCGGCTGTACCGGCTCTGATGCCAACGAGTTTGCGCTGAAGCTGGCAAAATATTACAGAGGAGGCGGAAGAATCATTTCCTTCCGCCGGGGATTTCACGGGTCCACGGCAGGCGCGGCGGCCGCTACCGGAAAATCAGAGATGATTCAGGAGAACTCCAGCATTTCTGAACTGTTGCCCAGGGGCTTCGTCCACTCTGCCCCTCCGTATTGTTATCACTGCGACTTTGGAAGGACACCGGACAGCTGCGGCATGCAGTGCCTGAAATATCTGGAGCAGACCATACTCCACGAAGGCGGCGATAAGATCGCGGCGGTGATTTCCGAGCCTATCTTTGCTGCAGGCGGAGTGATTGTACCGCCGGCCGGGTTCTGGAAGGGAGTGAGGGAGCTGTGTGACCGATACGGCGCACTGCTGATTTTTGACGAAGTAGTTACCGGGATTGGACAGACGGGAAGTATGTTTGCCTGCCAGTACGAGGGGGTTACCCCGGACATTCTAGTGACGGGCAAAGCCCTCAGCAGCGGATATGTACCCGGGTCTGCCGTTATATGCCGCAGAGAAATCGGAGAGGCATTGGATTCGGTGAGTCTCCATGGACATACCCATTCCTGTTATCCGCTGATGGCGGCTGCAGCGTACAAAAATATTGAAATCATTCAGCGGGATCATCTGGTGGAAAACAGCGCCCAGACCGGGGCATATCTTCATGAGAAGCTGACCGGGCTAATGAATAAATATCCAATGATCGGCCATGTGCGGGGGCGGGGACTGCTCCAGGGGTTTGAACTGGAAGACGTTTCCCCTGAATATGATAAATATAAGCTGGGACAGAGGCTTTACGAGACAATGCTTCACAACGGACTGATCACAGAGCTGGAAAGCAGGAGGAATCTGGAAAATGTGGTCATCGTTATGCACCCGGCGCTGATTACTTCCAGGGCAGATGTGGACCGGGCAGTTTCTGTGATTGAACAGTCCCTGGACCAGTGCTTGTAATTTCCAGGAATGTCAGGTACAATGTGTTCAGTTAATAACAGGATAGAACCGTTGGACGCGGGAATCATCATATGGGGGAGAGAACATGGCGAAGGTGCAGGGAAATAAGAAATTACTGACAGTAAAAAATATTCGGGTAAATAATAAGACTAATTTGTTAAAACAGCTTGTAAACGGCCAGAATCTCACCAGAAACGACCTTGCAAGGGAAAGCCATATCAGCCTGATGACAGTGAAGCATATTGTAGATGATCTGGTAGAGGAAGGGATTGTGGAAGAACATGCTTTCTCCACAACAGTGGGGCGCAAGCCCAAAGCATTGAGTATTGCAAAGAAATATGGGAATATTGTCTGTATCAACCTTACCTCTACAGAATCCTTAAAATATTTGATTTATGATTTGAAACGGAACCTGCTGGCTGAGGGCGTCTGTTCCTTTGACCGAAAAAAGCAGAGTTATCAGAAAATACTGGCGCAGCTGGTAGAAGAAATCCGGACGAAGCTTCAAGCTTTTTCCACAGAGACGGTGGGGGTGGGGGTTTCCGTACCCAGCGCTTATTATGCAAAAGAAGATCTGGCCAATTATGATTTGATTCCGGCATTGAAGGGATTTCATATCCGGCAGTACTTCCAGGACGCCTTTGGCCTGGAAAACGTGGCGGTGGTCCATGATGTGGTATCCGCCGCCAAATCAGAATATGAATCCAAGCAGATGAGAGATGAGAGTATTTTCTATTTTTACTGTGGATTTGGCGTGGGCGGGTGCTTTATGCTCCGGGGAGAAGCGGTGACCGGAGAGGATCTGCTGGCAGGAGAAGTGGGAAAAATGCAGATAGACAGCCCCTTTGGAGAAGGGATGCTGACCCTGGAAGAAATTGTCTCAGTACCGGGGATTCTCCGGCAGGCGCAGAAAGAAACGCCGCAGATTTCATTTGAAGAAGTAATCGCCCAGTACAAAGCTGGCGGGGAACCCATTTCGGGGATTCTGAACAAGGTTCTGAAGACAATTTCCAGGGTATTGTACAATATGGTATGGCTGTTTAATCCTGCAAAATTCGTGGTGGACAGCTGTAATGAGGACTATGCGGCGCTGATTACCGAAAGTGTGAAAGGGTATATCCAGCGTTTTCGGCAGGACGATATCTATGTGACAACAGAAGTGGAACAGGCGGTCTATCGTGAATATGACGACCTGCGCGGCTGTTTCCGCACTACGCTTCAGCAGTGGATCGAAAGCCTGGCCGAAGAATCCCCCCAGGAACCCATAGATTATGTACAGGAAAAATAAGGCTTTACAGAGGGGAAAGGCGGGAATAATTGTTGAGAAAAGCAGTGATTGGAATCGATTTAGGCGGGACGAACCTTAGAATTGGCACAGTGGATGAAAAAAATCATGTGCATTTTCTCTGCAAAAGCAGCAGCAACAGTATTGCTCAGGCAGAGGAACCTGTAGGGGAGCTGAACCGCATCATTGAAACCTATAGAGAAACGTACGGCATTGAAAATATCAGCGGAATTTCCATCGGAGTTCCGTCTTCTGTGGCAAATGACAAGAGAACGGTCATCTGTACCACAAATATCAGAAATGACAGAGACGAACCGGTATTTGACCATACCGATATCGCAACGGTCATGGAAGACCGGTTTCATGTTCCGGTTTATGTAAATAACGACACCAAAAATATCCTCCTCTACGATATGGACAGCAATCAAATCTCCAGGGAATCCCTGGTCATAGGCATCTATATCGGTACCGGGGTAGGCTGTGCCGTGTGGGTGAACGGCCGGATGCTGGACGGGAAAGACGGAGCGGCGCTGGATCTGGGGCACATTCCCTATTTTCACGGGGGAGAAGTCTGTAGCTGCGGGAAGAAAGGGTGCTGTGAATGTTATGCCTCCGGCTGGAGGCTTGAGGAAATCCGCAGGAACTATTATCCGGACAGCGCCATTGGGGAATTGTTTTTGAAACATGCCCAAGAACCACCCTTGCGGGAATTTGTCCACTCCTGTGCGCATGTCTTTGCCGTGATGGCAACTATCTTCAATCCGGAGACAATCGTGGCTGGGGGCGGCGTACTGGAGATGCCGGGCTTCCCCAGAGAACAGTTTGAACAGGAAGTGAATGGAAATACCGGCACAGATGTAATGTCCTATGGATTTAAATATGTGTATTCGAAAGATTCGGATTGTAAAGGCGTGACAGGCGCGGCTATTTTTGCAAGGCAGTTTCTGGAATGCTGACATTGTACAAACAAGTGGACCACATCGGTTAATTCAGATACTGTTACCAATGGGAAATCGCTCTGGGTGATGGAATTTTTCTAAGAAAAGGAGATGCCATGAAAGTATACAAAGTCAAAGATTATGAAACCATGAGCCAAAAGGCGGCGGCGTTTCTCGCGGCGAAAATGATTTTAAAACCAGATGCCCTGCTGGGGCTGGCCACCGGTTCTACCCCGATAGGGACTTATAAACGGCTGGTGGAAATGTATCAGACGAATGATCTGGATTTCTCCGGAATTCGAACCGTGAATCTGGATGAATACCGGGGACTGCCGTCCAGCAGCCCCAACAGCTATCACTATTTTATGAAAGAAAACCTTTTTTCCAAAGTGAATATTCTGCCGGAAAACACCCATATACTGGACGGCAGCAATCCAGACACCGAGAGCGTCTGTCAGGAATACGAAGATAAAATTGAAAAGCTGGGCCCCATTGAAGTGCAGCTTCTGGGTCTGGGACATGATGGACATATTGCTTTTAACGAGCCGGGAGACGAATTCGCAGACCGGACGCACTGCGTCTGGCTGAATGAGCAGACCATTCAGGCTAATAAACGTTTTTTTGCGAAAGAGCAGGACGTTCCCCGGCAGGCATATACCATGGGGATTGGTACCATTATGAAAGCCAGGTCGATTCTGATGCTGGTAAGCGGATCCCAAAAGGCAGAGATTTTGAAAAAAGTACTTGAGGGCCCGGTGACCCCGAAAGTGCCCGGCTCAATCTTAAGGTTCCACCCTGATGTGACTATTTTTGCGGATGAAGCGGCTTTGGGATGTGGGCAGACAGGATGAAACAGATTTTATGTTATGGAGATTCCAATACCTGGGGGTATTGGGGAAATGACTGGACAAGATTTCCCTTTGAAGAGCGATGGCCGGGCCGGCTGGAGCTGCTTATGGGAAAGGAATACCGGGTCATTGAGGAGGGGCTCTGCAGCCGGACCATTGCCATGGAGGATTCTGTGCAGCCCCACAGGAACGGACTCCGCTATCTGAAGCCCTGTCTGATGTCCCAGTTTCCTCTGGAGTATCTGATTGTAATGCTGGGAACCAATGATACAAAGCGGCGCTACGGCTTATCTGCACAGGAAATCGGTCTGGCTATGGAGGAGCTTCTGAAAACAGTTCTTGGATTCTTCCATTGGACGGGAGCAAAAACAAAGTTTTTGCTTGTGGCTCCGGCTCCTCTGCAGTCTTATGAGGGAGGTTTTGAGATGGATGGGGATTCGTTACGAAAGAGCCGTATGCTGGCCGGAATTTATCAGGAACTGGCTGATGCCTATGGGACAGCGTTTTTGGACGCAGGGGCTTGTGTCCGCCATTTTCAGACAGACGGCTGTCATTTACACCGGGAAGGCCATAAAGAATTGGCCGGGGCCATTTATCATAAATTAAAACAAATGTAAAACAGAAATCGAGCAGGAGGCAGTGATCAGCCCCTGTTCTCTTTTTAAGGAGCATAAGCATATAAAGAAGATTAACTAAATCGTTAACCAAAAAAGACAGAGCAAAAACCCTGTCTTTTTGTGTTTTTATTTATCGTTGTAATGTCCTTTACATGAAACAATCGCTCCGGCTTACCGATTCCTTTTGAACCCCCGTTCTGTTCAATGTCTTTTATCTCTTTTAACTCATGCCGCTGTCCATTTCCAGATTTTTTTAATTATTCCTTATAGCAGAATAATTAACAGCTGACATACCACCACTCCTCTATGCATTGTACAATATTTTGTACAATAATTGCACTGGATTTTCTCAAATATGTCAAGATGATTCATTGATAAAGTTTTATTTATCATTTTTTGAGAAAAACAATACGCTCACGGTAAAAATATGTGCATTGTTTGGTTGTGATATAGGGGAGCTTTTTCTATATGTGCCAGAATCATTCTTTTTGGGTATTCCACAGATATGCCCATTTCTAATATCTTTGTCATTTTTTCCTATAATATTCGGTTGCTGCAGTGCCCTCATGCAAAAGCGTTTTTTTAATCAAGAATAATATTATTAAATTCTAGGAAATTTATTAATCTAAAATTTTATTGGTTACAAACGAATTTTCAGATAAAAATACATCATAATACGCATTATGCGGTAAAACAAATCACTTCCAGAAACGGGGCTTAACACATGACTGATAAGGAATTCCGCAGGCTTCGCAGGCATGACCTTCTCCAGCTTTTAGTGGCTCAGGGAAAAGAGAATATTCAGCTGGAAACCCAGCTGGATGAGACCAGCAGCCAGCTGTCTGCAGAACAGAAAGCCAATAAACGGCTGAAGGCAAAACTGGATGAAAAAGATGCCCTTATAGAAAAGCTGAAAGGACGTCTGGATCAGAAAGATGCCAGGATCAAGAAGCTGAAGGAGGATATGGATGCATGGAAAAACAGCCGCCGCATCCAGCTGGCCGAGGCCGGTTCCATCGCCGAGGCGGCACTGAGGCTTAACGGCATCTTTGAGACAGCACAGCAGGCAGCAGACCAGTATTTATATAACCTCAGAATACAATGTGGACTGGAAGAAGATGAATTTCCTCTGGAAAGTGACAGCCAGAATTCTGACGAAAATGAGAGTGGAGAAATCCAGCCGGAATGGGAATCAGAAGTGGAGACAGAAATGGAATCTGAGCCCGCATCGGAACTTACATGCAGAGAACACGACAAAGCTGAGGAATAAATCATACGGAAGGAATGGGCATGGCCGCAAAGAAACTGGAAGTCCCAAGCCTTGAACTGCTTGAATCTGCGCTGAATCGGGAGGAAATAAGAAAAACCCGCAGACGCATTCTGCGAAATATTGCCTTTTCCCTCCTGGTGGCAGCAGCCATGGCAGTGCTGGTGGTAGTTCTGCTTCTTCCTGTACTGCAGGTGAACGGCTCATCTATGCAGGAAACCCTGCAGAATGAGGATATTGTAGTTGCTGTCAACAGCCCCGTCTATCACGCTGGCGATGTGGTGGCATTCTATTACAACAACAGTATCCTGATCAAACGGGTAATCGCAGATGCAGGGGACTGGGTGGACATCGACCGGGAAGGCAATGTTTATGTAAATGACAGACTACTGGATGAACCATATATCCACGGTAAGTCGCTGGGCAGGTGCAACATAGAACTTCCCTATCGGGTTCCGGATGGTAAATGCTTTGTCATGGGTGACCACCGGGCTGTAAGCGTGGACAGCCGCAATACAGCAGTGGGCTGTGTTGACAATGACAAGATTATGGGCAGGGTTCTTTTCCGGATCTGGCCGCTGTCGGGATTGGGGCGTATCAAATAGTGGAGATGGAAAGAGAAAGGGGGACGCACATTGTCATTCGCACATAAGAAAGGGATATTTGTTTATAACGTACATAAGACATTTTCAGATGATTTCCATGGATAAGAAGAGAGAAAAGATAAAAATTCCTTCCATAGAATTTCTGGAGGCGGAATTAAAAAGGATTGACAGAAAAGAGAATAAAAGAAAGAAATTTCTGAAAACGGCAGGGATTTTTGCTGTGGCCGCAGCAATAGCGGCATTGGCGGCGACCAGAATTTTCATACCACATGAAATCCACAGTGCAGACATGGCGCCTGCCTTTGAAAAAGGGGATATTGTGATCCTGCTGAGAACAAAATCAGTCAAGGCAGGAGATACGATAGGGGTTTATGACAAAGAAAATCTGCTCCTTAGGCGTGTCATTGAGGACGCGGGAGATTATATAGAGATAAATCGGGAAGGCAATGTGAAAGCTGACGGCAGAACAGCCGAAAAAGCTGATTTGGTATATGTCGGGAAAAATCAGATTGCAGGAAAACCGGTATTTAGAGTGTGGCCATTAAAACGTATAGGGATTATGCATTAGGAAGGTGAGAAAATGCAGAAGCTTGTGAAGGAATATTTAAATGAGTTAAAAAGAAAACAGAAAAAACGCAGAAGAATAGGAATTGCCGCAGTGCTTCTGATCGTTTTGGTCGCCGGTACAGTAATCGGGATACTGACGCAGGCCGGTGTTGCCATGACCGGCGATGCCAGGTGTGGACTGGAAGAACATCTGCACGTGGAAAGCTGCTATGAAGATGTCACGAACTGCGGACTGGAAGAAACCGATGGCCATGGGCACGACGAAAATTGTTACGAAACCCAGAGTACATTGGTCTGTACAGTGGAAGAAACAGAAGAACATCAGCACGATGAATTCTGCTATGACACCCAGAATATCCCAATCTGCGGGCTGGAAGAAACAGACGGACACCGGCATGACAGCAGCTGTATGGAACAGCAGCTGGTATGCGGCATGGAAGAACATACACACGCAGACGTATGTTACATAGATTCAGAAGCAGATATGGAAGACGCTTCTGTATGGGAAGCACAGTATGCGCAGACACCATGGACCGGGAACTGGGGAGAGGACCTGGTAACAGCCGCCCGGATGCAGCTGGGTTATGAGGAAAACACCGGCAATGATACCACGTCAGAGGATGGAAACCGCAAAGGTTACACCCGCTACGGACAGTTTGCCGGGGATGCCTATATGGATTGGGACGCCGCCTTCGTAAACTTCTGTCTGTATTATGCAGGAATACAGGAATCCGGCCTTTTCCCGGAGGAAACAGACAGCGGAAAATGGATGGAGGAATTCGGGAAGATAAGGGAAGAACATTCCGCATACCTGGCCGGCCAAAACGGTTACACTCCAAAGGCCGGAGATATTGTCTTTTTCCAGAGAGACCAGGAGGAAACTCCGGTACAGATGGGAATCGTGGCTTCTTATGAGGAAGAAGGCGGCACGCTACAGGTAATTGAAGGAAACAGTGAGAATGCGGTAAAAGAAAACAGCTATCAGGTTCAAGACAGTTGCATCACCGGATATCTGAAGACCACAGAGCTGGAGAGGGCGTATAAAGCTGCGTCGGAAGAAGATCCCTCTGACACAGACGCAGCAACTCCCATTCAAAAAGAGCCGGCGAGGGAAAATTTTGCTGCAGATACAGGAGGGACGGCAGGGCCTCTGACAGGAGATGAGGCATACGTGAATTCCATAACAGTTACCAGTATTACAGATGGCGCAGCACCCTGGGATGAAGGAGAAGGCGATGGAAATGATACAAATGATTCAAATAAAATTGTCAGAACTTTTGACACTGTAACTTACAATTTTTCAGCGGCCATGAATGCCTGGGACATCAGCAAACAATACAGTGAGGCCCGGGTTAAACTGGAATTTGTTCTGCCCTTGTCAGAAAGCGAAGCTGTTTTCGACCAGACGGCTATGGCATGGATGGATAACACGGAAGGGTATCGCCCGGAAATTAAGACAGAAACACGTGTCATAAACGGCGAAGAAAAAGAATGCCAGATACTGACCTGTTACAAACATCTGATTCCATCAGGAGACAATCGTTCCGTAATTCCCGGCAATTTTGGGGAAAACGTAACCATAAACGTGAAATCCATGAAAAACGGGCAGACTTTTGCACCAATATTCTCAGCGTGTATGGAACACGGCACCTGGGAAGGGGAATGTGACAAACATCAAATTGACGGCAAACCAGCAGAAGAAAAGAAAACTGTTGCAGCAGATAAAATAACAGTAACAGCAGCGCCAAAGTACAACATTCAGGTAAAAGGAGATGGCTCCTACACAGATACCTTTGACTTTTCAACAGGAAATGATACTGCGGCCAATAAAGGCGCCGGTTCCATTCCCGGACGTATCATGAAGCTGGGTATTACTCTTCAGCTGTACAATGATCATCCATCCAAAGGTTTAAAAGGAATCGAACTGCCTGATGGAGATATTACTTTTGATCTCCAGCTGTCATCAAGATATACCGTTACAAATCCAGATCATCAAGGAGACCAGTATGACACTACAGACAGCTATACCCCGCTTTTATGGAGCTATGGAGAAAACAGATGGATTCAGTATAATGAAGCAAATACAGATGGCCGGCTTCTTTACGACCCAGCAGGCAACAGTCCCTATGCACCTATCCATGAAGGTATAGACAGAAATCAGTGCTTCCGAAGCGGAAAATGGTCGGCACAACAGGATGGCACAACGATTCATATTACGGTTAGAGACTATGAAATCAATCCAAATTGTATGCCCACCAGAGACGGCAATGATTATGAGGATATCTATGGAGTAAATAAAGGTATAGGCTGCTTTTCCGCCGGCGGATTTTGGATTGTCCAGCCATTCAATCAAATAGGTGGAACAGGTGAAAAACCCAACTATGGTGTGGTACAAGAATTCGGAACAGGCTCCTTTGCCACCACTGTAGAGGCAAAAAACCT
Source organism: uncultured Lachnospiraceae bacterium (assembly GCA_910587105.1). Taxonomy (GTDB): domain Bacteria; phylum Bacillota; class Clostridia; order Lachnospirales; family Lachnospiraceae; genus MGBC164599. The sequence goes on from CAJUMB010000006.1 coordinate 48,270, forward strand.
GCAGACGAAGACAGTCAGCGGAACAGAAGTGAATGAGGAAAAGGGTTTCCAGCAGGGGAACACGAAGGATGACAGCATCACCCGTACGCTGGAGTTGACACTGGGCGGCAGCATGCACAACAGGGTCAGATATGCAGATCCAGTGGATCGAAACAGAGGTTCAGGCATTCAAGATAACTGCGATGGCCGCGATTACGCAGCTGTAGGAGCCGATCTGCAGATTATGGCAGGTCTTTCCTATAACGCCAACAATGAAATAGAGAATCAGCTTTACTGGGGAACAAACCTGTGTAAATTTTATGGCAGCGCAATAGAATTAACGGGAGAATGGGAACCTGCCATGGATGGCGGTGCATCTTTAGATGAAAAAAGCGAAGCTGATGAAGTGAAAGAAAATATCCACATCTATTATGCGGCAAAGCCAGACGGTACAGAATGGAAAGATGATTATGAACTGCAGCACACTTATGAAGATGACCTGATATTCTATGATAGTTTGGAGAAAATTCCCGACGGCCATATATGTGTAGGCATCCTGACCTGCTTTGAAGGGCCGGGAGTGCGGGTCGGAGGAGATCCTTATTACCTGTGTTATCACAGAGCAACGGTTAAAGATAATACGGAATTAGCTGGAAAGACTTATATGCTTGCATCTACATCCCGGGTATGGTCTAGGGAAGACTATAAAGACCAGAGCATTGATGGGATTACTTTTCCATCATGGGCAGACGGGCAGACGAAGCTTTCAGACTTTCCGGCAAAGCACCTTAGCAGTGCGAATATTGACGGGAGTCCAACAGGGACTTTCTATATAAAAGAAACTTATAAAGATGACGGAAGCGGAATAGTCGGAACACACAATTCTAACTGGAGCCATTATGGAGATACGCTGCTTGTCATTGGTTATAAAACCAAAATAACCAAAAATTTATTGCAGAAAGATGACAATGGGGAAGATAAAAAGACATTTAATCTGGATGCGGATCAGCGGATAGTCGATTTTATACTGCAGCCGGAGACCAGGCATGAGCAAAGCGGCAGCTTTGACAGGCCCGCTCAGGTGACGATTGTGGATACACTTCCCAAATACCTGACTTACAAGCCTGGTTCTTCCTACTTTGGCGGCGAATATGTGCAGGAAAACGGCAATAGCAGCGGGATCAAAAAAGACATCAATTTAAAGCCAGGAGCTGACGGAGAGGAACCGGAATTAAAGGAACCAGTTGTAAAAAATAATGAAAACGGTACACAGACTCTGACATGGACTCTGAATGATGTAAAAATCGGCGAACCAATGCGCCCAATCTATTATTCAGCTGAGATTGGGGAAAAGGGAAATCCAGATAAAGATGTACCCACAGGAACCACAGATCTGCTTAACACAGTTTATATTACTTCCCCGGAAGACAGACGTGATCCAGCTTTGAAGGACGGTAATTACGCAGAGGAAGGTATCAGCGCAACCCGCGGAAACGCCAGCTCTTTTGGAAAGTATACGAAGCAAAAAGTTGTGGATGAAGATGGCGCCATCGATTATGTAGTCTATTTCAATAATAATGCGAACACTCTTTCCCATGTGGCAATTATGGATACTATGCCTGCAAATGGACAGAACAACAGCCTTTTTACCGGTACGTATGAATTTACTCAGTGGAATCTGGATGTGGGTAAGTGTGATGTAAGTAAAATAAATATATATTACACATATGACTCGAAATATGAGGATAAAGTAAAGAAAAACGTATCAGACAAAGAGATAAAAGAGGATTGGATTTCAGCAGAGATTGATTCTGACGGAACGATACAAATTCCGTCAGGGCCAGAAGGGAAATCTCATCCTACAGCATGGGCTGTTATTGGAGAGCTGGATTCCAACGAGAGTGTCTATGTAGAATTAAAAATTCAGTTGCTTCCAGGGGCATCTAAGACAGAGGAAAGAAAAAATAACTATTTTGTAAATCTCCTATCCAATGATGAGACTACAACCATCACGGAAACGCCCACAGTACGGCGTACTTTAGAAGGACTCACCTGGATGGACGACGACCATGATGGAATCCAGAATGAAGATAAGCCATTCCGGATTTCAGGCATTAGAGTAGAACTGCTCCAGTTGAAAGAGGGAGAGGACTCTGATAAGGAAAGCTCCTATGAAAACGTCTGCTATCCCGGCACAAAGATCCCTATTATCATCGAAACGGGAAAACAAATCAGTGTACGGGCAGAATCAGGAGAGAAGGCAGACGAATATGAGCTGGGACGATACAAATTCATCGACCTGCCTGCAGGCACCTTTGCCGTACGGTTTACAGACGGAGAGAACGAAGCCTCGAAAATCACAAAACTGCATGCGTCAAAAACAGACTGCGGCAATGACGATACCCGGGATTCAGATGGCGTACCTGTCTATGACGGGGATGGCAAATTACAAAAGACTCTGATTCTGGACCTGCAAATGCCGCGGGCAGAGGAACTGTCTGTTGCACTTTACGAGTCGAAATATCATGACAGCGGTTTCTATCCGGATACAGTAATTCATATGGAAAAGAGTAATGAGACGGGAACAGATACCTTAACGGGGGCAATATTTACCATAAAGGATTCGAACGGTTCGCCCATTTCCTTTACTTCTGAAGAAGACGGAAGTTATACAGTATTCAGAGACGATGGGGTGGAAGCAGAAGCACAGGGATATTATATTGCGTGTGCTGCCAACCCGGATTATGTGCTGGAGTTTGACGGCGATTGGAATGGCGTTGAGGCTGTATTACAGCGCAGAGACGGAAGCAAAAAGCAGATATTTGATATTGTTGGGACAGCGGATGGCTATTCATGCTTTCGTCAGATGACTGATACGAATCAATGGATAGATTTGGCGGACAACAGTCTGACGAATGGAGCCAAAATTCAAATCTGGCATGATGAGAACACTCCACCTACAGAAAAATGGGGCCCCGCTAAAGTATGGAAGCTGGAATATAATCAGGATGGAAGTTGTTTCATCATACCTAAAGAAGCAGTGCTGAAAAATCAGAACAAGTTCATATCCCTTGATGGAAACAGCTGCCAGGAAAACGCAAAAGTCTGCCTGTGGGATAAGTCAGACAACGAAAAATTACAAAAATGGCTGTTAATCCCCACAGAGAATAGGCAGGATACAGAAACCCGGATGGACCTGCCTGTAAACACAGATGGAAGACTGACTATAAACGACCTGGCCCCCGGCGATTACACCATTGAAGAGCTCAAGTCACCCGACGGCTATACGCTGTTAAAAGAGCCGGTAAAGATTACGCTGAACAGAGACGGAACCATATCCATGAAAGAATCTAACAGCATGGCCCAAATCAAGGAAACAGATACAGGTCTGCTGCTGGCCATCCGCAACAGCGAGTTTTACAAACTGCCGTCAACAGGCGGCACAGGAATCTATTGGTATACGATTGGAGGTATGCTGCTGATGATGGGCGCATCTCTGATCTTATATAAAAACAGGTGTAAGGAGGTGTTGAAAAGATAGAAACTCTATTACTTTTCAGCGGTTCCGGTGCGGCGGATATCCGCCAGATGGGAAATTCCCACCCATGGCGGGCGTCCCCTGCGCAGACACCGCAAAGGGAACTTGTTGTCTAACTTAAAAATAGGGGGAAAACCCAAAAAAGAAAAGGAGAGAAAGCATGAAGAAAATGAAAAAAGCTTTAGCCATTTTGATGGCAATGGCAATGGTTCTGGTAATGTCTATGTCTGTATTCGCAACTACTAACCCAGCACCAGCAAAAACGAAACCAGTAGAGGCAGACAAAGCAACCGCAACAGTAAGTAACGTAGAAGCAGGAGCAACAGTAACAGCCTACAGGATTGTAGAACCCACTTACAATGATAAAGGTTTTAAAGGCTACAAATTAGCAGAAGGCGTAACATTAGCTAATATGCTGGAACCAACCTCAAACGAAGTAACTGGAATAGCCGCAGATAAAACCTTATTAGCTACATTGACCAAAGAAACACTTTCTGCCCCAGAAGGAGCAACAGGTCTTACATCTTATACTGCACAATTAGGCGCCGGCTATTGGGTAGTAATCGTTGAGGGATCAGATATCCAGGAAGTTTACAACCCCATGTTGGTAGGTATTTATTACAGTGTAGAGGGCTCTGGTGATAGCAACACACTGGTAAACGGTGCTGTTGACGCCAACAGCAACTGGTCTTTGAACTCAACACCCGCATACGCAAAATCTGAACAGCCAACCATTGACAAAAAGATTACCGGAAGCACTGGTAAAGATACAAGCGACGGCAACGAAAACGGAAACGATGTGGCAATCGGCGATACTGTAAACTTTGAAATCGACACTAAGATTCCTTCTTACAGTAAAAGCTATAAAGAAGTAATGGTAAAAATCACAGATACCATGGGAAAAGGTCTGACACTGGCTGATCCTGCGAACCTTGTAGTAACAGTAAACGGAGCAACGGTTGAGGCAGGAGCTGATACTTATACTTTCACACCAGCTGAAGACAAGAAAAGCTTCGAGATCTCTTTCGCCTCAGCATATGCACTTGCCCACAGTGGGGAAAAAGTTGTGGTAACATACGACGCCGTATTAGGTGAGGATGCAGGACTTAACTTTGATGCAAACACCAACACAGCTAAGTTAGAATACACCAACGATCCCAGTGGCGAGACAAATGAAATTGAAGACAAAACTTACACCTATACCTTCGGTATCGACGCAAATCTTTTCGGAAGCGACGGCTCCGCATGGAATAAGTTCACAGAAGAACTGTTAAAAACCGGTGAAGTTCGTAAAATAATTTTAGACAGTGGGGAAGAAGTAGAAACTACTACACTCCCAGGCGCTGAATTCACCTTAACCAGAGCGGACGGAAAAACATACACAACGGTTTCCGATAAAAACGGTTACTTATCCTTCACGGGACTTGACGCAGGAACATACACTCTTCAGGAGACAAAAGCCCCAGAAGGGTACTCTCTGAATGATACAAAAATTCCTGTAGAGATTACAGCAACATATAACGACAATGGTACTCTGAATAGCTATTCAATCAAAGTAAATAATGAAAACACCTCAACCTACACAGCAACCTATGATGCCAAAGACAAAGGAAAAGTAACAAACATCGACTGCACACCAGAACATGAAAACGACTGGTCAGATGTATCCGACACCCACGAGATCAAAAACACCAAACTTTCCGCCTTACCATCAACCGGTGGTATCGGTACCACAATCTTCACCATCGGCGGATGCATCATCATGATCGCAGCTGCAGGCTTATTCTTTGCAAGCCGCAGAAAAACCGCGAAATAATAGGAGAATCTGTTTTTTCAACCAGACCGGAGCGGCCCATATCCGCTCCGGTATACAAAAAATGATAGATACAACAATAAGGAGAGGCCAGATGAGAAAAAAAGTTTCAGCAATAATTATCAGCATACTATTTTTAGCCGGTTTGTCCTTGCTGCTGTATCCCTTTATTGCAAATCAGTGGAATAACCACAGACAGAAGCAGCTGCTCACCGACTACCAGGCTAAGGTATCCGAAAAGGCCGCGGCAGGGCAGATTGACTACCAGGCTGAGTGGGCGAAGGTACAAGCGTATAACGAGGCCCTTCTCCCCAGCATTCTCCCGGATTCTTTTGAAAACGCACAAAATTCAGAAGAAGATGAGGAATACATGGGCAGCCTGAATCTGACAGGAAACGGCATGATGGGGTACGTCCAGATTCCCAAAATCAATGTCCGCCTTCCGATTTTCCATACAACAGAAGAAGATATCCTCCAGACGGCGGCCGGCCATCTAGAAGGCAGTTCTCTTCCGGCAGGGGGGCCTGACACCCATGCGGTAATCTCCGCCCACCGGGGACTGCCCAGTGCAAGCCTATTTACTGATCTGGATAAACTGAAAAAAGGCGACTATTTCTTTTTATACATACTAGATGATTCTCTCTGCTACCAGGTAGACAAAATATCCGTAGTAAAGCCGGACCAGACAAAAGACCTGTCCGTAGAGGAAGGGCAGGATCTGGTGACACTGCTCACCTGCACCCCCTATGGAGTCAACTCCCACCGCCTTCTGGTCCGGGGACATCGGGAACCTTACATAGGAGTGGATGAAGAAGGCACACCAGCCTCCTTAATCGGAACCAGCCTTCGCACCAGTTATCTGTTGTGGGTACTGGTGGGACTGGGGGTTACGGGAGCGTTTATCCTGTTCCTGTATTCCAGAGAAGTGAAAGAGAAACGAAAACGAAACCTCCCAGTGTCAAAGCTCACGGAACCAGAAGACACACCCACAGAAACACATACAGAGGACGGTGAGTAGACCATGCTTCGGAAACTATCATCCATCCTGTTCGGACTGCTGTTCCTGGCAGGGCTTGGCATCCTCTGCTACCCCACTGTCTCCAACCAGTGGAACAACTACCGGCAGAATCAATTGATCAGCAGCTACGAGAACACCGTAAAGGAAATGAAACCGGAAGATTTCTCAAAAGAGTGGAAAAAGGCCAGGAAATTCAACAAGGCTCTGGAAAGAAACAACCTGTACGGGGACGTATTCGGGGACAGCCATCAGGAACTGGAGAATACCGAATATTGGAATATCCTAAACATCGCCGGGGATGGGGTGATGGGATACTTATCCATCCCCAAGATCAACGTGAGGCTGGCCATTTACCACGGAACAGACGAAGAGCTGCTTCAGACCGGGGCAGGCCACTTAAGCGGAACCAAACTGCCAATCGGTGGAAAGAGCACCCACTGCGTGGTGGCCGCCCACCGGGGACTGCCCAGTGCACGTCTGTTCACCGATATCGACCAGATGGACCGGGGGGATCAGTTCTATCTCCACATACTGGATAAAATACTGGCCTACAAAGTAGACCAGATTCTGCCCATGGTAGACAAGGACGACTCCGAGACTCTGGAGGGAGCCCTTCAAATCGAGAATGGAAGTGACCAGGTAACTCTTTTCACCTGCACCCCCTATGGAGTCAACTCCCACAGGCTGCTGGTGCGGGGATACCGGGTGCCCTATGAGGGCGAGGAGGCAGAGAGTACGGCGGATACCATGCTGAGGGCATTGAAAGATTACTATATGCTGTACCTGATTATTGGATTATCCGTAACCCTTTTGATTATATTTATCATGAAAGCATTGTTCAAACGAAAAAAGAAAACAAACAGAACCGTGTTCAAAAAGGAGGATGGGAAGAAATCATGAAAAGATGGAAAAAAAGAAGCCCGTGGGCGCTGGCCCTGGCTCTGACTCTGGCAGTTCTGCTGCTGGCAGTGCCAAAAGCCTATGGGGCCGGCGGCATTGATACAGGAAAAGCCTGCACGATAAACTTTAAATTAGATGGACAGTACCAGGAACTGGATAATCTGCCTATCCCAGTGAAGCTGTACCAGACCGCCAGCGTGGATGAGACAGGGCGGTATACTTCAGCGGAGAACTTCTCCAGTCTGAATTTTTCACAGACTGGCAGTGAAACCTCTGCCGAATACTGGGAAAAACTGGCGGAAGAAGCGGCAGCCGTGGTAAAAAGCACCCAGCCGCCCCACACAGCCCAAACCGTAATTCAGAAACAGCCCGGCCAGGAAAGCGCCTCGGGCATAATACAGAACCTGGCCCCGGGAATCTACCTGGTGATGGCAGAACCGGTGCAGACAGCAGAATACCAGTACAGTTTTATCCCCTATCTGGCCGCGCTCCCCAATAACTTTTACACAGAAAACGGAGACGACCAATGGATCTATGAAATCGAGTCCACACTGAAACCGGAGCAAAAGGAGAGGTTCGGAAGCCTGGTGATTGAAAAAGAGCTGTCCGCCTACAAAGCATCTCCAAACGGAGCCTCATTCCAGTTTGAGGTGAAAGCGGAAAAGGACGGGAAGATTGTGTTCAGCGAAGTAGTTTCCCTGACTTTCAGCGCTCCAGGAGTTAAGTCCCTGACTATTGCAGACAGAATCCCCGCAGGGTCTGTGGTGACCGTCACAGAGCTGCTCACAGGCTCCAGTACCGGCTATACCATCGTCAGCGATAAAACACAGACTGTTACAATTTCGGCAGACGAAGGGGAGAACCCGGCCCTGGTACACTTTGAAAACACCTGGAAGCCCCGTCCGGGCAGCAGTTCCAGCATCGTAAACCACTTCCGGTACCAGGACGGAGTATGGGAAGTCATACAGGAAACAGACAGTACCCAAAATCAGTGATAGAGATCAAGAAGGGGGAAGGAAATGAAGAAGCATGGAAACAGAAAGACCCTCTGTCTGGCGGCAGCCGCTGTCTGTCTGGCCGGCAGCGTGGCAGTGGGCAGCGCCCTGGCGTATTTCACCACCTATGCCACAGCCGACGGTGGAGCCAGAGTCATTCTGGAGCCGTCTCAGACAGAGCTGGAGGAAGAAATCTATGATAAAACAAAGCATATCGCTGTCCGCAATGACGGAGATGCCGATTGTTTTGTCCGGGTGAAAGTCCTCACAGGAGAATTATACAAAGATATCCTGGAGATACACGGAAACGGCTGGACCCGGGACCCAGAGCCGGATGAAGACGGTTTCTACTACTACACTTACAAAGATATAGTCCCGGCAGGCACAGTTACACCAGATGAGCTGACGGTAGAAATCAAGATCAGCCAGCTGGAGAGCACCGATGACTTTAACGTGATTGTGGTGCAGGAATCCACACCCGTGCTGTACGATGAAAACGGGAACCCATATGCAGACTGGAGCCTGGTATTGGACACTGTCCGGAACGGGAATGACTGAGAGGAGCAGATGACATGAAGAAAATAAAAGAAATCCTATTCAAACCGGCATTTCTCCTTTTTGTATCAGCGGTCCTGCTGGCAGCAAGCACCCTGGGCAGCGCCCAGGCGGCGCTGACTTATTACAGTGAAAACTATGCAGCGGAAGTAACCGTATCCAGCATCGGCGTCAGCCTGCTGGAAAACGGCGGGAAAGTCAGCTGGAGAGACTATCGGCATCAGAATGACCAGTGGAACGAACAAAAGGGCCGGCTTCTGGAATATCTGAAAGACCAGGAGGGAAACTACACAATCGTCCCCGGCAGGGAATACCAAGAACGGCTCAGTGTGCACAACAGCGGAGACATTGACGCCTATGTGCGGGTGATTCTGTACCGGGACTGGCAGAACGAGAAAGGGGAGCGGGACACCACCCTTTCCCCGGAACTGATTGAGCTGAACCTGCTGAAAAACCAGGGATGGATCGAAGATAAAAAAGCATCCACCCGGGAGCGGACCATCCTCTATTACACAAAAGTCCTTCCCTCCGGAGCAGAAACCAGTCCGTTAAGCGATACCTTGAAAATCAGCTCTGATATCGCAGAAAAAGTAATAGAAACTGTTTCTGTCAATCAATCAGGCGGGAAAAAATATAAAACCATTACTACAGAATACCTTTATAACGGATACCAGTTTAATCTCACAGCAGAAGTGGATGCCGTACAGACCCACAATGCCCAGGAAGCTATAAAAAGCGCCTGGGGCATAGATGTGGATGCAGCGGAAGATGGAACTCTGACTTTACATCAATAGGAGGTGCCGGATTTTGAAAAAGAAAATAATATGTCTGGGCCTTGCCTGTATTTTGAGCCTGAGCGGGGCACTGCCTGTCTGCGCAGAGGAGCACCAGGGTTCCAAAAACTGGCAGGTGGCCTTTGATGGCAGCAAAATGAACAGTAATTTCAGTTCCGCCGAGATGGCAGAGGAAATCTACAGTATCCAGCCCGGTGACAGTATGGAGCTGCAGGTGGTTCTGAAAAATTCCGGCGGTATGGCCACAGACTGGTATATGACCAACGAAGTGCTGGCAACCCTGGAGGACAGCCAGGACACCGCCGAAGGAGGCGCGTACACCTACCGGCTGGCTTATGTGGGAGCGGATGGGACAGAAGATGTGTTATATAACAGCGAAGCTGTAGGCGGTGAAGATGAGGGAGACGGCAGAGCCGGAGAAGGACTTTATCAGGCCACGGGTTCCTTAAAAGACTATTTTTATCTGGATACCCTGCAGAATGGACAGAACGGGTCTGTCTACCTGACGGTAAAACTGGACGGGGAAAGCCAGGGTAATGTCTACCAGGATACCCTGGCAAGACTGCAGATGAACTTTGCAGTGGAAAAGGCAGAAGCCCGGGTGGTAACCGTAACTCCCACCCCTATAGCAAATACAATACGGCGGACACTGCGTCAGGATTCACCCAGTATCATTGCCGCAGCAGTGCAGACCAATGACCCTACACAGATCCTGCCTTATTGCCTTGCGGCCCTTGCCGCTGGAATCGTGTTCCTGATTCTCGGGACAGCCGCCATAAAAAGGCGCCGCACAGAGAAAGACGGAGAAGGAGGTAGCCGGGAATGAAAATGAGAAAGAAAATCCTGCCGCTTTTGACAGCCGCCTGTTTCACGGTAAGCCTTCCGGCAGTGAGCGTGCAGGCGGCCCAGCCAGAAAGATATACCTATACAGTAAGCATTTATGCAGGCAATCAGGGCACATTTGCGGAAAATGCCGCTCCCTGGATCACAGTGGATAAGACAGAAAGCGGCAGTACGGTCAAAAGCAGTGTGGATACCGCAGAAGGAATGGTTACAATCAGCGGTCTGGAAAAGGACGATGTGATCACCTTTGACCAGAATATCTTACAGACAGACGCTGTCAGGTACAATGCCCAGAACCGCTATTATATAAAGGGAATCCGCCAGAGCGGCCAGGACAACAGTATGGCGACCTATGCGTACCGGGTAGACCGGGATGCGGACTGTGTGCTGGCATATGGAGTAAAAGGAAATATGGTGGCATACACGGTCAATTACCAGGATGCTGACGGAAACGAGCTGCTTCCCAGCGAGACATTCTATGGAAATGTAGGTGATAAACCGGTGATTGCCTATAAATACAGAGATGGGTATGAGCCGGATGTAAGAGCTCTGACCAAAACCCTGGATGCCAATGAGACAAAGAACATCTTTACCTTTACCTATCATGAGGCAGACAGAGGAACCGTCACCCGGCAGACAGGAACCCCGGGCATTACCACCAATACCATAACCGAGCTTCTGCCAGGGAATGTTCCGGCAGTTATTCCAGGCACAACAACAGAAGAAGCTGCAGAAACTGAGGCTGAGGGAGAAACCGGCCAAGAGGCCGGCGATGCAGGCACCGGGGGCGGGGAACCTGCCGCCGAGGGAGAAAACCAGGCTCCTCTGCAGGAACTGGGGGATGAGCAGGTGCCTCTGGCAAACCAGGACCTGAAAGATCTGGATGAAGAAGAAATCCCGGCCAGCAGCATTCAGCTGGATAAAGTAGTAAAGAAGGGACTTCCTCTGGCAGCATGTATTGGAATTGCCATAGCTGCTGTCTCTGCCCTTGCAGTATTGGCTGTGGTAGTGAAAAAACGCAGGGACCAGAAAGGAATCACCGTCAAAAGTGAGTAACATCACAGGTAAAACGGTGGTCAGGGTAACTTCCATTGGATAAAAAAAAGACAAAGAAACGCCCGGTGGCTGCAGTCTGCAGTTCACTGGGCACTGTTTTATTAATTATGCTTGTGGTCGCCTGCCTGCCGCTGACTGTCCCCCGGGTGTTTGGTTACCAGCTCTATACAGTAGTCAGCGGCAGCATGGAACCGGCTATCCCTGTGGGAAGCCTGTTGTATATACAGAGTGCACAGCCTGAGAATATGGTGCCGGATGACGTAATCGCTTTCTACGGAGGCCGTGATTCCACTGCGGTCATCACCCACCGGGTGGTGGAAAACCGGGAATTTATGGGGGAGTTTATTACCAAAGGGGACGCCAATGAAAAAGAAGATATGGAACCTGTCTCCTATGATAATTTTATTGGGAAAGTCCGGCTGGCTATTCCAGCTGCCGGAAAAGCCGCCCAGGTATTTTCAGACACCCCTGGAAAAATTGCTGCCGCAGGTCTGATCGTACTGGCAGTGTTTCTCCATGGGGCGGCATGGAAATTGGAAGGTGGTGAGGATAGGGATGAAAATAGATGACAATATTCTGCGGGTACAGATGTTTGGTACTTTTTCTATGACATGGAATGGTATGCCGGTCACTGGCAGGTCCAAATCCCGGGAAACCCAGTTTGCATATTTGATGCAGATACTTCTTCACAGCCGTGCTTCCGGCGTCAGCCGGGACCGCCTGGAACATATCCTTTTTGAGGACAGGGATATTGCAGACATCCACCATGCCATGCGCAGTGTCATTTATAATGCAAAGAAAAAGCTGAAAGCGGCAGGCCTGCCGGATGTAAATTATATCAGACAGCACAAGGGCGTTTATCACTGGACGGAGGAAATTCCAGTATTTGAAGACGCGGCGGAATTCGACCGGCTTACTCTGAAAGCAAGAGGGGAAGAAGACCCCGCAGAGGCGCTGAAGCTCTATCTGGATGCCTGTCACTGCTATACAGGAGAATTTCTTGGAGCACAGGTGGGCATCTTATGGGCAGCACAGGAGGCACGGCGGTACAGGGCGCTGTTTTTTGCCTGTGTGGAGAAGGCGGCGGAATTACTGCGCAGCAGCCAAGATTATCCTCAGATGGAGGCCCTGGGGCTCTATGCCGCCAGAGTCAGCCCCCTGGCAGACTGGGAGACTATCACCATGGAGGCTCTGGTGTCTATGGGACGGTATGAAGACGCCCGAAAGCTGTATGATAATACTGTGGAACTCTACTTTCAGGAACAGGGGCTGCGTCCGTCCGGCAGGCTCATGGAACTTCTGGACAGACTTGGCTCTCAGATGGGACACCATTATGAGGTATTGGATGAAATACAGGGAAAGCTCACCGAGGGCAGCGGCGTGCCGCCTGGAGGCTATCTATGCCCGTATCCGGTGTTCCAGGGCATTTATCGGATGGTGGCACGAATGATGGAGCGGGGCGGCCAATCTGTGTACCTGATGCTGTGTACTGTGGTGGACAGCAAAGGAATTCCCATGCGTGAGGGGCCTCTTCTGGGAGAATTGTCCCATCGGCTGGAAGAAGCTATCCGCCTGTCCGTACGCCGCGGCGATGCTATCAACCGTTACGGCGCCGGGCAGTATCTTCTCCTGCTGGTGAATACCACCCGGGAAAACTGCCGCATTTTGCAGAAACGTATTAACTGCCGTTTCCTCACAGGCCGTCAGCGCACCGGAGTCCAGTATTACGTCAACAGCGTTATCTGTGAGGCAGACAGTGCGGATGCTGCCGGAACAAGGAAGGGGTGAGCACATGGAAAAGACCCAGTGGTACATAGGCACACCCAACGGTGTAGTTCTGTGCGTAGACCAGTACGGGGGACAGCAGCTGGCAGGCAGACTCTGCCACGCATATAGCGAAAAGCCTATACCCATCACCCATATGGAACAATTCTTATTTGAACTGGAACATTTTTACGACTCTATCAATTTTCCCCATCCCGGTACCAACAGCCGGACATTTGAAGGAGAGATACCGCACATAAGCCAGAGCACAGGGAGGACAAAGGTCATGAATGATGAAGAATTATTGAATATGCATGGAGATCTGGGAACATTTATCATCCGCGTCCAGCATCGGCAGAACAGCAGCTGGCAGGGCCGCATCACCTGGATGGACCAGGATAAGACCGTGTATTTCCGATCCATGTGGGAGATGTTAAAATTAATTGACAGTGCTGTGGGCACAGCAGGAGGGCAGGAAAAACAGATGGATGAGCCGTCCTGGACGGGGAATACTGAATAGTAAAAAACCGCCGGGCGGGCTTTGAAGAAGAGCCTGCCAGGCGGTTTTTTCACTGCTTTTCGATTGCGTATTCCTGAACTGCATCCTTTACTGCAGTATGCTGTCAGCATATCTGCAACCATGGATTTCCCGAATTTATATAAATCCCCTACAATGTATTTTCAAATAATTCCCCCAGCCGCATAGTCACATGCGGGAATGCCCGAAGAGAGATTACCTTTTCAGCATTATAGGCTTCGTCCTCTTTGTCCTCTTCCAGCATCAGGGAATCCTGCAGAACGTACTGGCCGTCCTGGAGATAATAAATTTCTATTGACTTGGAACGGGGGTCCACAATCCAATATTCTTCCACCCCTTTCAGGCGGTAGAGTTCTTTCTTCTCCCCCCGGTCCCTCTTGGCCGTGGAGGGGCTTAATGTTTCTACAATAAATCTGGGGACTCCCCCATATCCTTTCGGCGTGATCTGCTTTCGATCGCATAAGACAAGAATGTCCGGAACCAGACAGCTGTCATCTTCAAATAGAAGATTAAGATTCTCCAGATATACCAGACACAGGCTGTCTTTCAACTGGCTGCTGACGGTCTGATGGATGTTCAGATTCACTGTGGCATGGTTAAAGCTGTCTGGTGACATATTATAAATAGTTCCGCAGATTTTTTCTGTTTTTTTGTAATCGCTTTTAATTAAGGGCATCCGGTTATCTCCTTTTTCTCAATTATAGCAAATGCATATACCTTGTCAACAAAGAACCTGGCCGGGTCTTATCTAAGTAAAAGCTTCTGCAAAATGATATCCATCTGTTCTTCCTGCCCTCCGGCTGCGCCCACAGCGCTGCCGATAAGCTTCAATCCCGTATGCGGAAGGAGCTGAAAAAGGAGATCACGGTATAAGGTTATTCTTTTGTCCAGGAGGGATCTTCCTGGCTTTCCAGCTGCCCTCCTGACGTACCCACAGCACTGTCAATTAATTTTAACATCTCCCACATGGAGCGGAAATACACGGTCTTGTCCTCCTCCATCCATGTAATACGACCCTGCCAGCTGCTGTTCTGCCGGTGCTGGACGCGGATGATAAATGTCCCCAGGTCCCCGTGCCTGTCCATTAATTCTTCGTCACTCATAATCTTTGCCCTCCCTGTCCTGCAGTTTCCCGGCTGTGCGCTGCCATCCTGGAATGTCCGGCTGGCGGCGGTTGGATGGGGAAAATTAATCGAATCATAAAAATGCTCCATTTCAAATAAAAGCTGCTCTATATTGGCAAAAGGGATTTCCTTTCTGCTGTAGCTGTGGCAGAGCCTGCCGCTTAACGTGCGTCCTGCCGCCTGGTCCACACATAGAACCACGCCATTGGGTGCTCCTATGTACCACTGGGTTTTTGACATAAGCCTCTTATCCTTTCCTCTTGTTCATGAGGTTATCCCTTTTCTCAGCAGTGCAGATAACGCTACTCACATAATACCGCACCCCAGTCCTCTGTCTTCCGACCAGAAAATTATAGTTGATCCTTCTCTGAAGCACACTGCAGTCCTCCCGGGTGAGGTTCACCAGCAGTACCAGGTACTGACCCCTCCCGTACCGGTTGATGGCATCTCCCCGGCGTACAGACTGGACGATAGCGTTTCCCAGCCTCTGGGACAGATCTTCCAGCATAGGGCCTTCTTTCATAGGGTTCCCCTTGCTGTCCACAACGGTACAGAGCATCAGATAGACAGACTGTCCGCCCCGCTCCATAACCCTGGCCATCATCTGGTAAATTCCCTGAAACACTGGATAAGAACACAAATATCCGCCGCTTTCTGCGCTGTTTTCAGACAGTTTTGCCTGGATATCATCCAGCACCGCATAATGGTGTCCCATCTGGCTGCCCATCTTGTCAAGCAGCTCCATCAGACGTTTAGACGGTCTGAGACCCAGTTCCTGCAGATACAGGTCTACTGTGTCATCGTAGAGTTTCCGCGCATCTGTATAACGTCCCATCAAAATCAGCGCCTCCATGGTGATCGTCTCCCAGTCTGCCAGAGGGCTTACCTTTGCGGCATAAAGGCCCAGTTCCTCCATTCGGGGGTAATTATGAGACAGGCGCAGAAGCCCGGCGGCTTTCTCTACACAGGTGCAGAAAAGGGCACGGTAGCGGCGTGCTTCCTGTGCCGCCCACACAGCAGTCTGATTTCCCAAAAATTCTCCGGTATAGCAGTGGCAGGCATCCAGATAAAGGGCAAGGGCCCGCTCTGCCTCCTGTTCCTGAGCTGCCTCCCGGCTGATTTCGTCCATCTCTGCGGCGTCTTCCCTGACTGGAATTTCTTCTGTCCAGTGATAGACACCGCCCTGGTTTTCAATATATCTGGCGGGGGGCAGGCCGGCTGCCGTCAGTTTTTTCTTTGCATTGTAAATAACGCTGCGCGCAGCATGGTGGATATCTGCGATGTCCCGGTCACTGAACAGTGCCTGCTCCAGATGTTCCCGGCTGACTCCCTCCTTCCGGTTATGCAGAAGAAGCTGCATCAGGTAATTGAACTGGGTCTCTCCGGACTTGGAACCACCTGTGACCGGCCTGCCGTTCCATGTCATGGAAAAGCTGCCGAACATCTGTACGTATAAAATATTATCCCTTGCGTTATGCTTCATTATCCCCGCCTTTATTTTTATCTTTTTCATTCTTCCTCTGGGAGCGTGCCTTTTACAGGCCTTCTCGCCGCCTGCACAACACGCCTGGAACGGGATTTCTGCGCCGGATTTCATCTGCGCAACCCGCTGATACTCTGCCCTGGTCTGTTATGGCGCCTGCTGGCTCCCAGCCAGCTTCTCTTTTCTCCGGGCCCGGATTCTGCCTGCCAGAATATTGAACATGGCCCCGCAGGCGGCAAAGCAGATCACATATGCTTTGCCGATTTTACTGGTATACAGGGTCATGACGCCTCCGATCAAGGGGTAATGGCGGGCTACCCGGCCGGACAGCTGGCCATAGAGCACATCTTCCATATCTTTTTGAGCATTGGCATCGCCTTTTGTGGTAAAGGTTCCCTCCACCACATGGTTCTCCACCACCCGGTGGGTGATAATGGAATCTCCGCTTTGAAAGGCAATAATGTCCCCGGCGGCGATCTCCTCCGGGGCGGCCTCCTCCACGTAAATGACACTGTGGACGGGGATTTCCGGCTCCATGCTGCCGCTGACCACTTCATAGATGTCATACCCCAGGAACCGGGGCACCGTGACTGCCAGACTGGCAGCTATAACAGCAAGAAGCATACACGTTCCGGCAATGTTACACAGGGCGGGGATGATCCCCCCGCCCTTTTTCCTGGAAGGCTGCCCGGACGGCAGCTTTCCCCTACTCAATTTCTACCTTCTTTTTCCTGCGGACCAGCAGGAACCATGCCGCCGCGCCTACAGCCAGAAGCACTGCAGAGCAGATGCCCACCTTTGCAGCCAGCGGGAAATCCGCGATGCGCTTTGCGAAATCTTTCGCGTCCACAGCGGTATTGCCCATGCCTAAGTCTGTGTTGGCCAGAGGTGCCTCTTCATCGTCGATACGCTCCAGCTCCTGGGGGCCGGCATTTTCACCCTCCCCTTGTGCTTCGGCGGCTTCGTTTCCGCCTTCCTCACCGGCTCCTTCCGCCTCATCGTCCGCGCCTTCTTCCCCACCTTCTTCTGCATCACCGCCGCCCTCCTGGGACGCTGGGGAATTTGCAGTGCCGGGAGCCGCAGGTGCCGCTGTGGCTGCGGGACGTGCCGGGGGAGCGATGGTTGCTGCAGGCCCTGTGGGCTGTGCTGTTCCCGGTACGGCTGTGGAAGTGTAGACAAAGTTAAACACATTGTCCGCTGCGTTTTCCTTCAGGGTTCCGGTCAGATTATACGCCTGGGGCTGGTAGCCTTCGATATATAGGTAGGCAATGACCGGTTCGTCGCCCACATTTCCGTAGTAAGTCTCGCTGGGAGCCAGCTGGCGGCCGCTGGTGTCCACGTAATTGACCGTGTAGGCCACCGCATTTCCCAGGATGCCGTAAACCACCACATAATCCATATCCGCGGTAACCGGGAAGGAGGATGTGCCTGTGGCAGTGTTGTTGTCCCTGCCGCTTTCACGGATTCCTTTGATATAATACTTGCTGCCGTCGTTTAATTCCACCTGCCGCTGATTAAAGGCCACCCGGTCTCCGTAATGGAGGTTCTTTTTCACCACCATTTCTTTCCCGTTTATGGTTCCCTGGGCTCCGGAAAAAAAACGTACGGTATACGTGTAGCCGTCTGCCTCACTGGAGGCTAGGACCGGCAGTGTCTGTAAAAAGGCCAGGCACAGGGCCAGCAGGGGCCCGGATATCCGTTTCAGAACTTTCATATCATTCCCCTCCTTCCCTGGTGTTTTTGTTTCTGCGCGCCATACCGTATAAGGATAACAGCAGAAGCACGCCGCCGCTGATACAGGCTGCCAGGATATAACCGTCCAGCCTGGTGTCATCCCCTGTCTGAACCATGGCGGTGGGGGTTCCCAGATCTGCTATGGGCTCTGTGGAAGGCCGTGCCGGTCCCGGAGGAGCCGGTGTCCCGGATGATGGCCGGGGTGTCTGGGGCGGGTTCTCTGAGGCCAGTTCCACCGCGAATTTCATCTGCAGGTCTGCCAGAGTGTTCTGGTAGTCATTTCCCTGGGTCTCCCCGTCTAAAGCCACGTCCAGTCGGATGGAGCCCCCTTCCCCCTGTGCCAAGGTGTCCAGGAACAGATACTGCCCCTTATTTCCCAGGGCGTCAGCCGCCTGTTTCAGGCCTTCCCCTGCTCCGCTTTCTCCTTCCCCACCTACGGTATCACTGTCAAAGAAAACCGTCTCACGGCCGTCTTTGTCTGTGTAGGCAAGCCGGTAAGCATAGGCGCCGCCGCTGGTGCCGGAGTTGGCGCTTCTGTCCTCCAGGGAATACAGAATTTCATTAGTCATGTACCAGTCCGTGGAAGCAGAGTTTTTGTTTTTCAGTTTCATTTTGAGAACCGCGTTGTCTCCGGGCTGCATGCCGTAGATCACATCGTCCAGGTCTGAAGACTTGAAGCTGCTCTGCATTTTTTTATCTTCTGTAAAGGTAACGTCCCATCCCTTGTTGCCGTGGGAAGTCTCTCCATAGGCAGCTGCCGGCATGGAAACGGTTAAGCCGGCTACCAGGAGCAGGCTGAGTATTTTCTTTTTCATAGTCCCCTCCCTTTTAATCCAGGCTTAATATGCCGTTTTCCACAGTAACTCTTTTCCCCCAGGCGCTCCACACCGCGTCTTCGGCGTTGTGCTCCTGCACCGCGTCCACTTTGGCTTCGATGCAGAACTGCGCCCCGTCGTAATCGTAGCTGGTGGTGATGGTGGTATACCCGTCTTTGGTTTCGGTTGTCTGTGTCACTTTGGTGGCTGTCATACCGTCAATGGAAAAGCTGTCTGCAAACAAAGGAGTGGTCTCTCCGGATTTCAGCAGCTTGGAGTAATATAAAACAGTACGTTCTGTGGTGGATGCCGATTCATCCACCAGCCATTCCCTGCCGGTATTCACAAGTCCCAGTTTGATCAGGCCCGGGGACAGGTCCCGGCGTTTGGCGGTGTCTGCCGTCTCACCGGCGTTTTCTCCATTTGGGGCGTCTGTCCAGTATTTATAAATGCTGACCCGCACATACTGGTTGATGGTTCCAGTGTTTTTTACCCGCAGTTCTTCTTTATATTTTCTGCCTATCTGCAGCTGTTCTCCTTTGGGGAGCATCTGGGTCAGCAGGGTGCCTGTGGATTCGTCCCAGCTGCCGTCTGCGGAATTGGCGTCATAGTTTCTCCAGGAAACACTTTTTCCGTTCTCCTCCAGGGTCACACCAATGTCGTACATCTGCACCCGGCTGGAATAGGTGTCGGAATAGTAGGCCAGCGCCGCCCGTGCTCCCCCGATGGAGGAGAATAAAAGCAGTGCCACAGCCAGGACAAAAACTGCCACTGTGGCGGCCGGGGAGGTGAGGAATTGTTTGATTTTCTTCATAGGTTACACACTCCCTTCCACAGTTTTGGCGTCCACTTTCGCAGACCAGTCGGCATAAGGGGTTCCGTCTTCCCGGTACAGAACCGGCGTGGTCTCGTAGATGACTACTACGTTGAAACTGGCCGGGTCTTTTACGTCCTCAGGGACGTTTTCGATTTTGATGTCCAGCACGTCTGTAGCCTCTCCGCCTTTTACGACATCACTATAGTAATAATAGCCGTCGCTGTCAGGACTCCATTTCCCGGAGGCATCGCTGTAGACCAGCTGATATGCTTCCCCGCAGAAGGCCCGTACCCGGATGTATACCGGTTCGGAGTCAGGTTCGCTTTTGATGGAGACGTGTTTGGTCCAGGCGGAAAATTCTTCCTCCACCGTGGTCCGGTCCCCCAATTCGATGGGATAGCTGCCCCTGGCCTGTGCGTAGGTGGTAAAATAGGCCCAGGCGCTTCCCGAAGCCGCCGAGAGAGTCAGGATGACAGCCAGGGCGGCCAGTATGGTTGTTTTCTTTTTCATGTTGATCGGCCTCCTTACTCGTCATCCGGAATTTTCGTCCAGCCCCAGTTGTTGTCTTCTCCGTAGTCAAACTGGTTAGTCACTGCGCCGCCGCCTTTGTTGGTGTTGTTGTAGTCGTTGGTGAAGGCAACGGAAGCGATATCATTGGCCGGGATGACTGTAGTCTGGGTGTCGTCTGTCACCAGGCTGTATACGGCTCCGGAATAGATTTCTGTAACGGTTACGTGTGCGCCCACCGGGAGCTTTTCGATTAATTTTGTCTTCTGGCCCGGTGCGGTGAAGGATAAGGATACCACGTTGCTGTATACCTTCTGTGCGTTTTCCCCTTCTCCCAGTGTGGCTTCTACCTGGAATACGAAGGTGGCCGGGTCTTTGGTTTCGTAGCTCTGGAGTGTTTTGACGATCTCCAGGGAGCCGTAGCGCTCACTGCGTTCCGGCTTTAAGGTGACTGTCAAATCATAAAGCCATTCCCCGTCCCCGGCAGTGTTGATATTGTTGTTCTCGTCAGCCGCTTTCCCGGGCAGGGATATAAGGGCCGGGGTAAATGTGTAGGTATATGCATGGGACTGGGCGATGGTTGCTGTCTTCCCATCCTCCAGGGTGGTGATGTAATCCTGGATGCTGTTTCCTCTGGCTGCTGCCAGGTACAGACCGCTTCCAGGCACCTGCATCTGTGAGCCTGCTTTTTCCCCGCTGATTACCGGACGGCCGCTGCCAAAAGCGGTTTTCGCCGCCTGCTGTGCCAGGGCTTCCCACTGGGCATTGTCCGGATTCGCT
The DNA here is from genome assembly GCA_910587105.1 of uncultured Lachnospiraceae bacterium. Lineage (GTDB taxonomy): Bacteria > Bacillota > Clostridia > Lachnospirales > Lachnospiraceae > MGBC164599. The sequence goes on from CAJUMB010000006.1 coordinate 69,323, forward strand.
GCCAGTTTCAGGTCTGTGTAGCCTTCCAAAAAGCTGTAAGTGTATGTGTCATGGCCGTCTACCGGGACGGCATCCGCGATTTTATACAAGTCGATGACTACATCCGCACCTGCCAGATCATCCGCAAAGTCCCCTCCGCCCGGCTGTACAGTCAGGGTGCAGGTTTTATTGAAGTCTACCGCCTGTGCTGTTCCGTTAAGGCCGGGCGCTGCCGCCACAGTTCCCACTGCCAGTGCGAACGTCAGCAACGGTCCTTTCAAGCGGATAAACCGGCTTTTCCATTTCTTTTTCATGGCATCTCCCTCCTCACTTAGAATCATTTTGCTCTGTTTTTTTGATTTCAGCCAACAGTTCTTTTTCAGTTCTTATTGGCCCTCTCTTGCGGTAGTAAATCAGCATAATGGCCAGCATAAAAAATAAAAGCGGAATGCCTACTGCTGGAATTACTATATATGTGGGAATCCTGACAGCTTCTGCAGTCAGTGTAACATCTCCATTAATATTCTTAATCCGGCGGCCGCGGAGTAAAATCCGATGGGTATTAACTCCATAAGGCGTACATGTTACTAATGTGGCATAATCTTTTCCATCTACAATAGATAATTCGTTAGTCTCTTCAGGCAGCACAATACGGATTTGGTCAGCCTGATAAGTGATTGTACGATCCAGGACTGTGACCGTGAAGATATCCCCCTCTTTCAGCTTATCCAAGTCAGAAAATAATTTTGCACTAGGCAGACCTCTGTGCCCAGACATGACTGCATGAGTTCGTTTTCCGCCTATCGGTAAAGAAGAACCAGGAACATGGCCTACTGCTATCTGAAGAACCGCTTCGTCAACCCCATGATACACAGGCAGGTCAACGCCGATTGAAGGAATTTGTATGTACCCCATAATACCAGTTCCCGTAATGTCCAAAAGTTTTTCATATTCAGCATAAGCCTCATCTGTCATATTGAAATTAACACCATCAGCTAGTGAATCATTATACTGCCTGGCTGCCCTCAAAAGTGCCTTTTTCTCATCCTGAGACATATTTTCGACTTCTTCCACATAGCCGGCAATAGCTTGCGTAGCATGCATAGAATTCCACCAATCACTAATAGTAGGATAGAGCAGAACCACTATACCAACCAATAAAATTAGCAATAGGAGTATTGTAGAAAAAGAGATACGTTTTTTCCCTTTTTTTCTCTTAAATGATTTTTCTTTTATTTGTACACGTTCTTCTATGTTCGTTCCCTTTTTCATAAGACTCCCTGCACTCATTTGTTAGATAGTCTCTGGAGGATAGGGACATCTGTTAAAGGTCTTCGAATCAGAAACCAGATGTCATCATTTAAGATTCGTAATGCCAGAGATATAGCTATTTACATATATTCATATTTTTAAGATGGGGAACACCCATCCGCTGGCGTTGGCCGGGAAATCCCCGTTGCTCGCCGCACTCCACGAGAAGGTGCCAGCTTTGTGCGGCATATCCTGCGGGCAGAACTGTTGCCCGCAGGGAGATTAGATATGTTTCAATTGCTTTTTAGAAAAGAATACCTCTTTTCTAAACTTCTTTGCTCATACGTTTTTTCGTAACAAGCAGGACGGCAGCTCCGACTACCAAAATACCACCAATAATGTAAAAGATTGTAGTACCGATACCACCTGTACTTGGTAAAAGAGAACCTTTGTTATTAGTAATATTTGTATATAATGTATTATCTGTCTCAGTACTCATATTTTGGTTAGTGCTACTGAACTTTTTCACTTCACCATCCCATTTAATAGTAAATTCTATGTCATCAAGAGTGTTGTAGCCAGGAAGTGTTTTTGTCTCGGAAAGTACATAATCTCCTGCACCCAGTCCATGAAAAGTCACATAACCATTATTATCAATAGTACCTACAATAATGCGCTCATTATTATTATCATCTGTTGCTGAGCTGGTAGTTTCTAAAGTTGTAACTTTTGTATATTTGTCTGTAGTACTCAAATATGAATCTGAATTAGTTTGGTCACCATCAGTAATAGGAGCCTCTTTTGTATATGTTACAGGATTAGTTTTTAATGCCCAGTATTCACCATTTTCGTTGTCCTGTTCAAATTTTGTTTCTGTGCTAACAAGAATACTGCTTACTCCAACACCTTTTAAAGTGAACTGAGTACCCGGGAGGAATTTTCCATCGGCTCCATCTGTTTTTAAGATAGTCAGTTTTGTTGTATAAGTTACTACTTTACTGTCAGGTGTTACTCCTTTAGGAGGGGTTGGTTTATCTGGATTCTCCTTAGGTGGTTCAATAGTACCATCGCCGCTGTGATTTGGATCATTGGAATACTGTAATTTCACAGTATTGGGGTTTTCTCCGCCTATTACAGCATCATTATTTAATTTAGCGTTATAAGTAACAATAACCTCAGTGGATGCTGTGATCTTATTAAAATTAGCAATATTTTCTAATGCTTTTATGTTACTAATTCCTATGGTAATTTTGGTTTCTCCGTTATTTTGCTTTATTGCCGTTTTATAGAAGTAACTACTTACATCTGTTCCATTCACAGAAATCGTTGCTTTTACCTTATTCTTCTCCCCAAGTTCACTTTCATCCAGACTTAACCCTTTACTCAAAGTATCTTCAAATATATAAGTATACTCCTTGTAGTCTGCTATGTTGCTGGGCATTGTCCCTTTGAGTTGATAAGTTACGGTATCGCCAATAGAAGCTGTATTTTCATCAACTAAAGCGTTATTACTAGAAACAATTTTTTTGTCTGATGTTGGTACATCACTTTTGGGAGTAGCTGTTACATTTCCAACAACTTCCATCATATAACGGGTCATTGCCCCATCTTCGGAAGGAGCATTTTCACTCATTACCAAATAGTAGCCTGCATTTAGACCGCTAATTGTATAACCGCTCTTATCGTCTTTAAGCTCTGATAATGTGCTTTTAGAAGATAAGCAATCAGCAATTTTAGCAGCAAATTCTTTTGCTTCAGAGCTGTCAAATCCAGTAGAATTTAATGTTTCAGCTACTTGAGCGGCAGACTGATTTTGAAAAGCTGTTGCTACTTTTTCTGCATCAACACCTTCACCCCATTCGATATTAGAAAGTGTAAGGTTTTCGTTGTTTTGAGCACCTGAGCCTGCAAGGTCACCTTTGAAAATCTGATATGCTTTATAACTATATTCTTCTGCCTTGCCATCCTCAGGAGCTTTGATCGTAATAGTGAAATTGCCTTGGCCTTTAGGCGTATTTGCATCAGGGTTGGCATCCTGTGTTGGTGCCGTGGCAAAAGCTGTGCTAGCCATAGTTAATGTCATGACTAAAGCGATTAAAAGACTGCCGAGTTTTTTCATTTTCTTCATAACTCATTCTCCTTTTCTTTTTATAACTTTTTAAGGTACTAAATTATGGTTTTAAAGCCATTCATTTTGTTCCTTTCAGATTTTAAAGGAACCGTCAACCCTCCCTTCCACATTTTTATTGTCTATACGAAGCAGTGCTACTATATACGACAGTAGTAAACCGCTATGTATACAACTCTAATTCAGATGCCATTTATCTTTGCTGTCCTTTCAACTTTCTTCTATACACGAAACCCATACTTAATATTACACAGAAGGCTCCCGCTATTGTATATATAACTGTACCGATTCCTCCTGTACTGGGAAGTTCATAGGGGACTGATTTGTTATTATAGTCTACTTCGTCATCTCTCTCCCAATCAATAGTTCCCTCAACGATTCTATCAGCCTCGATGGTTCCCCCTGTTGTTACAGTCATTTCGGGATCATATCCTGGATACTTTTTTTCCTGTATTGTATACGTGGCGCCTTCTGGAAGCCCTTTTATAAGGATAGATTGTTTATCACCTAATTTAAAAGTTCCTCCACTTGCAATACTTCCTTCCTCTTCTGTTCTTCCGTCTTCATTTTGTATCACATAATTAAAGCCTCTTAAAAGTGTGTTTCCATTTTTGTCCTTTAAAGTAATAGTGAAGTCAAACTTTTTATTTGTTGGTTCCCCTTCTACTGTTTTACCAACTTTTAAGGTGTTTTTACTGTGTCCGGTAGGTATATTAATCGGGCCTGCAGATGCGGATGGAAGCGTAAACTGCATCCAGCAGGTAGAGCCGGAAGCTCCACGTTCAGTGTAGAAAAATCTTAACGTGTGCAGCGCAGTGTCTCCTTTATCGATATAATCCCACAAATCAACATACTCTCCGATTGAAGGGTGGACACCGCCAATATCACAAACCAACTGGTTATCCAAGTACACCCACATATCGTCGTCTCCAAAGAAGTAATAGTTCAATGGTCCCAGGTAGTCTTCAGTTAATTGAAAATTAACTGAAAAATTCATACCAAAAAAGCAATTGTGGTCAATGTTTCCATCATCACTTGTTGGAAAAGGAGAAGGTTCTTTCGACGTCTCTTGATTCGGCGCATTTTTAGAATTTACTGTCGTACCCGTTCCAACGGCTTTCCGAATAGCCTTTTTACTTTCATCCCCAAATCTTAAATCATGTCCTGCTGTTCCATACGTTGCTTCACTTGAATCCATGGGCCAGAATAAGTTTGACCACATATCCTGAGTTTTACTCCAGTTAGTCCGCCATTGAAATCTGTTCAACTCTTGCGCAGAATTAACACCTATCCCGTTTTGAGACACAGAAATTAAAGTATATGTGTCACCTTGACGATCAAAATTAAGATTATAATCAGATAACGTTGTTTTTCCAACTACCACATTTTCTCCCTTTTTCTCATCTGAATTTTGATCATATGAGCTGAATAAGTCCGGGGCGTTAACATTAAACACTGGAACTTTATCAGATCCTGATTGGCCTAATTCATTTTGTACCAATCCAAAACAACATCTTCCATATCCTTGTGGGGTGTTATCTCCTACAATATTGGCCATGTTAAAAAGATTTTTAACGTTATTGTCATCTGTCCACAATTCGCAATTCAATCCAGTACCGTTTGTATTGTTATTCCCAAAGCCAAACAGTGGACGATTATCGTTAACTTGATAGTTGTTTCCTTTATTGATACCTTGCCGATTAGTATTGGCATATACCTCCCCGGTTCCCGTACCATTACCATATTCTGCTTCCGCATAAGCCTGAGTTAATTTCGCATCTTTATATTTTTTACCATCAGTAATATCATAATCATAGAAGGAAACACCATTATTGTAACTGCCGCTATTCTTTTCAGCAACTAGGCGAATTACGGTATCCTCCTCAATTAAAATCATTTTATCTTTATTACTTTCATTGATAAATTCGCTTCCGTTTGTAAGTTTAAGTTCATCGCTATAAGTATATTTTTTCCAGCTGTTACCTTCCTGCTTCCAGACCTCCTTTAAATTATAATGCTTTTTTGTTTTGTCCTCAGGTTCAAACTTATTGAAGTTTACGATTTCGGGATAAGATGAAAAATTGTATATTTCACTCTTATAAATTTCTGTTAACGAATCTGAATCATCTTTATATGCAACATCATATTTTTTACCTATCCTGCCACTTTCAGTACTTTTATTTAAATAAAGATTGGTGGTTTTAGGAGTAACCTTATTATTTGGAAGTGTTGCTACTCCATTACTGCTGGCGCTTGTATCAATAATTTCTATAGAACTGTTTATCGCTCCCCCTGTATCAGAGGTTGCCAATGGTTCCGAATGGGTTTCTGGAATCTGCAAATATGCATAATACTCTACAGTGAAATTAAACTCGGCACTGGCGGCCAACGCCATACGCTGACTGGTCAAAGCAACTGTCATTGAAGGCTGTCGATGTGTCAGAGAAGCAGTATCCAGCTCATTCACTTCGCCGTCTTCAGATATTTCAATAGCGGCAACTTTGACACTAGTCGCTTCTGTTTCTTTTTTTTCAGCATCATCTGTCGTGATATATTGCGCCAGTTTTCCTTTAGCTGTAATTTTGGCTGTAACTTCACAATTATCCAGAGCTAATTCTTCACCTCCATATGTCAGGGAATAATCCAACGCCTGAACTTTAAGTAAGCCAGCACTTTCATCTAATTCTTCCAAGTAGCTGTCAATAACTGCATATTCCTCAGAATCTTTTTCAAGAGTTTCTATATGAAATTCAAACTCTTGATCTGAAAAATCATTTTCTTCCTTGCCATCATCTGTACTATCTGAAGACATATTTTCAACTTTACCCTGTCCATTTGTTTCGTCTTCAGATATAGGTTTTTCATCAGTCTGATCTTCGCTTACAACACTATCATTTTCTTCACTGGTGTCATCCTTTTCAATGTCTGCACTATTTTCTGAATTTCCTGATATCGAAACTTTGCCATCAATATGAAAGGTAATATGATACGCATCATCCTCATACTCAAAAGATTCTGAAACCGGAATGATTCCATCTTCAGCCGCCGGTTCAGCCTCCTCCACTTCATACCCATCCACAATCCCAAACTCTGAGAAGCTGTTTGTTTTAAAAGTGGTGCTCTTATCTTTCGCTTTACCGCCGTTTAACACTTTGCTTCCATCCTCGGCAAAATGCACCACAGCAATGGGGCTGCCGTCTGCGAAGCCGTCTTCATCCAAAAACTGTACCGTTACAGACACATCGTCTTTGGGTTCAACTTCTTCCTCTTCCACATAGAAACCAATTTTAAACAGGGCGTTCATGCTGACGCTTTCATCTTCCAGCGTTTCTCTGACTTCAGATTCTCTCTGAGCGAAATGTTCTCCGTTGCTTTCCGCGGTGATCATCTCTGCTTTCAGTTCTGCTTCTTCAGGAATCTCTGCTTTTTCATAATAAGAAGCAGTAACGATATATCTGCCGTCTTCATCTTCAAAAGTCTTTGTAATAGAAGGTTCTTCCGCTTCCTCATATCCACAGATCAATCCGCCAGCCGCATCATAACACTCATCCGTATGGTCATGGGCTTCTTTGGCATCATCTGCAGAAACGCTGCCACCAGATACTGAATCTTCAGAAACTGCATCCCCAGATACACTTTCTTCACCAGCGCCAGACAGAGCAATGATCTCCTCCTCCGTCAACTCCACAGTCTCAAAGCAGTCTTCCCCATGCACATGCTCCTCCAGCTGCAGCAATCCGCATACCAAAGCACCGTTCTCATCACAGCAGCTGTCATCATGAATATGAAGCTCCAGCTTTCCGCAGGAGAGAACATTCTGCATCTCATAACAGCCTTCCCCGTGTTCATGGCCTCCATCGCTTTCTTCCAGCTGGCAGGTTAATACATCCTCCCACTCATAGCAGCCATCATCATGGGCGGCATGCTCCTCTGTCTGGCAGACCAGCTCCCCATGTTCGTCATAACATGCTTCCCCGTGTTCATGCTCTTCCAAAGTACAGGAAAGCTCCCGCATCTCTCTGGTATAGCAGTCCTGGGTATGCTCATGCGCTCCCAGGGTGCAGGTGAGCAATTCTTTCCACTGATAGCAGTTATCATCATGCTGGTGTTCCTCCAGGGGGCAGATGATTTCTCCGTTCTCCCCATAGCAGGAATCCTCATGCATGTGTTCCTCCATCTGGCAGGAAAGCTCTCCCCGCTCCGGAGTATAACAGCCTTCTGTATGTTCATGAGCCGGGGCCTCTTTTTCTTCACATATGAGGACCTCCTGCTCTGTATAACATTCCTCTGTATGTACATGGGCTTCTGCTTCCGGCAGATGGCACACCAGCTCCCCATTGGGGCCGTAACAGTCATCATTATGGAGATGCACCGCGTAATCCGCGTACCCGCAGACAACATCCTCCCCGTCAAAGCACCCATCCGTATGCGCGTGCGCCGCGTACTGGCACACCAGTTTCTTCTGCTTATGCGACATGGCCTGGCCGTACATTTTCAGCGCGGCGGCCGTGCCCAGTGCCACAACTATAGCCAGGCACAGGAAAACTGCCAGCCGGCGTTTATACTTCTTCTGTTCGTTCAAGACCTTCGCGGCCTGTGTGATAAATTTCATTCTGCTGCCCCCTTCCTTGCACCCTTGCCAATCATTTGATGAACCCGATCTCCGACAGCGGCCAGGCCCTTAAAAGAATCCTGCCCACCACCATATCACTGCCCACACACCCCACAGCCGTATTGCGGCTGTCAATGCTGGTGGCCCGGTGGTCCCCCATCACAAAGCACTTGCCCTCCGGCACCTGGTACGGCAGGTCAATGTTGCAGTCCCCCAGCGCCTTTTCGCTGATATAAGGTTCGTTTAACGGCTCATCGTTTACAAACACATTTCCGTCCTTGTCGATGTCCACCCAGTCCCCCGCCGAAGCGATCACCCGCTTCACCAGGATATTGTTGTTGTAGTAGAACGCGATGACGTCGCCGGTCTTATACTTGGAACTGCTCACCGCCACCACGATGTCCTCATTCTGCAGGGTCTCCGTCATGGAGGTCCCGCTGATCTGCAGCACCGGGAGCAGAAGCACCGCCACCAGCACCGCCACAGCCGCCACCACAACCAGCGAAAACACTGTGCTGCGCAGCACCCTGCCGTAATTCTTTTTATACTGTTCCTTCTTCAGTTCCGCCTCCAGCAGTTCAAGGCTTGGAACTTCAAGCTTCTTCGCTCCCATTTCGATTCCTTCCGTACGATTCCTTTCCCAGTCCGGCCTTCTTTTTACACTTAGGAACTGTATCAGTTATTTTTCTGCAGCTCCTTACGAAAATGCCTCTGCCCTTCTGCCGCCTTCCGGCTCAGCAGTGTCTTGGGCCTGCGGGGGTTCTTTGTTTAAGGACGCCTTCTGGGATTTAGGGTTTTCCCCATTCAGGGACGCATCTTCTGTCTCCGGTTTGTCCCCGCTTAAGGACGCCTCTTCCGCCTCAGGGGTTTCCCCGGCATCTCCGGTTTCTCCAGCTTCCTGGACCGCGTTCCCTTCCCAGGACGTTTCCGCCCTCCGGTCCGCTTCCAGAGCCCGGGCTAACTCCGCGTCACCCCCATCATCCTCGTCGTCCAGCTCCAGGGGGTCCTCCCCTTTTTCCAGCCCGCACTGCACCCTCAGGTTATATAAATACTGGTCTGCAGCCTTCTGGGCAGTCTCAAAAATACCGCTGAGCCTCAGCGCCGCCTCGGCGATGGACCCGGCCTCTACCAGCTGGATCTGACGGCTGGTCTTCCAGGCCTCCATGTCCTCCCTGAGCTTTTTGATTCTGGCGTCCTTCTGGTCCAGACGCCCTTTGAGCTTATCAATCAGGGCGTCCTTTTCATTCAGCCTTGCCTTGAGACGCTCATTGGTTTCCTGCATCTGCTGAAGCTGGGCGCTGGTCTCATCAAACTCCGCCTGAAGCTGGAGGTTTTCTTTCCCCTGGGCCACTAAAAGCTGCAGGAGGTCACGCCGCCGCAGTTTATGGAATTCTTTTTCAGTCATGTGTCAAGCCCCATTTCCGGAATCCTGCTTTTTACCTCATAATGCGTATTATGAGGTATTATATTATCAGACTTCCACATTATAGTTTATTAATTATACTACATATGGTTTTCAGACGCAATAAACACTTTGACCAAAATTGAAGCATTATTTAGCTTACTTGAAGTATATCAAATGAACTGTCAAAAGATGCGTCAAAAACCATACTTAAAAAGGGTCGTTTTGATTTTTTAGAGCGTGTAATTTTAACGCCCTAATCATTATATGCAGCACTATGCATCATGGATATACTTGATTTCCAAATCTGATGCTGCAGCCGTTCTGTCTGCTGTGTATCTTTTTTAAACGATTACCTGTCTTCATGCACCATGCTGCCAGCACAATATATCCCTCCACTTCTAAAATACCTTACCCTATAAATTTCACTTTAACGTTCCTGCTATATTTAATATCGGTTAAACTCCTGCAAAATATAATCGTCACTTCATCAGAATTTATATTATTTTTCTCCGGTATTATCAGAATTTTTATATTTAGCACTTAAACAAAGCCGGAACCCTGTTTGGAATCCCGGCCTGCGTCCTTTATTTATGCAGTTCATTTCAGCAAAGCTGCGGAGCAGCCATCTATGACTTTAAATATTAAAGAATATGTATCAGCCATTTTCCAGCCTGCTGTCACAGTCCTCGTTTCCGAAGCTGATTATATTTTTTATTCAAAAAGTATAAAAGCACTCCTGCAAACTCCTGCCGCTGCAGCTCCATCTCTATTTCACGAATCAGCTTTTTGATCTTTGCGGAGGTGCACATTCCCTTATCACTCAATTTTTTGATAACTCTTTTATAACGCAGATATGCATCCTTTCTTCCTTTCACCAATTCTGTAGCCGTATCCGCGATAAATTGATCGTTTTTCCACTTTCCATTCAGACTCAGTATTTTAATATCATTTTCCATACCTTCGTCTCTGGGGCCGGTTTTGATAAACCCTTCCTTATCATATATAATCTTTTTCATCTGCTGACAGTCTGTAGGCGAAACTGTCAGCTCACTTTTGCTTCCTTTGCCGGCGTCACAGCATAAGACTTTCCGCCCTCCGCCCTTCCAGCTTCTCCCTCCATCGCAGACAGCCAGCATATTTCCATAATCCAACGCCCGCTCTTTATCCTTACTCAGGGGATACCAATGTTCAATGGTTGTATTCCGCCCGTCATTTTTAATTCTCCGCATACAATAGGCACAAAGATAATGCTGTTCCTCAAGCAGTCTTTCCCGGATCACCTCTTTTGGCAGCTGATCAAATTTCTCACGAATTGCTTTCGTATCTCCTGCTTTTATTTTTTTCCACTCCTGACTGCTTTTTATTTCACTCACCATATGTGCCATCTGCCGGGGCGGCGGGCCCTTTTTTATATAAATCATTCTCAATCCTCTATCCAGCGGTTCAGCTGCAGTTCGTCTTTTGCTCCTTTTACGTCCATATGGTCTTCTCCCAGAAGTTCCTCCATCTTTCCAATCATCATTTCAGCACTTTCTAATTCATCTTTTTGAATCGCTTCATCAAACTGTTCGAATATTTCTTTTATCTCCCGGGGTTTCTCCGTCGTCCCCTGGCGGAGCTTCAGCACCTCCTGCACCGAATATCCATACGCATCTTTCAGATACATAACCTCCTGATCCTCCCCAATCCATACCATCTGCCGATTTTTACAGGAAGATATCACAATGGGCGAATGTGTTGCCAGAATAAACTGAATATTGGGAAATGTTTCTTCCAGTGCGCCCACAATGTTCCACTGCCATTTGGGATGCAGATGCATATCAACCTCATCAATCAACACGATTCCCTCTGTATTTTTCAGATTTTCCGATTGTTCTGGATTCAGCAGTGCAAGTCTGTATGCCAGATTCATGACTATCCACAAAAGTGACTGATAACCGGCACTTAGATTGGACACCGGCATAGCCATATCTCCCTGCCGATATACCAGCTGTTCTAATTGACTGGAATAATAGATATCCGGGGCGGTCTCCAAATTATCTATTTTTTTCATAAAAGCTGCCACAATCCCTTTGAAGGCTTCATATTCTTTAATTTCACGCTTTTTTTGAAAAGCATTCAGCTCCATTTTCAGACACCATGCCCGTATTCCCCCTATGTCCAGGGAATAATCAAGACACCCGATATACCCGCAGCGTCTGTCGTTTAATTTTTTCTTCAAATCTTTCTCTGCACTGCCTCTGCTGGACGGCCAGCTTCTGGCATCACTTTGAAAGCTGATCAAAGGCAGGACAGCACTTGAGTCATTTGATATGGTCCTCATCCACTTTTCAATACCGTCATCCTCCATTTTAGTCCGGCTGTACCCATTCTCGTCCTTGCGAATCCTCTTCCAATGAAACTCCTGCTGTTCTCTTTTCAATGTGCAGGCAATCTCCACTGGAGTTACGTAATGAATTTCCGACGAGGCATCCCCTCGTTCTTCCATATAAAAATGGATGTCACTCTGCTGGATGCCTTTAACCGAAACATCCTGCACCCCTTTCAACATTCCGCACAAACCTGAAGTAATGGCTTCCAACACAGATGTTTTCCCTGCTCCATTATCGCCGATCAGAAGATTTACACCAGGTGTAAATTCAAGTTCCATCTCTTTTACTGCTTTAAAATTCTTTATAGAAATCTGCTGAAAATACATATACATCTACCTTTCCGTGAAAACAGGACATGTCTGTTTACAGACAAATCAGCTCACACAACCGCTTCAATGATCATTTTACCACCAATGAATCTTTCATAAACACCAATCTGCTTTTTCTTGTTAAAATTAAAGCTTATGAGATACCCTTTATTTTTCCCATAGTCATTCAGATATCCGATCAGCTGTTCCCTGCCCTGTCTGTTATATTCTTCACCCCGCCAGATTTTCATCTCAATTACATACTGTTCCCCGTGGTAATCCACAACCACATCTGTACGCCTGAGTTCTCTGGTCCGGGATTCAATGTAATAGTTTCCGGCTCCATTGATAATCGGCCTCAGGTATAGCAGGAAATACTTTCTCCCTTCTTCTTCCAAAAATGATATTTCTCTGTCATGGTATATGCTGCTGAAATGTTCTACAAATTTTTCCAGGACCCGCCTCATATTCAAATGTCCTTCCACAACAAACTGGTTTTTATCCAGAAGGGAGGCTTTGTACATCTCCTGTTCCTGCATTTCTGCCGTGGAGAGATACCAGTTGTAAAGCCTGGTCTCAAATATACGGTTTGCTATTACAGCATTGCCATCCTGATTGCGTATAAAGCCCAGCATTGCCGCCATATCAACGGCTGGGTCGTCTGGGTTATAGGCAATGCTCTTTCCCGTAAACAGCATTGTCTGCAGCATGCTGTCCAATTTGGGATATTCCGCCAGCTTTCCGGACAGAGAATCAAAAAGGGGATTTTTCTCAGTGAGTATCAGACGGACCGCTTCACGAAATCCCTCTCCTGTCCATACTGTCCCGTTTTTCTGGAACTGTTTTTTGTTCTCCTGATTTTTATCTATCAGTTTACACAGCCGGGATATGAGGAAGGGATACCCTGCGGTGTAATCGTACAAATAACCGGCTATCTTGGGCACATCCATTCCCGTGTGGTGGTCTTCCTCGTATTCTTCCAGCATCCCGGCTATCTCTTCTACAGAAAAACTCATATCCACATCAAAGTCTGCCGCGATATTCCATGGACTGTTCACTTTATGTTCTTCATTTCCACGGATTTTCTGTCTTATGTTCCGAACATCATAGACTCCTGCCAGAATCACTGATTGAAACGCTGCCCTATCTTTCAGCTCCCGGTCCAGATAACTGTTTCGCAGCTGTGCAAGGAAATCAAGAAACACCTGATTATCTGAGGCGCTGTCCACTTCATCGATAAGCAGCACCACAGGCTTTTTGCTCCTTTCACAGAAATCCAGCAGTACCACAAACAACTCCCGCAGATTCATCCCTGTTTTTTCCACAGCTTCCAGAGCTTCTAAACCCTCTTTTCCACATATTTCTTCTTTTATCATACGCCTGGCCTCTCTGGAAAACTCCTCCGCAAATGCCCGGCTGAAGCTTCTCTCATTTTCGAAACAAGCCTGGCTGAATTTCTGGAAATCCAGACTGATCACCAGATAATTTCCCTCTATTGCTTCGGCCAGCCCGGCAAGAGTATAATCCTGCACCTCGCGCATCTTTTTTCAGAACTGCATGTAGATAATCTGCGGCTTGCGCGCAGGTTATTTACATACAGTTCTTGAAAGAAAACTCCACTCTGGTGAGTGGAGTTTCTTCTATATTAATACTATTATCCTTTTAAATATTCGTCAATGGCTTTCGCTGCTGTCTTCCCGGCTCCCATAGCTGAGATTACCGTAGCCGCGCCAGTCACTGCATCGCCGCCTGCATAAACACCTTTTCTGGATGTTGCTCCAGTGGTTTCTTCCACGATAAATCCGCCATGACGGTTTACTTCCAGCCCTTCTGTTGTGGATTTAATCAGCGGATTGGGGGAAGTTCCGATGGAGATTACCACGGTGTCCACATCCAGCAGGAATTCACTGCCCGGGATGGGTACAGGTCTGCGCCGTCCGTTTTCATCCGGCTCGCCCAGTTCCATCTGAATACATCTCATGCCTGTGACAAATCCGTTTTTGGGATCTCTCTTGTCGTCCGGATTTTCATAGCCCAAAATTTCAATAGGGTTGTTCAGCAGACGGAAGTCGATTCCTTCCTCAATGGCATGTTCTACTTCCTCTTTCCTGGCAGGAAGTTCTTCCATAGAACGGCGGTATACAATGTATACTTTGTCTGCGCCCAGACGCAGCGCTGTTCTTGCTGCATCCATGGCCACATTGCCGCCGCCTACCACAGCTACCCTGCCGCCTTTCATGATCGGTGTAACCGGATCATCTTTATAGGCTTTCATCAAGTTGGAACGGGTGAGGAATTCGTTGGCTGAGTACACGCCTTTATAAGCCTCTCCCGGTATTCCCATAAAGTTGGGAAGTCCCGCCCCGGAACCGATAAACACTGCATCGTATCCTTTTTCAAACAGTTCGTCTACTGTAAGCGTCTTTCCGATTATAATATTAGTTTCCACATCAACGCCCAGGTCTTTTAAGTTATCCACTTCTTTCTGGACGATTGCTTTCGGAAGACGGAACTCCGGTATCCCGTATACCAGCACACCGCCTGCAGTATGTAATGCCTCGAACACAGTCACTTTATAGCCTTTTCTCGCCAGATCTCCGGCACAGGTCAGTCCGGAAGGTCCGGAACCCACTACAGCCACACGCTTTCCATTAGATGCTGCCGGAACAGGTTTCTCCGTATTGTGCTCATTATGCCAGTCAGCCACAAAACGTTCCAGACGTCCGATGCCTACCGGGTCGCCCTTTTTCCCCCTGACACATTCACACTCGCATTGTGATTCCTGAGGACATACACGCCCGCACACAGCCGGAAGGGAGGAAGACTGGCTGATAATCTGGTAAGCTCCCTCAAAATCAGATTCTTTTATTTTTTCTATAAACTCAGGAATGTGAATATTCACCGGGCATCCGTTTACGCAGGGACTGTTTTTACAGTTCAGACAGCGGCGCGCTTCATCCACTGCTGTCTCCTGGGTATATCCCAGGGCTACTTCCTGGAAATTTCCGGCCCGCACTTTGGGTTCCTGGGTTGGCATGGGATTTTTTACTTTGCTTTTATTTACATCGGCCATTTATTTTACCTCCTTCTGATAGAGGTTACAGGTTTCTTCATATGCATGTCTCTCAAAATCCCGGTACATACTGCCCCTGGACATTGCCTCGTCAAAATCCACCTCATATCCGTTGAAATCCGGCCCGTCTACACAGGCAAACTTTGTCACTTTCTTATCTCCCTGGGTCAGGGTCAGGCGGCATCCCCCGCACATTCCCGTCCCATCAATCATAATGGGATTCATAGAAACCACACAGGGGATTCCCGTGGGCCGCACAGCCTCCACCACAAACTTCATCATAATCAGGGGACCGATGGTAATCACCTGGTCAAACTTCTCCCCATTGGCAAACATTTCTTCCAGAGGGATACAGACATTTCCCTGTCTTCCATAAGAACCGTCATCTGTCATAACCACCAGATTGTCTGACGCCGCTTTGAACTCATCTTCAAGAATCAGCAGATCTTTGGAACGGAAACCGATGATAGAGGTCACTTCGCATCCCATCTCATGCAGCTTCTGGGTAATGGGCAGTGCTATGGCACACCCAACGCCGCCGCCTACGATACAGACTTTCTTCAGTCCCTCCACATGAGTAGCCACTCCCAGAGGTCCGGCAAAATCCTGAATAAACTCTCCCTCTTCCTTGTGATTGAGCCTCTCTGTGGTAGCGCCTACAATCTGGAAAATAATCTTTACAGTACCTTTTTCCCTGTCGTATCCTGCAACTGTAAGCGGTATGCGTTCCCCTTCTTCATCTACCCGCAGGATAATAAACTGCCCTGGTTCTGCTTTTGCAGCAACAAACGGGGCTTCGATGTCCATCATCGTGACGGATGGGTTCAGACAGGCTTTTTTTACAATTTTATACATTGCTTGTATGCCCTCCTTGTGTTTTGGATAAGAATTTATTGAAAAACTCTTATAGTTTTATATGGTTATAAACCAAATACCCCGCAATGTAACACTGCGGGGCATTGGCTTTTTCAGCTTTGTTTTGTTTCTGGTTTTTTCATCTTTCTATTACGTAAAACAGCATAATCATTATATGTCAGATTTCTGCTTTTGTCAATAGCGTTGAGGGGAATTTTATTCAAACGATAAAGTATCCAAAAACCTTTTAGCCCGCTCTGTCTCCGGCTGGGTGAAAAACTGTTCCGGAGCTGACATTTCCACGATCTCCCCTCCGTCCAGAAATACAATTCTGTCTGCCACTGCCCGGGCAAACTGCATTTCATGGGTAACGATTACCATGGTAGACCCTTCTTTGGCAAGCTCCAGCATAACGTCCAGCACCTCCCGCACCATCTCCGGGTCCAGAGCCGCTGTCACCTCGTCAAACAGCAGAATCTCCGGCTTCATGATCAGAGCCCTCACGATTGCCACTCTCTGCTTCTGGCCTCCGGACAGCTGACGGGGATACGCGTCCTTTTTATCCAGCAGTCCCACCCGGTCCAGTAACTGCTCTGCGTCTTTCTCCGCCTCTTTTTTCTCTTTCTTCTGCACTTTCAACGGCCCCAGCAAAATATTGTTCATCACTGTCATATGAGGAAACAGCTCATAGCTCTGGAATACCATCCCTATTTTCTGGCGGACTTCACTCCATTTTGTCTTGGGATCGGTGATCACCTTTCCATCCAGACGTATTTCCCCTGACTGGATCTGTTCCAGCCCGTTCATGCACCGCAGGAATGTACTCTTCCCGCACCCGGACGGGCCGATTAACACCAGCACTTCCCCTTTGTGTATATCCAGTGATACATCTTTTAACACTGCTCCGTTACCATAATCTTTATGAAGATGATGGATTTCCAGCAATTTCTCCTGACCTTCCACGAAATTCTCCTCCCTGCGCCATTAATTTTCCCATTTCTTCTCCATACGCACAGCAAGCCTGGATACCGGCCAGCACACGATAAAATAGAGGAAGAACACACATCCATAGATCCAAAGCGCCGAATCCGGCACTGTATACCTGTTTGCCTCGATGATCTGCTGGGCCACTTTCAGAACCTCCACCACACCGATTAACACAATCAGCGATGTGGTTTTCACCATCCGGGTGGCCAGGTTAATCGCCAGGGGCAGCAGCCGCCTGAGGGTCTGGGGAACAATGATATATCTGTAGATCTGGCGGCTGTCCAGTCCCAGAGCCGCCCCGCTCTCATATTGGTGCTTCGGAATGGAGATCAGAGCTCCTCTGACCAGGTCCCCCATCTCCGCTGTCCCCCACATGGTAAATACAATCACTGCCGAAACCTCCCCGGACAGCTGCAACCCGAAAGATTTTGTGGCCCCGAAATACACCAGGAACAGCAGTACCAGCTGAGGCATGATCCGGATGAATTCCAGATATATTTTGGTAAGGCACTTCACAACAGGATTCTTTAATGTCATAATCATACCCAGAAGAAGGCCGAATACAATAGAAAGCCCCACTGAAATCAAAGAAATTTTTACGGTAATCCACAGACCTCCCAGGAGCCGTATAAAGTTGTTTCCCATAAACAGCACTCTAATCCCCAAATCCTGCATATCTCAGCCTCCTCTCTATCAGGCCCGCCGCCACTGATATGGGGAGCAGCAGAACCAGATACGAAATCACCAGCATCAGAAGCGCCTCATCGGTCTGATAGTAGAGGCCGATCAAATCTTTTGCCACATACATCAAATCCGCAAGGGCAACCACACTGAATACAGATGTCTCTTTAATCAGAAAGATTACATTGGCGCACAGCGGCGGCACCGATGTGGCCAGCGCCTGGGGAAAAATTACATAGCGCATGACCTGGAAGCGGTTCAGCCCTATGGCCAGCGCCGATTCCATCTGTCCTTTCTCCACAGCCTCCAGCCCGCTGCGCAGCGCCTCTGCCATATAGCTCCCGCCCAGGAAACTCAATCCTATAACCGCACATCCCTCCGAACTGAGCATAACACCAATTTTCGGAAGGCCAAAATACAGAAAAAACAGCTGCACAAGCAGCGGTGTATTTCTCGACAGCTCCACATATACCACGGCAATCTGTCTCAGCACAGGCACCCGGTAATAACCAGCCAGAGAACAGACCAGCCCTATCACCAGGGAAATCACAATTCCCGTCATACCCAGCCGAAAAGTTAATTTCGCAGCTTCCACATATAATGGAAGATACTCTGCCATAAAACCAGTATCCAACTTTTCAATCCTCCCATAGAATACTCCCATAGAGCACTCTTTTTTTAGGCTCTAATGTATTTTATTATACCACAGTACATTTTGACTGTAACCCCCTAAAAGCAGAAATCATTCCGGAATAAACTATAATCCAGGGCTTCACTCAAACTTATTGCAAAAAGAAGATATTATAATTGACAAAAGATTTCCATGAATGTTATAATAAAGCACGTTACATGCGGATGTGGCGGAATTGGCAGACGCGCCAGATTTAGGTTCTGGTGTTTATGACGTGCAGGTTCAAGTCCTGTCATCCGCACCAGATAATGATAATCCGAACCCGGTTCCCAATCGGGGACGGCTTCGGATTTTTAGTATATCTTTAGTGCTAAAAGCAAAAGCGGCGGTATCGTAAGGGATACCGCCGCTTTTGTCGTTTTAGCTCTGCCAGCACTTTCGGCGGGATACGGCCGGCAAGTCTCTGAATGTCCTTCAGTTCACTTTCCAGCGTTGATGGGATTGATACCATCCAGCGCGGCTTCAATCGCCCTCGCCTGTTTAGAGAGGGAAACAGCCTGCTTGAACAGCCGGGTGGGGATATGCTTCCGGCCTGTTTTGCTGGCACTCTCGCCACGCTCCAAATTCGGATATTTCTCCACCATACAAGCGTGAAAATCGTCCTGCCGCTTCGTTAAATTCGCACGATTGCCTATGTCACGCTGAATATTATGAGCCACCTGTTAAAGAACCGCTGCTATATGGGCGAGTACAGCTATCGTGATGTAGTCAAGGAGGATAGTATCCCGGCGATTGTTCCAAAAGGATTATTTGAACGGGTACAGGAACAGCTGGCAAAGAACAAAAAGGCTCCTGCCCGTCACAAAGCCGAGGACGATTACCTTTTGACAACGAAGCTGTACTGTGGAAAATGCGGTTCCTTTATGGTGGGAGAAAGCGGCACAAGCCACACAATGAAAGTACACCGCTATTATCGCTGTGTGAACACCAAGAAAAAGAACCTCTGTGATAAGAGTGTTACATGGAATCAATGAATGAATCCCCCAACCGTATGGCCATACAGTTGGGGGATTCTTCTTTTCTTTTATAGCGGCAAAGCACCTGTCAGACTGTCTGAAAACCCATTCCCGCCATCTGCACTGGTACAAAAGCCGTCTTATTTTATCTTACAGCTTTTCCATTTACTATATTTCCCATAATAGACCGTGCCTCCTGTCTTTTTATAAGCTCGTATCCTAACCCTGAATTTTTTACCAGATTTCAGTTTTTTGAATGTTTTCTCTGCATTTTTCTTTCCCTTTAATGTGACTTTTTTGATCTTTTTGCCGCACATATACTCAATCTGATATGTATAACCTTCTGCCTTATTCCTGCACTTAAGTGTCACCTGAGCCTTTTTATTAGATTTCAAAGACTTTATTTTAACATCTTTTGGAATAACATAGATCGTAATCCTCTTACTTGCCGCCTTGTACTGCCTGGATTCTTCTGCTTTTACGGTAATGACTGTCCGCCCAACTCCCACACACGAAATTACTCCACTGGTCTTATCCACTTTGGCTGCTTTTGTGTTAGATGAGCTAAAAGTAACTTTAGTCTTAGAACCAGTTATCTCTTGTACTATTCTAGAACCCACCTTCCGTTTAAGCCTCTTCTGGTTTGATTTTGAATCGTATTTAACTTTAAGGTTTTGTGCAATCCTTTTTTCCGGTACCGGAGTTATTGTGACTGCCGGTTCATTTGTAATCGTTGGCAAGGCCGTGACCGTTGGCTTTTCTGTCACTGTTGGCTCATCTGTTACCGCCGGCTTTTCTGTCACTGTTGGCCCATCTGTGACTGCTGGTTTTTCCGTCACTGTTGGCATATCTGTGACTGCTGGTTTTTCCGTCACTGTCGGCATATCTGTGACTGCCGGCTTTTCTGTCACTGTTGGCTTTTCTGTCACTGTTGGCTCACCTGTTACCGCTGGCTTCTCCGTCACTGTTGGCTCATCTGTGACTGCTGGCTTTTCCGTCGCTGCCGGCTCATCTGTTACCGCCGGCTTTTCTGTCACTGTTGGCGTATCTGTGACTGCTGGCCTTTCCGTCACTGTCGGTATATTCGTTGGAGAAGGCGATGCTAAAGCACTTACAATAAAAGAAACTCTGGTTTCCGCAGATTGATAATTACCGTCACCTGGCACTACCGCTTTGATAGTCACCGGAACTATTGAGACTCCGTATATGGTTACATAACCTTCAGAATCAACCTTTACTATATTTTCGTCATTACTTAAAAATATAACTTTCCCCTTACTCAGCTGCCCACTGACTATCAATTGGAATCCAGCAGTATTAATTGAAACATTTTCCGGAACCCCGGTTATTGTTATATTCTGCTCTGCCTGCTCCACTTGAATCGTTTTTTCAACTGTCCCCGTATAATCATCCATACCAGATATAATCATCTTATACGTACCTGCATCTATCATATCTGATGGCTCAACATCCATATAAATTGAACCTGATAATCTTTGAAGAACAACTGTATAATCGCTGTTCCCCATCAATTTACGTGAGTGGGAATCCTCTCTGTACAATACATCTGGTAACTCGATTTTATTTCCGCTATACGTAAACTTATTCTGAGATAATTCCACTTTTTCTTGGGTCAATACTACTTTTGTCTCATCTGTATCAACAGATATTGTTCTTTCATTTGAGTCAAACCCATAATGTGCATTAATATCACTAAAATTTGCTGCTTTTCTTACCAGTTTCAAATACTTATAAGAGCCGTTTTCCTTGAGCATAATATCATTTGTGTCACCAACTATGATCTCACTGCCTGCCGATGTATCAACACTGTCACCATGTACATTGGTCAGCAGATAGTAATAGCTTCCCTGGCTGAGACCACTTATATGATACGCATCTTTGGTATGTATAACCTGGATGTTATCGGTAATATTTTTTTTGCCTAATATGGATATTTTAGCGATGTTTCCTGCATTATTTGTACTGCTTTCCCTTACACGCACCCATAATTTCTGCCCTGCAGACTTTGGCGTAATCGGAATTTTCCCCCCGCTGCATACAATCCAATCTGTGCCGTTAAAAGAGTATTCGTGATTTTCATCAAATTCTTCTACCGTACAGAGGCCTGTGTAATCCACAGTGACCGCTGGTGCCTCCGGAATATCCAACTTACTGTATGCTGTATTATAAATTGTATCGCGGTCATATAACAACTCCGTAACTAATACATCATAATACTCATCCAGAGTTTTAAATCCACTCTCACCAGTATAGTTAGATTTATTCACTTCCTTCAATATTTTCTTTTCATCCCTTATTTTCGCAATATCCACATAGACCTTTTCGCCCGCTATACGCATTTTGATTAAATATTTCAGTGCCTTCAAAAACTTTTCGGGCTCCCGGTTCCTTTGACTGGTCAATACTTCTCGTCTCAACGCATAGGTTAAAGATGCAGCAACCCTCAGTTTCTCCAACTCGTTTACTTTATCTGCCCACTCAAACAAATAATCAAAAGTGTTGAATGCGATTTTAAAGGCACCATATATGGTAGATGCACCTATACCATTCCCAATATTATAAATACTGTCTACAGCTTTAAGAACTTGGGTCACTCCGTTCGAAATCATCCCGTCCACAGCAATATCCAAAATCTCGTTTACAAAACTTTGATTTTGGGATGCGAATCCTTTTTTTAATCCATCCCTTATTTTTTGAATTTCCTCATACACTACACCATTTATTTCATCATGCGCAAGGAGCATGTCCACTAAGGTCATTGCTTCCTCTTGGGCAGCACTTATTGTTATAAACTGTTTTGTCAATTTGGCTGATTCATTCCATGCAGTAGTCAGATCCGTAATAATCCCCAGCCCTGAAGTAACCTCAGAACATGCGCCCTTGACAGCATCTCCAAACGCCCCATAAATCCCGAGTCCATTTAATTTATCAGCGTGATATACTGCATTTAATTTATCCACAGCAGCTTTACTCATTCCGCCGCCTATGCATAATTTACCCAAACGAACAATAAATTTATCGCTTCCTCCTTCCTCCCATCCTTTTGCCAGCTTCCTGGCGTTATTCCCATCTTTTATGATATTGTTATAAATATCAATATCATTTTTATCGCTGATATCACCCATTATGCCGCCTATGACATTTAAGACAGAGCTGGTCATTTCCATGTATTTATTATCAATTTCATTTTCTACAGACTCTTGAAACGCATCATCCACCAACAGTTCATATACGTAATTTCTGGTGATATCTTTCATATTCTCTCCTGTAAATCCACCAAAATCCAAATTGAATACTGCATCAGAAGAGATATAAATTGCTTCGCTCAATTTCTTTAAAAAATCGCCATCATCTTCCTTCGCTTGCGCATAGTAATAAAAATATTCAGTATTTATATCTATTATATTCATTGCTTTTGAAAATCTCTCACAATCATCCAGTTTTTCTTCCGCATTTTCAACTGAATATAAATCTGTCTTCCTGAAATTTATCTCCACTTCTATGCCAAGATTGTCTGTAATATCATACGCGGCTTCTTTTAGATATATAATACCATCAGAAGTAACCGCATCGTATACTGCATATTGTTTGGTGTATCTTGAACCTGGTTCTAAAGTTAAGACCTTCGAATCCGTGCCGATGTATTCCTTATACCCGCTTTTATTTTTTACATAAGAATTAAGGTATCGTACTTCTCTTGTTCCACCATCCTCCTCTTCGCTGTCTATGTCTAAATCCGCCTTGTCCTGATACGCCGTTACAATATTGTCCGCAATCTCAATATTCGGAAGATATATATTGGCTTTGGACATATTTTGAAGAGAAATATCGAAGTAAAAAGCCTCCTGGGAAATCTGATAATTCGCGTCAACAATCAACTTGACCGCTTGTTTTCCATACACTTTAATCGGTGTATCTGTTTTAAATTCCGCCGAAACCGCTGTATTAAACTGGTCTAAAACAGCATGGTAATCAGCACTCAAATTATATTCCCCGGCCTCATCACCTCTGAGTGTCCACGCAACCGTCTTTTCTTCCTGTCCTGCTAATTGATCAAAGCGCACCGTTTTTGACGAATTTGAACCATATGCCTCTGCCAAGGACATACCATCCGGAATATTCAGTGTCACCTCATTATTTGAAAGGCTGAACTCCGTGTCTGCATGATTTACGATATGAAGTTTTACATCGAAAAACTCTTTCAGATAAGAGGCTTCTACTGGTACATCAAGCAATGCTATGACCATATTTTCCGGATCAGGAACCTGTGTACTGTTTCCACCGGAACCCGAGGATGAAGAAATGTCAATTATGCTCGCTGTTATCTTCCGTTTTCCCTCATCTGTATCTACAATCGTTGTACTGCCAGAATAAATATTCTTACCGTTTGTAACAATATTCATATCTGCGGCTTGAGTTCCGTATGTCAGCCGGACTGTAACTTTCGCCACCTGTTGATTTGCCGGATCTGAAACGTCTATTCCCGCTGCAATAATCTCGTCTAAAGTCATACGATTGACTTCGAACTCGCCGGTAACAATAGGTTCTTTCACAAGGGTCAGTTCTAATACGGTATTTTGCTTAGCACGGATAATAACAGATCTTTTCACCGGAAGATAACCATCTTTATATGCTCCGACGGCATATTGCCCCACTAAGGCAGAAAAATCTACACAGCCTCTGCTGTCTGTATATTTCATCTGATCTGATGTATGGTCCAAGTCGAAATAAACCGGTATTCCTGCAAGTCTGTTTCCATTCCCGTCCACTGCTTTTACTGTGACGCTTCCCAGCAGTCTCGGCTCATCTACCGTAATTTCTTTTATCGTATCAGCGGTATGCCCCTCGTCATCAGTAATGGTAAGTGTCACTGTATAAGAACCGGATTTATCATATTTATGACACACTTTTGAATCAGATCCATCTACAGCTGTCCCATCTCCAAAATCAAATTTATATTCTCTAATTCCCAAATCAGCGCTGGATGCCGAAGCATCATATAAATACTCTACCCCAACTTCCTGGACAGATTCACAGCTGAGTAATGCTTTCATAGTGTACTCCACTGCCATCCAGGCGGATTCACTCTCTTTTGTGTGGGTATTGCCGCACTTATCAACTGCTTCTATTTTATAATAATAAGTCTGCCTGCTCTGTGCATTATAGTCGTCATACTCATAATCCATTCCAGATTTCGCACTTCTCTGGGCAATCATTGAATAACTGCCTTTGGCTGTTTTTCTGTAGATCCGATATCCTGCCAGGTCTTTTTCTGCATTGCCTGTCCATTTTATTTTTATTTTTTCTGTATCGCTTTCTGTTGTCACACTGTTCACCTGAGGCGGGTCTTTATCAACTGTATAAGCGATATTACTCTCTGTTGTTTCAAGGCCCTGAACATCTGTGACAGATATGGTAAAATGAAGAATATCCTGATCTTTCAGACTGGAAACAGGAATGTCTGCATTCAGGACTTTATAATAATTATTGATCCCCTGCTGGCTGATCAGTGTTTCTGGTACAGTGTCTTCATTGACCGTATAGGTGATACAGACCCTGTCTACTTTCCAATTGTCACATACCATCACCTGGAACCGGCTGTTTGATTTTCCAATTGTGCTCCCCTTTACAGGTGAATAGCTTTTGATTTCCGGCTTAACTGTATCATCGGGAAGTATTCCCTCTACAGCCTCTGTCTGCCCGCTCTCATTTCCCGCGGCATCGCAGACTGACAGTTTGTAATAATAAGTAACATTTTTGTCCACAGACCGGTCCCAATAATTTACAGAATAGAGATTACGCGCAATTTCTGAATATGTTTGATTATCCGTGGATCTATACAGGTTATATCCCCTCAGGTCATCTTCGGTTCCTGTATCCCAGCTGAGTCCTATGGCTCCTGTAACAGAATCTGATTTAAAATTCTCCGGAACCGCAGGCGCTGTGCGGTCTATAATGTACTGCACATAAGGTGCTGAAGCCGAACTATCGCTCTCGTTTCCGGCAATATCTGCTGCAATCCCGCGAATGTATAAATAACCTTCGTCAAAGTCAGCCAGATCAATTACCTGGGACGTGGTCTCTGTCCTATTTTTCCCGCTAAAGCTGAGCTTTTTATAATCCTTCCACTGAACCCCATTTTGAGATGTCTGAAGCAAAATTGATGCAATACCGGTATTATCCGATGCCGTTACTTTAGAAGTGATCTCTTTATTAAAATAATCGGCATTCGGTCTTATAGAGCTGATGACCGGAGCAATGGTATCTTTCAAAGTACGGACAGTCAATACCTCTGACGGTTCTCCCCCATTGCCCAGACGGTCATATGCAGTAACACGATAACGGTACTCCGCATCAGACTGCAGGTTATAAATATTAACGCCCAAGGTGGTGTAGACATCCTCTATCTTTCTATAGTTTCCATTGTCAAGCTCCTGCTCCACACGGAAAAAAGAGAAATCCTTATCTGAAACATCCTTCCACCTCAAAGTAACTGTGGAAGCAGTACTTTCATAAGACAGATCCGTCACTTTTTCCGGACCGGTATTATCAACTTTATACCGATAAGTCAGCCCCGTGCTTACATTTCCGGCCTGGTCATAAGCAAGACCTTTGATATAAATCGTTGAATCTTTATATTTTTTAGTGTCCAAAGAGTATCTGCAGTAACTGTCCTTTGCAGCTTTGAGCAATGTCCAGGCGGCCCCTCCATCCAAGGATAAATATAGTTCCGTTTTGGTAACTGCTATATTATCCTGGGCCTGAACATACAGTTCAGCATCACCGCCAATAATACTTCCATTGACCGGTGTAATCTGAATCACACGGGGCATTTCCGTGTCTGTAAGGGGCATGGCAGACGCTATATCCGACCGTTCTCCCTCTTTCCCAAAGGAATTTACGCCAACTACATAATAGTAATAGTTCATACTTTTAACCGCTTCGGAATCTGTATATGTAAGAATATCCCTGCCGTTAATTTCTTTAATCAAAGTATACTCGTCCTCATCCTCTGCCCGCCGATAGATATGATACGTTTTCGTATCAATTTCATGGGCAATGGTCCAGGACAGAACAATCTGATTGATGCCTCCCACCGCGGCCACACTTGACAATGCCTCGGGCCTTGAATTGTCAACTGTAATGACTTTTGAAAGAATACTTTCCTCCCCGTCACGGTCTGTAAATTCAAAAATTACAGTATAATCGCCGGACTCAATCTCTGTAATATCCCATTCAGTTTTGTAGACGCCGCCCGCTCCCGTTTTATCTGTACAACTTGCAAAATCGCTGCCAATCTGAATCTTTTCCTTATTTTTATTAAGGTAGTAAAACCTGCCCGTTCCATTCTCAAGATTTCCGGAATCCTTTACAACTGCATATAAGTAACTGTTCATCTGTCCAACCTGATTCGATCCATTCTCTGTATACATATCAGAAACTACCGGAAGCCTGGTAGTCAGAGAAATTGCAGCCACGCTGGCCTCCTCCCCGGATTCCGTATGTCCGATGACTGTATAGTTATATATCGTCTCAGAGGACAGATTTTTGTCTTCATACGTATCACCAGTGACATCAGCAATTAATTTTCCATCTCTGTAAATATAATACCCGGCAATCTTTTCATTTGCAGACGGTATCCATTTTAATTTAGCAGAATGGCTGTAAACATAATCTGCTGTCAGATCATTCACTTCTGAGCAATTAGGTAATGTAAACTGTATGTAGCAGCAAGATCCAAATCCGCCCCGCTCCATATAATACACATCCAGACGATGCTTCGCCTGGGGCTGGTCAAGCATTCCATGATCCTCCATCCATTTTCTCAGGTCAATTGCCTGCCCCACAGATGAATGGATACCTCCCAGATCAACAGCCTTGACTCCATCCACAAACAGCCAGAAATCATCATCTCCACGGAAATAATAATTCATAGGTCCTGTATAATCCCCAATGGTGAATTCGAACGCATAGTGCATTCCGAAATGCCAGTTATGTTCTTTTCCATCATCACTCCCTGTCCCTTTGGCATCTCCCCCGGTCTCACTGTCAAGTGGAAAGAAATTGTTAGAATAAATGTTACTATGTGAACCGTAAGAACTTATTGTATACAAAATCTTCTCCAGATTATCCAGAGTTTTTATTCCGTTTTTTTTCACATTTGACAGGGTATAGGTATCACCTTTCTGTTTAAAACCAAGTGTATATTCTCCCAGCTTCACTTTTCCAGGTCCCTCGGCAAAAAACTGGGGCTGACGGAATGCTTTTGAAAACTGCAGCTGATAATCCGCCGTTAAAGTGTCCTGTACCAATCCCTTTACCGGTACCGCCCAATGCGCTGTTCTTCGATAAAGATCTTTCAAATCTTCACCGGATGCAGAGCCTGGTCTCCCACTGGATATACTTTCTATATAGGTTCTCGCATCTTCATCAATCTTACAGGCGCCTGGAATATTATCCCATCTGTTCCCCCGGTTCAATAAACCGAATTCCTCACACACTCCTTCAGTACTGGACCCGCCTGCGAAATCTGACCAATTTCCCGACGAATTCTGTCCCATTCCCATTTTGGGCAGCTTATTATCAGCAGGTATAAAATTAATATCCGCATTTATTCCTTTATCTGCACCGCTGCGCTTTCCCGGATCAGCTATATTGTAATCAAAAAACGTCGTTGTCTGATCCATCTCCCCCGCATCAGTTTCTTTATACCAAAAACGTATCAGACAATCTTTTGTCAGCGTAACTGCAGATGGATCTGCAAAATTTTCTGCCGTTCCCCCAGTCTCTGGAATATAGGAATCCGCTTTTATATCCCCATCAGCTCCAACAGACACATTGTATATCCTATAAGAACCCTCTTTCCAATCATCTCTTTCTTTTCCTTTATTGCTTAAATCTGTAGAAATCCATATTTCATATGGAGTGTATTTTCTTTTATCAACACTTACATTACTCATACCCTGAATAATCTTACTCAGGCTCTCAATGGTAAAGTTTGGTGTTGTCTCGCTCCCATTCAGTCCATCTTCCAGCTCCATTGTATCCGGACTGTATATTTCTCCTGTATAATCCTGTTGTATAATTTGCTGGGTATGCCTGTCATAAACATCATCATGTGTATATAAGCCATACTGCCTGCCCTGGCTGTCCTTTTCCGGGTCATACTTTACATAAAATGGATCTGTTGTACCATTGGCGCTGATTGTTTTAATGCCTGTACCCCAATGTTCCAGCAAAACCTTTATATGGCCGCCCTGCTGCCCCATATCGACCACTACATAAATAGTAAAATGAGTGGTCTCCATAGTCACAGTCCCATTCTTTTCAGTTTCAGCCCCCATATTTTCAGCCTGAAGATGGTTAGTTTTTTCGTCTATATAAAATACATTGACATCTGTGTTCTCATCTGTGACTGATTTCTTAATGTCACTGCTGGAAAAATTTACAGATACAGGTCCCAGAGGCTGGACCTCTTCCCCTTCTGAAAACAGCCGGATATCAAATGCACGGCATTTCTCAGCCACCAAATCTTCGGCTTGTGCCGCTCCATCAACGGCCTCTTTAATTTCTCTGCCCTTGGCGCTGGGCTCTTTGATTGCCTCTGCCCGAAGTTCATATACTCTGCCGGACTCGAAGGAGCCTGCCGGACCAGTCAGCGTGATTATCGTCCCTTCCTCTTCTGTTTCCAGCACAATATCTTGTTCCGTCCCATAATTGCTTACAGAATCTTCTGATACACCTTCTTCCAGTACACTGTTATTAGATACACCCGCATCTCCATCACCATCCATTTTAGTGCTGGCTGCAAAATCCGAATGATTTTGTTCATCTCCGCTCATATTCTGAGAGCCGGAATCGCCGGATACCTCTGCAGAAGGGTATTCTTCCCCCTCATCAACAAAACTGTCCTCTACACATTCCCTGAGATTATCATTTGAATTTTGGGTTATCCCTTTTTCGACCACGCTGTTTCCTGCTGTATTTAGATTATTTTCAGTATCGGCTGCCCCCGATGCTTCAACATACGGTATGTATGCAGACTCATTTGCAGCCAAACAAGCAATCATCGTGAATGCAGCTATTAATTTTTTTGCCTTTTTTGCTATATCCCCCTTCATAATCCTCCCTCCTTTGGAATCTAACGTGTACGGGCAATCCACACTCTAAACTCCGGCTTTAGAAGCATACTTGAAAAATGTTCCAGAAACAGCTTTAACTTACCAGTGTCTCTATCAAATGCTTCTTATTCTCCGAAACCCTCTGCAGCTCCATCTCAAAATCCTGCCTGTTTTTTTGTACAATGGTCTGCAGTGTCAGCCCTGCAAAAAATGACTGGATGGCGGCAACCACTGTAAACCCGCACACAATCAATGTGGGAAAATTGGGTACCAGTCCGGTCTTCAAAAAAGTATGCACAACAGGTATAAAAAAAACTGCTGAAATCAATGCCAGTAACAGGGCAACAATACCAAAAAAACCTGCCGGCCTGTAAGTACGATACATTCTGGCGATGGTACGCAAAATCTTGATACCGTCAACATATGTATTCAGTTTGGATTGACTCCCCTCCGGACGGTCCCGGTAATTGATCACCACATTTTCCACTGCCATATTTTTGTCAACTGCATGGATACTCATTTCTGTTTCAATTTCAAATCCTTTTGACAATACGGGAAAAGTCTTTACAAATTCATAACTGAATGCCCGGTATCCTGTCATAATGTCTTTGATATCGTTTTTGAATAAGAAATTAATGCTTTTTCGAACCAATGCATTCCCGATCCCATGAAAAGGCCGTTTATTTTCTTCAAAATAGGTGGAGGACAGCCGGTCCCCCACTACCATATCCGCTCTGCCTGCAAGAACCGCATCTGACATTTCCCTGGCAGCTTCCGCTGGGTAAGTGTCATCCCCATCTGTCATAATATAGCACTGGGCATCAATCTCCCGGAACATCCGGCGGATCACATTACCTTTTCCCTGCTGGCGTTCATAACGCACAAGAGCCCCGGCTTCTTCAGCTATCCGGGCTGTATGGTCTGAACTGTTATTATCATATATATAAATGACAGCCTCCGGCAATATTTTTTTCAGGTCAGAGATGACCTTCCCGATAGTTCTTTCTTCGTTATAGCAGGGAATCAATACTGCTATCTTATCCATATGTAATTTTTCCTCCTAACCCGGATAGACCGAACCACAACTCTGCCATCTCATGTAAGAAGGCATTTGTAAAACGCGCTCTAACCCGACAGTGTATACTGAATTATCTCAAGAATCGTAATCCCATTGAGCACCAGAAGGAGCATATAGTAATACATTCCCCTCTCTGAATGGGAGACAATATATCTCACATCTTTCTTCTTTTTATCATTAGAATACATAACCAAGAAGGCCGGAAAAATGATCAGCGGTATGAAGTATCTCCCCTGAATCCCCTCAATAATTTCACTTTTGAAAGGCGTCCATTGGACATATAAACTCGTGAAAATCAACCCGGTGCCGCCGAGAAATATAAGAAACATAATCAGCTGGTCAAATTTATGCGGCTTCACTTCAAGCCTTTTATAATTACAGATTTCATACAGAAAAAATATTAGAAAAACCACCCACACAAAAGGAGCTATTTCTATATTCAATGCGCCCATATAAGAACCAAACATGGTCTGTATCCAATGGTTCCCATATTCTATAATACTCTGGATAACGACTACATAGAATTTATCAATATTTGTCAATACATACTGAACCTGTTTTCCAGCATTTACACCGGGTTGAAATTCCATCAAAAATCCGGAACACATTTTCAGCCAGATCAAATTGAAAAGCATTGCAGCACCTGAAATTCCAAATTTGAAATTTGCCCATGCTTTACGCCCGCCTATTTTCTCATTGGGTATTAAAAAGATAAGAAGTACTAAAACAATGTAAACGATTTTACACAATGAGATAAGTATACTAAGCGCTGCAATAATAAAAATATCCCTTTTTCGCATCTTATCATTAGTATCATAACATACATATAAAACATATGCGGTGAAGGCCAGACACAGGGATGTGGTAAATCCGTCTGTGGACATGGAAACCATCTCCTGCATGGTCATGGGAAAAGTCATAATCATAAAAAGAATTTTCCTCCCAAATGGTATCCGATACAATGCCCATAGGCAGAGCGCAGTACTGACCAGAAAATTTCCGAATTTTCCGCCATAAAATATTTTTGATACATTATTTGTAAAACATCTCACTATCCTAATCCCTATTGAATGGGGCAGATAACTCACAGGCGCATACAATGCGGTATTGCTGAACGTAAACATTTCTTTATTGCCCCAGTCCAATTCCTTGTCCGGATCCATAAAATCATCCACCTCAGCCGGAAGATAATTTCCTCCGATTGTCCCTCCATACAACCCCTTTGATACAAGATTTCCACACGAAATTTCAAAGGCTCTCCGGAAATGATTGTCCTCATCCGGGGCCATCCCCGGGGTGCACAGCCACATATATACACATCCCAGGATAATAAAAAGCACTGACATGATTACTCTTTCATCTATCTGCAATAAGATTAATACACCGAGCAAAAACGCAATGATAAATGCTGCGGCCACAACGCATCTTTTTGCTGCCATGTCTTTAAAGTTTAGTTGGTAACAGATTGTCTTTCCATATAGATAACTACCATTGAGGTAACATAAACCGCCATTTTCCGATGATAACCAGACAGCCACTGCATTATCGCCTTTAAAGTCATCAGAAAGTTCTATGCTGTACGCCCTTTCTGCATGTACCTCATATGGCTCCTTCAAAACAAGGGTCTGATAACCATTGTCCTCCATACCGGCTGTGCCAACTTTCCATTGGTCAATGATTGTGTCATTTTCGAAGAGCGTAACCGAAAGAGTCCCTTTATTCTTTTTGGCATATGTACCAAACTGTATGGAAATTTTTGTTAAACGAATATTTTTATCCACTCGGAATTTCTGTGTAATCTTATCTGACGTTTTGAACTTCACAACCTCCGCCTCTTTCATCCGCCTGGTTGTTCCGTCAAAAGATCGTTCCGCATGGACAAAAAAGAAAGATGAAATGAGCAAAAACAAGCTTATTGACAATAAAATATCTTTGTACTTTATTAGATTGTGTATGACTTTCACCTGCTTTTCCTCCGTATCCTTCTGGACTTTATGTGAAAATTTATCCCCTCTATCTGAACGCCCTATTCAACACGATATCAAGCGGGATACTAATAATACCAAATTATCTTCAGTCTATATCACCATTATAATAGGTCAATTTCACCCTAAAGTCAATAGACCAATTACGTACATAACAAAAATATCCTACAAACTAATGTACTGTTCTTCTGTGTATTATGCAAAACTTCCGGTATTTTCCAGAAAAATTTTTAAAATAGTGAACCATCTGCAAAGTCATGACGAATATAGAGTGAACAGGAAGAGGAGGTGAAACAGTGCGCGCAAAGGAAATAGAAAAATGTATTGATGAGTTCGGCACAGATATATATAGATTCTGTCTGAAACTCTGCGGGGACAAGGAGGATGCCGAGGATTTATATCAACAGACTTTCCTAAAAGCGTTAGAAACAGAATGGACCCTTGACTGGGAGAGAAACCCGAGAGCGTTGTTTTTCTCTTTCGCTCATAATCTTTGGAAAAGCGGCAGAAGAAAACAAGCACGCCGAAATAAGCTTGCTCCCTGCAGCGATTTTGATGATGAAACGGAAACAGTACTACATTCTGAAGAAAGTATTGAAGAAGATTATCTTCAAAAAGAACTGATTACAGAAATCCGTCAAATCATTCAAACCCTCCCGGAAAAATTTCAAGTACCGCTGATACTATTTTACCTTTCCGATTGTTCTATAGAGCAGATAGCTGCTATTATAAAGAAACCGCCTGGTACCGTGAAAAGCCGATTGTTCAAGGGAAGAAAATTAATTAAAAAAGGATTGGAGGATGCTGGCTATGCGAGATAATCATTCTAACATGGAAATAGATGAAGTTATCCGGGCTTCTATGAAAATGGCTGATGTTCCGGCCCCAGAACTGAATAACAAACTCAAAGCGGCTCTATATCAACAAGAAATTATCCTGCAAAAACAACCTGTTATGCACAAATTATCACTTTGGTATTTGCCCATGGTTTTGAATTTGATAACTTTTTCTTTGTTAGCTCTTTTTGCCCTGATAATGATTGAAAATATTTATTTATCTTACTTTGCCGCTGGTATCTGCTTCTATGCTGGTGCGGCTGGTATACTGCTTACCATAGTTGGCGCAAAAAGAGCATCCATAAAAGAGGAAATTACAATCTGCATTGAGAAAAGAGGTATATTGGCATGAATAATACGAAGAAGAACCGGTTTTTCCTTTATATCGGTATCCCAGTTATCTTATTGTTAATTTTTTTACGGTTTGGCCTATATTTTTTTAAAAGTGATGGCTTCAGCGGTCTTTCCATGCTGCTTCCCATCCTGCTTCTTTGCTTTGTTATTTTTGCATTGTGTACCTTTTCTTTTTTTGCAGCATGGGTATATCAGGACTGTAAAAGACGAGGCGATGACCCGGTACTATGGGCAATTATAGTTTTTGCAGCCACACCTTTTATTGGATTGCTGATCTACTTTCTGCGCCGTCCAGAAATCAAAACAATATGCCCGGCCTGCGGACAACGTATTTCAGTAAAGGCAAAATATTGCGAAGAATGTGGAACCCATATCAAAAAGGAGGACAATAGTATTATGGTTAAACAAGGAACTCATCACTTAAAATTTATGATTGCCGGCATTGCGAGTATGATGCTTATGCTGCTATGCTTGACAGGTTTTATTGTCAGTGCAGCCGTTGGAAATGGTATCAACACAAATGCTGCTTCTAACGACCGGGTATGGAACTTAGGTACAATCAGAATGAATTATAACACTTATCTGGATGGTGTTTGGAAGCTGGATTTTAGAAGTGCCAGTGACGGATTCGTGAAAGAACAGAATATGGCTATTGAGGACGCAGCTGCTCAACTGCTTTACGCTGATATTTCCTGCGGCACAGTACCAGATGGAGCAGCGCTTGTCTTGTGGCTGGTACAGGGAGATACAGCAAAATCTATTGATGTTACAAATCTTTCTGAGCCGTTGGAATATCCTTTGAATGAATTTGAAAATGGAAAGATTCATGTACGCTTGCAAATCAATGGTGTGAAAAATACTGCTGCAGAAATTTATATTCAATAATCAGCAAAGGAACTGCCTTTTGAAGAAGCAGCCTTCGGGAACAAAAAGGCATTGGCCTTATCCGCATTCGGCCAGTACTGTACAAAGCCGTAAAATCGTGAAGTCTAGAGGTTTCACGATTTTACGGCTCTATTTTATTTCTTTACTGTTATCTTCATTTTAACCGTTTTTGCTTTTCCATTTTTTAATGTTACTTTTGCCCTCACCACGGCAGTTCCGGCCTTCTTCCCCTTTATAACACCTTTCTTCGTTACCGTTACAATGGATTTCCCAGAAACAGTATATTTGATGGATTTTACATTTTCCAGGTTCAATGAGTTTTTCAATCTCATGTTTACGGTCTTTGATTTCCTGACAGTCTTTGACGTCTTTTTTACCTTTACCGCTTTTAAGATTTTACTGCTCAGTTTATTCATTCGGGAACTGTTCATTAACTCATATGTTTTATTGCCTTTTACAACAGCAGGCACATCACCGTCTTTTGTCACCCTATATGTTTTTGCATTGACCAGAACATACGCTCCATTGGATTTCTTAATGACTATGCTCAGTTTCTTTCCCGCTGTCAAGTCAGCTGCATTTGCTATAACTTTATGAGTGCCAGAACCGTTTTTATTTACAATACTTATCTCCACATCCCTTGTATTGGCTGCCTGTATAATCTGTTTCACTATACTGCCGCTGATCAATACTTTTTTCGTTGCAGAGGACGATCCCCCAGATACTTTTGCTGTTGCGCTTGTTATCGTTTCATCTGCATTTTTTGAAACATTTACAACAATCGAGACTCCGCTGTCATCTGCGCCTGGAGATATCTCACTTTTTATAAAAGACTTAGTTGTTTTACCATCTGGATCTTTATGTACTACTTCTGTCTTCTGAATAACACTCCCATCGCTGCTTGTTTGTGTACTGACTGTAGTCTCTACTTTCGAACCGTCAGAATTTTCTACAACGGTTGTATCCGGCTGTTCTGCAGGGGTTTCCACAGGTACTTCTGTCGGCGTACCAGCAGGTATATCCGTCACCGCCGGCGTTTCAGTGGGTGCTTCTGTCGGCATGCCGCTGGGTGTTTCTTCTGCCCCTGGTGTATCCGTGGGCGCTTTTGTCGGTGTGCTGCTGGGCACTCCTGTTACCGCCGGTGTATCTGTGGGTATCACTGTCGGTGCGCCGCTGGGCACTCCTGTTACCCCTGGCGTATCCGTGGGCGTTTTCGTCGGTGTGCTGCTGGGCACTCCTGTTACCCCTGGTGTATCCGTGGGCGTTTTCGTCGGTGTGCTGCTGGGCTCATCCGTTACCTCAGGTGTTACTGATGGCGTTATTCCTGGTGTACTGCTGGGCCCCTCTGTTATCACGGGGGTCTCTGTCGGCGTATTGCTAGGCCCTTCCGTTATCACAGGGGTCTCTGTCGGCGTATTGCTGGGCTCATCCGTTATCGCAGGTGTCTCTGTCGGCGTCTCCACAGGTTCTTCCGGCGAAGAAGGATCATACTCCGATGATGATATCTCCAAAATACCGCCATACATCCCCGACAGGTCTTCATCATATGTATATGTAATGTTACTTTGTCCCTGAATTGCCACTGTATATCCACTTACAGCGTTTCCCTCTGCGCTTGCCAAAAACAATTTGTCATCTGCGCCTATGGAACCCTCATCACAATTTGTTACATCCACAATATAATTTTTCTTATCCTGCATTGTAACAATGTTCCACATATGTCTCCCGGCGCCAGTTCCTCCGCCCATAATACCGTTGACAGTATAACATTTTATATTGCTGCTGTTAAAGTCTGTCAAATCACACAGATACTGAAACGCTTTTGCGTAACCCTCACACACCACATTTGTAGCTGGATCTCTATCAAAAACCCAAACCAGCTGCCATGGGTTTCCGTAATTCATGTTCCCTCCAGCAGCCTCCTGATTGTATGAGACAAGGTTACAAATTTCATTTTTATAATGAACCAGCTTTTCATAATCCCCGTAAGAACTATATTTGTTTACAATTTCTTTTGCATTATCTGCAGCAGTCTTCGCAGCGCCTGTCTTCTCCACTGCCACCTCATATTCTCCGCTATTTCTGTATTCTCCTGCAGTTTTAAAAGAATAAACCAGTTCTCCCTTCAAAGTCAGCTGAGAGCTGCTATAAGACATCCCTGGACTCTGTACACGAAACGCACCCGACACAGATTTATCAAACCAATATAAATCATAAGGACAATCTATCAACAAATAGTCCAGGAGCGCCTGATAATCCGGATACTTTTCCTCTATCGCCTTAATCACTTTCTCAGATAGTTCTCCACCTTCTATAAGGGTATCTACACCAAGTTCAGATGCAGTCCATGTTGTCTCTATGCCAAGAGACTCCATTGATATCCCAATCTGCGAATTTGACCGTTCCCCGGCTGCAATTTTCTGAATTTCTTCCTTTAAAATCTTATATGCTGCCAGATCGACACCCTGAAGTTTCTCATCAGCATAATTACCATACACGGAAATGGAATCGTTTCCGAAAAATTGCTGTTCCACATACTGTTCAAACAACTCATTGCTTCCGGGCAGCTCTTCAAATATATTAGAATCATCTTCTGCCTTTCCCTCATGTACAGCCACACTGCTTGTATGCGCCTTTTCAGCAAAAACCGTACAGGAAGCCACAGGTGCCGCCATCATTACTGCCGATAGAATAATCGGCAAACATCGTCTGCCTTTCATAAATCAACCTCCCAATTTAATTTTAATATCCAGTAAAACTCCTTGCCTGATTTCTCATCAGACTGCGTCTACTTCTAGCCGGATGGAATACTAAAGAAACATCATCATCCATACGACAAAAAGCACCACATATATGCGGTGCTTTTTAAGTAGCGAAAGGGGGACTTGAACCCCCGACACCACGGGTATGAACCGTGTGCTCTAGCCAGCTGAGCTATCTCGCCATATT
>CAJUMB010000007.1 GCA_910587105.1 uncultured Lachnospiraceae bacterium
TAAGGGGAATCGAACCCCCCTCTCCAGCTTGGGAAGCTGGCATTCTACCGATGAACTATATCTGCATTCGTATGTTCCTATTATAGCACCTTTATAAAAAAAATCAAGTAATGATTTTTATTATTTGCTAAATAAAGATTTTATGGTATGATAGTGATTGTAATTTTTAGCAGTCGAATTTCAGCGTTTGAACGGACGGAGTACGAAAATGGAGAGAAAGATAATTGCGTGCATTGACAAATACCGGCAGGAGATGATAAATTTTGCTGAAGATATTTACCTTCATCCGGAAAGCGGTTTCTGCGAATTCCGTACAGCCTCCAAGGTCAAGAGATTTTTGGAGAAACTGGGTCTGGATGTCCGGGAGGGAATGGGCCGGACAAGTGTATGTGGGACATTCAGTACTGGTCCGGGTCCCCATGTGACTGTGGTCGGCGAGCTGGATGGCATTTTATGTCCGGGACATCCTTTTGCGGATGAAAAGACCGGGATTGCCCATGCCTGTGGGCACCATCTGCAGCTGGCTCTGATGCTGGGCGCAGCGATGGCGCTGACAGATGCTGAGGTGCGGCGGCATTTGGAGGGAACGGTATCTTTTCTGGCAGTACCTGCAGAAGAATATGTGGATGCCCAGAAAAGGAGATGGCTTGAACAGGAGGGAGTAGGCTTTGCCGGTACAGGCAAGGCCGAATTGATACGCCTGGGCGTTTTTGCAGATACGGACATTGCTGTGACTACACATGTCCACATGGTGCCGGTGGAGGAAGATTTTTATCTGGGAAATCCAGCAAGTAACGGATTTTCCTCGGAGCTGGTGACGGTAAAGGGAAAAGCAGCCCATGCGGCAGTTGCACCGTGGGAAGGTGTCAACGCTTTAAGTATTGCATCCAGCGCGTTGAATATGATGGGGCTGATGCGGGAAACTTTCCGGGAGGAAGACCATGTCCGTCTGCACACACTGGTCAGGGAAGGGGGCGAAGCCCTCAACTGTGTACCTGAACGGGTGGTAGTGGAGAGCAAAGTGCGGGCAGGAAGCCTGGAGGTTATTGACAGTGTCCGGGAGAAAGTTACCCGGGCTTTTGAAGGGGCGGCTTACGCCTTTGGCGGAAAGATTGAGCGTGAAAAACTCCAGGGATATCTGCCAGTGCGTTACCGTCCAGCAGACAGGGCACTGGAAGCAGCGGCAGGTTACCTGGAGGGTTATACATACAGAAATGTATCGGAACATGATTTTAATAATGCCTGTACGGATATGGGTGATTTGACACATATGATGCCAGTGGTGAATTTCACATTCGGCGGCTTTCGCGGAGTCCTGCACGGGGCAGAGTTCGCTGTTGCAGATTGGGATAAGGCGCTGATCGCCCCGGCAAAACTGGCGGCGCTGACTGTGTATGAACTGCTGAAAGACCATGCAGAGCAGGCACGGCAGGTGATGGGAGATTACCAGGCGGTTTTTTCCCAGACAGAATATGTAAAACGTATTCAAAAGATGATATATAAT
This sequence comes from uncultured Lachnospiraceae bacterium, assembly GCA_910587105.1. GTDB lineage: Bacteria > Bacillota > Clostridia > Lachnospirales > Lachnospiraceae > MGBC164599. The sequence continues at coordinate 1,505 of CAJUMB010000007.1, forward strand.
AGGTAGAAAGAGAGGCATATGCCTATGCTGACTATGGCCATTAACCATGGCATCGTAATAGATACACGTGGGAGAACAAGCAGGAAGCTGAATGTGGGGCTGGAAGGCTCCAGGATTGCAGTGCTTTCAGAGGAACCGCTCAGCGCAGAGAGAGAAATTGACGCCTCTGGATATTATGTAGCTCCCGGGTTTATTGATGTACATGGACATATTGATGGAGTTCTGTATCCGGCTGAGCTGTCAGCCTGTCAGGGGGTTACCACTACAGTAGGAGGGAATTGCGGGTATAGTCCTAAAAATCTGAAAGAGTTTTTCGGATTTCATCAGAAGCAGGGCTTTCCGATTCATCAGGCAATGCTGGTGGGCCATGGGAGACCACTGAGAAATGCAGTAGGGCTTACAGATCTTTACCGGCCGGCGGACAGCCAGCAGATTGGCCGGATGGCTGCCCTGGCAGAAGAAGCACTGCAGGAAGGCGCCTGTGGGATTTCTTTTGGCCTGGACTATGTACCAGGATGTACCATAGAAGAAGTGACAGCACTGGCTGAGATTGCAGCGAAATACGACCGGGTCTGTGCAGTACATACCAGGCTTCTGGCTGACGATGACCTTACTTCTCTGGCGGATGTCATACAGACAGCGGAGCAGACGGGGGTGAAGATGCTGGTTTCCCATTTTGTGTATCAATACTGCCAGGGGCTCACTGAGCAGGCCCTGGATATGGTGGACCAGGCCCGCAGGAAGGGTCTTCCTGTCTATATTGACAGCGGCATGTATACCAATTGGACCACATATTTTGATACCACTACATTTTCTTATGAAAATATCCGGAATAATAACTGGAAATGGGAGCAGATGATTGTTGCCACAGGGTGTTATAAAGGAAGGGTAATGGATGAGGAATTGTTTTTTCATATGAAGGAACACTATCCCCATGAGGCAATTCTCTTTTTTGAGGGAGAGGAGCAGGAAGTTTTTCAATGTCTGGTGAAGGAATATGCCATGCCGTCCAGCGACACCAGCGGTTATGGAAAAGGCGAGGGACATCCTCAGATAGCAGGGACATTTCCCAGATATCTGGGAAAAATGGTGCGGGAGAAGAAACTGCTGTCTGTGGAGGAGGCAGTTTATAAGGCTTCACTTCTGCCGGCTGAATTGTTTGGATTTGAGAGAAAGGGCTGTATCGAGCCGGGAATGGACGCAGATTTGGTAGTTTTTTCTATGGAAGAAATCTGTGACAGGGCTGATTATCCCCATGTAGGTCTGCCGGACGCGAAACCGGAGGGTGTTTTTTATGTGATCGCAGACGGGGAATGTGTGGTGGCCGAGGGAGAATATCAGGATACCAGAAGCGGAAAAAATTTGAAAAAACTGTAAGTAATTCTGGGAGAAATGAATGGAAGATAATGTTTTAGAGTTAATCGGTATTAAAAAGCACTTTCAGGATGTGGAGGTGCTGGAGGGTATTGATCTGACTATCAAAAGGGGAGAATTTATTACCCTTTTGGGGGCTTCCGGGTGTGGAAAGACCACTACCCTGCGGATTATCGCCGGACTGGAATCCCCGGATGAGGGGAGGGTGCTGCTGGAAGGTCAGGATGTGACAGACCTGGCGCCTAACCAGAGAGACGTGAATACAGTGTTTCAGAACTATGCTCTGTTTCCCCATATGAATGTGGCTGACAATATTGGATATGGGCTGAAGTTAAAAAAAGTCCCCAAAAGGGAAATACGGGAAAAAGTTTCCAGTATGCTGTCCCTGGTACAGCTGGAAGGATATGAGAAGCGCAGGCCCTCTGAACTGAGCGGAGGCCAGCGGCAGCGTGTGGCCATTGCCAGAGCACTGGTGAATAATCCCAAGATACTTCTTCTGGATGAGCCCCTGGGTGCGCTGGACCTTCAGCTGCGGCGGGCTATGCAGCTGGAACTGAAGCGTCTTCAGAAGAAGCTGGGTATCACTTTTATCTATATTACCCATGACCAGGAAGAGGCCATCAATATGTCTGACAGGATTGTGGTGATGAATCAGGGAATCTGCGAACAAATCGGCACAGCAGATGAAATCTATAACCATCCCAGAACCAGTTATGTGGCTGTGTTTGTGGGAAATGCCAACATTATATCCGGACAGGTGGACCACCTGGCAGGAGATCAGGCAGTGGTGGATACCTGCGGCGGCAAAGCGCTGGTGAATACAGACGGAGTCCGCCTTCAGCCCAAAGAGCAGGTTACTCTGGCCGTGCGCAGTGAACATATCGAGCTGGACGAAAACTGCGGCTGTGGAATGAAAGGGCAGATTGCAGAGAAGAATTATGTGGGCGGCATGCACAGAATTGTGATTGCGCTGCCTGATGGAAGCAGACTGGTTTCCAGCCGCTGCGGTATGGATTCCCAGATTGAGGTGGGACAGGAGATCTGCTTCCGCTGGAACAGCAGTCATGGAGTATTGGTAGACAGGGGGTGAGAAATGAGGAAAAAACGTAACTGGTGGACATTTACAGTGCTGCCGTTGTACGCATTTACGCTGATTTTTGTGGCAGGACCTTTGGTTTATATGATTGCCCTGAGCTTTGCATCAAACCGGGAGGGGTACGGGGTAATCTGGCGGTTTACTGCAGAGAACTATAAACGTCTTCTAGATCCGCTGTATCTGGGAACGTTTGCCCAGTCTCTGAAACTGGCGTTCAGCAGTACCGCCGCCATTATGCTTTTGGGATATCCGTTTGGCTATTTTATGGCGAAATTAAGCAGTAAATGGAAAAAGCGGATGATGCTGTTTCTGACCATTCCTTTTTGGGTGAACAGTCTGATCCGTCTGTATGGCTGGATTATTATTCTGCAGACCAAAGGGACATTAAACGGAGTTTTGCTGAATCTGGGATTGATTGAAAAACCTTTGAAACTGTTATACAGTTATCCGGCAGTTCTCACAGGCATGATCTATACACTGCTTCCTTTTATGATTTTATCTGTTTACTCCAGTGCGGAGAAGCTGGACTGGTCTTTGATAGAGGCGGCAAGAGATCTGGGTGCCAATGCTGTCCAGACTTTTTTTACAATCACACTGAAGCTGACATTTCCAGGACTTTTGTCAGGAATGATTCTTACCTTTATCCCTTCCATGGGGCTGTTTTTCATAGCAGATATTCTGGGGGGAAATAAAATTGTCCTGGTGGGAAGCCTGATTCAGGATCAGATGACCAGAGGAAGCAACTGGCCGTTTGCGGCAGCACTGGCAGTGGTATTGACAGTGCTGACTACTTTGATTATTTATATATACCGCCGTGTGACCCACACGAGCGAGCTGGAGGGACTTTATTGAAAAGGAATAAGACGAAACTCCCGGGGATTTACCTGGGGCTGGTTCTGTTATTTATCTATCTGCCCATTGTCCTGGTGGTCATATATTCTTTTAATGAGTCTAAGACCACAGCCATGTGGAAAGGCTTTTCGCTGAAATGGTACCGGGAACTTTTCCAGGATACTGCCATTTTGGAGGCCCTGCAGAACAGTCTGGTGCTGGGGGTTCTCAGCTGCCTGGCCGCAGCGGTGGTGGGGACTCTGGGAGCTGTGGGACTTACGAAAGTGAGACACCGGTCAAAGGGAGTGGTTGAGTATGTATCCACCCTTCCCATCATGATACCGGAGATTATTCTGGGTATGGTTTTTCTGGCGTTCTTTTCTGTGCTGCACCTGCCTTTTGGAATGGTGACTCTGGTCATTGCTCATACGGCTTTTTGTATTCCATATATTTTGATGATGGTAAAGGCCAGGATGGCAGGTATGGACCCGGCGCTGGAGGAAGCGGCCATGGATTTGGGAGCCTCGCCTATGCGTACGTTTCTAGATATTACGCTGCCGCTGATCATGCCGGCTGTAATGTCGGGATGTCTGCTGGCATTTGCTATGTCGTTGGACGATGTGGTGATTACTATTTTTGTAAATGGTCCGAAATTGAATACGCTTCCCATAAAGGTGTATACGCAGACCAAGTTTGGCGTAACTCCGAAAATTAATGCCCTGTGCACCATTATGCTGGCTGTCACATTGGCTGTTCTGGCGGCTGGACAGCTGCTGCGTTTTTTGTTTTCTCTGGCAGGGCGCAGAGGGGTCAGGCGGGGAAATTCCGGGAACCATTTGTACAGCGGTCAGGTTACAATTACAGAAGACGGCAAATCCGGCTGAAGCTGTAATAAGCCATGTGAATTGATTGAAAAAGGAAATAGGAGGGTGTCTATGAAAAAAATGACGGTGAAAAAATTAATGAGTCTGCTTGCAGTGTGCCTGTCGGCGGTCTGCCTGCTGTCCGGCTGCGGCGGACAGGGAGAGCAGAGTGGAAATACAGATGGAAAGGAAAACGGCAGTGAAAGTGCCGGTACAGATGATTCCAGAGAGATGGTGTTATTTACATGGGAAGGAATGTTCCCACAGGAGGTGCTGGATGGTTTTGAAGAAGAAACGGGTATCCAGATTGTCTATTCCAATTTTGACACCGATGAAACGATGCTGGAAAAACTGGCTCAGGCAGAGGGCGGGGATTATGACCTGGTAATCGCCGATGATTATATTATCGAAACTGTGGTTCAGGAAGGGCTGGCTCAGAAGCTGGACCAGAGTAAGATTGAGAATTTTGGCAATATCAATCCCCTGTATCAGGGACAGTTTTATGATAAAGAAGATGCCTACACAGTTCCTTACGGGGCTGGGATTCCACTGATTGTGTACGATCCGGAACTGGTGGATTTTGAGATTGAGAGCTATGAGGATTTATGGGATGAGCGTCTTGCTGACAGTGTGGCACTTACCGCCAACTATCGTGTGATCAATGGAATCACGCTTCTCAGCATGGGAAAATCCATGAATGAGGAAGATGTTTCTGTCATTGAGGAAGCAGGAGAAAAATTAAAAGCTCTGGCCCCAAATGTTCGTATGATTCAGGATGAGAATACTCAAAATGCCCTTTTAAACGGAGAGGCCAGCGTGGCGTTTTTGTACACTTCCCAGGTTACCCAGGTATTGTCGGAAAATCCGGAGTTGAAAGTGGTATATCCGAAAGAGGGGCTGGGATTCGGAATTATGGCCGGATTTATCCCGTCCAATGCGCCCAATAGTGATGCGGCTCATCAGTTCCTGAATTATATTCTGGAGCCGGAAACAGGAGCGCAGTGTTTTGACTTTATGGGATATTATTCTACCAATATAGAAGCGGATGAATTCCTGGAGAATCAGGACCTGGCAGTGCCGGATACGGTGACAGAAGGGGAGATTGTTCAAAATGTCAGTGAAGATGCAGAGGCGGCTTATAATAAAAACTGGACAGAATTCAGAGCTGCCTGTGATTAAGCGCACAGGAGTGAGAAAAGATGGAAATCTATGAGGGCGTGGTGGCTTTTCCGGGAATTGCCATTGGCCAAATCCGATATTATGTCAGCACGAAGGAGTCAGGGTATCCACACGCCATATCTGATGTGAAACAGGAGTTAGACAGGTATCACAGAGCAAAAGAAAAGACGCTGGAGCAGCTGAAAGAACTATACAGCCAGGCAGTACCGGAGACGAAAGAAGCGGACACACTGAGAAGGCAGATTCAGATCCTGGAGGGCACTGGATTTTCCAGAGCGATTACCAGTATGATTGCTTCGGAAAAGGTCAATGTGTCCCATGCGGTAGTGACTACCCGGGATGAGATGGCTTCCGTGTTCGGCAGTCTGAAAGACGAAGCAGCGTTAAATCGTGTCCAGGATATACGGGAAATTTCCAATTGGATGACTTATATCCTGGATGGCCTGCCAAAAGAAGAAGAAATTCTCCATGAACCAGTGATTATTGCGGCGGAACATATTTCACCGGAAGAAGTGATGAAACTGGATAAAAATAAAATTCTGGGATTTCTCACCCAGGAAGGTTCTCCGGTATCTCATGCTTCTATTTTGGTGAAGACTATGGATGTGCCTGCGCTGGTTCATGTGCCTGCTGATGCCGGTTGGGACGGGAGATTTGCCATTGTTGACGGCTATGCAGGAAAGATCTATATTGACCCCAGTGATGGGGTTTTACAGGAATATAAGAAGCGCCGCAAATTGGAGAGAGAGGAAAAGGAATACCTTCTCTCACTGAAGGATGAAGAAGATGTGACAGCAGATGGCCATAGAGTGCACCTGTATGCCAATATCGGCAACCTGGAAGACATGAGTCAGGCTCTGGATAATGGGGCAAGAGGCATTGGGCTGCTCCGCAGTGAATTTCAGTACCTGGGACGGGAGAGTTATCCCGGGGAGCTGGAACTGTTTCAGGCATACCGTCAGGCGGCGCTGACCATGGGGGAAGGGCTGGTCATTATCCGTACACTGGATATTGGAGCAGACAAGAAGGCTGAATATATGGGGCTTTCTGATGAGAGAAACCCGGCCATGGGCAACAGGGGAATCCGGGTCTGTCTGCAGAAAAAAGAGGTGTTTAAAGAGCAGCTTCGTGCGATTTTTAGGGCGAGTGCCTATGGAAATCTGGCTATTATGTATCCCATGGTTACATATGTGGAAGAAATCCGTGAAATCCAGAGGCTGGTGGAGGAAGTAAAGGCCAGTCTGCATGAAAAAGAGATACCATATAAGGATATCCAACAGGGAATCGTGGTGGAGACTCCGGCAGCAGCCATCATGGCCGGGGAACTGGCCCGTGAGCTGGACTTTCTCAGCATTGGAACAAACGATCTCACCCAGTATACGCTGGCTATGGACCGGCAGAACCCTCAGCTGAAAGAGCGTTACAGAGAGCAGCATCCGTCTATTATGAAGATGATAGAGATGGTGGTGCGGGAAGGACACAAAGAGGGGTGCTGGGTGGGAATCTGCGGCGAACTGGCAGCCAATACTGCTCTCACCAGCAGATTCCTCCGCATGGGTGTAGATATGCTTTCGGTTGTACCCGCCTGCATCCTCCCTGTGAGAAGGAGTATCCGGGAGACGAAAATTAAATCATGATAGTTTTGATAGGTTATGAGCTATTCTTCCAGAATCTGCTTCAAGGCTTTGATAAATGCAGGGGTGGTGCCGCAGCAGCCGCCAAGCAGTGAGGCTCCGCTTTCTTTCAGAATTTTCATGTGCCGGGCAAAGGTTTCTGGTTTCATCTGGTAAGAAGCCTGTCCGTCGTCTGTGATTACAGGCATTCCGGCATTTGGTTTGGCCAGTACCGGAATGGATACAGCACTGTGGATACTGCGGATGATGGATTCCAGCTGCTCCGGGCCCACGGAGCAGTTGATTCCCACGGCATCGGCACCTGCCGCTTCCAGGGTGGAGGCGGCATCTTTGATATTTCCTCCGGTGAAAATGTTTCCATCGGCTTCCACTGTCATGGAGCACATAATGGGAAGGTCACAGGCTGCGTGGGCGGCATCCAGTGCCGCACAGGTCTCTCCCACATGAATCATGGTTTCAATTACAATGAGATCAGCGCCTGCCTCAGCCAGCAGCGTAATCTGCTCTTGGTAGGCTGAGAAAGCTTCTTCATAAGTGAGATCACCAAAAGGCTCCATCATCCGTCCTGTGGTGGTCACATCACCAGCTGTCAGCGCTTTGCCGCAGGCGGCTTTTTTTGTATATTGAACCAGAGTTGTATTTAGTTCCTGAATCCGGTCTTCCAGGTGATGGCGGGTGAGATTGATTCTGTTGGCTCCGAAGGTGGGGGCGTAGAGAATCTGGCTTCCCGCGTCTGTATAGGCGGACTGCAGTTCATGAATGATGTCCGGATGTTCCAGCACCCACAGTTCTGTGGAGATGCCTTTTGGCATACCGGCAGCCATCAGATTGGAACCTGTGGCACCGTCCAAAAGAACAGGAGTCTGGCATAAGTTTTGGAATTCTTGTCTGGTCATGTGAGTGTTTCTCCTTTTTGAGTATAAAGGTCTTTGAAAGAGTAATGAGTTGAGAATGTAACTATAGCATATTGGGTATATTTTTTCAAGTAAGGAACTGCTCAGCTGTGGAAGCATTCAAAGGTGCAGACATAACGGACGCCTTTTTACTATTTGCTTTCAGACTCCCTGCCGTGGTACAATGTGTCTAAGATTATCACGGCGGTGGAGGATGAGAAAATGTCTGAAAAATATAAAATTGTATACCGGCCCGGACAGGGGGAGATCGTAGAGAAAAAATCCAGATTTATCGCCCATGTACAGCCAGTGGGCAGTGAGGAGGAAGCACTGGAATTCATCGGGAAGATAAAGAAAAAATACTGGGATGCCCGGCACAACTGCTATGCTTATACAGCAGGACCTCACAGGGAAGTTACCAGATGCAGCGATGACGGGGAGCCAAGCGGCACTGCGGGAAGGCCCATTTTGGATGTGCTGGTGGGAAGCGGCCTGTACGATGCGGTGATTGTGGTGACGCGGTATTTTGGAGGGGTCCTTCTGGGCACAGGGGGACTGGTCCGCGCGTATTCGTCCGCCGCCCGGGAAGGGCTGGCCCAGTCGGTGATCATAGAAAAGCAGGAGGGTGCCATTTACCAGATTGGCACAGATTACCAGGGGCTGGGCAAAATCCAGTACCAGGCAGGGGAACAGAACATACCCATTATGCAGGCGGATTACGGCGAGAATGTGAAACTGGAGCTGGTATTGACACAGGAACAGGAAGGCCATTTCTTCCAGGGCATCACAGAGGCCACAGGAGGGAAGGCCCAGATTCAGAAAATCAGGGATGTGAACTTTGCAGTGGTAGACGGGCAGGTGGAATTGTTTGGATAGGATTTCGAATGGGCAGAAAATATTAATTATAGAAGACGATGCACAGAATAATCAGATGCTGCGGGAGTATCTGGAGTCTCATGGGTATATGTGCAGGCAGGCTTATTCCGGCAGTGAGGGGAAACTGTTATTTTCTATGGAAGAATTCGACCTGATTCTATTGGATTTGATGCTTCCGGGAATTACAGGGGAAGAATTAGTTTCCGTGTTTTCTGAAAAGACGCCGGTTATTGTGCTGTCTGCAAAGAGCGGGCTGGACAGCAAGGTAGATGTGCTGTCTGCAGGCGCGGAGGATTATATCTGCAAGCCGTTTGACCTGCCGGAACTGCTGGTCAGAATTCAGGTGCAGCTGCGCCGCCAAAACAGAGCAGGCGGCAGGGAGGCTGTCCACGCGCAGGAAGGCTATGTCTGGCGGGAGTGGCGCCTGGACCCGGATACACAGGAAATGACAGCCTGCGGGAAGACAGTGGCTTTGACCCGGCATGAATTTCTCATTGTGGAGCTGCTGATTCGAAATCCCAGAAGGGTGTTTACCAAGGAGATGATCTATGAATATGCCTGGGGCGAGGAGTATCTGGCTGAGGATAAGACAATCAATGTGCACATCAGCAATATCCGTTCCAAATTAAAGGAAAGCGGTACGGACAGTTATATTCAGACTGTGTGGGGAATGGGCTTTAAACTTTCTTAAACTTCTCTGAGCGCTTTTTAAAACTTTTCGTATTATACTGTTTTTCATGAAAACAACAGGAGAGGAGTAAAAAAAGTGGATACAGGAAAACAGAGGACATTTGCTGTGGAGACAGTACGCCTGACAAAAACATACGGCGGTAAGACGGCAGTGAATCAACTGCAGATGCAGGTACAGGAGGGGGCAATTTACGGATTTATCGGTAAAAACGGCGCCGGGAAATCCACTGCCCTAAAGATGATTGGCGGTCTTGTGCATCCCACCAAAGGAGAGGTAAGGGTATTTGGAAAACCAGTCAGCCAAGGGGTAATACGCAGACGAATGGGGGTACTCATTGAAGCGGCCGGACTGTACCAGAATATGACCGCACGGCAGAATGTGATGATGAAAGCCAGATGCATGGGACTGTCAGATGAAAGAAGTGTGGACCAGGTGCTGGCTCTTACAGGGCTGTCAGATACCGGGAAAAAGAAGGTGAGAAATTTTTCTATGGGCATGAAGCAGAGGCTGGGGGCAGCCTTGGCCCTGGTGGGCAATCCGGACCTTCTCATTCTGGATGAGCCCATTAACGGACTGGACCCGGAAGGCATATGTCAGATGCGGCAGCTGATGCTTCAATTACGCGACCAGGGGAAAACCATATTGATCAGTTCCCACATTTTAGGAGAACTGAGTAAGATTTCCACCCATTATGGGATCATCAAAGACGGTGAGCTCATAGAGCAGATCTCCCAGGAGGAGCTGAATGAAAAATGCCAGGACTATTTTCAGGTGGAAGTAGAAAATGTGCAGCGGGCACTTCCGGCAATTCAGGAAGCGTATACGGACGTGCAGATAGAGGTGTTTGACTCCCGGACAATCCGGGTTTACGGGCTGAAAGAGACAGCAGGGCTGAATGGGGTACTGGCAAAAAAACAGATTCCGGTGTATGCCTGCGGCGTCCACAGTATGGACTTGGAGGAGTATTTTTTTGACCGTATGGAAGGGGGGAGCCGTCATGTTTAATCTGCTGCGTATGGATTTGTATCGGCTGAGGAGAAGCCGTTCGGTATATGTGTGCTTTGGCCTTTTGCTGGCGGCCTCCGTTGTGGTGTTTGTCATGCTCTGGCTGCTGGCAGTGCCCCAGGGACAGGAGAATGCGCTGCGTATAGGGATGCTCACGGAAGATGGGGTGGAAACTTCCCGGAGTATTCTGGATGGGGTGGATGTGCTGGAGCTGTTTCGGCAGACTGCCCTGGATGGAGGAATGTATAATGTAACCATGGGCATCTGCATCATGTTATTTGTATGTGCAGATTACCAAGGGGGATTTATAAAAAATATTATGGCTTTCCACGAGAACCGATATCTTTACGTGGGGAGCAAGGTTGTAACAGCGGGGATTTTAAATGCGGTTTTCTTAGCAGGGCATTTTGCATTCACACTGCTGTTGAACTGGATGTTCAAAGATATGGTGCCCTGGACAGATATCCGGGATGTGATGTTCTATCTGGCCTGGGCCTGGCTTTTGACTACGGCCTTTGGGGCGTTGGAAATCTTTGTCTGCATCTGTACCCGCAGTGCGGCGGCTGGGTCGCTGGCGGCAGTGCTGCTGGGCAGCGGGATGGTGGTTATGGTGTTGTATGGCCTGCTGAATATGTTTCATGCAGGCGGCTGGCTGAACTATACCATTTATTTGAGTTTTTCCACAGGGCCCAGCCGGTATACTTCTGTGCAGGATTTGAGAACATTTGCGGTGGGAGCCGGATTTTTGATACTCTATACGGCTGCAGCGGGGATTGTACTGAAAAAGCAGGATATTTGATGAATGATAACCTGGCGGCTCAGCAGGTGTTTGAAAACAGAGTGAAGAAATGTCAGGGAGATGGATACATGACTGTAATTTTGGTGATTTTGACAGGCCTCTGCGGCTGGCTGCTGGCAGGGCGTATCCGCAGTATTTATGAAGTCCGCTCGCTCTGCCGCCAGCTGGGGGAGGTTCAGCGGGGGAGCCATATGGAGCTGGGGGTACAGGGAAGGCAGAGCCACATGCTGGCTCTCTGCAGAAAAATCAATGAACTGCTAAAACAGCAGCACCAGGCACAGCTTCAATATGAAAAGACGCAGAGACAGCTGAAACAGAATATTACAAGTCTGGCCCACGACATCCGGACGCCCCTTACCGGTGCTTCGGGATATGTGCAGCTGGCACAGGAGTGCGGGGGAGATGCACGCCAGAAACGGTATCTGCAGACTGCGCTTGGCCGTCTCCAGGAATTGGGAGACATGTTGGAGGAACTGTTTTTATATACAAAACTCACCAGTGAGGAGTTTGAACCATCTATGCAGGAACTGCAGGTGCTTCCCCTTTTGAGTGAGTGCCTGGTGGGAATGTACCATCAGTTTGAAAAGAAAGGTGTCTCTCCGGAGGTGGAGTTGGAATCAGAAGGGTTTCGCGTCTGGGCAGATGAGGAGTGTCTGCGGCGGATTTTTCATAATCTCATACAAAATGCGCTGCTTCACGGCATGGGCGGCATTGTTATACGCCAGACGGGAAATCAATTGATATTTGAAAATACAGTGGCAGAGACCAGCAGACCCGACCCGGAGCGGATCTTTGAACGATTTTATAAGGCAGACTCTGCACGGGGAAAAGGGTCCTCGGGGCTTGGGATGTTTATTGTAAAGGAACTGGCAAAGAAGATGGGAGGCTGGGTGGAGGCAGAGCTGCAGGGGGATGTATTGGTGATAAAATTGGGATTAAAAGAATGCATTAGATAGTTGGGAAACAGCCTTTGGACATCACGAGTCTGGGCCCAATAAGCAAAACAAAGTTCAAAACCATTTTGGAATTCGCTCTTTAATTTGTTTATTGGGCCCAAACTCTGATTGAGAAATAAATAGTTAAAATTATGGAAACTACTTTTGGTTCTTTCGCAGCATTTCTAAAATCACATTTTGAGTATAGCGCTCCAGATTTTTCTGGTCTTCTTTATCCAGGGAATCCGGATAAATAGGCTTTCCGTATTCGAAAGTCACATGGGCCGGTTTGATCAATGGCAGGTGGTCTTCGAAAATAGCGGAAGTATTGGTGAGAGCAATGGGCACAATGGGACATCTGGCCTTGGAAGCGATTTTAAAGCTTCCCTTATGGAAAGGCAGCATTTCTGTCTCAGCAGTGTCCTTTGTCCGGGTTCCTTCGGGGAAAATACAGATGGAGACCCCCCTTTTGATTTCTTCGGCCGCTTCCAGAATGGATTTCATTCCCTGCCGGATGTCTTCACGGTTAAGGAAAATACAGTGGAGATAGCGCATCCAGCAGTTGAGAAGAGGGATATTTTTCATTTCATATTTTGCAATATATCCGGTACAGCGGGGGACGCGCACATACGTCAGCAGCACATCAAAGAAACTCCGGTGGTTGGCTATGTACAACACCGGAGTATCCCGCGGAACATTTTCTTCGCCGATGACTGTAACTGTAGATCCGGTGATACGGATACACAGGCGGAATACAGCCAGAACAATTTTCAGGGAACTGGTGTCTCTGGTCTGCGGGGAAAACTTACCGATGATCCATTCTGCGATTAAAACAGGAATTGACAAAACCAAAAAACCGATGACTACAATGCAGGTCAGTATAAAGCGTATCATATGTTTTTCATCCTTTTTCTCTAGATTTTTCCACTTCATATTATACGCAAAAATGGGGGTACATGCAATCATTAATAGATAATTTATACATTCTCCCCACACCTGCCCACGATTCCATATGGCGGCACAATCTCATACCGTGTGGTATCCCAGGGGCCGGTCAAAAGTTCCCGGATATACGTCAGTTCTGCAGGAACCACTTTTCGTTCCAATTCCAAGGTCTCCTCAATTTCCCTGGTCTTTTCCATCAGCTGGCTGATGGGGTTGATTCCCGTATCCAAAAGGGCCAGCGTGCGGTAATTGCAGTACATCATTTTGGCAATATTTTTAGCCGTGGCTTCCCCGTATTTTTCCACAGAATATAGATATTCCATCCAGATATTGCGTTCTCCCCGAATCCAGCCGTCTGTCAGATAGTATGCTGCGTGTTCTCGGGAATAATCCCGTCTGCGTTCGTCTGATCCCATCAGAAGGGAAATACAATCCTCAGCCTTGGGAACGATCATCTCAAAATTTCTGTTTTTAAGATTAGAGATGGAATCCCCGCATCTTCCAAATACCAGTATGACCCGGCCGCATTCTGTGATCTCGTCGATGGCCTGCTGGAGCCGGTCATGGAGTTTTTGCGTATAATTGTGCAATCCGGATTCTATCCATTTCACATCTGCTTTCAGACCCATCTCTTTATATAGGAAGAGAAATTCATCTTTCAGAGTCTCACATACGATCATTGTGGTTTTCATGACTTTTCTCCTGACTTTGCCTCTTGTATCATTTCCAGGCTGACGCTGCTGGTCAGTTCTTTTACGAAGGGGTCGGCAGGGGCGGTGAGAATCCCTTCAGGTGTATCGTACTGCAGGACAGACTGTCCGCCCAAGATAGCCGTTTTCGTTCCCAGCAGCAGGGCCTCGTCGATGGCGTGGGTTACAAAGATGATGGTAATGCCCAGCTGTCTGTGTATCTTCTGGATACTGGCCTGCAGCTGTTTTCGGGTGATCTCATCCACAGCTCCGAAAGGCTCATCCATCAGCAGGATGGGCGGAGCAGCGGCCAGTGCCCGTGCTATGCCCACCCTCTGTTTTTGTCCACCGGAGAGCTCACAGGGATACCGTTCCAGCAGTTCCCGTTCCAGAGAAACCATATCCATCAGTTTTTCCGGCGGGGTATAAGACTTGGAGGAGCGTTTCAAAAGGCTGGGGACATATCGGATGTTTCTTCGCACGGTCATATGGGGGAACAAGCCTACATTTTGGATCACGTAACCGATATTTCTGCGAAGGGCAATCTGGTCTGTCTGGGAAATATCCCTGCCGTCTACCAGTACCTTGCCCTGATCTGGCTGGGTCAATGCGTTGATCATCTTTAAAAGTGTGGTCTTGCCGCATCCCGAGCGTCCGATCAATGTCACGAATTCCCCTTTGGAAATTGCCAGGTTCACATTGTGCAGGATCTGGTTTTCCCCATATTTCTTTGATACCCCTTGAAATTCAATGATGGGCTGCACTATATTCATTCTTTCAGAAGCCCCCTTTCTGAGAGAAATTCCCTGGCCGCATCCTCAGGCTCCTGTCCGTCCGTCTCTACTTTTTTATTCAGGGCTGACATATCTTCGTCTGTGATCTGCCCCTCCATCTGTAAGAGAATCTTTTCCAGCTTCGGATGCTTTTTCAGGGTATCTTTCCGCACTACAGTGCCGCATAGATATTCAGGAAAATATTTCCTGTCATCTTTTAATACTTTCACGTCAGATGCTGCCAGGCGGCCGTCGGTGGTGAATACATTGATTACGTCTGCTTTTTTCTCTGCCACGGCATCGTATTTCACAGAAAAGGTCATGTCCAGGCTCTCTTTAAAAGTGAGACCATAGGCCTCACACAGCCCCTCGTATCCGTCCTGGCGTTCAAAGAATCCGGGTTCTGCCCCGAATATTAGCTTTTCTGATACAGACACCAGGTCCGAATATGTCTCCAGTCCGTATTCCTCTGCCACATCTTTGGAAACTGCCAGTCCATAGGAATTGTTAAATCCGTAGAGCCCTGCCCAGCGCAGGTCAAATTTATCTTCATATTCCTGGAACAGCTGGGTGTTGAGGGTCTTTGTATCGGGAATATCCGTATGTTTCAAAGTGTTCAGCCATGCGGTCCCGGTATATTCCGGATACAAATCGATCTCACCCTCAACGATTGCCGGGTGGAGTACTGTTTCCCCGCCGGACAGGTCCCCCATGACTTCCACGGAAATATCGCTGTCCTGCTCAATGAGAGTTACCAGCATACTGGCCAGGATGGCTTCTTCGGCGGTATTGTCATAGCCTAAGACGATCTTATTTTCTTCCTTTTTGCCGCAGGCGCCAAGAAGAAGGCATGCGCATAAGAAGGCAGCGCCTGACAGCATCAATAGGATGTTTCGTTTCCTCATACTTTCCACCTCTTTTTCACGTGCTTTTCCAATAAACCGAAGACAATATCCGCCGCAATGGCCATGAGGGCAATCAGGATACTTCCGGCAATCATCAGCCCACTGTTGTTTGTGGCAATGCCCCGGTAAATGGCGGAACCCAGGCCCCCCGCGCCGATGAAAGAAGCGATTCCGGCAATGGAGATCACCATGACTACCATATTTCTGATGCCTGCCAGGATCACAGAGAATGCCATGGGGAGCTGTATACGGAATAACACCTGCCATTTGGTGCTCCCCATGCCCGCTGCCGCTTCAAGGATATCGGCATCTACCTGGCATAAACCAGTATACGTGTTGCGGATCATGGGGAGAAGAGCATACACGGTCAGAGCGGTGACGGCTGTTTTTTTTCCGATTCCGGTCAATGGGATCAGGAATCCGAACATGGCAATATCGGGGATGGTATACAGCATATTTACCAGGCTCAGTACCAGCTGTGCAGATTTCTGATATTGATTTATCAGGATTCCCAGGGCCAGACCAATGGAGCCGGCCAGAAGGATCGCCGTACCGGCCAGCATAACATGGTCTAAGAGCAATTCCAGGAACCATTCTTTTCGTTCAATCAAAATACCCGCTATATCTGTGATCATAAGACCTCATCCTTTTCATTCTGCCCCGGCGGCAGCCTCGTTATCTTCCATCAGCAGCTGCTGGATACGTGTTTTATTGCGGCGCCGGAAAATGATTGATGCTGCAAGTGTCAGTACTCCGGAAGCCAGCAATATGTAATACAGACGGGTGTAAGCGCCTTCTTCACCCATCCGGTCCAGCCAGATTCCGATGAATGTGGGCATAAATGCATCTGCACTGTAAATGATTGTGGAAATGATTCCAAAGGCATTTCCCGTATCCTGCATAGGTATTCCAGCTTCACGGATCTGGATAAATTTCTGGCTGCGGAACAGACCGGTTAAAATGATCTCAACGGCCAGGAGAGCGATAAATATGGGAAGATATTTACCTTCCTTTGGCAGAAAAATGAAGACAGCCAAAATCACCATATAAATCCAAGTACATGCTTCCAGGCAGAAGGTAGGCCCTTTCTTTTTCACCAGGAAGGAACCGCAGAACGCTCCCAGGGGCTTCAGCCAGGCATTCATGGTGCCGATGTAGGCAATGGTTGCCACGGAAGCTCCGAATACTCCTGCCATGTCACCCAGATATGACCCAATACAGGAACCAATGTTGTAGCCGCCGAAAGCGATGGCAACGCACAGCAGCAGGTCGGGGTTTTTCAGCAGCCGTATGGTCTGTTTCAAAGTGCTCTCTGTGGAGAGAATGGTCTCTCCTGTGGATTCTTCTTTTTCATCTTTTTCCACCTCATCGTCAAATACAAATAAGGAGATGACCGCGAACAGCAGCAGGAAACCGGCGTAAAACCAGATGACAAAACGCAGGCCGGCCACCATATCCACAAACTTGGTGAACAGAAATACGATAAATGTGCTGATGATCATCTCGCCCAGGCCACGGACCGTCTGCAGCCAGGAAAACGCCCGGTTTTCATCGCCTATGCTGCGGCCGAAGATACGGTTGCATTTGAGCATGGTATCCCAGAACGTCACTGTGGTGGTGATGCCCATAACTGCATACAGCACCAGACAAACCCGGTAGCTGGGCCACAGCCCAAGGACAAAGTTGCAGATGGCTGTGCCGAGAAAAGATACAAACATCAGCCAGCGGGGGGAGACTTTATCCGCGATAAAGCCTCCGATTAAGTAACCCACCACGGCAATCCATCCGTACACGGCATAGAGAACACCGAACTGGGTATTTGTCACAGACATGGCCTCAATAAATGCGTCATAAAAACTGGCACGGCAGAATAAAATGTACATGATTCCAAATGCGCCAAGGGCGCAGGTAATGAACTGTAACCATGCTTTCATGGATAGTTTTTTCCTCATAAATGTCCCCCTTTCCCTTTAGAGAGTGGTCTAAATAATTGAATGGTATTCTTCTGGAAGGAGACGGCGCAGGATTTCTTTGCGGTCTTCATCCAGGTCCGGTTCCGTATATTCCTCGATGCGCTTCTGCCATACCGGTGTCAGACGGTCTTCTGCGATTGGACAGTTGTTGGCGAACCAGCTGTTGTGAGGATCGCGGATGTCATATTTGGGTTCGAAGAATTCCTTGCGGTAAATGGGCAGAACACGTCCCAGATAATTTCCCATGGTGCCTTTCTCTTTGATCTCATCAAAACGGAATGTCTCGTCACTGACCTCATAACCTTCCATTAAATGTCTGCATTTCAGAACACATTCCTCATCCCAGATGAACTTTTCATAGCCGATGGAATTCATGGAGTCCAGCAGGCCGCAGGCCATGGGCAGCAAATCTGCATGGAGCAGATGGGCGCTTAGTATGTTCATAAATGTCTCTGCACCGCACTGGATGTCCAGCACTTTGGATTCTGTATTGCTCACACCTGTCTGGTAGGGCAGTCCGTAGAAACGTGCCATCCGCTCTGTGGTGGCGCAGGCCCACATTGCCTCGATACCGCCGTACGCCGGGGCCAGATGCCGCATGTCATTAGAAGAAAAACGGGTGCAGTACAGAACCGGCGCGCCGGGACGGATCAACTGGGAATATACAATCCCTGCCAGAACCATGGCATTGCCAAGGGTGTAGGCTCCCGCCATGGTCTGGGGTCCGGAAGCGCCCAGTGTCACACCGCTGACGAACAGCACCGCCTGGCCGGCCGCTGACAGGACTTTCACCGCCTCGCACATATCCTGTGCCATCTGCATGGGGCCTACCGTACAAGCCATGCCGGTGAGGATGGTTTTATCTTTGATTCCGTAGAACTGCTGCATAGCTTCCAGGCATTCTGCCACCACTTTTTCCCCGCCCAGCACAATGCCGTCCATGGGTTTGCGGCAGTATTTCAAAGCCACACCTAAGGCGTACTGCTGGCGTTTCTCCGGCTCCACATACTGGAAATCCAGTACATAGGGGTTTGACATATCGATGACTTTGCTGGTCTCATTTAATTTATGAAAATTTACAAGGTGCTCATGGTTGGACTGTTCATAACGGTCCCCCTGCCGAACGTAGATTGGTCCGTAACAGGATTCATAGACCATGGGGGCGCCGCCTCCTACTGTGATATATTCTCCATCTCTGTTATAAAGATCATAGGACTTGGGGACTGTCTTCAGGGCATTTTCCAGCATTTCCCGGCTGATATATACGGTCTGTCCGTCCACCTTCGCCCCGTGCTTTTTAAAAAGTTCCACGGCTTCGTCCGAGTGGAAGGATGCTCCCACTTCGCTTAAGATCTTCACTGTCATTTCATGAATCTGTTCCACTTCCTGGTCTGTACCGATGGAATAATGAATCTGCATATTTTTTTCCTCCTTTGGATTGGTATGTGCTCTCGGAATCTGTCCCGCACCTGTTGAGTAGAGAGTCAAAGGAATGAGACTTTTGACGTGCACATCATTTTATAAAATAAATTTGCACGCTGTTAAAATATCAAACAAATCATCCGTTTCCAGCCGGATGGTATGGGCATCTACGGCTTCAAATCCCGGAAAATAGGACATTTTCAGGGCCTGAGGATGTTCTTTATAACAAACTTCAAATACATAGTGTTTTGGCAGGGTGCATAATGCGCCGGACAGGTCCTGCTTCAGTGCATTCATGACCCCCTCACCGGTGAGCCGGACGGCAAGGCTGGGGGCAATGGATTTGGTATAAGCGCCTTTTCCCTCTTTTACTGCCAGTGTCTGTAATTTGGGATGCAGGTCTTTGGACATTTCACATAATGCCCGGTCCCCCTGGAGAAAAACGGTGGGAACACCTTCGCAGGCACAGGCGTAGCTGTAGAGATAAAATTCACTGCAGGAAACGCCGTTGAGTTTCATCCAAAAAGGATTGCGGGTCATGGTATGGGACAGGGGATTGCCCGGGTGCCCTGCCGGTGCATGGCATCCAAGGAATACTGCCGCGTCAAAGCTGGAGTCACAGCCGTCTGCCATGTCATAGGGATGGCCGCTCCAGCTGCGGATCACCTCACAGCAGTCCGGAAGTTTTGTCACATCAATATTGGTTCCCCAGTCATGGGCGTCGTTTACCAATATATATGTGGCTCCAGCGGCAATGGCGCCCTCGCAGGCAGCCACCACCTCCCGGGTCATCTGGTCTGCGTGGTACTGAGTCTTATCGGCGTGGTTCGTGATATCTACTTCATCCCACCGGGTTGTGGTGGTGATTCCTTCTATATCGCAGGTGATAAATACTTTCATATATTATGCCTCCTTATGCGGCTGCCCATTCACGGCAGATGCGGACAGTTTCCTGGGGAAGGATTGCCCATGCGTCTGCGCCGATGAACGAACATCCCTCTGCGTTTACAGGATTTCCTCCTACAATAATATGTACCCCTTCACGAAGTCCCGCAGCCTTAAATGCTTCCACTGTGTCTTTCATGGAATCAATGGCCAGAGTCAGCACACCGCTGAGACCGATGATAGTAATGCCGTTTTCTTTTGCTTTCTGTACGATTTCTTCAGGCTCCACATCAATGCCCAGGTCCAGCACTTCCAGACCGCCGGCCTCCAGCATAGCCCGGACAATGTTTTTTCCAATATCGTGCAGGTCGCCTTTTACTGTGCATAAGATCATTTTGCCGATGGATTCTCTGCCGTCTCCAGAGAGCGCTGGACGGATAATATCCATGACCCGTCCCATGAGCTCTCCGGCAAATACCAGGTCGCCCACAAAATATTCGCCTTCCTCAAAGCGGCGTCCCACCACTTCAAGACCTTCCTGGCATGCCTGCATACACAGGTCCGCGCCTTCTCCTTCTGCCGCCATAATGTCATTGGCGGCCTGGATCATCACATCCTCGTCCAGTTCTTCCATTGCTTCTCTCATTTTTTCCAGTGTCATCATTGTGTATTCCTCCTTTTTTACTGGTTTTTTTGTAACGGTCCAATTTTTCCCTGGCGGTAAGCTTTGTTATATTTTCTGCAGCAGCGGTCACGGTCCATGAGCACATCCACAGCCAGCGCAGTTGCGGACACATCCCTGTTGGATGGGTCGATGATGGCGCTGTCCATTCCTGCAGACATGGCCAATGCCAGGAAGTTCAGGTTGATTGCCTTGCGAAAGGGCATTCCAAAGGATATATTGGACAGCCCTGATGTGGTGAGTACCGTGGGGTATTTCTCCTTGATCAGACGGATCGCATCCATAAATACGATCATGCTGTCATGCACTGCAGACACTGCCATCACCAGGGGATCTATTAAAATCCGTTCCGGGGTGATTCCAAAGCCGGCAGCCCTTTCGATGAGTGAAAAGGCGATTGCAGCCTTCTTCTCTGCGGTATAAGGGATTCCGTTATCGTCACAGGTCAGCGCAATCACTTTCCAGTCCGTTCCCTGTATCAATGGATAGATGACGTCACATTTATCCCCTTCGCCAGAAACGGAATTGATGATGCCAGGCTTTTTCACTAGAGGAAACACCTCTTTTAAAATATTGGCGTTGGGGCTGTCAATGCAGATAGGCAGTTCTGATTCGTCCTGCACCACCTCAAGAAGCCATTTCAGAGTGTCCAGTTCTTTTTCCTGTGCTGTGCCTGCACAGACATCCAGATACTGGGCGCCCGCTTCCGTCTGCATCCGTGCCAGTTTCCGGATGAACGCTTCATCCCGGCTTTCAATGGCTGCCGCTGCAGATGGTATGGCGCCGTTGATTTTTTCTCCGATAATGATCATCTGTAATTCCTCCTTATCTATGTTATTAGGTTATACATCTTATATATAACGCTAGTATATACAAGAGAGAATTTATTGTCAATACTTTTTGTGAGATATTACCTTTTTACCAGAAAAAAGTGAAATATTTTGTGAAAATTTTATAGATATCACTGTTTAGACAGCAGATTGGGGCATTTACAGAAATGAAAAAAGTGTACCATATCCACCTGCTCATAACCAGAAACTTATCTGGCCGAATTTGTGATATCGTACACTGTCCATGATAGATTATTTGTTAAAAACGAAGCCTGAAGTGCCGCTGAGCACTCCGTAAGAAGATAAAAGATACCGTTTCGTATATCCGATGCGGCTTCCTGTCTGAGAAATATCAATACCTGATATAAGCATCAGAGGTTCGTCTTTTTTGCATTTGAGCAGATGGAGAATTTCTCCTGGCGCTGTGACTGCCTGTATGCGCAGCTGGGTATAATAACTGAAGGAAGATCTTTTTGCATCAGCCGCATCCGGAAAGACTGCGAAGTTGATTTCGTCTTCAATGGAGGGATAGCCTTTGTCATAGGGAACATATTTGATACGAATGCCCAGGAAAAGTGTCCCTGAGTAGTCTTCACTGTAAATGGCAATCACCCGATGGTCAGCTGAAATCTCCAGCGCTTCCTGTACATCCAAAGCCGGTTCTATAATTTTAATGTCCTTAAAGCGGCTCACTGCGTTTTCTATATTTTCGGGAAGGGATAGATTGATCTCGTCTCTGTGTGGGGTTCCCACGAAATACCCTCTCCGCGGTTTTGAATAGATTAGTTTTTCCTGTTCTAACCGTTTCAGCCCTTTGCGGACCGTTTCCCGGCTCGTCTCATACTGTATACACAATTCATTTTCGGAGGGGAGTATCTCACCGGAAACCAATTTCCCATCTATGATTTGATTACACAGATCGGAAAAGATCACTTCATAAATAGGCTTATTCTTCATGTACCCTCCCTGTATTCACATGCTCATTGCAATATTTTAAGGTATCTTCCGGTTCATAGGCCGATGCATCTGCGTCCATGTTTTTCAGAATATTGTGGTCCACACATCCGCCGCCCAGCAGAATATAAACCTGATCCCGCAAGCCTGCGGCAGTGATCATCTCTATGGTCTTTTTCATGGAATCCTGGGCAAAATGCATCATACCGCTGAGCAGTACAAACTGGGGATGATACTGCGCGATGGCATCCACAAATGTCTGGGGTTTTACATCAATTCCCAGGTCAATGACTTCAAAATTATCTGTGATTAAAAGACCCACCACAATATTTTTTCCGATTTCATGAATATCTTCTTCTACCACTCCAATCAGAACACGTGCCTTTTTGGAGACGGCCTCCCCTTCTTTTGCCGGAGGGACGAGGATATCCAGCACAGAGCGGTACAGCATTCCGGAAAACATCAAATCAGCTATAAAATATTCACCGTCCTCGAATTGTTTTTCCACCTGCTTCAGCCCTTCATTCAGGCCCTCCAGGATCTCATGGGGACTGCGCCCCTCCTCAATCATCTGTTTCGCGTAATACTGAGTCTTTCCTTCGTCAATCATTCCCATTGCTTTTACCAAGTCTTCATACAGCAGGTCTTTCATCAACCAGTCCCCCTTTCCGTGTAGTTTGAAAAACAGTTATCAGCATTATGATACATGAGAGATTTTTCATTTTCAAGCAATTTTCATAATTTATTTTGCATTTTCCCAGCTGCTTAAAAATACATGCAATAATTCCCCGCAGACTTTCATACAATACATAATAAGAACAAGATTTGGGTATCACCATGAAAAAATATGCCATTGCCTTGGTTCTGCCGGGGCTCCTTCTGTGTCTGCTGTGCGGCTGTAAAGTGACCAATCTGAAATCAGAGGAGAAGCAGCCGCTGGAATACACTGTGGTGAAGGAAGAAGACATCCCGCCGGCCATTGGCAGTCTCATCGAGAGCAAAAAGCAGGAGGAATTCCAGATTACGTATCAGGACGGGGCGTATCTTTATCTGCTGAGGGGCTATGGACGCCAGAAAACAGGGGGATATAGTATTCAGGTGGAGGAACTGATGCTGTCTGCAGAGTCGATTCTTTTTAAGACGTCTCTGATCGGACCGTCAAAGGAGGAAGAACCATCCCTGGAGCCTTCCTATCCTTATATTGTTGTAAAGCTGGAATACCGTGAGGCGCCCGTGCAGTTTGAGGGATAGAAATCGTGTATGAAAAGGAGCGAAACGAGTGGAAATTGTAAAAGAAAAAGTGCAGATGCTGCGAGTAAAGAGTAAAGCTGCCAACCAGATCACTTTTGATGAAGATTACAATGTACCAGACGCCAAGCCGGACATTGGGCGGATGATTCAGAACAAAGGCACCGTCCAGGTGGATGAGGTGAATTTGAATGACAATCAGGCTTATGTAAAGGCAAAGCTGGTGGTAGAGCTTCTGTATGTGGAAGAACAGGAGGAGGGAAGAATCTGCAGTCTCACAGCCTCACTGCCCATTGAGGAGACCCTGAATCTGGAGGGGATTGAGAGCGGGGACAAAATGTGCCTGAAATGGGAAATAGAGGACCTGAGCCTTCATGTGATTAATTCCAGGAAACTGAACATAAAATCTATTTTATCATTTTTCGCAGTGGTAGATGAGCTGGTGGAGCTGGAGCTTCCCACCGGACTGCAGCCGGAAGAGATTTCCATGAAAAAGAAAGTTGTGAAAGTTCTGGGGCTGTGCATACATAAAAAGGATACGGTACGGATGAAAGAAGAAGTGGCACTGGCTTCCAATAAGCCCAATATTGCGCAGGTACTGTGGAATACGGTGGAAGTCCGGGGCCTGGATATCCGGCCGGAGGAAGACCATATTCTGCTGAAAGGGGAATTGTTCATGTTCCTTTTGTACCGGGGGGATGAGGACGGCAATTCTCTCCAGTGGCTGGAACATTCCATTCCTTTTTATCAGGAAGTGGAATGCCAGGGCTGCCGTCTGGAGATGATTCCTAATGTGGAAATGACCATGCTTCATCAGCGGCTGGATGTGCAGCCGGATTCCGATGGGGAGGAACGTGTAGTCCAGGTGGACGCAGTCCTGGAACTGGATATACAGATATACAATGAAGAAGAACATCCCCTTTTGATGGATATTTATACGCCGCTGAAGGAATGTGTGACCAGGGGAAGCCAGGAACCTCTGGACAGCCTTCTGGTGAAGAATTTTTCCAAGTGCAGGATTGGAGAGCGCATCCAGGTACGGGAAGTCCAGGGGAAAATCCTGCAGATCTGCCACAGTCAGGGCTGTGTGAAAGTGGACAGCACGCAGACCGTGGAAAACGGGGTACTGGTGGAAGGCGTGGTTTCTGTAAAAGTCCTGTATATTGTCAGTGATGATTCCATGCCGTTTTATTCCATGGAGGCCATGGTTCCTTTTTCCCATGTGATTGAGGCGGTGGGCATTGATGAGCACTGCATTTATCATCTCCACACAGACCTGGAACAGCTGTCTACCACCATGGTGGACAGCAATGAGATCGAAGTGAAAATTGTTCTGAACCTGAATGCGCTGATTCTGAACCGTCAGCAGGAGTATATTATCCAGGAAATCGAGGAACACCCTCTGAATATGGAAAAGATCCAGAGTATGCCCGGGATTACTGTCTATATGGTACAGCCGGGGGATACACTTTGGGATATTGCCAAATCTTTTTACACTACAGTGGAAGATATCTGCCAGCTCAATGAGCTGGAGGAACAGGAAGTTCCGCCCTACCGTCCGCTGCTGCTGGTAAAAAGGGTGGAAGAAGAATAAAATCTTGAAGTAAATACTTGAAGTTTTGCCGCATATGGCTTAAAATATTAATAAAAATACTATTTCAAAATGAAAATGAAAAGGAAATGATTATGGATACACGAGTAGAGAAGACTTTGGAAAAACGTAAACAAGGGTATAACTGTGCACAGTCTGTGGCATGTACTTACTGCGATATGGTAGGTGTGGATGAGAAGATCATGTTCCAGATGACAGAGGCGCTGGGAAAAGGCATGGGGCGTATGGAAGGAACCTGCGGGGCAGTATCTGCGGCCTGTGTGCTGGCTGGTATGAAGAACAGCACGGGAAATCTGCAGGCTCCTGATAGTTCCGGCGAGTCCTGTAAACTGTCCGGTGAAATCATTGAGAAATTTATGGAAAAGAACCAGTCTGTGATTTGTAAGGAATTGAAAGGTGTTCAGACGGGAAAAGCACTGCGTTCCTGTCCTGACTGTATTCAGGATGCAGCGGCTCTGGTGGAAGAAGTTTTATTCAAAGGATAAGGTTTGAAAACTTTTTGAAACGGGAGAGAAGCGCATGGGAAAGAATTACAAATTTTCAGATTTAGATCAATATCTGCTGGGGCAGGGCACCCACTATGAAATCTATAAGAAGCTGGGCGCCCATCCCATGACAGTGGGAAAGCGCGAAGGAGTGTATTTCGCCGTATGGGCGCCCAATGCCCAGGAAGTGCATGTAATTGGAGAGTTTAATGAGTGGGATACTTCGGCCCATCCTATGACCAAGGTGGGAGAAATCGGCGTCTATGAGACATTTGTGCCGGGGGCCTGTGAGGGACAGCTCTATAAATTCTTTATCAAAGGCGCACATGGAGAACAGCTTTACAAAGCGGACCCCTATGCAAATGCGGCAGAGTTCAGGCCGGGAAATGCGTCCAAGATTGTGGATATCAGCAAGTTCAACTGGGGTGACGGAATCTGGCTGAAAAAGCGGGAGAGCTTTGATGTGGAGAAGGAGCCTCTGGTGATTTATGAAGTGCATCCCGGTTCCTGGAAGAAGCACCCCATTACGCCGGATAACGAGGACGGGTTTTATAATTATGAGGAATTTGCCGAGGCCCTTGTGGACTATGTGAAAGAGATGGGCTATACCCATGTGGAGCTGATGGGAATTGCCGAGCATCCCTTTGACGGCTCCTGGGGATACCAGGTGACAGGCTATTATGCCCCCACATCCCGCTATGGGAGTCCTCTGGAGTTTAAATATCTGGTGAATTATCTTCATAAGAATAAAATCGGCGTGATTCTGGACTGGGTTCCCGCCCATTTTCCGAAAGATGCCCATGGGCTGGCTGAATTTGACGGCACTGCCTGCTATGAGCATGCGGACCCCAGGCAGGGGGAACATCCGGACTGGGGCACGAAGATCTTTAATTATGGGCGCAATGAGGTGAGGAATTTCCTGATTGCCAATGCTCTGTACTGGATTGAAGAATTTCATGTGGACGGTCTCAGGGTGGACGCAGTGGCGTCTATGCTGTACCTGGATTACGGCAAGCAGGACGGCCAGTGGGTGGCCAACAAATACGGGGATAATAAAAACTTGGAAGCCATTGACTTCTTCAAGCATTTGAATTCCTGTGTACTGGGACGCAACAAAGGTGCCATGATGATTGCAGAGGAGTCCACAGCCTGGCCGAAGGTGACCGGAGATGTGGAGGATGAAGGACTGGGATTCAGCCTGAAATGGAATATGGGCTGGATGAACGATTTCCTGGAGTATATGAAGCTGGACCCGTATTTCCGGAAATATAATCATCATAAAATGAATTTCTCCATGGTTTACGCTTACAGCGAGAAATATATTCTGGTGCTGTCCCACGATGAAGTGGTGCATTTGAAATGTTCCATGGTGAATAAGATGCCGGGGGATCTGGACGAAAAATTCCAGAACCTGAAAGCGGGCTATGCGTTTATGTTTGCCCATCCAGGCAAGAAGCTTTTATTTATGGGTCAGGAGTTCGGCCAGCTGCAGGAGTGGAGCGAGGCCAGGGAGCTGGACTGGTATCTGCTGGGAGAAAAGCGTCATCAGGAGCTTCAGGCTTATGTGCGCCAGCTGATCCGCCTGTACAGCCGTTATCCGGCATTTTCCGCCACAGACCATGACCCGGACGGATTTGAGTGGATCAACAAAGATGACGGGGATAGAAGTATTTTCAGTTTTGTGAGAAAATCTCCCACCAAGCGGAACAATTTCCTGGTGGTGTGCAGTTTTACCCCTGTGGAGCGGAAAGATTACTGGGTGGGAGTGCCCAGGAAAAAGGATTATAAGCTGGTGTTTACTCAGGATGGATTTTTGGAAAAACCAGTGGTTTACAAAGCGAAAAAGCGTAATTTTGATAACCGGGACTTTTCCTTTAATTACCCTCTGCCGCCTTATGGAGTGGCGGTTTTCCAATATTAATCTGCCGTTGTTATGGAAGTGCTTAAAAAAACAGAGCCGGCGGGGAAAAAGGCAGAGTTCGTCTTCCTATTCGGTGGAAAATCACCAGAATTTAGGAAACACTGCGGGAAAATATATGAAGAATGAACAGTTGAAATTCTTTTGCTTTCAGGTTATAATGAGAGCGTTAATTGATGAGCGCCTTGACATTTTAAGGGAGGTGAAGGAGCATGAAAGTATCAAATATTAAAGATGTAGAAAAATTCTTTCAGGTAGTGGACAGCTGCAAGGGAAGAGTGGAGCTGGTGACAGGAGAAGGAGACCGTCTGAATCTGAAATCAAAACTTTCCCAGTATGTATCATTGGCAAATATCTTTTCCAATGGTGAGATTCCGGAACTGGAACTGATTGCCCATGAGAAAGAGGATGTTGATAAGTTAATGAACTTCATGGTGAACGGTTACTAATTCTGAAAGAAAAGGTTTATAACAGGGGCTGCTGGACAAAATGCCTTTTGGCATTTGTGCAACAGTCTTTTTGTCATTTGGATAATGGAGGTGCAGATTGTGACAAAAATTGATATTATTTCCGGTTTTTTGGGAGCAGGGAAGACCACGCTGATCAAAAAACTTTTGCAGGAGGCATTTCAGGGAGAGCAGATTGTTCTGATTGAAAATGAGTTTGGTGAGATCGGCATTGACGGTGCCTTTCTGAAAGACGCAGGGATTGAAATCAGGGAAATGAATTCCGGATGTATCTGCTGTTCTCTGGTGGGAGATTTCGGGGAAGCTATGAAGGAAGTGATTGAGAAATATCATCCGGACAGAATCGTGATTGAACCTTCTGGGGTGGGCAAGCTCTCAGATGTTCAGGGGGCGGTGAGAAACGTGGCAAAGAGTGCGGATGTGGTGCTCAACAGCAGTACAACCATGGTAGACGCCGGAAAATGCAAGTCATATCTGCGTAACTTTGGAGAATTTTTTGAAAATCAGGTAGAGTATGCCCAGACTGTAATCTTAAGCCGCACAGATGTGGTGAAACAGGAGAAAATACAGGAGGCTGTGCAGCTTTTGTCGGAAAAAATGAAAGACGGCGCGGTTTTGGTGACCACGCCTATGGGACAGCTGGGTGGAAAGAAGATTTTGCAGACCATGGAGCAGCAGGCCCTGTCACTGGAAGAAGAACTTTTAAAAGAACAGGAACAGGTGCACTGTCATGAACATGGGGAGTGCTCTGGACACCATCATGACCACAAAGAATGCTCCGGACACAACCATGACCACGGGGAATGTCATGGGCACCATCATGACCACGAGGAATGCCATGGGCACCACCATGAACATGGAGAAGGTCCAGGCCATCATCATGAGCATGAACATCATGACCATGACCACGGCCATGGGTGCGGCTGTGACGGCCACGACGGCCACGACCATGCACATGGGCACCATCACCACCATGCGGATGAGGTATTTGCCAGCTGGGGAAGGGAGACGGCCAAAACTTATGAGAAGGAGCAGCTGGAGCATATTCTTGGCCAGCTGTCAAGAGAAGAGGAGTACGGCATTGTTTTAAGGGCAAAAGGCATGGTGCCGGATTCCAGGGGCACATGGCTGTATTTTGATATGGTGCCGGACGAAGTGGAGATCCGCACAGGAGAACCGGAGTATACGGGGCGGCTGTGCGTGATTGGTTCCAAGCTGAAAAATGAGAAACTGGAAGAATTGTTCGGAACAGGGAAGCAGTAGAAGGAGGCAGACTTCGTTATGGAAGAAGAAATTCAGGTTCCCATATATCTGCTCACAGGTTTTCTGGAAAGCGGCAAGACCTCTTTTCTGAAGTTTACGCTAGAGCAGGATTATTTTGCCATACCGGAGAAGACCCTTCTCATTGTCTGTGAGGAAGGGGAAGAAACATATGAGCAAAAGCTGCTGGACCATGCCAATACGGTTTTGGAAGTGGTGGAGTCTAAAGAAGAACTGACTGTCCAGCGTCTGGCTGCTATGGATATCTGTTACAGCCCGGGACGGGTATTAATCGAGTACAACGGTATGTGGCCCATGAGCATACTGGAAAATATGCGTTTTCCCGCCGGATGGGGGATTGTACAGCAGATCACCACAGTGGATGCCAGCACATTCAGCATATTTTTAAGTAATATGAAGTCCTTGTTTATGGACATGGTCCGCCAGGCGGATCTGGTGCTCTTTAACAGGAGCAGTCTGGAGGAACCGCTGGCGTCATACCGCCGGAGCATCAAAGTGGTGAACCAGAGGGCTGAAATTATTTTTGAGGATGAAGAAGGGGAGCTGGAGGATATTTTCGAGGGAGAGATGCCTTTTGACTTAGAGGCTCCGGTTGTGGAGATTGCTCCTGAAGATTACGGGCTGTGGTATGTGGATGCCATGGAG
Organism: uncultured Lachnospiraceae bacterium; assembly: GCA_910587105.1. GTDB lineage: Bacteria > Bacillota > Clostridia > Lachnospirales > Lachnospiraceae > MGBC164599. The sequence goes on from CAJUMB010000007.1 coordinate 31,395, forward strand.
TATCCCGAGAAATATCAGGGAAAAGTGGTGCATTTTAAAGGCAGGGTATTGAAACCCAGTGATTTTCCCAGAGAGGAATTTGTCCCCGGCAGGATGGCCATGACCTGCTGTGCCGATGATACCACGTTTATCGGGATTATCTGTGAAAGCAAAGATACGCCCCATTTGAAAGAGGGAGGATGGGTGGATGTGCAGGCAGAAATGTCTGTGGAATATAAATCCGCCTATCACGGGGAAGGACCTGTGCTCCGTGCCCAGAAAGTCCGTATGTGTGACCCGCTGGAAGAAGAAATGGTGTATTTTAATTGATTTGGAGACGAGATGTATTTAATAGCAGGGCTGGGAAATCCCGGCAGGAAATATGAGGCAACCCGGCATAATATGGGATTTGACACAGTAGATGAGCTGATTGACAGGCATGGGATTGTAAAAAGCGGTGTGAAATTTGATGCCATGTACGGAAAGGGCAGAATCGCAATGGAACCTGCGGTTCTGCTTAAGCCGCTTTTGTATATGAATTTAAGCGGAGGGCCTATCCGGGCCATGTGCAGTTATTATAAAGCGGACCCGGAGAAAGAGCTGATTGTAATATATGATGACATCAGCCTGAGTCCGGGGCAGATTCGTATCCGGAAAAAAGGAAGTGCAGGCGGGCATAACGGCATGAAAGATATTATCCGCCATCTGGGGACTCAGAACTTTATCAGAGTCCGCATCGGCGTGGGACCAAAGCCGGAGGGATGGGACCTGGTCAATCATGTGCTGGGGCGGTTTTCCGGTGAGGAACGCAAGATCATAGATCAGGCAGTGGAACGGGCGGCTGATGCGGTGGAAGTGATTTTGAAAGAAGGCGCGGATGCCGCCATGAATCAATTTAATGGTTGATAGGAGAAAGCAATAGGAATATTATGGAGACGTTTGTCAATCCCCTGAAGGGGCTGGCGGAATACGAAGAAATCCGCCGGAATTTAAGAGATAACCGGGGCATTCTGCAGGTAACCGGCTGTCTGGAATCCCAGAAGGCACATTGGTTATATAGTCTTTCGCATCTATACAATAACTGCCTGGTGGTGGCAGAGGACGATCAGAAAGCGAAAGAATTTTTTGAGGATTATCGGTTCTATCAGCCGGATGTTCTTTTGTATCCGGCAAAAGATTTGTTGTTTTATTATGCGGATATTCAGGGGAATCTCCTGACCAAACAGCGGATGCGGGTAATCCGGAAAATTCTGGAGAAGGAGAACGTGACTGTGATCACCAGTGTGGGGGGATGCATGGAGCGCATCCGGCCGCTGCAGGAGATTGAAAAAAGCTGTCTGCATTTTCAAAACGACAGCCCTATGGATTTGGAACAGCTGGGCCGGGATCTGGTCAGTCTGGGATATGAGCGGACAGGCCAGGTGGAAATCTCCGGACAGTTTTCCATACGGGGCGGCATTGTGGATATTTTTCCGCTGACTGAAGAAAATCCATGGCGGATTGAACTGTGGGGGGATGAAGTGGATTCTATCCGCAGTTTTGACGTGGAGAGCCAGCGTTCTCTGGAAAATCTGGAAAAAATCACCATCTATCCCGCTGCGGAAAAATACCGGGAAGACGGCATGGTCACCTTTATGGATTATTTTCCAAAAGAGGAGACATTTTTCGTGCTGGATGAACCCAACCGGATTCTGGAGAAGGGGGAGGCCCTGGAGGAAGAATTTAAAAACAGTATGCGCAATCGTGAAGAAAAAGGGTATGAGAATCTTCATGAGAAATTGTTGTGCAGTTTTTCGCAGGTGTGCACAGAGTTCAACAGACGCAGCTGCATGTCTTTGAGCGCCATAGAACCCAGACAGACAGACTGGAATGTGATAGGAAAGTATCACCTTATGGTAAAGTCGATCAATTCCTATAACAATAGTTTTGAATTGCTGATCAAAGATTTGCAGGAGTGGAAGAAACAGGGGTATCGGGTGGTGCTTCTTTCCGGGTCCCGCACCCGGGCCCAGCGGCTTGCAGGGGATCTGCAGGAAAAAGGGCTGAACAGTTTTTTCTCCGAGGACCAGTCACGCACCTTGTCTCAGGGCGAAATTATGGTGGCATACGGACACGCCCATCGGGGATTTGAGTACCCGTTTGTCCGCTTTGCGGTGATTACGGAAACTGACATTTTCGGGAAGAAGCAGAAAAAGAGAAAAAAGAAACAGGAGTACAGCGGTCAGAGAATCCAGGATTTTTCAGAACTTTCCATCGGGGATTATGTGGTTCATGAAAACCATGGACTTGCCATATACCGGGGCATTGAAAAAGTGGAAGTGGACAGGGTTTCTAAAGATTATATCAAACTGGAATACCAGGGCGGCAGTCATCTTTATATCCTGGCTACTCAGCTGGATATGCTTCAGAAATATGCCGGAGCAGATGCCGGACATGTGAAGCTGAACAAGCTGGGACATCCAGAATGGCGCAAAACGAAGAATAAAGTACGGGGAGCTGTACAAAATATAGCAAAAGACCTTGTGGAATTGTATGCGGCCCGTCAGGCCACAGACGGCTATGTATATGGTCCGGATACGGTATGGCAGAAGGAATTTGAGGAAATGTTTCCCTTTGAGGAGACAGAAGGCCAGCTGCAGGCCATTGAAGATACCAAGCGGGATATGGAGAGCACGAAAGTCATGGACCGTCTTATCTGCGGAGACGTGGGGTATGGCAAGACGGAGATTGCTCTGCGGGCGGCATTCAAGGTAATTCAGGAGGGCAGGCAGGTGGCTTATCTGGTGCCCACCACAATTTTGGCCCAGCAGCATTACAATACGTTTGTCCAGAGAATGAAAGATTTTCCTGTGTATGTGGATCTGCTCTGCCGCTTCCGGGGAACTGCCCAGCAGAATAAGACTGTGAAGGCACTGAGAAACGGCGGGGTGGACGTGGTGATCGGCACCCACCGTCTGCTGTCAAAGGATGTGGAATTTAAAGACCTGGGGCTGTTGGTGATTGATGAAGAACAGCGTTTCGGAGTGAGGCATAAGGAAAAAATCAAGCAGCTGAAGAAAAATGTGGATGTGCTCACGCTGACAGCCACACCAATTCCCAGGACGCTCCATATGAGCCTTATCGGTATCCGGGATATGTCCGTGCTGGAAGAACCGCCCATGGATAGGATTCCCATTCAGACGTATGTGATGGAATATGATGAAGAAACAGTCCGGGAGGCCATAAACCGGGAGCTGAACCGTGGCGGACAGGTTTATTATGTCTATAACCGGGTGGAAGATATTGTGGATATGGCGGGAAAAATCGGGAAACTGGTTCCCGATGCCCAGGTGGATTTTGCCCATGGACAGATGAATGAGAGAGAGCTGGAAAAAATTATGTACCGGTTTATCAATGGAGAAGTGGATGTGCTGGTGACCACCACCATTATTGAAACCGGACTGGATATTTCCAATGTAAATACCATGATTATCCATGATTCTGACCGGTACGGACTGTCCCAGCTCTATCAGCTCAGGGGAAGAATCGGGCGTTCCAACCGGATGGCCTATGCCTTTTTGATGTACCGCAGGAACAGCATTCTGAAAGAGACGGCAGAGAAGCGTCTGGCGGCTATCCGGGAGTACACAGAACTTGGCAGCGGCTTTAAAATCGCCATGCGGGACCTGGAAATCCGCGGTGCAGGCAATCTGCTGGGAGCAGACCAGCATGGCCATATGCTTACGGTAGGGTATGATTTGTACTGCAAAATGCTCAGCGAGGCGGTGCAGGAAGCAAAAGGCATACATACCGTGGAAAGCTTTGAGACCACCATTGATCTAAATATGAATGCCTACATTCCAGATTCTTATATTCCCAATGAATTCCAAAAATTAAATCTTTATAAGCGGATTGCGGGAATCTCGGATAAAGAAGAGTATGAGGATATGCAGGAAGAACTCATGGACAGATTCGGGGAACCGCCTCATACGGTAATGAACCTTTTACTGATTGCCTATCTGAAAGCACTGGGCCACAGTGTCTATGTGACAGAAGTCAAACAGTGGGGAAAAGAAGTGAAAGTCATCATGTTCCATCAGGTGAAGCTCAATGAAGGCATCAATGGCCTCCGGACAAAATATGGAAGAAAACTTCAGATTTTGAAAGGGGATAAAAAAGGATTTGTCCTGGCAGTTGAAAAGAAACAGGTGAATGAGGTGGAAGAATTTTTGATGGACTTGAGAGATGTTGTTTATATAGAAGAATAGAAGCTATTCCGCAGATGCCGGACAGTTTATGAAGAATAAACGGCAGAATGTGACGAATGTATGATATTTTGAGAAATCCGCTTGCCTCTGGATAAAAAAAAGTATATACTCAGTAATGGCAGGATAGTATAAATTTATGGGAGGAAGTTATGAAATTGACAGGTAAAAAAATTGCTCTGGGCTGTCTGGCCGGTGTTCTTGCAGTTACAGGGCTGACTGGCTGTTCCAGCAAAATAGACGGAACCAAAACTGTAGTTACGGTGGATGGGGAGGCTGTGCCCCTGGGGGTGGTAAGCTTTCTTACCAGGTATCAGCAGGCACAGACGCAGGCAATGTATGAGATGTACTTTGGCGGTGCGGACCCCAAAATGTGGGATAATGTGATGGATGAGGACTCAGGAGAAACTTATGGGGAATCAGCCCGCAGTGATGTGCTGGACCAGGTGGAGCTGATGTATCTGCTCAAGGCAAAATCCGGAGATTACGATGTTGAGATCACAAAAAAAGAGCAGAAAAAGATTGCAGAGGCGGCTGAAAACTTCATAGCAGCTAATTCAGAAGAAACATTGGCTGATCTGGGAGTGACTCAGAGCGATATGGAGACTGTACTGGAACTTCAGACATATGAAAAGAAGATGTATGATCCCATTGTAAAAGACGTGGACACAGAGGTGAGTGATGAGGAAGCCCAGCAGACATCTGTGACTTATGTGGAGGTAAGCACTGCAGAAGAAGCGGAGGAAGGCGGGGAAGAAGTATCGGAATCTGCCAATGAAGACGCTGAAAAAGAGGAAGAAAGCAGCCCTGAGGAAAAGGCACAGAAGATTTTGGACGAAGTTTTGGCAACAGCAGACGCGGACATGGATGCTATTGCCAAGGATGTGGACGAAAATCTCAGTGCTGTTGAAACGCATTTTACCACAAATCCCCCGGAAAAAGAGGATGATGAGGATGAAAGTTCTGTTTCTGATACGGTTCCCCAGGCTGTACAGGATGCTGCAGGAAAGCTTTCAGATGGCGAGATTGCCGGAGAGCTGATAGAAGGGGAAGACGCATATTATGTGGTAAGACTGGATAAAGCTTTTGATGAGGAAGAAACGGAAAATGAAAAAGAGTCCATTGTAGACCAGCGGAAACAAGACTTATATGAAAAGACAACAGAGGAATGGAAAGATGGTGCGGATATCCAGGTGGATAAGAAAGTCCTGAAGTCATTGAAAGTGACCTCTAATCTGAAATTTACCATGAAAATGGAGGATGCAGAAGAGGCAGGGGATGAGACAGAAGAATCGGGAGAAGACGTATCTGGAAATGATATTTCCGAAAATAATGTATCTGAAAACGATATCGCTGAGGACGATGGGAATGTAACTGAAATTTTGCAAGACGACAATGATGAGGCATCTTCCGAAGAAGTTTCTTCAGAGGAGGAATAAATCTGGGGCGTGTTGGAAACAGAAACATGCTTGGCAGCGGAAAGGAGAAGTATGAGACGATTCATAGCAATTATGTTGTCCGTTTCTCTGACGACAGGGATATCTGTAAATGTTACGGCCTCCACACTGGATTACAAGGCTGCTGTCAATAAGATAGAAGCAAAAGGTACGCCGGCTGTGATACAGTATTTTGAGGATGGAAAAGGGAACAAAGGAAAGATGGTAGTATCAGCTGGAAAGGTGTATAGTTCCCATGCATCTTTAAAAATACGGGAGCATCCAAATGCAGATGCAAAGATTATGCAGAAGCTTTCCTTTGGTGAGCCGGCAGACAGAGTGGGGCTGTGTGACAATGGCTGGAGTAAGCTGGTACTTACGGTAAAGGGCAAAAAAGTTTATGGATACGCAGAGTCATATTATCTGTCCAGCAAGCAGCTGATTACCAAAATGAACGAAAAGCTGGTTGTTGTACAAGATGCCCAGGTTCTGAACTTTCCCGGCACCAGGGATGGACTGAGTGTGGGAGAGGTGGCCGTGGACGATGTGGTCACCTGCACAGGAATGTGCAGTGATAACTGGAGCCAGATTACTTACAATGACGATTCAGGAAAGAAAATCACAGGTTTTCTTCAGAATGATGTGATGACTGAGCTGAAAGAAGAAAAGTCCAAGCCAAAGGAGAAAAAGAAATCAGATGACTTGGAAGACCGGGAAGAAGATGAGCTGGAAGAAGTTATGATTGAGGGTGAAGCGCTGATAGAACCTTCCTCAGATTCTGCCTCTGAGAGTATCTGGGCAAAAGCGGCCACTGAGAATCTTCAGGATGCCACAGCGGCTGCAAATGCAATCATTGTCAATGAGGGCGAAGCGGTCAGTGTATCTTCCACGGCAAAATTGAAACCTCTGGGAGAGTTCCGGATTACCCATTACTGTGCCTGCAGTATCTGCTGCGGTCCGTATTCCGGTATGAATTCCACTGCCAGCGGCGTACCTCCGGTGACAAACAGGACGATAGCTGTAGAGCCGAAACAGATTCCTTATGGTACAGAGATCGTAATCAATGGACAGGTATATGTGGCAGAGGACTGCGGCGGCGCCATTAAAAAGAACTGTATTGATATCTATGTGGCCAGCCACGAAGAAGCATCTTCCAAAGGCATGTATTATACAGATGTGTATCTGTTGACAGAATAGGAGAAGCAGAGAGTGCCGCCAGAGCAGCAGGCGAATGATGTGTAAAATGTCCTGCTCGGGCGGCGTCTTTTTGTAAAATACGTATTCACTGTTTGATCCAGGTCAGATGAGGGGTGTGTATGAAAAAAATAGGAATGTTGTTTTTCATGGCGTGTTTGATGAGTGCAGGCAGGGTGGGTGCGGCTGTGCCGGAACATCATGAAGCTTTGAAAGCAAAACCAGCTGAGGTTCCCCGAAGTATACTTGCAGAAGCTGGTGTGGGAACAGAAGAAGCCGGCTTAAAGATTTTCAATGGGACCAAAAACGGATTCCATCAGGAAAATGGTCAGATCCGGTATTACGAGGATGGGAAAGTACATACAGGCTTTTTGAAATCAAATGGCAAAAAGTATTATTTTGACGCAGATGGCAATATGGTGACAGGAGAGAAAAAGATTAAAAACCAGTCCTATTGTTTTGGGACAGACGGCGTGATGCAGACTGGATTTGTGACACGGGAGATAAAAGGGTCCAGAGTGAATGTTTTTTATGATGAAAACGGACGATTAAAAACAGGATCATTTCAGGTGGACACAGTGCAGTATAAAGCGAAAAAGGCTACCGGTGAGATTTATTTTGTGAAAAATCTGTCCGAACCTGTCTGCCAAAGGCCGGAACTGCCCACGGGCTGTGAAATTACCTCCTGGACCATGATGGCCAATTATGCTGGCATTACAATCAGTAAGACGGAGGCTGCGGACGAGATGCCTACAAGCTCAGACCCGAATCAGGGATTTGTGGGAAGTCCCTATTCGTCTGAGGGTGGAAGTCTGGTGGTATTTCCAGGCGGGCTGGAAAATATGACCCAGGAATATTTGGGAAGTTATGTAAATATGACAGGGTGCAGCTATGAACAGCTGGAAGATAAGTTAAGGGACAAACGGCTGGTGGTGGTATGGGTGACCAGATTGGATGGCTTTGGGTCCCATACCATAGCGTTGACCGGATACGACAGGGAGTCTCTTTATTATAATGACCCGTGGACTGGGGAAGATGAAAAGATTGACCGGGAGTATTTTGAGACCATATGGGCAGAAAATGAGCATATGGCAATGTCCTATTGATTATTGATAAAAACACGCTGTAATATAAAACAAGGAATAATTGGTAAAATGAGTGATAAAAGAGAAAATACATTTTTGGAAGGGTCGGTGTTCCAATCTCTGATTCGGTTTGCAGTACCGGTATTGGGGGCACTGATCCTTCAAGCCGCTTATGGGGCTGTGGATTTGCTGGTGGTGGGACGTTTTGGAGATGCGTCCAGTATTTCCGCCGTTGGCACAGGAAGTGCATTTATGCAGATGGTGACGTTTGTCATTGTCAGTCTGGCTATGGGATCTACGGTAATGATTGGCCAGCATATAGGAGAAAAGAAACCAAGGGCAGCCGGCGACGCCGTGGGGACAACTATCGTATTGTTTGCAGTTTTAGGTATTGTGCTGACGGTTCTGCTGGAAGTGTTTGCAGGAAATATCGTGGGTATTCTGCAGGTTCCGGAAGAATCTGTGGCAAAAACCATTCTATATATCCGGATTTGTTCCGGCGGTATTCTGGTTATTATTGCCTACAATGTGATCAGCGGTGTACTCAGAGGTGTGGGCAATGCCAATCTTCCCTTCATTTTTGTAGGGATTGCCTGTGTGGTGAATATTGCAGGGGATCTTCTGCTGGTGGGAGCATTGCATATGGATGTGGCGGGGGCGGCAATTGCCACAGTGGGGGCACAGTTTGTCTCTGTGATTTGTTCCATGTTTGTGCTTCAGAAACAAAGCCTTCCGGTATCGTTTACCAGGAAACAGTGCAGGATCTACGGCGGGGAGCTTAAGAAAATTTTGAATGTGGGCATTCCCATTGCCCTGCAGGAGGCCATGGTGCAGATTTCCTTTCTGGTGATCAATTCCATTATCAATCATATGGGGCTGATGCCGTCAGCCGGATATGGAGTGGCCCAGAAGATTGTAAGCTTTGTGATGCTGGTGCCTTCTTCTGTAATGCAGAGTGTCTCAGCCTTTGTGGCCCAGAATATGGGAGCGGGCAAAAAAGAGCGGGCGAAGCAGGGTCTGTTTACAGCTATGATAACTGGGGGCGCAGTGGGGGTGGTCATATTCTGCGGAGGATTTTTCGGCGGCGCCCAGCTGTCTTCTCTGTTTACCAGTGACCCTGAAGTCATTGTGCAGAGCGCAGATTATCTGAGGGGCTTTTCAGCTGACTGTATCTTGACTTGTGCGCTGTTTTCCAGTATCGGTTATTTCAATGGGTGTGGGAACAGTATTCCGGTGATGGTTCAGGGAATCACTTCGGCCTTTTGCATTCGTATCCCCGTCTCCATACTTATGTCACGCCTGCCCAATGCTTCACTTCTTCTGATCGGCATGGCCACGCCCATTACCACTGTATATGGAATCATCTTTTTCATAATTTGTTTTGCAAGGCTCCGGAAGAAAACTTGACATATCTTTGAAGTTGTGATAAATTATTATTACAATAAAAATGTTTTTATCGGAGGTAACCATATGAAGACAGTGTTGAGTACAGAAAAAGCACCCCAGGCAATCGGCCCTTATTCACAGGGGATTGATACAGGAAAGTTAATGTTTCTCTCAGGGCAGATCCCTATTTGTCCGGCGGAGGGGAAAATCATTGCCACAGATATTGAAGGCCAGACAAAACAGTCACTGGAGAATGTAAAGATGGTTCTGGCATCTGCAGGATGTACCATGGATCATGTAGTGAAGACTACAGTTTTCTTAAAAGATATGGGGGACTTTACAAAGATGAATGAAGTATATAAAGGATATTTCAGCGAGGGCAGCTATCCGGCGAGGTCAGCAGTCCAGGTGGCGGCTCTTCCCCAGGGGGCGCTGGTAGAGATTGAAGTTGTGGCTTTGAAAGGTGAATAAGATGTGGGAAAAAGGGTGTTCCGTGCTGCAGGGGACGCCTTTTTCTTTTGAAAAGTAATCACATGGAGACACACTCTAAAAATCGCCAGCTTATATTTAAGAAACATATTGATGAATTTTATAGTACATGATATATTTTTAGGGTGGAGATTATGTGTATTTGTTATTTTTATTTAAAATTAGTAAAGTTGTAAGGAAAATTGGTTACCACAATTAAAAATATGCTTAGACGATTCATAAATGGGGTGAAATTTCACATTTATGAGATATTGTATGTTTTATGATGTAGGGGCAAAAGGATGGAAGTTTCGCAGAAAAAGAATAGAAGATACGAAAAAGCTATTTGAAAAAGCGGAATCTGATTATATACAGAATCAGCTGAATAATTTAAGAGATAGTATGCGCTCTAAGCATTCAGAGGAGATGGATGGAGGCAGCAGTCCAAAATGAATCATCAAAGTAAAGAGATACTGGAAGTGGTAATTTAAGGAGTAGATACCATGTTAAAGATAAAAGAATATGTCAGGGCAGAGAGTCTCAGCCAGGCATATGAGCTGAATCAGAAACGAAGCAGCCGCATTCTGGGCGGTATGCTCTGGATGAAAATGAGCAATGCCAGAATTGGCACAGCCATTGACCTGTCTGGTCTGGGGCTGGATCAAATTGAAGATACAGAGGAGGAAATCCGGATTGGGTGCATGGTAACTCTGCGCCAGCTGGAGACCAGTGAGCTTCTGGAGCGTGTCAGCCACGGCACTGTCCGGGAGAGTGTAAAAAATATTGTGGGCGTGCAGTTTCGGAATCTGGCCACTATAGGCGGAAGTCTGTTCGGGCGGTTTGGATTTTCAGATGTATTGACCTGCTTCCTGGCCCTGGATACCTATGTGGAGCTGTATCAGGCAGGCGTCATGTCTCTGGAAGAATTTGCAGCCAGAGGGCGGGGTGACAGGGACATTCTGGTAAAGGTGATTGTGAAAAAAACGCCTGGCAGGCAGGTGTATCTGTCTCATCGGAACACCAAGACCGATTTCCCGGTGCTGGCCATAGCAGTTTCCAGCGACAGCAGGGGAGCCCGTGTGGCAGCGGGGGCCAGGCCGGGACGGGCAATATGTGCTGCTATCCCGGATGAGTGGAAAAAGCGGCTGGACCATAATGCCTGTACTTCGGAGGAAATAGAGAAGCTGGCAGCAGAGCTGGCTAAGAAGATTCCCATGGGAAGCAACATGCGTGCCAGCGCCAGGTACCGCAGTCATCTGGCAGGTGTGTTGATAAAGAGAGGGCTGGTGAGGCTTCAGGAGGTTCAGGAGGAAAAAGGATGATAAAGATACCCATTAGTCTGACTTTAAATGGAAAGAAAATCACAGAGGAGATTGCGCCGGACCTGCTTCTGATTGATTTTGTGAGAGACCATAGATGTTATAGTGTGAAGCGGGGATGTGAGACGTCAAACTGCGGCCTCTGCACCGTATTCTTAGACGAAAAGCCGGTGCTTTCCTGTTCGGTTTTAGCTGCCAGGGCGGACGGCCATACAGTGGATACACTGGAGGGGCTTCAGGAGGAGGCCCGGGAGCTGGGGGAATTTATTGCAGGCCAGGGGGCAGAGCAGTGCGGCTTCTGCAATCCTGGAATGATTATGAATGCCATTGCTCTTTTCAGGGAGAATCCAAATCCCACTGACGAAGAAGTAAAAGAGTATCTTGCTGGGAATTTATGCCGCTGTTCCGGATATGAGGGGCAGCTTCGGGCAATCCGGGCATTTTTGGAATGCAAAAAGAAGGGAGGTGCAGGATGCGGGCAGTAGGAAAACCCATCAGAAAGAAGGATGCGCAGGCACTGGTGGCCGGAAAACCTGTGTATACAGACGATCTGGCACCAAAAGACTGTCTAATCGTGAAAGTTCTGCGCAGTCCCCATGCCAATGCAAAAATTTTGGAGGTGGACACATCCGCAGCAGAACATCTCCCAGGAATTGAGGCCATTTACACCTGGGAGGACGTGCCTCAGCAGCGGTTTACCCTGGCAGGGCAGACCTATCCGGAACCCAGCCCTTATGACCGGCTGATTTTGGACAGTCATGTGAGGCATGTGGGGGACCCAGTGGCGATTGTGGCGGGGGAAGACCAGGCGTGCGTGGACCTTGCTCTTAAGAAAATAAAAGTGAAATACGAAGTTCTTCCTGCAGTTCTTGATTTTCACCAGGCAAAGGACCACTCTGTGCTGGTGCATCCGGAAGACAGCTGGAAGTCACTCTGTCCGGTGGGAGCCGATCAAAAGAGAAATCTATGTGCCTCTGGGGAGAGCTGTGAGGGAAATGTGGAAGCGGTACTGGCGAGATGCGATGTGACGGTCCAGGGAACCTATCATGTAAAAGCCGTCCAGCAGACAATGATGGAGCCTTTTTGCACCTTTTGTTATCTGGACGCTTATGGACGGCTGAATGTGGTAAGTTCCACGCAGATTGTGTACCATGTAAGAAGGATTCTCTCAACAGCGCTGGGGATACCCAAATCGGAGATAAGGGTTTCCAAGCCGAGAATCGGAGGGGGATTCGGGGCAAAACAGACGTCGGTATCAGAGATTTACCCGGCATTTGTGACCTGGAAAACGGGGAAGCCATCAAAGATGGTGTTCAGCCGGAAAGAAACCCAGACAGCGTCATCACCCCGGCATGAGATGGAGGTTTCCGTAACAATAGGAGCGGACCAGACGGGCCGTATCCGGGCAATAGATGTATACACCCTGTCCAATACCGGGGCTTATGGAGAACACGGGCCTACGACGGTCGGTCTGTCCGGGCATAAGTCCATTCCCCTTTATGGGTCCTTAGATGCTTTTCGTTTTGTGTATGATGTGGTGTATACTAACCGGATGTCCTCAGGGGCTTACCGGGGATACGGAGCTACCCAGGGAATCTTTGCAGTGGAATCTGCCGTGAACCAACTGGCCCAGAAACTGCATATGGACCCAGTAGAGCTGCGTCTGAAAAACATGGTCCGGGAAGGCCAGGTGATGCCGGCTTACTATGGAGAGGAGACTAACAGCTGTGCACTGGACAGATGTCTGGTTTTGGCGGCGGATATGATTGGCTGGAAAGATAAGCATCCCTGCCGGGATATGGGAAATGGAAAAGTGCGCAGTGTGGGTATCGCTATGGGTATGCAGGGCTCTTGTATTTCCCACGTGGACGTGGGTTCTGCCACAGTGAAATTAAATGAAGACGGGACGTATCTGCTGTCCATCGCTGCAGCGGATATGGGAACCGGGTGTGATACCATTCTGGCACAGATGGCGGCAGAGAGTCTCATGTGTCCTGTAGAAAATGTGGCAGTGTCCGGGGCAGATACAGATACCTCACCCTACGATACAGGCTCCTATGCATCCAGTACCACATATATTACGGGAAAGGCGGTACAGCGGGCATGCATCAGTCTTGTGCACAGGATTCGGAAACAGGCGGCCAGGATGTTGGAATGTGAAACAGATGGACTGGAGTTTGACGGGCGCACAGCTGTGAATCGGGATAACGGCAGGACGGTTACGCTGGAGCAGATCGGCCAGGCCTCCATGTGTGACAGCAATCATGCCCTTCAGGTGACGAAAAGCCACAGCTCTCCGGTTTCGCCGCCGCCCTTTATGGCAGGGGCGGTGGAAATCGAGCTGGATAAAGAGACCGGGCATGTGGAGATTCTGGACTACGCGGCAGTGGTGGACTGCGGAACGGTGATCAACCCTAATCTGGCCAGGGTGCAGACCGAGGGTGGTCTGGCCCAGGGTATCGGGATGACATTATATGAAGACATTCAATATAACAGCAAAGGAAAACTGCGGAACAATTCATTGATGCAGTATAAGATTCCTTCCCGCCTGGATATGGGGAAATTGAGGGTGGATTTTCAGAGCAGCTATGAGCCCACAGGGCCTTTTGGAGCTAAATCCATCGGCGAGGTGGTGATCAACACCCCGGCTCCCGCCATTGCCCATGCCGTTGCCAATGCCACCGGGCTGTGGTTTCGTGAACTGCCCATTACCAGTGAGAAAATTGCCATGGGGCTTTTGGAAAAATGAAAATAAGTCTGATCTATCTGGCGGCTGGCAACAGCCGCCGCTTTGGCACAAACAAGCTGTTATATCCATGGGAAGGGAAACCTTTGTACCGGCATCTGCTGGACAGACTGGTAAACATCTGTATACGGCATCCTAAATGGGAAATTCTTGTAGTCACCCAGTATCCTCAGATTGCCTGGCAGGTACGTGAGATGGCTCCCACCTTAAATGGCCGCATCCAGGCAGTCCTGTCCCAGGACAGTCCCAAGGGGGCATCCTATTCCATCCGGGCAGGTCTTGCGGCAGCAGCAGGTTCCCAGGCGTGCGGGTGCTTTGTGGCAGACCAGCCTTACCTGGCGGAGCAGACGGCAGAGAACTTTCTTGCCGCCATGGAGAAAAGCCAGGCAGAGCTTGGATGCGTGGTCTGCAGAGGAGAAAGAGGAAATCCCGCTTGGTTTTCCAGGAAATATTTTCCGGAGCTGGAAAGGCTGGAAGGGGATCAGGGGGGCCGGAAAGTTTTGGAGAGATATCTGGATAGGGTCATGTTTTTTGAGGTATTAAAGGAACAGGAATTGATGGATCTGGACCGGCCTTGCCAGATTGGAAACAAAGTGGGGGCAGGGGAGCACCGCGTGGTATGAGGAGAAAGAATATGTCAGTAGATGATGTGCTTCAAAGAATCATTGAAATCTGCAAAGAACTTTCAGCAGAGAAAGTGTATTTATACGGGTCAAGGGCGAAGGGGACAAATCTGGAACGAAGCGACATTGACATTGCAGCGGCCGGGGTAAAAGAGTTTGAACGTTTGGAGGAAGCTGTGGAGGAAATCGACACATTATATACCATAGATTTGTTAAATCTGGATACAGTCAGGAATCAAAATTTATTGGAGGATGTGGTCTTATATGGAAGAAAAATATATGAAAAGATTTCATAGCTTTCAGCAGTCACTGTACAGTCTGGAAGAAGCAAAAAGAAGAGACATGAAAGATTCTTTTGTTTTAAGCGGAACTGCAGCCAAGTTCAGCATAACGTTTGAACTGGTCTGGAAGATTATGAAAGATATCCTGATTCAGCGCTGCGCAATCATAAATTTTGTAACCGGTTCACCGAAAGAGGTGCTGAAACAGGCATTTCAGGCAGAGCTGATTACTGACCAGAAGTGGATGGAAATGCTGAAAGTACGCAATGAACTGTCCTATGATTATGACGGTATGGTGATTAAAGAGTATTGTAAAGTGATCACGGACGTGTATATTGATATATTTTTCCAGTTTGAGAGAGCGGTAGTGGAGCTGGAAAGCTGAGACAGATTCAGAGGGTTCCTCTGAATCCATCAGGTTTTCTTCTGCCTTTACTTCAACGGGAATAATCATTCCCTTGTGCTGCAGGACAAAGTCAACCTCTCCGGAAGATGATTCTGCTGACCAATAATAGGGAATGGCTGAAAGTTCTGAGATTATCTGCTGGCACACATATTGTTCGGTCAAAGCTCCCTTAAATTCGGTAAGAATGTCATTACCATTCAGTAGTGTTCTTGCATCCAGATCCGCAGCGGCAGCCAGAAGGCCCACATCAGCCAGGTATAATTTGAATGCGTTGAGATCCTGATAGGCTTTCAGTGGGACAGAACCCTTCTTTATTCTGCCGGTTTTGTGGCATAGTCCACAGTCCAGCAGCCATTGAATGGCCAGTTCGAAGTCTTTGGCCCGGGCGCCTGACCGCAGAGCGCTGTAGATAAATTTCTTATTTTCTTTCGCCAGCTGAGAAGGAATCCCATCCCACACCATCCGGATGCGGGGGATGATTTCTCGGGGCGCGTGTTTGGAAAAGTCCTGTTCATAGTCTGAAAGCAATCTGAGATGTACCCGCCGCACATCTTTCAGACTATGGTCTTTGGTGTATGTGGAGACTGCTTCCGGCATACCGCCCACATAATAATAATTTTTCAACAAGTCGATAAATCGGTCTTTAAAAGCCGTAATCATTTCAAAATCGTTGTTCTGCAGAAGTTTGTACAAAGCCTCATTTCCGACAGCACATAAAAATTCAGTGAAGGACAGGGGATACAGATGCAGACTGTCCACTTTTCCCACTGGGAAAGAGGTGCCTTCGTGCATGGCAATCCCCAGCAGTGAGCCTGCCGCCAGGATATAATATACATGGCGTTCATCCTCTGCAAAATATTTTAGGGTCTGCAGTGCTTCCGGAACTTCCTGGATTTCGTCCAGGATAATCAGCGTATTTTCAGGTGTAATATCCACATCACTTTCAATAGCCAGTCCCTGCAGAATCCGGTCTATGTGGAGATCATTTGCAAATAATTGCCGCATCCGCTGGTTACGGTCAAAATTAATGTAGGCACATTTTTCAAAAGAATTTCTGCCGAATTCTTTCATAAGCCACGTTTTACCAACTTGTCTTGCCCCGCGTATAATCAGCGGGAGCCGGTCAGGGTTGGCTTTCCATTCTTCCAGTCTGTTCATTGCAAACCGTTTCATTTTATCCACACCTTTCATTGAGAACTGCAGCCCGCTATGCGCCCTTCATCTGGCACAAATCTCCCACCAAGGGTGACGCACATCTGACAAAAAGCATTTTTAGGACACACTCTAATCTGCTATCTGTTATTATATTTCCCGTGCCGCATAAAGTCAATCGAGAAAATGTATAGATTGGGCAGAATCTCCGCTGGGAAAATGTATTGATCACACAAAATCTCCGCGGAGAATATTGCGGCTATGATTGATGCGGTGAAGGAATTTAATGGGGAGTAACCTTTATGAGAAATCAGCCCCGCTTCTTGAAAATCCCATGTCCTGGTGGTATGCTTGAATAAACTGTGACAAGTACTGCAGCCAGGAATAAAAACCTTTGAAAGGAAACGGATTTTCATGGAGAAAATAATCGTGGTTGGAAACGAGAACTTTGACGAGCTTATCAGGGAAGACGGCTATTATGTAGATAAAACGGAATTGCTCTATGAGCTTGTGGAAAAGACGCGAAACAAGGTGGCTTTGTTTACCCGTCCCCGCCGTTTTGGAAAGACTCTCACTATGAGTATGATGGAAAGTTTCTTTGATATCAACAGAGACAGCCGGGAAGTGTTCGACGGCTTAGCCATTTTGAATCATCCGGAATTCTGTGAAGAATGGATGAATCAGTATCCTGTTTTATTTCTATCTTTTAAAGATGTGGAGGGGTTGAATTTCCATGGTGCATATGGGATGCTCAAAGTTACACTGGCAAGTCTGTGCAAAAAATATGTCTACCTGCGAAACAGCGGAAAAATATTGGATGAAGATAAGGAAATTTTTAATCGGCTGATCAGTCAGAACGCAAAGCTGGAAGAAATAAAAACTTCTCTTGCCACAATCATGCGCATGATGCATGCAGTGCATGGGAAGCCTGTAATTCTGCTCATCGACGAGTATGATGTTCCCCTGGCAAAAGCAGAAGCATCGAAGAACAAAGAGTTTTACCGACAGATGCTGGATATTATAAGGGGTCTGCTGAGCACGTCCCTGAAGACCAACGAACATCTGAAATTTGCTGTGCTCACAGGCTGTCTTCGGATATCTAAGGAAAGTGTTTTTACGGGGGTGAATAATTTTGCCTGTTATTGTGTGTTGAACAGGAAGTTCAGCCAGTACTTCGGGTTTACACAGAATGAAGTTGCAAAAATGCTGGAATTTGCCGGCCTTTCCGAAAAAATGGCTGCCATCACACAGTGGTACGACGGGTATATTTTCGGTAACAGCGAAGTTTTTTGTCCATGGGACGTTGTCAGCTATCTGTCGGCCGTTATGGATGACAAAGAAGAAGTACCTCAGAATTTCTGGGTAAATACAAGCGGAAACGCAATTTTGGACGATTTTATCAATCACCCAAAGATTGATGTTTCTGATAAGTTTGAAATCCTTTTGAATGGGGGGACAATTACCGAAGAGATCCTGCAGGAACTGACATACGATCAGCTGGCAGAATCAGAAAAGAGTCTTTGGAGTATTCTCCTGATGACCGGGTATGTATCAAAGGCTGATAAAACAAATATAAAAGGAAAGATAAAGATTAGAATTCCCAATGCTGAGATTTCTGAGATTTTCCGCCATGCAGTAGCAGCCCGGTTTCACAGGACATTAGATGCTTCAAAAGTAAATGAGTTTATCACAGCAATGTGGAATCAGGATGAGGATGCGGCGTCTTTATCTTTAACGGATATTCTTTGGAACTCCATCAGTTATTTTGACTATGGGGAAGAGTATTATCACGGAATATTAAACGGCATTTTTACCGCCACAGGATATGCCCCGGACTCAAATGATGAGGCTGGCTTGGGACGTTTGGATCTTCGTATCAGGGATAGAGCCGGCAGGAGAGTCCTGCTCTTGGAATTTAAGCGTTCGAAAAAGGAAAAGGATCTTGACAGGGACTGCGATGAGGCCGTGGCGCAGATTGAAAAAAATGGGTACGGAAAGGTCATGCCAGAAGGGTATGAACAGCAGATTATCTACGGAATCGCCTTTTTTGGCAAAAAGGCGAAAGTAAAAAAGAAGAGGAAAAGTCCGGCATAACAGCTGGGCTTTTCCTCTTCTTTTGACATTTTTCCGCCGCACTTTTTCAATAAAATCTTGCCACCGGGAAAAAAATGTGAGATTATAAAATAATTCCGGACTGGAGGCCGCAGAATCAGCCGGCGGCAATTTCCGGAAAGCGAGGAGGAATGAAAAAATGAGGAACTTTGAGAAATCTTCTAAACTGGACCACGTATTGTATGATGTGCGGGGGCCGGTGGTGGACGAGGCTGCCCGGATGGAAGAAAACGGCATGGAGATTATGAAGCTGAATATCGGAAATCCTGCGCCGTTTGGTT
Organism: uncultured Lachnospiraceae bacterium; assembly: GCA_910587105.1. GTDB lineage: Bacteria > Bacillota > Clostridia > Lachnospirales > Lachnospiraceae > MGBC164599. Next base: position 50,107 of record CAJUMB010000007.1, read on the forward strand.
TTTCAGCGCCGGAGGAAGTGATTCTGGATATGATCAGCTCTGTCCGGTCCAGCCAGGGATATTCGGATTCCAGGGGGATTTTTTCCGCTAGAAAAGCAATTATGCAGTACTGCCAGTCAAAACAGATACCGGGTGTGACCATGAATGACATTTACACAGGCAACGGGGTCAGTGAGCTGATCAATCTGTGTATGCAGGCATTGTTAAATGACGGGGACGAGATTTTAATCCCCACGCCGGACTATCCTTTATGGACAGGGACGGCCAATCTGGCAGGGGGAAAGGCGGTACATTATATCTGTGATGAACAGTCCGGCTGGTATCCTGACCTGGAAGATATGAAAAAGAAAATCACCGGGCGCACAAAGGCTGTTGTCATTATCAATCCCAATAACCCCACAGGAGCATTGTATCCCAGGGAGATTCTGGAGCAGATTGTGGAACTGGCCAGGGAGCATGACCTGATAATTTTTGCCGATGAGATCTATGACCGTCTGGTGTTCGACGGCCAGGAGCATATCTCCATCGCTTCTCTGGCACCGGACCGGTTCTGTATCACATTCAACGGGTTGTCCAAATCCCATATGGTGGCAGGCTTCCGCGCCGGGTGGATGGTTTTAAGCGGTCCCAAGGAGCATGCCAAAGGATATATAGAGGGAATCCGAATGCTTTCCAATATGCGTCTCTGCTCCAATGTGCCGGCACAGTCCATTATTCAGACCTGTCTGGGCGGCTATCAGAGTGTGAAGGAATATATCCGGCCGGGTGGGAGAATCTATGAGCAGAGGGAATTGGTATACCGGACGCTGACAGACATACCGGGAATTACGGCCGTGAAACCCCAGGCGGCTTTTTACATTTTCCCCAAGATAGACGTGGAGAAGTTCCATATTACCAATGATGAACAGTTCGCATTGGATTTCCTGAAAGAAAAGAGGGTGCTGCTGGTGCCCGGAAGCGGCTTTAACTGGAAAGAGCCGGACCATTTCCGCATTGTATACCTGCCCTGTCTGGAAAAGCTGGGAAAAGCTGTGGGGAAATTAAAAGACTTCCTCAGTACCTATCAGCAGAAATGAGAAAAATAAAAGAGATTAGAGCGCGGATTCTAAAGGATGTGAGAAATTACGGCTTGGGACTTTTCATGGCTGCAGGTTATGTTCTGGCAGGATATCTGCTGGGCATTTCCATCTGTCCTATGGTGCTGCTCACCGGACTGCCCTGTCCCGGCTGCGGGATGACCCGGGCTGCTGCGCTGCTTCTCCAGGGACATTGGAAAGCAGCCTGGCAGATGCATCCTTTTGTTTTCACTCTGCCAGTACTGGCTGTCTGGGCGTTTGCCAGCAGGTATGCAGCGGGCAGGGACAGCAAGGCGCTGAAATGGACAGCATCTGCTGTTTTGGCAGTGTCTATCGTTTTCTATGTATACCGTATGCTTACAGTTTTCCCCCATAGGGCGCCTATGCTTTATGAGCCGGGAAATGGCCTGGGGATGCTGTGGAACGTCTGCAGCAGACGCTTTTATGGTAGTTGCATAATCTTCTTGGATATGGTAAACTGATACAGATGTTGACTGCCTTTATATTTTTTGAAGTGATTTTGAGGAGGGAAAAAAATGAACGAGTATAATGAAACCATGCAGAATATATCTCAGTATGATACTGAGATGGAGCCGGTTATGGGTATCGGGCAATGGATGATTATTACATTGGTAATGAGTATTCCGTGTGTGAATATTATTATGCTGTTTGTATGGGGATTCAGCAGTGAAAACCGCACAAGAGCAAACTATTGTAAAGCTGCATTGATCTGGTGGATTATCAGTATAGTTATTGGAGTAATTTTGTCCGTTGTATTTGGAAGTGCTTTTGCGGCACTGAGTGCAGGTGCCATATCGTCATAGAGAGTGGACAAACGGAAAGGAGTGTTTGAATGTCAGGATTTAAAATGAAAGTAACACCGGAGCTCACACGACTGACGGATATCTGCTACGAAAACAGCCAGATTCCAGTAGAGCTTTATGGAAAATATGATGTGAAACGCGGACTGAGGGATTTGAATGGCCAGGGAGTTTTGGCCGGGCTTACCAAGATCTCCAATGTGGAAGCTTACCGCATGGAAAACGGGAAAAAGATTCCCTGTGAGGGCCGTCTGTTTTACCGGGGAATCAATGTGAAAGATCTGACTCAGGGTTTTCTGAAAGACGGCCGTCTGGGCTTTGAGGAAGTCACATATCTGCTTGTCTTCGGCTGTCTGCCGGATGAAAAAGAACTGGATGACTTTAAGCAGTTATTATCTGCTCAGCGTTCCCTGCCCCGTAACTTTGTGCGTGATGTCATTATGAAGGCACCCAGCAGAGATATGATGAACACCTTGTCCCGGAGCGTTCTTACATTATATTCTTATGATAACAATCCGGAAGATATTTCTTTGCCAAATGTACTGCGTCAGTGCCTGAATCTGATTGCTGTTTTCCCTATGCTGTCTGTCTATGGATATCAGGCGTATAACCATTATATAATGGGCAAGAGTCTTTACATTCATCAACCTTCCCGGGAATTGTCCACAGCGGAAAATATTCTGCGCCTGTTAAGGCCGGATAAAAAATATACAAATCTGGAAGCAATGATTCTGGATCTGGCTTTGATTCTTCATATGGAGCATGGCGGTGGTAATAACTCCACTTTTACCACACACGTGGTATCTTCTTCTGGTACAGATACTTATTCGGCCATAGCGGCAGCGCTGGGTTCTTTAAAGGGGCCGAAACACGGCGGTGCCAATATCAAAGTTGTGAAGATGTTCCAGGATTTACAGGAACATGTGACAGATTATGCAGATGAGGAGATGGTGACAGACTATCTGAAAAAACTGCTGCATAAAGAGGCGTTTGATAAGCGCGGTCTCATCTATGGTATTGGACATGCTATCTATTCCATATCTGACCCCCGAGCCCAGATATTTAAGGGATTTGTGGAAAAGCTGGCAAAAGAGAAGGGAAGATATGAGGAATATGCCCTTTATTCTATGGTGGAGCGTCTGGCACCCAAGGTAATTGGGGAAGAGAGACATATTTATAAGGGTGTAAGTGCCAACGTGGACTTTTACAGCGGGTTCGTATACAGTATGTTGGATCTGCCTATAGAGTTGTATACGCCCATGTTTGCCATTGCGCGTATTGTGGGATGGAGTGCCCATCGTCTGGAAGAGCTGATCAATACCGATAAGATTATCCGTCCCGCCTATATGAATGTGCAGGATGCAGTAGAGTACCATGATTTGTCCCAGCGCTGATTGAATCAATTGTTTTCCCATGTGGCAGCCTGCCACAGCATATTTGTTCGGAAAGGAAGTGTGGACCGCGATGGAAATACACGGTGCCGGCCTGGTATTAGAAGGCGGAGCGGCCAGAGGTGTGTTTACCTCCGGCGTGCTGGATTATCTGATGGAACAGGAATTGTACCTGCCTTATGTTGTAGGGGCGTCTGCAGGGGCCTGTAATGCGGTGGATTACGTGTCCCGTCAAATTGGACGTACCAGGGATTGTATGATACACAAAGATAAGAAGTACAGGTACATCAGTCTGAGGCATACGCTGAAGACCAGACATTTGTTTGACATGGATATGGTGTTTGACAAATACCCCAATGAGATTTTTCCCTTTGATTATGAAACATATTTTCATTCTCCTCTGCGATGTGAGATGGTGGTGACCAATTGTCTGACAGGCAGGGCGGAATATCTGGATGAGCGGTCAGACGGGAAGAGGCTGATGGATATCTGCCGGGCTTCCTGCAGTGTTCCTGCGGCCAGTTCTATGGTTCAGGTGGATGGGAAACCGTATCTGGACGGGGGGATTGCAGATTCTATACCTATTATCCGTTCTCTGAAGCTGGGAAATAAGAAAAATGTAATCGTTCTGACCAGAAAAGCTGGATATCGAAAGCAGCCTCTGAGAAAAAGCAGGCCGCTCTATACCACCATGTATAAAAAATACCCTAATTTTGTCAAAGCAATGTTCCGCAGGGCTTATATGTACAACAAAACCATCTCATATATTGAAAAATGGGAGGCTCAGGGCAGGGTATTTGTAATCCGGCCGGGACAGAAAACCGTGTCCAGAACGGAGAGAAACAACCAGGCTCTGATGAAATTCTATCAGCACGGTTACGATTTGATGGAAGAGAACTACGAAAGATTATTGGAATACTTGGAGAGATGAGAGAAGAAAAAATAAAAGTACTGGCAGGGGCAGGGCTTTTAAGCGCAGCGGCTATCTGGGGATTTGCCTTTGTGGTGGTTAAGAATTCTCTGGATGTAATCCCTCCTGCATATATGCTGGCCATCCGTTTTACCATTGCGGCTGTTATGCTGGCTGCACTGTGTTGGAAACGGCTGAGAAATTTGAAGCGGGGTACAGTGTGGGCGGGGGCAGTTCTGGGATTTTGGCTGTTTGCCAGCTATCTGCTGCAGACAATCGGCTGTCAGTATACTACAGCGGGCAAAAATGCCTTTTTGACTTCTGCATATGTGATCATTGTTCCATTTTTGTATTGGATTCTGGCCGGACAAAGGCCAGACGCCTACTGTATCACTGCAGCAGTATTAGCAGTGACTGGTATTGGCCTTTTATCACTGCAGGGCGATTTGTCCATGAATGTGGGCGATATACTGACGCTGGTCTGTGCCATGGGATTTGCTCTGCATATGGTGTACATTGATAAATATACCCAGAGCTGGGACCCGGTGGTGCTGACCGCACTGCAGCTGGCATTTGCAGCACTTTTTTCCTGGCTGGCGTCACCGGTTCTGGATGGCGGGCTTCCGTCAGGGATATTTGGCACAGATATGATTATCTCCATGTTGTATTTGGGGATTTTCAGCACCATGATCGGCTTTCTTTTGCAAAATGTATGTCAGAAATATACATCGCCGGATATGGCTTCGCTGCTTCTTTCCGCAGAAGCTGTATTTGGGGCATTTTTTTCGATACTGCTTCTGGGAGAGCGGATGAGCGGCCGGATGGTGGCTGGCTGTGTGATGCTTTTTGCGGCGGTGATTCTGGCGGAGACGAAGCTGTCTTTTCTTTCGAAAGGCGCTGCGGCTTTTTTTCCCGATGATTATATGGATTCCACTTATGACATTGATTTTGAAAGACTTTACCGGGAAGGGTACAGAGGGCTTTTGTTTGACATTGATAATACTCTGGTGCCCCATGGGAAACCGGCGGATTCACGGGCGGTCAGATTGTTTGAACGGCTGAGGAAAATCGGTTTTAAGAGTTGTTTTCTTTCGAATAATCAGAGAGAGCGGGTGGAATCGTTCAACGATTCTATTGGAGAATCTTTCATTGAAGATGCTCATAAGCCCTCTGTTGTCAATTACAACAGGGCAATGGAATATCTGGGGACGGATACAAGCAATACATTATTTATCGGTGATCAGATTTTTACGGATATTTACGGTGCAAAACGGGCCGGTATCCGGAACATTCTGGTCAAACCAATACATCCTAAAGAGGAGATACAAATTGTTTTAAAAAGACACCTGGAGAAAATCGTTTTGCATTTTTATGAGAAGCGTAGGGGGGATAACATAAGATGAGGCACATTGTGTTGATTGGCTTTATGGGGTCTGGAAAAACGGAGACTGGTAAACGGCTGGCTCAGGAAATGAGAATTCCGTTTTTGGATGTGGATAAGAAGATAACCAGTGAGATGAGAATGAGCGTGGCAGATATTTTCAGCCGGTTTGGTGAAGTATTTTTCCGGGCACTGGAGACCAAAGCAATCAAAGAGCTGGGACAGGAAAAGCAGAGAATGGTGATTTCTGTGGGCGGCGGACTGCCCATGCAGCAGCAGAACCATAAATATTTGAAAGAAATCGGTATTATTGTATATTTAAAGGGCTCTGTGGACACGTTGAAAAGGCGTCTGCAGGGTGACCGTACCCGTCCTCTTTTACAGGGGGCGGATCTGGAGGGCAAGATCCGGAAAATGCTGGCTGCCAGGGAGCCTGTCTATGAGAAGCTTGCGGATATTACAGTGGTCACTGCAGACCAGTCTTTCAGAGAGCTGATTGGACAGATACGAAAACAGGTGGAAGAATACGAAAAGAGTAAAATGATAGATAATTGAGAAACTGTTTTGAAGAGTCACGAGTTTGAGCAAAATAGACAAAACGGAGCTCAAAACCGTTTTGAATTCGCTTCTTATTTGTCTATTTTGCCCAAACTCTGGCTGTGAGATGACTGTTTCGCAGTTATCTAATATATTTAAAATAGGAGGAAGAATCAATGATTTCAGCAGGAGATTTTAGGAATGGCGTGACATTGGAGATTGACGGCAATGTGGTGCAGATTATCGAGTTTCAGCATGTGAAACCGGGAAAGGGAGCGGCTTTTGTGAGAACAAAATACAAAAATATCATCACAGGCGCTGTTTTGGAAAAGTCATTCCGTCCCACGGAGAAATTCCCGGCAGCCAGGATTGAACGGGTGGATATGCAGTATCTGTACAATGATGGGGAACTTTTCTACTTTATGGATAACACATCATATGAGCAGATCGGTCTGAACCAGGATGCTATCGGGGATGCTTTGAAGTTTGTAAAAGAAAATGAGATGGTGAAGGTCTGCTCTCACAATGGGAATGTATTCGCCATTGAGCCGCCTCTGTTTGTAGAACTGGAAATCACAGAGACAGAGCCCGGATTTAAAGGAGACACTGCACAGGGTGCCACCAAGCCGGCCACAGTGGAGACTGGGGCTGTGGTGAATGTACCTTTGTTTGTGGATCAGGGCGATAAGATTAAGATTGATACGAGAACTGGGGAATATCTGTCCAGGGTATAATAAAAAGTTTCTTGGCATATAAAGAAGAGTAAAGTCTCAACTGGAGACATCAGAACTTTTATAAAATTCTGCGCGCCGCCAGTTGAGCAAAAAAAGAATTGGATGGGAGTTATACATCTACGATGGCTGATTTAACAGATTCCCATAATAGAGAATTGACGATTCGTTCCACTGGAGTGGCGGGCAGAAATATGAGAATATTTTATGACCTGGAAAAAATGGTTGAATAAATAAAGGTATCTTATGCATAATCTTATATTTTATGATTGTAATTTAAAGGGAAAAAAACTAAAGGTTTTTTATGGATTTATAAAAAAATATTGTAATATATTCTCTATAGAATGCTATTTTAATGGAAAACTCACAAATACAGAGATCAAAGATATCAACAATGAGTTGAGGGATCATTTTAAACATGAATACCAGGAGTGCAGAAAACGATACAAAATGGACATTAGTTATCGTCATTCACTCAAATCCGGGTTGAACATAAAAACTGAAGCTCAGGCAGAGAGATATTTTAATAAAATATACAAAGGAGATATGGCTGCAGTCGAAATGTATGATTTCAAAGTCACGACTGAGCACATTGACTATCCGGCATATATAGAACAGGGATATTTAGGAAATAGAGTGACCAGGATAGGTACTAATTCTCTGGGAAGTATTTATAACATTTTGTACTATGATATCTGTATGTTTGATGTTGTTACAAAAGGAATGAACGATTTATGTGACTATATAGATATTGGAAAAGAACAGTTCTGGGATTTGACTTTTTATAGAGATAAGGAGCTGATCTTTAGTATCTATACAGATGATAAAGAGGCATATGGATATTTTAATGATGATATTTATAGGGATTTTAAAAGATTAAATATCCCGATTCCTTTTGAGGAGGAATGGATTTAAGTGATAAAAGAAACTGCAGTTTATCTTTCGAAAATTTCCATAAACCCACTGGACACGGCTTTTCACCTATGCTATGATTCTTTGAGAACAATTCTAAATTCTGGGTTGTCCGCACGTTCGTGCAATATTTCAAATTTTGTGGAGATGTATGTAAAATTCAGTTGGAGAAAGGATGGTTATTTGCGCGCGGAAGAGATAAAGGATAAGATTCTGTTCCAGGTGATGAATGCAGAAAAGAATCAGGAACTGCTGGAGCAGGTTCCCCATGACCGTTACCTGGACCTGGCCATTGTATTTTTCTATATGGAGGAGGGCGAAGACTGCCGTCAAAAGGTCTATCTGTTTGACAACCGTCAGCTGGAATATTATGGAATGACAAAGGAAAAGCTGAAGATATGGGCCATGGAAAATACGCCCAGGCTGCTGCCTGTGTCATTCCATTCTATGGAAGATATTTTGCGGGAATTTCATATTTGGGAACAAATCGGTGGAGGAACGGAAAAGCTGCCGCTGTATGTTCTCACCAATGTGAAAATGTTTCTGGGGGCGGCCTGTGTTTTCTATCCGGAAGTACTGGAGAGCATTGGGAATGCAGTACAGACAGATTATTATATTCTGCCCAGCAGTATCCATGAATGCATTATCCTGCCTGCATCCAGCGGCTATTCGAGAGAAGAATTGGAGGAAATTGTGCGGCAGGTTAACGAGGCACAGGTGCCGGAGCAGGAGATTTTGTCAAATCATGTGTATTTTTATAACAAGGACATGAGAAAAATGTGCAAATAGATGAAAATCTGCCGTTGATTTTTATATTGACTTTACAAACGAATACGGATGTGGTATACTCGTTAAGTACAGTTCATGGTACAAGCATCCGTAGCTCAGGGGATAGAGCAGTGGTTTCCGGTGCCACGTGGCGGGGGTTCGAATCCCTCCGGATGTGTTTTTATTATGCTGAATAACTCACCAGTGGATTTGGTGAAGGAGGGATTAATTTGGATAATTTTAGAGAATGGATATCTGATAACCTCCGGTATATATTGCTGGGGGTGGGAATATTAGCAGCGGCAGTTCTGATATTCCTGGGGATTCGTACCTTTACCGGTTCTGGAAAGAATGATAAGAAGACCCAGTCGGAGAACCAGGTTGAGACAGAATCGGAGAATCAGACAGGGGAAGATGATCAGGGAACAGTTTCGGCAGCATTGGAAAAAGATGCGGTTCCTGAAGTTAGAGAGCTGATCGAAGATTATTATAAGGCACTTGGAGATAAAAATGTCAGTGACTTAAAAGATCTGGTAGATAATCTGGACCCGGCAGAGGAGACCAAGATTGCCAATACAAAGTACATAGAAGGCTATGAGAACGTGGAAGTCTATACAACAGAGGGGATGGAAGAAGGTACATATGTGGTATTTGCAAGTTTCTCCTATAAATGTGCCGGAGTAGATACCTTGGCACCTGCCCTCAGCCAGCTGTATGTGATCACGGATGAAGATGAGAAACTGAAGATTTCTGCAGATGCCGTTAATGACTCTGAGATTCAGGCATATGTCAACACAGTGATGGATCAGGCGGAAGTTGTGCAGCTGCGTAACAATGTACAGGCCGCATATGACCAGGCACAGAACAATGACCCAAATCTGAAAGAATTTCTGGAAAGTTTGGGCGGCGCGGATGCGGGTACCCCTACTCCGGCGCCAGTGTCCGACAATGGGATAGAGGGGCAGCAGAATACGACATCGGCAGGAGAAGGGATGATGACGGCCGCGGATGACTGCAATGTCCGGATTGCAGCGCAGTCGGGTTCTCAGATTGTTACCGTAGTTCCAGCAGGAGAGACGGTAACCAGACTGGGGGAGGAAAATGGATGGATACAGATTGAATATGGCGGTGTTGTAGGATATGTGTATCAGGATTTACTCCGATAAATAGAAATTGAATTTGTGAGGTACGGCAGGATACTATGCCGTACTTCTTTTTTTCACCTAATATGTCCTGCAGCAGAGGCGGGCAGTAAATGGGAGGGAACATGGAAGAAAACGGAACAAGGCTCAATAAATATCTGAGTGAGTGTGGAGTCTGCTCCAGAAGGGCTGCAGACCGATTGATCAGTGAGGGGCGGATCAGCGTGGATGGCCGTGCAGCACAGATGGGAGAAAGGGTGATACATGGTCAGAAAGTAATGGTTGACGGGATGGAAGTGAAGGGTGCAGGAAGGGAGATTTTTCTGGCCTTTTATAAACCACGAGGGATTGTGTGCACGGAGGAAAAGCGGGAAAAAAATAATATTGTGGATTACCTGAAATATCCGGTGAGGGTGTTTACAGTGGGCAGACTGGATAAGGAATCTGAGGGTCTGCTGCTGCTGACCAACAAAGGGGAAGCTGCAGACCAGATTATGAGAGGACGGAATTTTCATGAAAAAGAGTATCTGGTAACCGTTGACCGGGAAGTGACGGAGGAATTTCTAGCATCCATGTCCCGGGGGGTGCCCATTTTGGGTACTGTTACCAGAGAATGCCAGGTGGAGAGGACTGGGAGAAAATCCTTCCGAATTGTGCTGACCCAGGGATTGAACCGCCAGATTCGCAGGATGTGTGAATATCTTGGATATCAGGTGGCCACACTAAAGAGAATCCGCGTTATGAATATACAGCTGGACGGGCTGAAGCCGGGAGAATACCGAGAAATTACCGGTAAGGAGAGAGAACAGTTGGATTGTTTGTTGGGAACAGGAGGAGACTATGGCTGCAGATGAGAAAGTAAAACAACAGGAAGAGGCACTGGAGCAGATGAAGGAGCTGGTGGAAACACTGAATCAGGCATCAAAAGCATACTACCAGGAGGACAGGGAGCTGATGAGTAACCAGAAGTATGACCAGCTCTATGACCAGCTGCTGGCCCTGGAGAACGAGTCAGGTGTGGTTCTGGCGGGCAGCCCCACAGTCTCAGTGGGATATGAGGCCCTGGATGAACTGCCCAAGGAAGCCCATGAGATACCCATGCTCTCTCTGGATAAGACGAAAGACCAGGAAACGCTGCGCAGTTTCATCGGAAAGCACAGGGTATTGCTGTCCTGGAAACTGGACGGGCTGACCATTGTTCTGACTTACGAGAACGGGGAGCTGATGAAAGCAGTAACCAGGGGAAATGGAACTGTGGGGGAAGTGATCACCAATAACGCCCGTGTGTTTGTCAATCTGCCGCTGAAAATTCCCTATAAGGGAAGGATGGTGTTGCGGGGAGAGGCAGTGATCACATACCAGGATTTTGAGAAGATCAATCAGCAGATTGAGGATGTGCAGGCCCAGTATAAAAATCCCCGAAATCTGTGCAGTGGGTCTGTCCGGCAGCTGAATAACGAAGTGACAGCTGCAAGAAACGTTCGTTTCTATGGTTTTGCCCTGGTGAGTGCTCCGGGTATGGAGTTTGAAAATTCCCATGAGCAGGAGATGAAATTTCTGCAGAATCAGGGCTTTGAGGTGGTGGAATACCGGGTAGTGGACAGGGAAAACCTGGATGAGGCAATGGAGTATTTCTCCTCCCAGACTGAGAAAAATGACCTTCCATCTGATGGATTGGTGGCTGTTTATGACAATATTTCTTACGGGGCATCTCTGGGGAGTACATCCAAATTTCCCAGAAATGCATTTGCATTTAAGTGGAAAGATGAAATGAGGGAGACTACGCTGGAGGAGGTGGAGTGGAGTCCGTCCAGAACCGGATTGATTAATCCGGTGGCCATCTTTTCGCCTGTGGAACTGGAGGGCAGTACAGTGAGCCGGGCCAGCGTCCATAATGTGAGTATTCTTCAGGAACTAAAGCTGGGAATCGGCGACCAGATTCTGGTGTACAAGGCCAATATGATTATCCCGCAGATCGCGGAAAATCTTACAAAAAGCGGAAATTTACAAATACCGGATGCCTGCCCGGCATGCCACGGGAAAACTATGGTAGAGCAGGATAACGATGTGAAAGTTCTCCGCTGTACTAACCCTGGCTGTCCGGCGAAGAAAATCAAGGCGTTTACACTTTTTGCCAGCAGGGATGCCCTGAATATCGAAGGGCTTTCGGAGGCCACACTGGAGAAATTCATCGGCCGGGGGTTCATCCAGGACTTTGGGGATTTGTTTGAGATTGCCAGGTACCGGGATGAGATTTTGGAAATGGATGGGTTTGGACAGAAGTCTTTTGAAAATCTGCTGGAGAACCTGGATAAAGCAAAGACCACAACCCTGCCCAGGGTGCTGTATGGTCTGGGTATACCGGGAATCGGTCTTGCCAATGCAAAATTAATCTGCCGCCACTTTGACCAGGATATGAAACAGATTATACAGGCATCAGCAGAGGAAATCAGCAGTATAGACGGTATTGGGCCGGTACTGGCAGAAAATCTGGTTGCATTTTTTGAAAAAGACGAGAATGTAAAGGTATGGGAACACTTGTACAGCCAGCTGCAGATAGAGGCTTTGGAGGGACCCTCTGACGCTCTTTTTGAGGGGAAGACTTTCGTTATCACCGGCGGCCTGGAGCAATTTGCAAACCGGAAAGAATTAAAAGAACTGATAGAATCCAAGGGGGGAAAAGTGACGGGTATGGTGACAGGGAAGACAGATTACCTGATAAACAATAATACAGCGTCGAATTCTTCAAAGAATAAGAAGGCAAGAGAGCTGGGCGTGCCGGTGATATCGGAAGATGACTTTATGAAACTTTTGGAACATGTCTAAATTTTCAGACATGTTCCGGAAGAAAAAATTTCAGAAGAATCATAAAAAGCACTGGACATTTTTCTGTTTTTGTTTTACTATAAATTCAAAAGTGAATAACATTTGTTGGTTTTGAACCAGTCTTTTACAAGTTCCGAAAGGATTAATAGGGAAATCGGTGAGAATCCGATGCGATCCCGTCACTGTATTAGGGAGTTTTGAAGCATTTTTGCCACTGGGCTTTGTGTTAAGAAGTCTGGGAAGGCGCTTTGAAGTGTTGATCTTAAGTCAGGAGACCTGCTTGTAATTGTATCAGTATGATTCTTACGGCAGATAAGAAACAGCTAAAATTTTAGTATTTTTTTGCGTCCGTATTTATAATATGGGCGCTTTCTTATTGTATAGGAAACTTCGTCTCCAATACGATAAAAACTCTCCGGGGGATTGCACTGCGGCAGTTTTTCCCTGTTTATTTGTCTGTGCAGCAAAATCAGCAGTTTTTGGGCTGGCAAAACTGAAAATGCAGGAAAGGAGAATGATGTGAGTAAAAAACAAATGGGAAAGCGGTTTCTACAGATTTTGATTGTTCTCATGGGCATCAGTTTTTTCACATTTGGCCTTACATATCTGTCTCCTGGAGACCCGGCGGAGATTATGCTGTCAGAGTGCGGAAATCTTCCTACACCGGAGCTTCTGGAACAGACAAGGGCAGAACTGGGTCTGGATAAACCGTTTCTGGTTCAGTACACAACCTGGCTGAAAGGAGTGCTGACCGGTGACATGGGAACTTCCTATTCCTTTAAAGTTCCTGTTGTGCAGAAGCTGTCCTCATGTTTCTGGCCCACTCTGAAGCTGGCCTGGATGTCACTGTTGATTATGGTGGTGATTTCCATTCCTTTGGGGATTTTGTCTGCAGTATATCAGAATCAATGGCCGGATTATCTGGTGAGGGCCGTGACGTTTCTCGGGGTGTCGGTTCCTAGTTTCTGGATTGGATTGATATTGCTGAGTATATTCGGCGTAACCCTGCGATGGGTATCCGTTTCAGGAGGCAGTACAGACATGAAATCACTGATTCTTCCTGCCGTGACCCTGGCCATTGCCATGTCGGCCAAATATACCCGTCAGGTGCGGATTGCCGTGTTGGACGAGCTTAGGCAGGATTATGTGACAGGAGCCAGAATGCGCGGGGCGAAAGAGGGTACGATTCTCTGGAAACATGTACTGCCCAACGCCATGCTTCCGCTGGTGACGCTGCTGGGGCTGTCCCTGGGAAGTCTTCTGGGTGGAACTGCAGTGGTGGAGATTATTTACAATTGGCCTGGCATGGGAAGTATGGCGGTGAAAGCGATCTCATGCAGAGATTATCCCCTGGTACAGGGGTATGTGCTGTGGATTGCAATTTTATATATGGTGATCAACCTTCTGGTGGATTTATCTTATAATTTCTTAGATCCCAGACTGAAGGAGGAAAGATAATTGAAAGGACTGAAATTCTTAGCACAGCATAAACAGTTTACCCTGTTTTTGATTCTGGCGCTGGCCGCAGTGGCCGTGGCAGTTTTTGCTCCGTGGATTGCGCCCAAAGATCCCTATGATGCCGTTATGACGGATTCTCTTCAGGCGCCGGGAGATGATTATCTATGCGGAACGGATAAGATGGGACGGGACGTGCTGTCCAGGGTTATTTACGGAACCCGGACCTCGCTGATTATGACTCTGTGTCTGGTGGCGGTTATTTTCGTTCTGGGAACCCTGGTGGGAATTCTGGCCGGCTATTTCGGCGGCGTGATGGATGCTGTGATTATGCGGATTGCGGATATGTGCATTTCGTTTCCCGGACTGGTGCTGGCCATTGCCATTGCCGGGATGCTGGGACCCAATATGGTCAACGCGGTAATTGCCATCTCGGCGGTAAGCTGGACAAAATACGCCCGTCTGTCCCGCAGTATGGTGCTGAAAATCCGCAAATGCCAGTATATTGAGGCTGCTGTGTCCACAGGAACCACCACCGGAAATATATTGCTGAAATATGTGGTTCCCAATATGATCACCACAATGGTGGTGACAGCGGCCACGGACATGGGCTCCATGATGCTGGAGCTGGCGTCTCTGTCCTTTCTGGGATTTGGAGCCACGGCGCCCACACCAGAGTGGGGGCTGATGCTGAATGAGGGCCGAACTTATATTGCAAAAGCACCTTGGCTGATGATTTATCCTGGCATTGCCATTGTGATTGTAGTGATTATTTTCAATATGCTGGGGGACAGTCTGAGGGATATCCTGGACCCAAGACAGGAATAGGTTTTTGGTAAGAAAAATTCACATGAGAATTAGGAGAATACAGATGAGACAGAATTGGTTAAAGAAAGTGATAGGTGTTGGATTAAGTGCTGTACTGTGCATGTCAGCGCTGACAGGATGCGGCGGGGGAGGCGCTGATGCTTCTTCAGGAAATGGTGAAGACAGCACACAGGCGCCAGCAGAGCAGGAATCACAGGCTGCCCAGGGAGGAGAACTCACCATCGGTGTGACAAGCTTTGCCGATACCCTGGAGCCCACAGAGCAGTATTTCAGCTGGGTGGTTTCCAGATACGGGGTGGGGGAATGCCTGGTGCGTTTCGATGAAAGCGGCGAGATGGTTCCCTGTCTGGCAGAAAAGTGGACAAATAGTGAGGACGGACTTACCTGGACATTTACCATCCGCCAGGGGGTTCAATTTTCCAACGGAAATGATATGACGCCGGAGATGGTGAAAGCGTCCCTGGAGCGCACGGTACAGATGAGCGACCGTGTGCCGGAGTTCTTCGATCTGGACAAGATGGAAGTGGACGGGCAGGATTTGATTTTTTATTTGAAAAGACCCAACGGCAATATGGCAGGCAGTCTTGCAGACCCATTGTTTCTGATTGTGGATACCAGCGTGGACGATTCTGCCTTTGCCATGGAAGGCCCCATCTGTACCGGACCCTATGCGGTGGAATCCTTTAACCCCACTGACGAGTGCGTGGTGGTCAGAAATGAACATTACTGGGACGGGGAAGTGCCTCTGGATAAGGTGACGCTGAAATGTATTGACGACCAGACAACACGTTCCATGGCCCTTCAGACCGATGAAATCCAGATTGCGTATAATCTGAAAACGGAAAATCTGGTGGAATTTGAGGGAAATGATGCTTACCATATTCAGGAACTGCAGTCACTGCGCTCCACCTACGCATTCATGAATCAAAATGGTGTGTTGGAAGATATCAAACTGCGCC
Source organism: uncultured Lachnospiraceae bacterium (assembly GCA_910587105.1). GTDB lineage: Bacteria > Bacillota > Clostridia > Lachnospirales > Lachnospiraceae > MGBC164599. Next base: position 65,844 of record CAJUMB010000007.1, read on the forward strand.
AGGCATTTCTGAGAGGACTGGATAAGGAGACCTACTGCGGCACTCTGCTGGAAGGGGGAGCCACAGTGGGAAAAGCGCCGGTGCCGCCCACATTGGACTTTGGATTTGACCAGCTGAAGGATGAGAATGGATATGACCCGGATGGAGCAAAGAAACTTCTGGAAGAAGGCGGTTACAAAGACAGTGACGGCGATGGATTTGTGGAAATGCCCGACGGATCTCCTCTGGAGCTGAATTTTGTCATCTACACCAGCCGTGAAGAACTGAAAGTCTACGCAGAGGCGGCACAGGCCAGCTTAAAGGAGATCGGGCTGAATGTGAAACTGGATACAGTAAGCTACGAGACTCTGCTGGATAAGAGGGACTCCGGCGATTACGATCTGCTGATTTGGAATGTGCTGGTGGCCAATACCGGAGACCCGGAAAACTATCTCAGGGAGAACTGGTACAGCACTTCCGGTGTGAACACCACAGGGTACAACAATCCCAAGGTGGATAAGCTTCTGGACGAACTTGCTGCCACATTTGAGGAGGATGCCAGAAAAGACCTGGTTATGCAGATTCAGCAGCTGATCATGGACGATGCGGCCACGGTATTTTTTGGCTATGAGACTACCTACCTGTTTTCTTCCACCCAAGTGACAGGTGTCCATATGTATCCCATGGATTATTACTGGCTGACAAAAGACATCGGGCTGGCACAGTAGATGAAGGAGCTGGATTATGCTGGAAATCAAAGACCTGGCGGTTCAATATGGAAAACAGCCGCCTTTTATTGAACACTTTAATCTTTCCATGAAAAAAGGGGAGATTATCAGTGTGGTGGGTGAAAGCGGAAGCGGAAAGACCACAGTGATCCGGGCTGTTCTGGGTGCTCTTGCAGGCGGCGGGAAAGTTACATCCGGTGACATTTTGTTTCAGGGAAAGTCGCTGTTAAACTATTCCAAAGAGGAGTGGAGAAAACTGCGGGGCACGAAAATGTCCATGATTTTCCAGGACTGTGGCGGAACCCTGAATCCTCTGCGGAAAATAGGAAGCCAATATGTGGAATATATCCGCATTCATAGTGGTAAATCCAAGCAGGAGGCATGGGACCTGGCAGTGTCCATGCTGGAGAAGATGCGTCTGCCGGACAGTGGAAATATTATGAAAAGCTATCCCCATCAGTTGAGCGGCGGTATGCGCCAGAGGGTGGGGATTGCCATGGCAATGACGTTTGGCCCGCAGCTTCTGCTGGCAGATGAGCCTACAAGCGCTCTGGATGTGACCACCCAGGCGCAGATTGTGCGTCAGATGATGGAGCTGAGAGAGGGCTGCCAGACCAGTATCATCATAGTGACCCATAACCTGGGGGTGGCGGCCTATATGGCTGACCAGCTGATTGTAATGCAGCACGGCCGGGTGGTGGACGAAGGGAGCAGAGATTGGGTGATGCATCACCCGTCCAGCGATTATACGAAAAAACTGCTGGAGGCAGTTCCGGAAATGGAGGGAAAGCGCTATGTTTCATGAGTCAGATATTATCATGCAGTCCAGGCATATCGTCAAACAGTTTCCGGCTTTTGGGGGGCGCACCCTCACTGCCTGCAATGATATTAATCTGAATGTTTATAAGGGAAAGACGCTGGGGATTGTGGGAGAGAGCGGATGCGGGAAATCCACATTCGTCCGCATGGTCATGCAGATGGATGAGCCTTCCTCCGGAGAAATCTTGTACCAGGGGAGAAACATTGTCAATTTCACCAAGAAAGAGAGAAGGCTGAACCGGCAGAACATGCAGATGGTATTTCAGGATCCCCTGGCATCCTTTCATCCCAAGATGAAGATCATTGACATTCTGACAGAGCCTCTGATGAATTTTGGCAGGATAAAGAAAAGAGAACGGGCGGAGAGGGCGGGAGAACTGCTGGAGATGGCAGGGCTTCCTTCAGACTTCATGTACCGTTATCCCCACAATATGAGCGGCGGACAGAGACAGAGAATCGGAATCGCCCGGGCGCTGGCGCTGGAGCCGGAGATTCTGGTCTGCGATGAGGCCACCTCGGCTTTGGATGTATCTGTTCAGGAGACAATCATTGAACTTTTGGTCCGTCTCCAGGAAGAAAAAAAGATTTCCATGATTTTCATCTGCCACGACCTGGCGCTGATCCGCTCCTTTGCCCACCAGATTGCAGTGATGTATCTGGGACACATTGTAGAGATCATACCAGGGGAAGATGTGGCACAGCACGCGGTACACCCGTATACGCTGGCGCTTTTAAGCGCTCAGTTTTCCATTCATATGGACCCGGGGAAAAAGATAGAGAGTATCGAAAGCGAAGCCCCCAGTCCCCTGGATGTACCTGCCGGGTGTCCGTTTCAGAACCGGTGTGAACACTGCGGGAAAATCTGTAAAGCAGAGAAACCCAAGCCGAAGGAAATCTCGCCGGGACATCTGGCGGCCTGTCATCATGTGGGATAAAACATAAAAGAAAGGCAATGGAAAATGAAAAGTAAGGGAAGAAATGTCATAGCGGGTATTCTGGTCATCTTCCTTCTATTCCTGGCAATGACTGCGTGCAGAAGGAACATGCAGGACAGAGGCGGGCAGGATACCCGAAAAGTACAGGCGGAAAAAGGCGAAGTGTACACCATCGGCGTGTGTGTATACGATCAGGAAGACCCGGAAATGCGGATGTTTATGGATTACTACAGGGATTATACTTCCCAGGGATTTCCGGTAAAATTTTATTTTTCTGACAAGATTTCATCTTCGGAGGATGAGCTGGAATTTATCGACAGCATGGAGAAGCAGGGAGCTCATGGGATTCTGTCCTTCTACGGGCTGGAACCGGCCGCAGCGGCAAAACGCTGCGAAAAGGCCGGCATGTATTACATGCTGGGTTCCGGCACCATCAGTGATGAAAATTACCAGGCGGCGGCAGAAAGTGAATATTTCCTGGGAACTGTGGGGCCTGACCCGGCAGCAGAATATGAGGCCGGGAAAGCCATGGGAGAGTATTTCGCTGGGCAGGGCCTGAAATCCTATCTGATTGTAACTGTGGGAGCCCAGAAAGAAAACTTTATGCATCTGTCCAGGGCAGAGGGAATTCTGGACGCTTTGGAAGAAAGCCTGGGACTTCGGTACGGGGACTCCAAAAAGGCGCTGTATGACAGTGAAGAAAATGCCGTGCTGGACACAGGCAGTGATGAAGTTACCATCACATTGTGTCCGGGATATCTGTCCCAGGATGAGGGCATGGATAATCTGAAAGCCGCGCTGGAAGCGGATAATTACGACGGAGTTTTGTGCGCGGCCAGCCTGGCAGGGGTGATGGACCAGGTTCTGGAGAAAGAGGAAAGACAGGGCATGGATATGCGCATTGGTATGGTGGACTGCTTTTCAGCAGAGAACGCACAGCTGGTAAAGGCAGATGACTCTTTTGGAAATCCCAGGCTGAACTATGTGGCAGGCAAATATGGTTCCATGGCGGGGCCTGCCTTCGCCATTATGTACAACGCCATTTCCGGACACCCTGAGGCGAATTCTTCTGACGGGAAAGCGGTAAGGTATTATCAGGGATTCTGGACCGCAAAAGGCAGAAGCGAATTTTTGGAATATTACAGCTATACCCAGGATCAGTACGAGAATGCGTATAGTAATAAAGACCTTATGGATGTGATTTATGAATTCAATGAGAATACATCAGCAGAAGATTTAAAGGCTCTGACGCAGAGCTATACCGTGGAGGATGTGAAGGAGAGAATATCACAGAGAGAATAGCGAATGAGGCATGAAAAAGCAGGAACCCCAGCTGTCCGGGCCGGGAGGTTCCTGCTTTTTGCGGTGTTACAGTTCCACTGCATGGCCAGCTGCATTGTGCTGCTATTCCTGAGATCTTTCCAGCATTTTTTTACGTCTTGTGATCAGCCCCCCAATCCGTCCGGTATCTTTGGCGGGAAGGCTTTTCCATCCATTTTCCAGAACCTGGTCCAGCAGTCCCAGTTCTTCGGCGATTTCATACTTGAGTTTTTCCTGGGGTGTGAGCTCGTCCAGGTCGATTTCCTTTTCCGGTTCTTTTTTCTTTCCCATTTTTATCCACACTCCTTTCAAGGGTATTTCCTATCAAAAGTATGGACCGTTTGCGGGTTTTTATTCACTTCTTTTTTTCTGGATATACCGCTCAATCCGTGCCAGGGCTTCTTTCAGTTCCGCAATGGAATAGGCGTAGGAAATCCTCACAAATCCCTCTCCCGATTCCCCAAAGGCACTGCCTGGGACTACGGCAACTTTTTCCTGGTTCAACAGATCCATGGCGAAGTCTTCGCTGGACATGCCGAATTCCCGGATGTCAGGGAACATATAGAATGCCCCCTCCGGCTGGAAGCAGGGAAGCCCCAGACGTTCTAGTTCGTGGTGGAGATAGCGGCGGCGCTGATTGTAGGATTCCCGCATGGAGGCGGCATCGGCCTCCCCGTTTGCCATAGCTTCCATAGCTCCGTACTGGCTGACTGTGGGGGCACACATAATTACATACTGGTGTACTTTGATCATTTGTTCAATCACTTCCTGGTTACCCAGCGCATATCCCAGCCGCCATCCGGTCATGGCAAAGTTTTTGGAAAATCCGTTGATCATGATGGTGCGTTCCTTCATGCCAGGCAGGCTTGCCAGGCTCACATGTTCCTGTCCGTAAGTCAGTTCGCTGTAGATTTCATCCGAAATGACCAGCAGATTGTGCCTTTCTATAACGTCCGCCAGAGCCTCCAGGTCTTCCCGCTCCATAATCGCTCCCGTGGGATTGTTGGGGTAGGAGATAAACAGTGCTTTGCTCTTTGGTGTGACTGCTTGTTCCAGCTGTTCCCTGGTCAGGCGGAAACGGTTTTCCTGTTTCAGCTCAATGGGCACCGGAACGCCGTCTGCCATGATGATGCAGGGAAGATAGGACACGAAGCTGGGCTCAATATACAAGATCTCATCGCCGGGATTGATGATGGTGCGCAGGGCAATATCAATGGCTTCGCTGCCGCCCACGGTGATCATGACCTGGGATTCGGGATCATACTTCAGTCCTGTTTTTCGGTAAGTATAATTGCAGATTTCCCTGCGAAGTTCCAGAAGGCCGTGATTTGCTGTGTAGAAGGTTTTGCCGGACTGCATGGCCTGGACTGCAGCCTCGCGGATGTGGTAGGGGGTGTCAAAATCCGGTTCCCCCACACCCAGGGAAATCACTCCGGGCACCTCATTGGCCACGTCGAAAAATTTCCGGATACCGGAGGGCTTTAACTGAAGAACTTTTTGTGAAAGCAGTTCTCTCATGGTGTCACCACCATTCTTTTATCCGTCTTTTCCACATCCAGGTCTACCCCCAGTTCCTTGTATTTTGACAGTGCAAAGTGGGTGGTGGTGCTCTGAACTTCTGGGAGAGATGCCAGCTTGCCTGATACAAAAAGGGAGATCTCTTTTAATGTCCGCCCCTTTACTGTCACGAGAAAATCATAGGCTCCGGACACCAGGTACAGGGTTACCACCTGGGGGAAATCTTTAATCTTTTCTGCAATTTTCTGATAACCGTCGCCGCCCTGAGGAGTCACTCTCAGCTCCACCAGCGCAGTTACATCCTCATCGCTGACCGTATTCCAGTTAATCAGGGTGTGGTAACCGCAGATAATATGGTCATTCTCCAGCCGGGAAATCTCTGAACGTATCTCATCCTCTGACACGTCCAGCATAATGGCCAGATCTGAATTTGTCAGTCTGCTGTTGGTTTCCAGGGCCTTTAAGATTTTCATTGATACAGTTTCCATTTTTCCTCCCACTCCTTTTCTTTAAAACCTGTCAGTACAAAGTTTTCTCCTGCCAATATAGGACGCTTTACAAGCATTCCGTCTGTGGCAAGCAGGGCGTATTGTTCTTCTTCGCTCATATCCGCCAGTTTATCTTTCAGCCCCATCTCACGGTAGAGGGCCCCGCTGGTATTGAAAAATCTTTTTAATGGCAGACCGCTTTTTTGGTGCCATTCTCTTAATTCTTCGGCGGTGGGATTTTCCTCCTTGATATGACGGCTGGTATACTCCCAGCCCTGCTGGTCCAGCCATTTTCTGGCTTTTTTACAAGTGGTGCATTTTGGATATTCTACAAAAAGCATGTGACTACCTCCAGTATATTGTATATCGTGTGTTTTTCATCAGAGTGGATAGCTTCAGCCGCATTATAGCACGCGGGGGCTTTGGTTTCAAGAGAGGATTCGGCGCATCAGACAACAGAATACCGGGCCCAGGGGATTTTGGCGGGAGGATAGGAAGCAAGAAAATTAACAATGTCGCTGCGCCCGTGATACTGTATATTTCCCCGGGTATCGAGTGCAGATAAAATAATGGGCACTTTACCGAAAACCATCTGAAAGCTCTGGCGGGTGAGTTCAATGTCAGGACTCTTTAGTACAGATGGTTTTACTTTTACAATGGAAAACTTGACCTGATTTACAGTCATAGTTGCGCCTTCGATAATCATAATTATGAACACATCTCCTTATCTGAAATTTTCTCCAATAATTACCTGTGGCATCAATAGCCTGAAAAATATGCTGCAGACGAAAAAGAATTTATGGTGATTGTAATTGTAACAGGGTTTATTGTCAATATTGGAATTTAAGAATTTTTTTATTATAAATGAGAAAATTGAATTAGAGATTCATTGTATTTCAGATAAAAGGATGTAAATAGCCGAGACAATGCTCCGTGAAAATGAGCCATGGGAGAAGATTATGTTGTATACTGATTTGAAAAGAGAAGAATTGAAAAAGCTGGCGGAAAAACTGCATACAGCACTTGAAGAGAGTACAGAGAAAAAGTGAGTCCGCTTAAGAATTCCCGGAAATGGACGATAATACGAGTAAGAAACTGGCATAGGAGAGGAGGAACAGAGGAATATGATTTTAACACCATTGAGCACAGCAGGCGCCGGCGCCGGTTTCCGAAACCGTGTACAGCAGGCGGCCTACGCGGTGAACCAGAGCGCCAGCCGCAGTATGAAGTCCGGGAAGAATAAGAACGGCGAGGAGCGCAGGGAGGACCGGGTGCAGCTGAATCCCATGCGGCAGGCCCAGAGTATGCTGGATCATCTGATGGAACAGAAGCAGAATTTAATCGAGCAGAAAAACCAGCTGGTAGCAGACACGCTGGCAGCAGGAGGGGATATGGATTCCGTTCGTGCGCTGGTTTCTCTGTACGATGAGCAGATCAACAATATTGATGTACAGATCAGCCAGACCATGAAAGACATGGTGGAAGACCAGCTGGAGAAGGCAGAAGAGAAAGAGGAAAAAGAACCGGAAACAAAAGAAGAACTGCAGATTAGACAGCTGAACAATCTGAGCAATGCGTCCCTGGATTATGAACAGGTGAAGCAGGTTCACAGTGCCCATGAGCAGAAAAAAAGAGATGCCAGCATTCTGAGTATGGAAATCGAGATGGATAATTCCAGGGGAGGGGTTTCTCAGGGTAAGAAAGACCGTCTGGCAGAGGTGTTAAAAGAGGCGGATGAGCTCTATACAGAGGCCATGAGGGGATATGTGGATTTGAATGTGTCTCTGAAGGATGAGGAAAAGGAACATATTGAGAAACAGCAGCAGCTAGAGGGCAGCGGGCAAAGGGAAGAAGAAACCGGGGAAGCATCCCAGCTTCAGCACATGCAGGATTTGACGGCTGAAGAGACAGAGCAGGAGGAAGAAAATTTGTAGGAATACCTGTAAGATAATGAGAGCGTGTCTTAAAATTCATTCCCGCCATCTGAACGTCCCACTTAGCGCGGTATCTGCGTCAAGTTCAGTCTGCACATAGCCCGCTATTCTCTTTCGTTTGGCACAGATCTATCACTAAGTGGGCCAACTTTACAGATTTCCACCAATGTACAGGTCAAACAGAGAAGTTATTTATTGACAGCTCTTTCAACTGTCGTCTGAATTCCGGTATTTGATATAGCTGTTGACCATCATTGCCAGCTGGAAGGTGAGGGAATCCTTAAAGGTCCGCAGATCCAGCCCGTATTTTTTCTGAATTTTTTCGAAACGGTAAACCAGTGTATTTCGGTGTACATAGAGCTGCCGGGCGGTTTCGGAAAGATTCAGGTCATTTTCGAAAAATGTCCGGATGATGGTGTAAGTTTCATCGTCCAGGGAGTCCAGGGACTCACCGTGAAAGGTCTCCTTGATAAATTTTTCACAGATGGGTATAGGAAGCTGGTAAATCAGACTGCCAATGCCCAGCCGGTCATAACTAAAAGTAGTCTGGCCGCTGTAAAATATTCTGCCAATGGTGAGGGCAGTCTGTGCTTCCTGATATGCCCGGGGAAGCTGATTCAAATCATCGGCGGTATTTCCGTATCCCACCCATGCCTGTGTCATAATTTCGGTGTTAATCATATCTACCAGTGTGATGGCTGTATTTTCCAGGGAATCCAGAGATTCTCCGGGGGACAATTCTTTTACTACGATAATTGTGTCATCATCGGTTGAGGTGATATAGTGGCCGGTTCTGGCTGTGAATAGATTTTTTACCATGGAAAGAGCCGCTTCGTCTTTGGACTTTTTGGTCTGTACCAGCAGGACGGCGCGGGGGCACTGGTGGGCGATTCGAAGTTTTTTTGCCCGGTTATAGGCATCGATGGGGGGGTAGTTGCCCAACAGCAGATTCTGCATGTAAGTATTTTTATCCAGACGCTGCTGACAGGCGTTTGTCAGTTCCTCAATCTGACAGACTGCCAGTTCTCCGATGGTATGAGAAGAGACGCCTTTGCCCCATACCAGAAGCAGGCAGCTCAGTTCCTCCTCCTGATATATTTTAAAATAGTGCAGGTTTCCAGAGGCTTTGGAGATGGCTGTCTGTGATAGAAATTCTTCCAGCTTCTGACTGGAGGGCAGTTTCCGGGAGCCGGTATTTGCATATTCTTTTCCATCAGGGGTTATAAGCGCAAAGTCCAGGCCGCTGATTTCTTTCCATCTGTTTAAAGATTTTTCTAAAGTGCGGTGTATAGTCAACAATATTTATAAACTCCTTAAAACGAAGTGTACCGTCTGGATAGAAATCCGACGGTACACTGATTTTTTTAATCTTATATTGGCTGGTGGTTAGTTGACAATCGACATTTCTGTTTCGGAATCGAAGAAATGTGCTTTTTCCATATCCAATGCGAATTTGATAGGATCGCCGCTCTTGGCTGCTGTTCTCGGGTCAACCCGTGCAGTAATCTGCGCATCGCCCAGATCAAAATACAGATAAACCTCTGCGCCAAGCAGTTCATATACTTTGATGGTAGATTCCATTACACTTCCGGGAGAAGATTCAAGGAACACCTGGGAATCATAAATATCTTCTGGACGGATTCCCAAAGTTACCTTTTTGCCCACATAGCCTTTGTCTTTTAACACAGATGCCTTAGAGCTGGGAATTGTCAGGGCGTAATTTTCTACTTTGAACTGTATTTCCCCGCCATTCTGCACCACTTGCCCATCCAGGAAGTTCATCTGGGGTGAACCGATAAATCCAGCTACGAACTTATTTGCAGGCTGAGAATACAGTACAGAGGGAGAATCTACTTGCTGTACAATACCGTCTTTCATAACCACGATTCTGGTCCCTAAAGTCATGGCTTCTGTCTGGTCATGGGTTACATAGATGATGGTGGAACCCAGTCTCTGGTGCAGTTTGGAGATCTCGATACGCATCTGTACACGAAGTTTTGCATCCAGGTTGGACAGAGGCTCATCCATGAGGAATACCTTTGGTTCACGCACAATGGCACGTCCCATAGCCACACGCTGTCTCTGGCCGCCGGAAAGAGCTTTGGGCTTGCGGTCCAGTAATTTTTCCAGATCCAGGATTCTTGCAGCTTCCTTTACCATTTTGTCAATCTGGTCTTTGGGAACTTTACGCAGTTTCAGACCGAATGCCATGTTGTCATATACGGTCATATGGGGGTACAGGGCGTAGTTCTGGAATACCATAGCAATATCCCTGTCCTTAGGCTCCACATCGTTCATTTTCTTTCCGTCGATTAACAAGGTTCCGCTGCTGATATCCTCCAGACCGGCAACCATACGCAGAGTCGTAGATTTTCCACAGCCAGACGGTCCAACGAAAATGATGAACTCTTTATCTTCAATTTCCAGATTAAAATCTTTTACTGCTTCATATCCGTTGGAATATGTTTTGTTAATATGCTGCAATGATAAACTTGCCATTTCTATACTACCTCCCAAATATACTCTTTCTTTATATCTTTTCTGTACTAGACACAGTATATAAGAGGCAGTAGAAAGAAACCATAGAGGAATCAGACAAAGTTTTTTTATGTTTCTTGACAGATTGACGAAGAATGTGGATATCCTTTACATTTTAGAATATCCATAGTTATTGACAATAGCATCAATTTTCTGGCCCTGCCGGCAGTAGGGGCATTCTGTGGGTTTGTGGCTCTCGTATCCGGGCAGGTCTTTACCGGTGAACAGGGAATTGACAGTGATGCTTCCCACTTTTGATATCTCGCTGAAGATGGCGGAGACTCCCTGGAGAATGCCGTCATAGTAGCGGATACACTGCATGCAGCTTCCCAGAGTGTTTCCGGTGGTGATGGTGCCGATTAAAAGAATAATATTTTTTCCCTGGATCATAGGCTGGATGTTGTCACGGAACATCATAATATCTCCCCGGTATTCCGGGCTGATCACATACATGGTTTTGTGGGCGTTCAGTGAGAGAATTCCCGCTTTGGTCAGTGCCTGGGCCAGCAGTGCACCCACCACTTCCAGACCGTCCAGACAGACGATGGTGTCCACAGGTGTGGAAGATTCGTATTTCTGTGCCAGGGCGTGGGCCACCCGCTCGGCCTCAGAGAGACGGGATTTCATATTCACAATATCCAGGTGGTGCGTAACGTGAGAGTGGGATGTGGCAAAATGTCCGGGAATGATTTTTAAAAAAATATCCTTGTCGTAGCGTGAGCTGATTTTATACATTTTTCTTTCCATATAGAGAAACCCTCCTTAATATAGTCCGTCATTATGATAATGATTAGTCTGTCAAAAGGTCTCATTTCCCCTGATGGCCAATTTTCCGAATCTCCGGAAAATCATCTCACCAATGAAAATGGACGTTTGACACTCTAATCATGATAATCAGATTATAACATAAAATTTCTGAATATTAAACAAAAAAATCAGGCACTTGTTTTCATGAAACTTTTTTTGTATAATGGGAATATTAGCATTGGAAGTACTTTGAGATAAAAGTGGAAACAGGAAATGGAAAGGTGGCAGGTAAAATGAAAAACAATAAGGCGCTTTTAATTTTATGCTGTGCGGCAGTGCTGTGCGGCAGCATTCCAGTATATGGCGCGCGTATCCCGAAGCCTTCGGTGTCACAGAACAAAGCACAGGGCGCTGCTCAGACGGCAGCGGCTGTTTTTGGCACGTCCACCAAGGCTTTGGATTTGATAGATCTGACTCAGGAGGAAAAGGTTTCCAGGATTGGTGAAATGTGCCGTCTGGATTACGCCCGGACAGGGGTTCTGGCCAGTGTGACGGCAGCACAGTGTATTCTGGAGTCCGGTTTTATGGCCTCAGAGCTGGCTTCTGAGGCAAATAACTGTTTTGGCATGAAAGCAGTTTTGTCAAATAATGACTGGGAAAACAGCACCTGGGATGGAGAATCGGTTTATACGAAGCAGACTCGGGAAGAATATGGAGGACAGGTTGTCACCATCGAAGCCGGGTTCCGGCAGTATAACAGTGTGGAGGAGTCCATGGCAGATCACTCCGCCTACCTGCTGGGGGCAAAAAAGGACAATGGTCTGCGCTATGAGGGGCTGCAGGATGAGGAGGATTACCGGGAAGCAGTACAGATTATCAAGGACGGCGGGTATGCCACTGACAGTTCCTATGTGGATAAAGTATGCGGGATTATTGAGAGATATGATCTGACCCGTTTCGATGATCTGGAAGGTGTGGAGGTCGAAAAAGATTTTCAAGTTGAGAAAGCGGCGGTACCGCGCAGAGTTTCAGGGGCTGAATTGTCTTACCGGGATGGTTACTACCGGGTGAGAAAAGAGTGGACGGATATTGACAGCCAGCTGGGAGCTTTTGGTATGCTGGAAAATGCGAAAAGTGTATGTGAACCAGGATATAACGTTTATGATTCCAAGGGGAATGTGGTTTATTCGTATTCTTCGCAGACAGAATAGTACACCACTGCAGGAGACCGGAATTAAAAAGTCAGGGGGATACTTTTAGAAAAATGTGTGGAATTACAGGTTTTATTACAGAAAATAATACGTATGACAGAGAAAAAGTAATCAACGATATGATGCAGCGCATCTACTCCAGAGGGCCGGATGAAGCGGGCTGTTACTGTGATGATACGGCGTGCCTGGGGATGAGGCGTCTGAGTATTATCGGGCTGGAGAATGGAAAGCAGCCCATTGAAAACGAAGACCATACGCTGGTTCTGGTATACAATGGAGAGCTCTATAATTATCCGGAATTAAAGAAGGAATTGATTGAGAAAGGCCATGTTTTTACCACAGATACAGATTCCGAGGTAATTCTGCATGGCTACGAGGAATATGGCCCTGATCTGCTCAATCAGCTCCGCGGCATGTTTGCCTTTGCCATTTGGAATAAGGAAAAGAAAATCATGTTCCTGGCCCGTGATATGTTTGGAATCAAACCGCTGTTCTATGGAAAAAGGGGAAAAGAATTGTATTACGGTTCTGAGATTAAAGCCATTTTTGCCCATCCTGATATGAAGAAGGAGTTTAATGAGGCGGCACTTGGAAACTATCTTTCTTTTCAGTATAATGCCATGGAAGAGACGTTTTTCAAAGGAGTCTACCAGCTGCTTCCGGGACATTATATGTACTGGAAAGACGGGGAGGTCAGTGTGCGCTGTTACTGGAAGCCTCAGTTTCATATTCAGCAGGATTTATCGGAGGCGGAGGCATCCGCAAGACTCAAGGCAGCCCTGGAAAATTCTGTGGAGGCACATAAGATCAGTGATGTGGAAATGGCATCTTTCCTCTCAGGAGGAATTGACTCTTCTTTCCTGACAGCAGCCAGTGGATTTAAGAAAAGCTTTAGTGTGGGATTTGAGTGGAATGAGTGGAATGAGGTAAATCTGGCAAAAGAGCTGAGTGCAGACCTGGGAATTGAAAATTATGATAAAATCATTACCACAGAGGAGTATTGGGACGCTGTGCCGAAAGTACAGGAATATCTGGATGAACCGGTGGCAGACCCGTCTATTATCCCGCTGTATTATCTGTGTAAGCTGGCCTCCGGCCATGTAAAAGTGGTAGTGTCAGGGGAGGGTTCGGATGAACTGTTCGGCGGCTATACCATTTACCATACACCTCTTTCCCTGCGTCCGGTAAAAATGATTCCCCGGGTGCTCCGGCGTGCTGTCAGTAAACTGCTGTTGAAATGTCCTTTTGACTTTAAAGGAAAGCAGTATATGATCCGGGCAGGGCAGGGAATCGAGGAACGTTTCATTGGGAATGCCTATATTTTCTATCCGGCCCAGGTGAGAAAACTGCTGAAAAAAAGCAGAGGGTATGTGACACCCCAGCAGCTGACCCGGCCTTACTATGAGGAAGTATCCGACCTGGACGATGTGACAAAGATGCAGTATATTGACCTGTGTTTCTGGCTCCGGGGAGATATTCTGCGAAAGTCAGACCACATGAGTATGGCCCATTCTCTGGAGGTGAGAGTGCCGTTCTTGGATATGGAAGTGGCAAAGGTTGCCCTGTCGCTGCCGCCGGAAATGCGTGTGACAGATGAAAATACGAAGATTTTGTTCCGTAAAGTCTCCAGGGAATATCTCCCGGAGAAAAATGCAAAGCGTAAAAAGCTGGGCTTCCCCGTTCCTATTACCAAATGGCTGCGGGAGGATGTTTATTATCAGAAAGTATATCAAGCATTTACTTCGGAAACTGCGGAGAAATATTTCAACACTTCAGAGCTGCTGCGTCTGCTGAGAGTCCATAAGTCCGGAAAGAAAAACTACAGCCGGAAGATCTGGACTGTTTATATGTTTTTGCTGTGGTATGAAATTAATTTTGAATAAGAGGCAAAACACGCTGCTGTGTAGGAGTGGCTTGCAGGCCAGAGGCTCCGGTCTCTGGCCTTTGGCGTATAGGCAGGTGTTTCAGGCAGCTTTGAGGGGAGAAGGAAAATACAATGACTTTAGATGAATTGCCCATTGGCAAAGAAGCGACAATTACGGCTGTTGGCGGGGAGGGTGCCCTGAGACAGCATTTTCTGGATATGGGTGTCATTCCCAATTCAGATATTGTGCTGGTGAAATATGCGCCGCTGGGAGACCCTATGGAATTTATGCTCCATGGATATGAACTGACTCTGCGGATAGCTGATGCCCAAAAGGTAGAGATTGAACGGGTCAGGGATTATGAACCAGAACAATTTGATGGAAGCAAAATAGCAGAATCCCATACGCCTCATCCAGGTCTGGGAGAGAGTGGAAAATATCATGAGAAGGCAACAGAAACTCCCCTGGCAGATGACGTGGTTTTGACGTTTGCCCTGGCAGGGAATCAAAATTGCGGAAAAACCACATTGTTTAACCAGCTGACAGGGGCAAATCAGCATGTGGGGAATTTTCCCGGTGTCACTGTGGACAGGAAAGACGGCGTAATCAAAGGACACAGCAATACCTTGATCACAGACCTTCCGGGGATTTATTCTATGTCGCCCTATTCCAGCGAGGAAATGGTGACCAGGGCGTTCGTTCTGGACGAACACCCCAAAGGGATTATTAACATTGTAGATGCCTCGAATATTGAGCGAAACCTTTATCTGACTCTGCAGCTGATGGAATTGGATGTGCCCATGGTGCTGGCGCTCAATATGATGGATGAGGTGAGAGGAAACGGCGGGTCCATCCGCATTAATGAGATGGAAGATATGCTGGGAATTCCTGTGGTGCCCATTTCTGCCGCTAAAAATGAAGGCATTGGAGAGCTGACAGGACATGCTCTTCATGTGGCGAAATATCAGGAGAGTCCGGGCAGGGTAGATTTTTGCAGTGAAGATCAAAATGGAGGAGCTGTACATAGGTGTCTGCACGCTGTTATGCATCTGATTGAGGATCATGCAAAAAAGGCCGGGATTCCTGTCCGTTTTGCCGCCAGCAAGCTGGCGGAGGGGGATAAGCGGATTCTTGACAGTCTGGAATTGGATCAGAATGAACAGGAGATGTTGGAACATATTATCTGTCAGATGGAGACGGAAAGCGGCCTGGACAGGGCAGCGGCCATTGCAGATATGCGCTTTTCTTTTATCCGGGAGCTGTGCCGCAGGACAGTGGTAAAACCCCGGGAGAGCCGGGAGCACATGCGCAGTGTAAAGATTGACAAGGTTTTGACTGGAAAATATACGGCCATTCCGGCATTTATCGGAATTATGGCCATGGTTTTCTGGCTGACTTTTCATGTGATCGGCGCCGGGCTGCAGGGGCTGCTGGAGATGGCCATCACGCAGGTTTCTTCGCTGGTGGATACAGCTTTAACAGCTGCCAATGTGAGCGGTGTTCTGCACTCACTGGTGATGGACGGTATTTTTAACGGTGTGGGCAGTGTGTTGAGCTTTCTGCCGGTTATTGTGACTTTATTTTTCTTCCTGTCTCTCATGGAGGACAGCGGCTATATTGCCAGAGTTGCCTTTGTCATGGATAAGCTGCTGAGGAAAATCGGTCTGTCAGGCAGGAGTATTGTGCCTATGCTGATTGGGTTTGGATGTACCGTGCCAGGGGTGATGGCCACCAGAACTCTGCCATCGGAGAGAGACAGGAAAATGACCATTTTGCTGACTCCGTTTATGAGCTGTTCCGCAAAACTGCCCATCTATGCATTTTTTACAGCAGCATTTTTTCCGGAATACGGAGCTCTGGTAATGATCGGCCTGTATCTGCTGGGTATTATTCTGGGTATTGTAAGTGCGCTGGTGATGAAAGGGACATCTTTCAGAGGGCAGGCTGTGCCTTTTGTCATGGAATTGCCCAATTACCGGATGCCGGGTGCGAAGAATGTGGGACATCTTCTCTGGGATAAGGCAAAAGACTTCCTGCAGAGAGCGTTTACCGTAATTTTTGTGGCCACTATCGTTATTTGGTTTTTGCAGACATTTGATTTCAGGATAAATATGGTGGAAGATTCTCATTCCAGCATGCTTGCAGCCGTTGCGGGGATTTTTGCGCCGGCATTGAAAATGCTGGGCTTGGGTGACTGGAGAATTTCCACGGCTCTGGTCACAGGATTTATGGCCAAGGAGAGTGTTGTATCCACCTTGTCAGTGTTGTTTGGAAGTACAGAAAGCCTGACTGGCGCCATTACCCCGCTGGCAGCGGCGAGTCTGCTGGTGTTCTGTCTCCTATATACCCCGTGTGTTGCTGCGATTGCATCAGTGAAACGGGAACTGGGAGGAAAATGGGCGCTGGGCGTGGCCGTGGGGCAATGTGCCATTGCCTATGTGGCTGCACTGGCTGTGTATGTGATTGGGGGAGTGTTGTGGGGATGAAAGAAAAGAAAACATCGATTAAGGCCATGCGGATACGAACGTTGAATTTTGTTATGATTCTGCTGTCATGTGTCTTATACATATTTTTAATTTTGGCCACAGTTCATATCTCAACAAGATGTGATCACATGCTGGAGGCCACAAACAGATATATTGCTTGTCAGGAAAATGCCGCCTTGGTGTCTGAGGCTTCCGATGACATGACGGAGTATGTACGGCTTTATGTGATTACAGAGGAAGCCCAGTATATAGATGCGTATTTTGAGGAAGTGGATACAGCCAGGCGGAGAGAAAGAGCGCTGGAGCAGCAAAACGAAGAACATGTCAGTGAGAAAGCCCATAATTTTCTCCAAAAAGCCCTGGATTGGTCAAATCAGCTGATGGAAAAGGAAATCTATGCGATGAAACTGACGGCATCAGCCTGCAAAGCGGATATGGAAAAACTACCCCCAAAAGTGCAGGAAGCGCAGCTTTCAGAGGCGGACACCAATCTGGGAAAAGAGGAAAAACTCGAGAAAGCCAGGGATATGGTGTTTGGATTTGAGTACCAGGATACAAAAAAGCAAATCCGTGAGAATGTTGAATATTTTTTGAATGATGCGGTGGATTGGACACAGAAGGCACAGGCAAACAGCGTATGGGCATTGAGGCGTACCATGACACAGCAAAAGATATTTATCAGTATCTTATTTGTTCAGAATATTATTACGTTTATTTTGATTATCTGCCTGATTGTGAAACCTCTGCAGGTTTATGTGAAGTGTATCCGGGAAGAAAAGCGGCTGGAGATCACAGGATCTTATGAATTTCAATACCTGGCCTTGACATATAATGATATTTATGAGATCAATGCTGCCAATGAAGCCATGCTGCGTCATCAGGCAGAACATGATCCTCTGACCGGTATTATGAACCGGGGAGCCTTTGAGCATTTGAGGCAGCAGCTGAAAGCTTCCGCCAAACCCCTGGCGCTTCTGCTGGTGGATGTAGACAAATTTAAATTAATCAACGACGGATATGGACATGAAACCGGGGATTTGGTTTTGAAAAAAGTGGCGAATCTGCTGGTGGAAAATTTCCGTGTTTCGGATTACCCGGCCAGGATCGGCGGCGATGAGTTTGCTGTGATCATGACAGATGTCACAGCAGATATGCAGTCTGTGATTGAAGGCAAAATTTATGGCATGAATCATGTACTACAGAATCCCACAGACGGACTGCCGAAAGTATCTCTCAGTGTGGGAGCTGCTTTTTCGGATAACGGTTTTACGGATGAGCTTTATGCCCTGACGGATTCTGCTCTGTATCAGGTAAAGGAACATGGACGCTGCGGGTGCAGATTTTATAAAGAAAAGGAGTAAAAGATGGCAGTGCCGACCAGAGTAGACCAGGATTTACAAGATTATTATTTGGCCTTGCAGAATAAGGATTACATCGAAGAGGAAGATATCTGGCGTCTGATGGACGCATACAGGGTAAAATTTGGGGTGGATTTAGTTTACATTGCGGAAGTGCTGCTGGAACGAAAAGGCGTTGTGTTTACTCATGTGAATTTCTCACAGGAGAAATATAACCTGCTGGGGCAGGTGAGACATTACAGCATGGAAGAAAGCAGTGCAGACGGCATGAAGAGTGACGGCCTGCGGGATTACAGTAAGGATCTGCCGGAAAATTCGGCAGTGCTTTATTACAGAATTTTGCGGAATCACAGCTGTGATGGATTTATTGGGCTTGCGGACTTCCACGGAAAAAGGGAGTGGACACAGGAGGAACGGGAGGCTGTCCGCAAACTTGGACGGGTGATGAGGCATATTATTTACATTGAGAGGGCGGCGAAGGCGGCAGCAGCAGACCATGAAAAAATATTCTATCAGCAGTCTCTCTTTGACCAGTCAAAACAAGAGTCGCAGAGGGAAAAGCGGAGACTGGAGGAAGAAAACCGCCAGTCTCAGATGCTTCAGGCGCTCAGTATGGATTTCAATTCTGTGTTTTTTGTGGATTTGGATATAGGATCTGCAGTTTCCTGCCGGATGAACGATGATATAATCCGCAGGTATGGCACAATCATGACTGGAGAGTTTCCCTATGAGGAAAGGATGCGCCAATATATTCAGGACGTGGTTTACGGGCCAGACAGAGAACTGTTGAAAAGAGAATCCTCTGTGTCCGTTTTGAAAGAGAGGATGGCGGAAGAACCTTCTTATTATGTGAATTACCGCACCATGAGAGACGGCCAGACGGAGTATTTTCAGATGAAAGCTGTGCGGGCAGGCGCGTGGACAGAATCCCACCGCATTGTACTGGGATTCCGCAGTGTGGAGGAGGAAATCCGCCATGAAATGGCCCAGAAAAAGTTGGTGGAAGACTCTTATGAGATCATAGCGGGGCTGAGCAGTGATTATAGTTTTATTGCGCTGGTGGACAGTGAAAATGGCCAGATGTCAGTATATAAGGGGCAGAGCCAGCTTCCGGAGGTGGAAGAAGCCAGGACAAGCAGCAGAGCATATAAAGATGTGGTCGAGGCGTATGCCAAATATGTATATCGGGAAGACCGCCGCTTGTGGCTTGAGGCGGCGAATATGGAATGTGTTTTAGAAAAGCTTCAGAACAGGTCTATTTATAATGTAAATATTCGAAGCAATTCCGGAAAAAAGATGGAGTATATACAGTTCAGTTTCACAAAGGTGTGTGGACACAGGGGAAACGTTCAGATTGTTCTGGCCAAGCGGACGATTACGGGAATGGTCCAGCGTGAGATTCAGCAGAGGAATCTGGCGGAGGATGCGCTGGCGCAGGCGGAACGGGAGAATCGTGCGAAAAGTACATTCCTGTCAAATATGTCTCATGATATCCGGACGCCGATGAATGCCATTATTGGATTTACCGGGCTTGCATTAAAGCATATCGATCAGCAGGAAAAGGTACAGGAATATCTGGAGAAAATCATGTCTTCTGGAAATCATCTGCTGAGCCTAATAAACGATGTGCTGGATATAAGCCGCATTGAGAGCGGAAAAATCCATATTGAAGAACAGCCGTGCAGTCTCCCGGAAATTATGCATGAGCTCAGAAATATCCTGCAGGGGGATATGTCTTCCAAACGTCTGGACTTTTATATTGATACCATTGATGTGGTAAATGAAAAAATTTTCTGCGATAAGCTGCGTCTGAATCAGGTGTTTCTCAATCTTTTGGGCAATGCGGTGAAGTTTACGCCGGCAGGAGGAACTATTACGATGCACATTGTGGAGAAACCGTGTTCCATAGATAATTATGCCAATTATGAGTTTCGAATTAAAGATACCGGCGTGGGGATGAGCAAAGATTTTTTGGAACATATTTTTGAGCCGTTTGAGAGAGAAGAAACACCGGATGTGAATAGAATTCAGGGTACGGGTCTGGGAATGGCGATTACGAAAAATATCGTTGATATGATGCATGGGAAGATTGAGGTAGAGAGTGAACAGGGAAGCGGCACAGAGTTTATTATATCGCTGATGTTCCGTCTGCAGTCTGCCCATCAGGAACCCCAGGAGATTTTAGATTTGAAAGACTGCCGCGCACTGGTGGTGGATGACGACTTCAATACTTGTGACAGTGTAACAGGTATGCTTCAGCAGCTGGGGATTCGTTCAGAATGGACGTTATCCGGGAAGGAGGCAGTATTGCGGGTTCATCAGGCAGTTAACCGCAGAGACGAATACCAGCTCTATATTATTGACTGGCTCATGCCGGATATGAATGGCGTCGAGCTGGCCAGACAGATCCGGGCAAAAGTAGGCGATGAGCCGCCGATTATTGTTTTATCTGCGTATGACTGGATGGACATTGAACAGGAGGCACAAAAGGCAGGAGTCACAGGATTCTGCGGAAAACCTATGTTTTTTTCAGAACTGCGTGAATGTCTCTGTGATGCGTTTAATCCTAAAAGAAAGAATGTTTATGGTTTGGAAAAGGTACCGGAAGAACATTACAGCGGACGCATTCTGCTGGCAGAAGATAATGAATTGAATCAGGAGATTGCCGTAGAAATTTTAAGCGAAGCGGGATTCCAGGTGGAGACGGCAGAAAACGGAAGGATTGCCGTTGAGATGGTCAGCAAATCCCAGCCAGGGTATTATAAAGTTGTCTTAATGGATGTGCAGATGCCTGTTATGGATGGATATGAGGCGGCCAGGGAAATCAGAAAACTTGAGAACAGGAAATTGGCAGCCATACCTATTCTAGCCATGACTGCCAACGCATTTGCAGAAGACCAGCGGGCGGCGTTGGAGTGTGGGATGAATGGCCATATTGCCAAGCCTGTGGATGTGGATAAATTGTTTGAAATGCTGGGAGGCCTTGTGGAGACATAGAGACCATCTGAAAATGCTTTCAGACGTTATGAGTCTGGGCAGTTTCTAAAATTAAAAAAACAGACCCCGTGAATAAAGGAGTCTGTTTTTTTATGAGATAATTTTAAGACGCTCTAGTATATAACGATGGCCTGCTGCTCTAAAGTTTCATAGTGATGCTGAAAAGCATTTTTGTCGTAGCTGGTGATACCTGCCAGGGGGTCACAGACAATCACAGAGTTGGTTTCAGTGTCAAACCCGATCAGCAGCATGCAGTGTTCGTTGGAAGGCCAGGTAACGGTTTCGCCGTCAATCTCCCAGCCGTATGAGAAAACAATCTCACCGTTGATGTACATGGAACCCCATACAATTACCGGATATCCCATACGGATTTCTACCAGCAGGTCATCCAGTGGAGTGCCTGTGAGATTATAGGCCATGCGGGAGCTTTTCTTCTTGGCCAGAAACTGGTTGGCCGCCTTAGTGATTACAGGGGCAAAACAGCCGAAGGAATCTTCTTTACGGGGGTCACCCCAGAAAGCTGTCCGGTAGCTGACTGTGCCAGGCGCGGCTTTTTCAAGGTATTCATCTGCCAGCTTTTCTTTTGAGATACCATAACCATGAAAACCCAGTGCCATGGCCAGAGAAGTAACTTCACAGCCTGTGGGCAGTTCAGGATTTTGCAGAATGGATTCGGCATTCAGCTGAATTCTGCTGTCCATGTTTTCGGTTAATCCGTCGGACCGCTGGCGTTCTAATAATTCGTTGATATTTGTGACTGTCATTCCGGAAGGGTCTGCTGATTTTGCAGGGATATGTTTTGGATTTGGCTCAGGTGATGTTTTCTTTGCAGGTTCTGCATCCTTGGCCTCAGCAGATGTTTCACCCTGATCTTCGAAATGCTCCGATTCTGCCATGTTCTCAGAAACAGCCAGAACAGCATTGTTCTGCTGGATCATTTGATCAATGGCACTTTTAGCCGAAACGAATAAAACCGGCTTTTGTATAACGGAATGATATCTGAAATTCTCTTTGGCGCCGGAAGTATCAGAAGCTTGCGCGTTGGCTGTCTGTGTGCCGCTGCTGGAAATCCACTCCTGTACAATCTTAAGTTTCTCTGATGCATATTGTACAGCGTCTACATGTTTCACATAATGACAATATAATAAGAAACCCTCACAGATTAATATGGCTAAAAGACAGGCAGTTACTCCGAATTTCAAAATGAATCTTTTACTGGTTCCCATGTATGACCATTCTCCCCCTGGGCAGACCTGCAGTTTAGTATATTATATGATAATGTTTTTATTTTGTTTTTCCGTGCGCCGCACCTCGAAAGACTGTCACAGACGTTACTTTTACAGTTAACTCGGTCCAGGCACCCTTACGGCACACAGGGGGTTCTGCTTAGTGCTGCTTCATTCCTGACCTGACACGGTTCACAGAATCCTGTTGCGTAAGACCCAGACGTCAACGCCACTTATAAAAGGCTGCTCTACAGCAGAAATCCTCAGATTGGCATCACCCCTGCTATAGCGGATTGCAGGTTCAGGGCACCGCTGACTCCCCGGCTGCACGGACTTACAGTATAACTGCTTTTTATGAAAAAGTCAATACATCTGCTTAAAATAGTGTTGAGCCAGAACGAAAAATATGGTACTATTTAACCATAAGTAATTGGAGCATCGATATTGTGATATCTCTGATTATACAAAATTCGTAATTGTTCAGTGCTTTCACATGCTGCTGGCAGAAATCCGTTGGAAACCGCCTTCGGCATACCCGGCAGGATAGTGTCTGCTGAATAGTTACCAAAATTCTATGAAAGACGGGGTGCGAAGTGATGAAAAGAATCGGTTTGTTAACCAGCGGCGGCGACTGCCAGGCTTTGAATGCCACTATGCGTGGTGTGGTAAAAGGGTTGTCCTCATCGATTGACCAGCTTGAGGTATATGGATTTGATAATGGCTATCGGGGATTGATATACAGTAAATACCGTATGTTGACATCCAGAGATTTTTCCGGAATTCTGACACAGGGAGGGACAATCCTGGGGACCTCCAGGCAGCCCTTTAAGCTGATGCGCGTGCCGGATGAAAAAGGTCTGGATAAAGTAGCAGCCATGAAGCAGACTTATTATAAACTGTGTCTGGACTGTCTGGTGATACTGGGAGGAAATGGTACACAGAAGACAGCCAATCTGCTCCGGGAGGAAGGTTTGAATATCATTCATCTTCCAAAAACCATCGATAATGATATCTGGGGAACCGATATGACCTTTGGCTTCCAAAGTGCGGTGAACATCGCCACAGATGCCATCGACTGCATTCATACCACGGCAGCTTCCCACGGAAGGGTATTCATCGTGGAAGTTATGGGACATAAAGTGGGAAGTCTGACTCTGCACGCAGGGGTTGCCGGCGGAGCAGATATTATTTTGATTCCCGAGATTCCTTATAATATCAATAAAATTGTAGACGCTGTGGACAAGAGAAGCAAGGCGGGCAAGCGGTTTACCATACTTGCTGTGGCAGAAGGCGCCATTTCCAAGGAGGATGCGAAATTAACCAAGAAGGAATATAAGGCCAAGCTGGCGAAAAGAGCGAAGAAATATCCGTCTGTGTCCTATGAGATCGCCCATCAGATTGAGGAAAAGACAGGAAATGAAGTCCGGGTTACGGTGCCGGGGCATACACAGCGAGGGGGAAGCCCTTGTCCATATGACAGAGTGCTGTCCACCAGAATCGGTGTGGGTGCAGCTGAGTGCATTATTAATGAGGAATACGGCGTGATGGTAGGAATTGTCAATGGTAAAATAAAGACCATTCCTCTGGAAGAGTGTGCGGGCAAGCTGAAAACAGTATCCCCGAAAGACCAGCTGGTAAAGGCCGCGAAACAGATTGGAATCAGTTTTGGAGACTAAACCATATAGGAGTAGGCTATGAGCTATACAGCTCTGTACCGGAAGTTCCGGCCAGATAATTTTGAAGACGTAAAAGGACAGGAGCATATTGTGACAACGCTGACTAATCAGTTGAAAAATGACAGGGTTGGCCATGCGTATTTGTTCTGCGGAACCAGGGGGACAGGAAAGACCAGTGTGGCGAAGATACTGGCCAGAGCGGTGAACTGTCTTGAACCGGTTGATGGGAGTCCCTGCAACCAATGTGAAATCTGCAGGGAAATTCTGTCCGGGACTTCTATGAATGTGATTGAGATTGACGCAGCTTCCAATAACGGGGTGGACAATATCAGGGAAATCCGCGAAGAAGTGGCGTACCGCCCCGCAAAAGGCAATTATAAAGTCTATATTATTGATGAGGTTCACATGTTATCAGCAGGGGCATTCAATGCCCTGCTGAAAACCTTGGAGGAACCTCCTTCTTATGTGATTTTTATTTTGGCCACCACAGAAGCTCATAAGATCCCTGTTACCATTTTGTCCCGGTGCCAAAGATATGATTTTCACAGGATTTCCATCGATACCATCGCCAGCCGGTTGTCTCATCTGCTGGATACAGAGCATGTGGATGCACAGGAGAAGGCAGTCCGGTATATTGCCAGAGCCGCCGATGGTTCTATGAGGGATGCTCTGAGTCTGCTGGACCGATGCATTGCCTTTTATCTGGGGGAGACACTTACTTATGATAAAGTTCTGGACGTGCTGGGAGCTGTGGATATAGATATATTCAGCCGTCTGTTGAGAAAAACAGCAGAAGGCGATGTGACAGAGTGCATCAAGATTCTGGAGGAAATGGTCCGCCAGGGAAAGGAAATGGGCCAGTTTGTAAACGACTTTATCTGGTATATGCGGAATCTGCTGCTGGTGGTTACATCTGGACAGAAAGAAGAGATGATAGATGTATCTGCCCACACCATGGAATTGATGGAGGAAGAAAAGAGTCTGGTGGATGCTGAGACTCTGATGCGTTATATCCGGGTACTCTCCGAAACTTCTAACCGGATACGGTATGAGACACAGAAACGTGTGCTGGTGGAGATTACTTTAATCAAACTGTGCCGTCCTGCTATGGAGACAAATCTGGACTCGGTTCTGGACAGAATCCGGGTTCTGGAAAAAAAGATGGAGACAGGTGTTATGCCTATGTCTGTAAGCCAGCCGGTGCCGAAACTCCAGGAGGCTCCCGCAGAGCAGAAGACACCGCCTCCAAAAGCTGCGCCGGAAGATCTCCAGAAAATCATGGAGAGCTGGAAGGCTATTGTGGGAGAGACCAGCGGACGTTTCAAGGAAATGCTGCTTCGAAGTATACCGAAATATAACGGGCAGACAGGGGACTCCATTTTGTATGTGGAATTTCAGGATTTTCTGGCTCAGCCCTATGTGGAGGGAAAAGAAGGAAAAGAGAGGCTGGAGGCACTGATTGCAGATAAGACAGGGAAATCTGTACAGGTGGAAATGCTCATGGCAAAAGGAAACCATCAGGGTGACTTGGCAGAACTGTCTGTTGATGATATAATTAAAGAGAATATTCATATAAATGTAGAAATAGAAGATTGAGAGGGATAGAAAATGGCAAAGAGAGGCGGATTTCCCGGGGGAATGGGATTGCCTGGAAATATGAACAATCTGATGAAACAGGCACAGAAAATGCAGAAGCAGATGGAGGAGAGCCAGAAAGAACTGGAGGAAAAAGAATTTACCGCCTCAGCCGGGGGC
Organism: uncultured Lachnospiraceae bacterium; assembly: GCA_910587105.1. Classification (GTDB taxonomy): domain Bacteria; phylum Bacillota; class Clostridia; order Lachnospirales; family Lachnospiraceae; genus MGBC164599. The sequence goes on from CAJUMB010000007.1 coordinate 91,424, forward strand.
GGGGCTGTGGAAGTAAAAGTCAACGGCCGCCGGGAAATACTGCAGGTGAAACTGGCAGAGGAAGCTGTGGACCCTGATGACGTGGAAATGCTGGAGGACCTGATTATGGTGGCAGTGAACGATGCCCTGCGCCAGGTAGATGAGTCAACGGCCGCGGCCATGTCCCGTTTCACAGGCGGACTGGGGGGAGGACTTCCCTTCTGATGGAATACTACAGCAGGCATATCGGAAGCCTGATTGAACAGCTGTCTCATCTGCCGGGGATTGGCCCAAAATCTGCCCAGCGCCTTGCTTTTCATATTATGAATATGCCGGCGGATCAGGTGAAACAGCTGGCAGGTGCTATGACACAGGCCAGGGAAAAAGTCCGTTATTGTAAATACTGCTGGACTCTGACAGATGAGGAAGTATGCCCCATCTGCAGTAATTCCAGGCGCGACCAGAGCCAGATTATGGTTGTGGAAAACACACGGGATCTGGGTGCATATGAGAAAACAGGGAAATATGAGGGGGTATACCATGTGCTGCACGGTGCCATCTCTCCCATGCTGGGGATTGGCCCGGACGATATCCGTCTGAAAGAACTGATGCAGCGTCTCCAGGGACAGGAAGTGAAAGAAGTGATTATTGCCACAAATTCCAGCCTGGAGGGTGAAACCACTGCCATGTATATCAGTAAATTGATTAAGCCCACGGGAATCCGGGTTACCCGGATTGCCAGCGGGGTGCCTGTGGGCGGTGATCTAGAGTATATTGATGAAGTAACTCTGCTGCGAGCGCTGGAAGGGAGGGTGGTGCTGTAAGATGAAAAGAATCCATATCAATGAAAATGGCCGTGTATCCGGTGGAGAGGACTGCGAGGGATTTTATGAATGCATTAAAGATCTGGCCAGTCATCCAGTTGTACAGGAAATGAAAAATTATATACAGCACGGAACTACAACCTGCTACCAGCATTGTCTTCAAGTTGCATACTATAATTACCGGATCTGCAGACGGCTGGGATTGGATGCCCGGTCAGCTGCCCGGGCCGGTATGCTCCATGACCTTTTTCTTTATGATTGGCATGACCACGCGAAAAAAACAGGAAATCATTTTCATGGCTATACACATCCAGGGGAGGCGTTGAAAAATGCCAGAAAACATTTTGTTCTCACTGTCCTGGAGGAAGAAATGATCAAGAAGCATATGTGGCCGCTTACACCGGTTCCGCCTGTCCGTGCGGAGAGTTTTGTCATATGTATGACCGATAAATACTGCAGTATATGTGAGACGGCAGGGGACCGTCACAGAATGTTTTATCAGCGGTTTGCGCTGTACAGGAAACTGATACACCTTTTTCAGGGAGCATGAATGGGAGTTAAACCTGTTCCAGCAGGGTGTTTTTTAGAGTGTGCAGCCGGGGTGTTGTGTATTCTTCTGTGAATCCATAGATATTGGAAAGGGTGCAGAGGATTCCCCGTGTGATCATATTTGCCATAGTAATCACAGTGGAAAGCCGGGTGGTCTGAAGCGCCATATGTTCCATCCATCCGGATGCATTGACAATACCGGTGATGGCAATGTGGCCTACAGGCGGCAGCTGTTTTTGAACACCGGCACCTGGGTGGAGTGCACCGTTGGCAACGGTGACGAAGCCCAGGTGTTTTTTTGTGCCCAGAGAGGCATCAATGGCAACGTAAAGCCCGTTGGGGTGCCGCCGGGTTATATGCTCCATGGCTTCTGTCAGGTTTAAAGCATGAATGGGGTGATTGAGTGTGCCGTATATCTGTCTGTGGATCATGGGGCATCCTGACAGGCAGTAGCCCACATATGGACCCAGGCTGTCCCCGGTGATACGGTCTGTGCCGATACAGATAAATATCAGTTCTTTCCAGGCGCCTTCATGGCTTTTGATACATTTTTCCAGTGAAGTCCCCAGCATTTCATGTGAATCTTTTTGACGGGTATTGATGTAGAAAGTCATGGGCCTCTCTCCTTTACAAGCGTGTCTATGTTTCATCATATCCAATTTCTGAGAAATTATTCGTCTTTGTAGATATTGCAGCTCATGTCGAAGCCAGTCATACAATATTTGTAATCCCATCCTATAAAATGATAAATTCCGCATCCCGGGTATGTTAGGCTTTTCCCGAAGGGGTGATGAGATGATAGAAGTAGTATACAAAGAGGAAAAGAAAGAAGCGGTGGGGAATGAAAGCTTTTTCCAGCTGCCGAAAAATATCCGTCAGATTGGAGAAATCAGCGCTGCTTATAAAATATATATGGAGGATTACGTCCATACATTTATGGCGCGGATTGCAGGGCAGGAATCAGAAGTCCGGATTGGACTGCTTCTGGGTAAATCCAATTGGATGGATGGTGTCACTTATATTTTTATAAGGAGTGCTCTTTTAATGGAAAATATGGAGGCATCTCTGGAACATATTTCCTTTACCGACGAAATATGGCAGCAGGCGGAGTCGGAAACAGAACAATGCTTTTCCGGACAGCAGGTAGTGGGATGGTTTTTTGTTATGCCAGAGTGCCCTATGGAGCTGAGTGATATGCTCTACCGCACCCATCTCAATTATTTTGGCGGAAATGATAAGCTGCTGTATATGATGGAACCCCTGGAAAAAGAGGAGGTTTTTTTCCATTATGAAAATGGGTGTATGAGCAGGCAGAAAGGATTTTATCTCTATTATGACAAGAATACACCCATGCAGGAATACATGATCCGGATGAATAAAAACATTCCCATAGAGAGAAAGGAAGAAGTGAAAGACAAGGCGGTTCAGGATTTCCGCAAGATTATATCAGGAAGGCCCGTAAAAGAGACTCCGGAGAAAAGCGGGGGATTCTCCCTGCTTCATGCAGTTGGGACATGTGTAGTGATAGGGGCTGTGGCAGTGGGAATTACTTATCTGAATAATGCACAGGAAACACAGGAGACTTCATTGGAAACCCAGCAGACTGTCCTCCACGACGAAAAAATAGAAAATAGGGAGGCAGAGCAGACATCAGACAATCAGATCGGTACATATGATTTCCAGGAAGAGGCGAAGGAGACAAAAGTGCCAAAGGAAGCAGAAAGTACACAGTCTGAACAGATTCCTTCTCCGGAAGTGACAAAATCAGCCGATGTGCAGGAGGAACAGGCTCAAGATGCCGCTTTGCAGAGCCAGCAGGTGACGGCTCAGGGGTCCTATGTGGTACAGCGGGGCGATACCCTGTCCAGCATCAGCAAACGTGTATATGGCAGTGCGGGACAGATCAATAATATCTGCAAATTAAATAATCTGAACATCAATGATATTATTTATCCAGGACAAATAATTTTACTACCTTAAAAGAGTGTGCTATAATAGGCAGCATAGGGCGTGTTTGAAAGGAGATTCTTCGGACACGCTTCGCTGAGATTCCACAAAGATGCAGTCGGAAGATAAGGGGAGCGAAATGTTAAACGCAATAAAAAAACGGATGAGAAGAGCCCGGCGCAGAGCAGGCAGGAGGAGCGGGAGACCCAGAAGGCGGCAGAAAAGAATCCTGCAGCTGGCTATGGTTTCGGCTCTTTTGGCAATTATTGGGCTGGGCGTTTATGTGTATGAAAGCAATAAGACTTACAGCAGCTACAAAGTGCTTAATACCAGTGAGCGGGAAGAAAATGTATCTACTCAATACCTGGAAGTGGAGGGGAATCTGTTTACTTACAGCAGAGAGGGAGCATCCCTGCAGGATGTGAAAGGAAATGTATTTTGGACTGTTCCTTATGAGATGCAGAGTCCCATTGTGGATGCATGTGATTCTACCATTGTAGCAGCTGACCAGGGTGGAACCAATATGGTCCTTTTTAATAGAGAAGGTGAGATGGGGACTGCACAGACTGAGAAAAATATTGTGAAAGTATGCGTGGCAAAACAGGGTGTTGTGGCTGTGATTCTGGATGACGGCAGTGACACATGGATTAATTTTTACGATTCCAAGGGAAATCTGATCGCCGAGAATCAGGCACGCATAGAGGAACCAGGCTACCCGCTGGATATTGCAGTATCTGAAGATGGGCAATTGATTATGGTAACATATCAGTTCATTGACGGGGCCGAAATCGCCAGCTATGTAGCGTTCTATAATTTTGGAACAGCCGGCCAGGGCCGCATAGATAATATTGTAAGCGGCTATCAATATAATGGAGTGGTGGTTCCACAGACAGTTTATCTGAATTCATCCACGTCTGTGGCTTTCCGCGATGACGGATTCAGTATTTATAAAGGCAGGCAGATACCGAAAGAAAGTGCCAATATAATTGTTGACAAAGAAATTATCAGTACATTTTATGATAAGGGGAATATTGGCATGGTATTTGAAAATGAGGGGAAAGATCAATTATATACGATGAAAGTGTATGATACAAAAGGAAGGGAGAAATTTCAGACTGAGTTCAACATCCCTTATTCCAACATTCGTATGAGTGAAGGGGCGATTGTAATGAACAATGATTCCCAAGTGTGTGTGATAGGTACAGATGGTGTGCAGAAATTTAATGGGAGCATTGCCGAGGGAAATATTGAAGATTTTTTCAAAATAGGGAGAAACAAATATGTACTTGCACTGGAACATACAGTGGCTGTTATAAAACTGAAATAACCAGGAGCATACTGAATCTGCCAAATGATTTGCTGTTTAGCCTAAATAGTGGGAATCTGCTGATCATTTGGCTTGCGTGTATATAAATTTGGAGGGTTGAATTACAAATGACATGGCTTGGAATGGCAGTTATTCTGCTTTTGGCAGTATTTGGAGCAGTGGGATATGCCAGGGGGTTTATAAAAGAAGCAGTTTCTATGGTATCTTTAGTACTGTCCTTGGGAATTGTATGGCTGGTGAATCCTGCTGTTACTTCACTGGTGAAAGACTATACGCCGTTTTATACACAGGTGCAGGAATACTGTAAAGAAAGTATAGAGGAAAAAATAGCCCCTGGAATTGAGATTGGCCGGGAGGCGCAGAAAGAGCTGATTGATCATCTTCCTCTGCCGGACAATATGAAAGAGGGACTTGCTGCGAATAATAATTCAGAAGTGTATCAATTATTATCAGTGGACAGTTTTACAGATTATGTGGCAGACTATGCTGCTGTTACATTGACCAATGGTGTTGGATTTCTCATATCATTTGCAGCAGCCTTTGCAGCTATGAAGATCTTAGTCTGTACTCTGGGAATTGTGGGGAATCTTCCTGTACTGCGGGGAATTAACCGAAGCGCGGGAGCTGTTATTGGATTGGCGAAGGGGCTGGCAGTGGTGTGGATTCTGGGACTTGCTGTGACTGTTTCGTGCAATACTCCAATGGGGAAGACGTGTATGGAGATGATAGAGAAAGATTTTGTTCTTTCATTTCTCTATGAATGGGATATTTTTGTAAAAGTATTTGCGAATATCTTTTATGGGATGTAGCTTAGGAGCTGTTTCTGGAACAAGGTTTTTGGAACAAGATGCAAAAAAGTGAAAAAAATGAAAAAAGATGTTGACAACCATATGAGACCATGATATTATGATTGAGCTGGCGCGGGGAACACCTCACAGCACAGCATAAAAACAAAGCAACAAAAGTA
>CAJUMB010000008.1 GCA_910587105.1 uncultured Lachnospiraceae bacterium
AGAGCACCCGGCTCATAACCGGTCGGTCCAGGGTTCGAGTCCCCGAAGGTCCATTTAGTTTCGATATGATAGTTGTATATTTTGGCCCAGTGGCTCAGTTGGTTAGAGCGCCGCCCTGTCACGGCGGAGGTCGAGAGTTCGAGTCTCTTCTGGGTCGTTTAAAACCTATTTTAATAGTGGAATGCCGCAGTGGCGGAACTGGCAGACGCCCGGGACTTAAAATCCCGTGGGTAGTGATACCCGTACCGGTTCGATTCCGGTCTGCGGCACTTTTGAGAAAGACTTATTTCGTGAGAGGATAGGTCTTTTTTGCTTTTGATGAAAGCAGTTTAGAGGAAGGAGCAGCTTGCTAATTTTTATGCTGGCGTGTGGAAGACGCGCTGGATGAGGTGGCAGAGGAACTGGAGAGGTGTCTGAGTTTATGGATAAAGAGAAAAATTACAAAAAAATTTTAGAGGATTATTCTTTTGAAGTGTTCTGGAAAGACGAGCTGACTGCCCAGGTGAGCGTAGAAGGCTCCCGGGTTCATGTGGTCCGCCATACCAGGCATCCCCTGAGACAGCTTTTTGCGGCAGATGAAATGACCAGAAATCAGTTGAATAAGATTCTGGAACTTCGCTGCTGGGACAGGGGAAGACCGGATATCTATGAGATTCTGGAACAGCTGGGGTTAAAGGAATATAACCCGTATGAAATTGTAAAGAAAACCCATGGGGTATCCTGGAACGATTATATATGGTTCCGGTTTCCAGGGGAAAATTTGACAAGTAAAGATGTGTTGGTGAGGTAGTTTCATGTTCCGGGAAAAAATGGGAAATGAATATCTGGTTGTGCAGGATGGTACAAGCGAGGGAACACAGATCAAGTATAGAAAAGGGGAGTACTGGTATAAAAAGGACAGACGGGGAAGAGAAGGCCTTGCAGAATACCTGGTCTCCGGTCTGCTGGCATATTCCGATTTGAAGGAAGACGAATATGCTGTTTACGAAAGTGGGTATATCAACGATTCTCCAGGATGCCGCAGTAAAAATTTTTTGAAAGACGGAGAGGAGCTGGTGACATTCTATCGGTTATACTACAATGAATTCGGGAAAGATCTCTCAAAAATACTGGCGGTAATAGAGCGTATGGAGGAGCGGATTGAGTTTGTTGTTCAGTTTATCTGGCAGATGTGCGGGCTGGATGTGACAGACTATCTGAAGAAAATATTTACTCTGGATATGATTACTCTGAATGAAGACAGGCATTTGAATAACCTGGCCGTATTATTCAGCGGTAATAAGGCCAGTCCGGCACCGATTTTTGATAATGGGATATCCCTGCTCACTGCAAACCAAAGTGTCAACTGGTATTTTCCCATAGAGGAAAATGTGAAACGGGTAGTGGCAAGACCATTCAGCGGCTCTCATGAGAAAATGTTTCAATACTTTGGGACGGGATTCCATCTGGATATGGACAGTGCACGAAAATGGCTGGAAAAAGAAGAAATAAGCAAGGAGCGGGAAGTGCTGCTGTTTCAGCTGGAGAGATATCTCTTTTTGGATTTAAAGGAAACATCCAAATTACTGTCGAGTAGATAAGCCCCGTAAGGGGTTTATCTACTCGACAGTAATTTATAAAAAGTTCAGAATTTATTTCTATTAGTATAGAAGAAACTATGGTATAATACGATAATATCTATAAAACTACTTTCGGTACATTGCGTCAAAAAGCTGTTTTTACTGTTTTTTTGCCAGCGCTTTTTCTGGCGTGAAGGCCGTCTTATAATTTCCAGAAGCATTCGCTTCACAATAAAAATCACGGAGGAAAAAATGTTCAGCAGTATATATTCTGCGGCTGTCATAGGCATGGAGGTAGTACCGGTGCAGGTGGAGGCAGATGTAAGTGACGGCCTTCCGGTATTTTCCATGGTAGGTTATGTGAGTTCCCAGGTGAAGGAGACCCAGGATAGGGTGCGCACGGCGCTGCACAATAAAAATCTAGGGCTTCCCGCAAAGCGCATAACGGTGAATCTGGCGCCGGGAGATGTGAGAAAAGAGGGGACAGGGTATGACCTTCCAGTGGCGCTGTGTATCTTAACAGCGCTGGGCAGGATTCCCAGGAAATATCTGCAGGGGGTTATGGCCGCCGGAGAACTGGGCCTTGACGGGAGAGTGAAAGGAATTTGGGGAATTCTGCCCATGGTACAAAAAGCCAGGGAAGCCGGCTGTCAGGTGTGTATGGTTCCGCGGGAAAATGAAAAAGAAGGACGTTTAATAGAGAACATCCGGGTAGTGGGGGTGAAGGATATTGCAGAGGCAGTGGAGTGGCTGAGGCAGGGGCGGCCCATGCAGGATAACAAAGAACCGGAACATGTGGAAATTGAGCTGGAAAGTCCAGAGGAAACTGTGGACTTCTCCGACATCCGGGGGCAGGAAGGGGCAGTGCGGGCTACATTGATTGCAGCGGCGGGAATGCACAATCTGCTGTATATAGGCAGTCCGGGTTCTGGAAAATCCATGATGGCCAGGCGTATCCCCGGTATCCTTCCGCCCCTTGGAAGGGAGGAAAGCCTGGAACTTACGAAAATCTACAGCATTGCAGGGCTTCTGTCAAAAGACCATCCTGTGATACAAAAGCGTCCGTTTCGCAGTCCTCACCATACCATTTCACCTCAGGCACTGGCCGGGGGAGGACGCAGTCCGCGGCCTGGAGAAATCACTCTTGCCCACAATGGAGTTTTGTTCCTAGACGAGCTGCCAGAGTTTTCCAGAAAGAGTCTGGAGGTTCTCCGCCAGCCTCTGGAAGACCGATGTGTTTATATTTCCCGTGTGCAGGGGACTTACATATTTCCGGCGGGCTGTATGCTGGCTGCGGCCATGAATCCCTGTGCCTGCGGCTATTATCCAGACCTGGGGCGCTGCCGCTGTACCCCGTCAGAGGTGAAGCGCTATCTGGGAAAGCTCAGCGGCCCCCTGATTGACAGGGTGGATTTGTGTGTGGATATTCGGGAACCCACATATGCGCAGATGGCCCAAAGCGGCAAGGGTATTTCCTCAGAGGAACTGCGAAGAAAAGTGATACAGGCCCAGCGGGTTCAGGAGAAACGTTACCAGGGGACAGATATTCGGTTTAACAGCCAGCTGGACGGCAGAAACGTGGAGGATTACTGCACTATGACAGAAGGTTCCAGACAGTGGATGGAGCGTATTTACACGAAGCTGAGGCTGAGTCCCCGGGCTTATCACAGAATCATAAAAGTATCCCGGACCATAGCGGATCTGGACCAGTCAGAATTGATAGAGGATATCCATGTGCAGGAGGCATACGGTTACCGGATGGCGCAGGGAGGTGTCTATGAATCGATACATTGAAAAAGATCATCCAGAGTATCCCAAAAGGCTGAGAAAACTTCAAGGGATGCCCTCCCATTTGTATGTAAACGGCTGCCTGCCCGGGGAAGAACAGCCTACAGTGGGGATTGTGGGGGCACGCCGCTGCTCCAATTATGGAAAGCAGACAGCCCGGGAATTTGCAAGGGTCTTCAGTGATTGGGGGATCCAGGTGGTCAGCGGTATGGCCATGGGGGTGGACGGAGAGGCCCACCGGGGGGCCCTGCAGGGTAAAACGCCCACCTTTGCCGTGCTGGGCTGCGGGGTGGATATCTGCTATCCTTCATGCAATGAAGATTTATTCGGCCAGATTCCGGCAAAAGGGGGAATTATCAGCGAATATCCGCCGGGGATGCCGCCTGTGGGCAGACATTTTCCAGCCAGAAACCGCATTATCAGCGGACTGTCAGATGTACTGCTGGTGATTGAGGCGAGGAAAAAGAGCGGTTCCCTGATTACCGTGGACTGTGCGCTGGAACAGGGGAAAAGTGTGTTTGCCGTGCCTGGGAGGGTGACAGACCCATTGAGTGAAGGGTGCAACAGCCTCATTGCCCAGGGGGCGGGAATCGCAATATCTCCGGAAATGGTTCTAAATGAGCTGGGATTGGATACATATAAAACGAAGGAAAAAAAGGGGGACGGCAAAAAAAGTAAGTTGAGACTTGCAAGAGATTTGGAATTGGTGTATAGTTGTATAGGTTTCCAACCGACGGATTACGAGACATTGATTGCCCAATGTGGATATCCGCCGGGGCAGGTGCTGGCTGTTCTGACTGAGCTGCAGCTGCTGGGGCTGGTGGAAGAAGTCGGAAAGAATTACTATGTAAGGCCATCGGCCAAATGAGGAACGATAAGAAAGTTCCTAAGCATCAAAATACAGATGTGTAATACAGGAGATAGGACATGGCAAAGTATCTGGTAATTGTGGAGTCACCCGCCAAGGTGAAGACCATTAAGAAATTTCTGGGGAAGAATTATGAGGTAGCGGCTTCCCAGGGACACGTAAGAGATTTGCCAAAAAGCCAGCTTGGTATCGATGTGGAGCATGATTTTGAACCGAAATACATTACCATTCGGGGAAAAGGCGAGCTTCTGGCAAAACTTCGTAAATCTGCAAAGAAAGCGGATAAAATATTCCTGGCTACAGACCCGGACCGGGAAGGAGAGGCGATTTCCTGGCATTTGAAAACAGCTCTCCATACAGACGAGAGCAAAATGCACCGGATCACATTTAATGAGATTACAAAAAATGCGGTAAAGACTTCCTTGAAGGATGCCCGCGATATTGATATGAACCTGGTGGATGCCCAACAAGCCAGGAGGACACTGGACAGGCTGGTGGGATATCAGATCAGCCCGGTGCTTTGGGCGAAGGTAAAAAGGGGTTTAAGTGCAGGACGTGTGCAGTCAGTGGCACTGAGGCTGATTGGTGACCGGGACGATGAAATTAACGCGTTTATCCCGGAAGAATACTGGTCATTGGAGGCGGTATTCGGTGTTCCAGGAGAAAAGAAGCCTCTGACTGCAAAATTTTATGGTTTTAAGGATGAGAAAACTGCCATACACAGCCAGGAGGAAATGGATGTTATTTTAAAAGGACTGGATGGGGCAGTTTACCAGGTGGCTGAGGTGAAAAAAGGGGAACGGACAAAAAAGGCTCCCCTGCCGTTTACCACAAGTACTCTGCAGCAGGATGCAGGCAGGGCACTGAATTTTTCCACGCAGAAGACCATGCGTCTGGCCCAGCAGCTCTATGAAGGGGTGGATATTAAGGGACATGGAACAGTGGCGCTGATCAGCTATCTGCGTACAGATTCCACCCGGGTATCGGACGAGGCCAGGGACACTGCGAAAAATTTTATTGAACAGAATTACGGGCAGGAGTACTCGGCGAAAAGACAGAAAAAGCAGGCCGGAGGCAAGAAGATTCAAGATGCCCATGAGGCGATCCGGCCCACGGATATTACATGTACCCCTGGAGAGGTGAAAGAGTCCCTGTCCAGAGATCAGTACCGTCTATATCAGCTGATCTGGAAACGGTTTATAGCCAGCCAGATGGAGGATGCAAAATATGAGACCACTTCAGTGAAGATAGCGGCCAGGCCCGCAGGGCAGGAACGGTCCGGGACAAAGCCGTCTTTAGCAGAAAGAGACGGTCATGGCGATTATATATTTACAGTGGCAGCATCAAAACTTTTGTTTGATGGATTTCTGTCTGTGTACTCTCAGGATGAAGACAAAAAGAGCGGGGTTCTCCTTGCCAAAGGTTTGGATGAGAACACGGAACTGAATCTTCAGGAACTGGACCCCCAGCAGCATTTCACCCAGCCCCCGGCTCACTATACGGAGGCGTCGCTGGTGAAAGCTCTGGAAGAGCTGGGAGTAGGGCGTCCCAGTACGTATGCGCCTACCATCACCACATTGACCAGCAGGCATTATGTGGCAAAAGAAAAGAAGAACCTTTATATTACTGAGCTGGGGGAAGTGGTCAACGGCATCATGATGCAGGCATTCCCTTCCATTGTAGATGTGAATTTTACTGCCGCCATGGAAGCGCTGCTGGACAGTGTGGAGGACGGGAAGGTAAAATGGAAAACAGTGGTGCGTAACTTTTATCCGGATTTAAAAGAGGCTGTGGACGCGGCCCAGGAAGAACTGGAGCATGTAGAGATTGAGGATGAAGTTACAGAGATAATCTGCGAACAATGCGGCCGGAATATGGTGGTGAAATACGGACCCCACGGAAGATTTCTGGCATGTCCCGGATTTCCAGAGTGCCGGAACACCAAACCGTATTATGAGAAAATAGGGGTTCCCTGTCCGCTGTGCGGAAAAGAAGTGGTTTTGAAAAAGACGAAAAAGGGACGCAAATACTACGGATGTGAGGATAATCCGGAGTGTGAATTCATGTCATGGCAGAAGCCGTCCAAAGAAAAATGTCCCCAATGCGGCGGGTATCTGTTGGAAAAGGGAAACAAGCTGGTATGCGCAGATGAAAAGTGCGGATATGTGGTATTAACGGAGAAAAAGGAATAATCTGGTTTTTAGAAGGTATTGTGAAAAACGCGCACAATACCTTTTTTGCTCTGCAATTTTTTTATTATCTGAAAACATAAAAAATGACCAAACAAATGAAGAATTTTTATTGATTTCCATATAATTACATGATAATATAGAAGAAGTATTCGCACGGTTAATAAGCAGTACAACTCAAAAAAATAAGGGAGGATAGAAATGAGCGTTCAATTACTAGATAAAACGAGAAAAATCAACAAGCTTCTGCATAATAATAATTCTAGTAAAGTGGTTTTCAACGATATCTGCCAGGTACTGGTGGGAACATTAAGCTCAAATATACTGGTTATCAGTAAAAAAGGGAAAGTACTGGGCGTTGGGCTGTGTCAGGGGGTCGATGAACTTACTGAACTGTTGGAGTACCAGGTGGGAAGTCATGTGGATCCATTATTAAATGAGAGATTCCTTGGAGTATTGTCCACGAAAGAGAATGTAAATCTGCAGACGCTGGGATTTGAGGAAGAAGATGCCCATAAGAACCAGGGGATCATCAATCCCATTGATATTGGCGGTGAGAGACTGGGTACCGTTTTCATGTACAGACATGACCATTCTTATGATATTGAAGATATTATAGTAAGTGAGTACGGAACCACCGTGGTAGGTTTGGAGATGATGCGTTCTGTTCAGGAGGAAAACGCTGAGGAAGACAGAAAGAAGCAGGTTGTAAAATCAGCTTTCAGTACGTTATCTTTTACGGAAATGGAAGCAATCATCCATATCTTTGATGAATTGGATGGCAGTGAAGGTATACTGGTGGCGAGTAAGATTGCAGACCGGGTGGGAATTACACGTTCTGTAATTGTAAACGCGTTACGGAAATTCGAAAGTGCGGGGGTCATAGAATCCCGCTCTTCTGGCATGAAAGGAACTTATATTAAAGTTCTGAACGAAGTCATTTTTGATGAATTAAAGGTGATTAAAGAGACCCGTGCGGAGACAAATAGCTAAGAGGAGATCCGGTCAGCCGGATCTTCTTCTTTTTTTTAAAATATGAGAAAATGTGAGTATAAAGGAGATTAATGGAAATAATATAAGATGAATTGGGATATATAGGAATTTATGCGCTTGCACAAACCTGGCAATTTTACTAATATATACCCAACAATTAGCACTCGGCAAAAATGAGTGCTAGTAATAAGACGATAGAATGTAAGGAGGCAATGGATCATGAAATTAGTACCGTTAGGTGACAGAGTTGTATTAAAACAATTAGAAGCAGAAGAAACCACAAAATCTGGCATTGTGCTGCCAGGCCAGGCACAGGAAAAACCCCAGCAGGCTGAAGTAATCGCCGTAGGACCAGGGGGAGTAGTAGATGGCAAAGAAATTAAGATGGAAGTAAAAGCAAAAGACCAGGTAATCTACTCAAAATACGCAGGAACAGAAGTGAAGCTGGACGGCGAGGAGTTCATTATCGTAAGACAGAGCGACATCCTGGCAGTGGTAGAATAGCCCGCGGCTGTTTACAGAAGCATCAAACTAGAATTGTAGAAAATCTGAGACAGAATATGGAGGTATAGAAACGATGGCAAAAGAGATTAAATTTGGCGCCGACGCCAGAACAGCACTGGAGAGCGGTGTAAATCAGCTGGCAAATACAGTACGTGTTACATTAGGACCCAAAGGAAGAAACGTAGTTTTGGACAAATCCTTCGGATCTCCGCTGATCACCAATGACGGTGTGACAATCGCAAAAGAAGTTGAGCTGGAAGACGGCTTTGAAAATATGGGAGCGCAGTTAATCAAAGAAGTGGCTTCCAAGACTAACGACGTGGCAGGTGACGGTACTACCACAGCAACAGTTCTGGCACAGGCTATGGTAAATGAGGGAATGAAGAACCTGGCAGCAGGCGCAAATCCCATCATTCTGAGAAAAGGTATGAAGAAAGCCACAGAGGCAGCTGTAGAAGCCATCACAGCCATGAGCAAAGAGATCAAAGGCAAAGAGCAGATTGCCAACGTAGCATCTATCTCTGCCGGAAGCGAAGAAGTAGGCCAGCTGGTGGCAGACGCTATGGAAAAAGTCTCCAATGACGGTGTTATTACAGTAGAAGAATCCAAAACCATGCATACAGAACTTGACCTGGTGGAAGGTATGCAGTTTGACAGAGGTTATATCTCTGCTTATATGTCAACAGACATGGAAAAAATGGAAGCAGTACTGGAAGATCCCTATATCCTGATCACAGATAAGAAGATCAGCAACATCCAGGAAGTACTTCCACTGCTTGAGAAAGTAGTACAGAGCAATGCAAAACTTCTGATTATCGCAGAGGATGTGGAAGGGGAAGCGCTGACCACATTGATCGTAAACAAACTGCGTGGTACATTCCAGGTTGTAGCTGTGAAAGCTCCCGGATATGGCGACAGAAGAAAAGCAATGCTGGAAGATATCGCCATCCTTACCGGCGGACAGGTGATTTCAGACGAACTGGGTCTGGACCTGAAAGAAGTTGATATGGATCAGCTTGGCCGTGCAAAATCTGTAAAAGTGAAGAAAGAAGATACCGTAATCGTAGACGGACTTGGCGAGAAAGCTGCCATTGACGGCAGAATTGCTCAGATCAAAGACCAGATTGAAGAAACTTCTTCAGACTTTGATCGTGAAAAACTGCAGGAAAGACTTGCAAAACTGGCAGGCGGCGTTGCTGTTATCCGTGTAGGTGCTGCCACAGAGACAGAGATGAAAGAGGCAAAACTGCATCTGGAAGACGCTCTGGCAGCTACCAGGGCAGCTGTAGAAGAGGGAATCATCGCAGGCGGCGGTTCTGCTTATATCCATGCATCCAAAGAAGTTGCCAAGATGGCTGCTGACCTGGAAGGTGATGAGAGAACAGGTGCCAACATCCTTCTCAAAGCGCTGGAAGCACCTCTGTACCACATTGCTTACAATGCCGGACTGGAAGGCTCTGTGATCGTGAATAAAGTAAAAGAGCTGAACGCAGGCATGGGCTTTGACGCTTACAAAGAAGAATATGTGGATATGGTAGAAGCAGGTATCCTGGACCCTGCAAAAGTAACCAGAAGTGCATTACAGAATGCGACCAGTGTTGCGTCCACACTGCTGACAACAGAATCTGTAGTATCTATCATTAAAGAAGATGTTCCTCCAATGCCAGCTGGCGGCGGCGGAATGGGAATGATGTAAATCCTGAAAAGTAAAGGGCTGACATTGACAGATGTCAGCCCTTTTGTCTTAGATCGTGTGATCCAAAAAGGAAAGAGGTAAAAATGAGTGATTTATATGCGGAAGTACTGGTAAAAAGAGAGTCCACAGGGGCAGACAGGATCAAAAAGAACGGGCTTGTCTTCTTATTTGCAGCGTCTGTACTGCTGGCCTTGTTTTACGACTATCGTTTCCTTCTGGCAGCAATTGTATTGGCGGCAGTATGCTTTTTTCTGCTTCCCAGGATGGACGTGGAATTTGAATATCTGCTGGTCAACCAGGAATTGGATGTGGACAAGATCTATGCCAAGAGCAAGCGGAAGAAGGCGGCACAGTTTCACTTGGAAAAAATGGAAGTATTCGCTCCGCTTCAGTCTGACAGAGCAGCGCGTTATCAGGGAGACGGCAGCATAAAAGTGAGAGATTATTCCTCCGGCACCGGCGGGCCAGGCGTGTATGTCATGATAATCAGAGAAGAAGACGGGCTGTACAGGGTGCTTCTGGAACCGGACCGGCAGATGCTGGACGGCATGTTGAAAACCTTTCCCCATAAAGTGTTTGTGGATTGACACTTTTGTTGATTTTTGTTAAACTATGGGTCAAAAGCGGAAACCAAATCGAAGATAAAATGAGGGAGGTAACACCATGGGCAAGATTATAGGCGAAGGTATTACATTTGATGATGTGCTTCTGGTACCGGCATATTCAAAGGTAATCCCCAACCAGGTGAATCTGGAGACCTGGCTGACAAAGACAGTGAAACTGAACATTCCGATGATGAGTGCAGGTATGGACACCGTGACAGAACATCGAATGGCTATTGCTATGGCCAGGCAGGGCGGCATTGGCATCATTCATAAAAATATGTCCATAGAAGCCCAGGCCGAAGAAGTAGATATGGTCAAACGTTCAGAGAATGGCGTTATCACAGATCCGTTCTTTCTGTCACCGGAACACACACTGGAAGATGCCAATGAGGTGATGGCCAAATTCAGGATTTCCGGTGTGCCCATCACCAATGGGAAGAAGCTGGTGGGTATTATCACCAACCGTGATTTGAAATTCGAGGAGGACTTTAGTAAGAAAATTAAAGAATCCATGACTTCAGAGGGGCTGATCACAGCCAGAGAAGGCATCTCTCTGGAGGAGGCAAAGAAGATTCTGGCCAGCTCCAGGAAAGAAAAGCTGCCGATTGTAGACGAGAACTTCAATTTGAAGGGCCTCATTACCATCAAAGATATTGAGAAACAAATCCGTTATCCCGCATCGGCAAAAGATGGCCAGGGGCGGCTGCTCTGCGGTGCTGCTGTGGGAATTACATCCAATGTACTGGCTCGGGTGGAGGCGCTTGTGAATGCCAAAGTGGATGTGATTGTGCTGGATTCGGCCCATGGCCATTCAGAAAATATTCTGCAGGCAGTCAGGGAAATCAAAGGAGCCTTTCCCCAGGCACAGGTGATTGCCGGGAATGTGGCCACAGCCGCCGCCACGCAGGACCTGATTGCGGCCGGTGCAGATGCGGTGAAAGTGGGTATCGGACCAGGTTCCATCTGTACCACCCGTGTGATTGCAGGCATCGGTGTGCCCCAGGTGACCGCAGTTATGAATTGTTATGAGGCGGCATCACCCCATGGAATTCCCATCATTGCCGACGGTGGTATTAAGTATTCTGGTGATATGGCAAAAGCCATTGCCGCAGGTGCCAATGTATGTATGATGGGAAGTCTCTTCGCCGGATGTGATGAAAGCCCGGGAACTTTTGAACTGTACCAGGGAAGAAAGTACAAAGTATACCGGGGGATGGGCTCCATCGCTGCCATGGAAAACGGAAGCAAGGACCGCTACTTCCAGTCAGACGCGAAGAAGCTGGTGCCGGAAGGCGTGGAAGGCCGGGTGGCTTATAAAGGTTATGTGGAAGATACCGTATTCCAGTTGATCGGGGGACTGCGCTCCGGTATGGGTTACTGCGGTGCAGAGGACATTGAGTCGCTGAAGAAGAACGGGCAGTTTATAAAAATATCTGCCGCATCGCTGAAAGAATCTCATCCCCATGATATTCATATAACGAAAGAGGCGCCCAATTACAGTGTAGATGAATAATTACAGAAAGAGGTACCGCCGCTCAAAAAGAATTGCAGAACGAAGGCGCAATGTGATCATTTTTTCTCTGTGTGCCTGTTCCGTCCTTCTCCTGATCCTGGCTGCCAGGGCAATATGGAACCGTGCCGGGGAAAAGGAGAAGGAAAAGAAAGCTCAGCTGCAGGAGGAAGTTTCCTGGGAAGGAGCGCCTCCGCTGGATGTACAGCTTCTGACCGTCAACGATTACTCCAGGCCGGCCATTCCCCTGGAGCAGATTAATGGCATTGCAGTCCACTATACGGCAAATCCAGGAGCCACAGCCCAGCAGAACAGGGATTACTTTGAAAATCTCAAAGACAGCCAGCAGACCCAGGTAAGCAGCCATTTCGTCATCGGACTGGAGGGGGAAATCATACAATGCATCCCCAGCAGTGAGATGTCCTATGCCACCAATGAACGGAATGTGGATACCCTGTCCATTGAGTGCTGCCATCCGGATGAGACTGGGAAGCTGAAAAAAGCCACATACAATTCACTGGTGGACCTCACCGCCTGGCTCTGCAGCCGTTTTATATTGTCAACGGATGATATTATCCGCCATTATGACGTAACTGGAAAAAACTGCCCAAAATATTTTGTTGAAAATCCGGAAAAATGGGAACAATTTAAGGAAGATGTACATAAAAAAATGGAGAATCTAAAGGAGGAAGCCCAATGAAAATGATTTCGCTGGAGCAGGAACTAAAAAGTAATGCTTATCCAGGCAGGGGGATTATCATCGGCAGAAGCCCTGACGGAAAAAAAGCGGCAGCAGCCTACTTTATTATGGGAAGAAGCGAAAACAGCAGGAACCGCATCTTTGTGGAGGAGGGGGGCGGAATCCGTACCCAGGCGTTTGAACCGGATAAGATGACAGACCCAAGCCTGGTCATCTATGCCCCTGTCCGGGTGCTGGGAAATAAGACCATTGTCACCAACGGCGACCAGACAGATACCATATATGACGGAATGGACAGGCAGATGACATTTGAACAGTCACTGCGCTGCCGGGAATTCGAGCCGGATGCCCCAAACTATACTCCCCGTATCTCCGGGATTCTCCATATTGAAAATGGCGGTTACAATTACGCCATGTCCATTATAAAATGCAGCAGCGGCAATACGGAATCCTGCAGCCGTTATACCTTTGCCTATGAGAACTGTGCGCCGGGAGAGGGACACTTTATCCACACTTACCAGGGAGATGGAAATCCGCTGCCCAGCTTTGAGGGCGAGCCGAAACGGGTGGGGATATCCGATGATATCCATGAGTTTGCGGATATGCTGTGGAACAGTCTGAACGAAGAAAATAAAGTGTCTTTGTTTGTGCGGTATATTGATATTGCATCAGGTGAGTATGAGTCAGTGATTATCAATAAGAATCAGTAAGGAGCAGCTATTTTGAAAGAATTACAGTTAAAATATGGATGTAACCCTAATCAAAAGCCTTCCAGAATCTATATAGAAGGGAACCAGGAACTGCCCATTACTGTCCTTAGCGGGAGACCCGGATATATTAATTTTCTGGATGCACTCAACGGATGGCAGCTGGTCAGAGAACTGAAAGCAGCCTCCGGGCTTCCTGCAGCCGCTTCCTTTAAACATGTATCACCAGCAGGGTCTGCCATCGGTCTTCCATTAAATGAAACGCTGGCCAAGATTTACTGGGTGGAGGACATCTGCCGGGAACGTGAGCTGTCGCCTCTGGCATGCGCTTATGCCAGGGCCAGAGGTGCTGACCGGATGTCTTCCTTTGGCGATTTCATCTCACTGTCAGATACCTGTGACGAAGATACGGCCCTGCTGATTAAGCGGGAAGTTTCCGATGGGGTTATTGCGCCTGGCTACACCCCAAAAGCGCTGGAAATATTAAAGGGCAAGAAGAACGGCAGTTATAACGTGATTCAGATTGACCCGGATTACAAACCGGCACCCCTGGAGCACAAAGAGGTGTATGGAATTACCTTTGAGCAGGGACGGCAGGAACTTTCCATCGACGATGAACTGCTGTCCAATGTGGTGACAGATAATAAAGCTCTTACCCCTGAAAATTACAGGGACTTGAAGATTGCCTTAATCACTCTGAAATATACCCAGTCCAATTCCGTGTGCTTTGTAAAAGACGGACAGAGCATCGGTATCGGGGCAGGACAGCAGTCCCGGGTGCATTGTACACGGCTTGCCGGACAAAAGGCGGACAACTGGATGCTGAGGCAGAGTCCCCAGGTATTAAACCTGCAGTTTTTGGACAGTATCAGCCGGGCAGAGAGGGACAACGCCATAGACGTGTATATAGGGGAAGAATATATGGACGTGCTGGAAGAAGGTGCGTGGCAGAAGATATTCAAAGAAAAGCCTCCAGTCTTTACCAGAGAGGAAAAACGGGAATGGCTGGATCAAATGGACGGTGTCACTTTAGGGTCCGACGCGTTCTTCCCGTTCAGCGACAACATTGAGCGTGCCAGAAAAAGCGGTGTAAAATACATTGCCCAGCCGGGAGGCTCTGTCCGCGACCAGGCAGTGATTGATACTTGTAACAAGTATGGGATGGTTATGGCATTTACCAAAATCCGGCTGTTCCACCATTAGAGCGTGTTTGAAAAATAACGAATGCGGGGCGTGCGGCTGGCGTGAATAGAATGTTAAGACACCCTTTAAGGAGTGTTTTGGAAAACTTTTTCAGCAGCGGATACGGCGTTCAGGACTTTCGGGAATCCGGTGTAGGGAATACACTGCAGGAAAGCTTCGATGATTTTTTCCTGGGAGATTCCCACATTCAGTGCGCCTGCGATGTGGACCTCCAGCTGAGGTCCGCATCCTCCGGCTGTGAGCAGGCTGGCCAGGGTGATCAGCTCTCTCTCCGGAAGGGACAGTCCATCTCTGGCATAGATATCGCCAAATGCAAATTCAACGATATATTTTCCCAGATCAGGAGCAGTATCTGCCAGAGACTTTATCACAGCCTCACCGCCTTTGCCGTCAATCTTTCTTAAATTTTCCATTCCTGTTTCAAATCTTGTTTTCTCCATTTTCTTTTCCTCCTTGTTTGATAAAGGACAGTTCCTGGTACTCATCCAGCTGTCCATAATCAAAACATAACCGTTAGACTATAGTCCAAGTCAAGTATTTTTTTGAAGAGGGTTACCATATGATGATAGGTGAATTTTCCAGGATCACAGGAATCGGTGCATATACATTGAGATATTATGAGAAAAAGGGGCTGATTCGTGTGAATAGAGATCAGGCAGGGAGACGGGATTACGGAGAAGGAGACATTGAATGGGTAAAATTTATCAAACGGCTGAAAGACACAGGAATGCTGCTGAGGGATATACGGAATTACTCGGAATTGCGGTATGAAGGGGACAGGACCATGGAAGAGCGTATGGAACTGCTGGTTCGTCACAGAAAGACTGTGGTGGAGGAACGGGACAAATGGGAACAGTATCTGCACAGTTTGGATGAAAAGATCGGCATTTATCAGGGAAAAATCGAAAGGAAAATACATAATGGAGAACCACGCCAGTGATTTAAAGGAAATACCAGGGATAGGGGCTAATATGGAGCGTCATCTGCAGAATATTGGAATCCGGTGTATCGCGGACCTAAGAGGAAAAGATCCGGAAGAATTATACCACATGAATTGTTTGAAAAAAGGATTCCAGGATGACAGGTGTGTATTATATGTATTCCGCTGTGCAGTATATTTTGCAGAGAACGAACAACATGAACCGGAAAAATTAAAGTGGTGGTATTGGAAGGATAAGGATTACCCGGAAAAGGAATGAGGGACTTTATTCGTTATTGTATATCCGCTTTTGTTATAGTAAAAATTCCATTATTTTTTATTGCAAATCGATACGACACACTCTGGGAAACAGCTGGCAGGCATACAATTTGTGGATATACAGAAATTACATCTTATGATAGAATATACTGCAGATGAAAAAGTGTGGTACTGTAAAGTCAGAGTAGAAGCAGTGGAGGAAAGCTATGAGAAACGGCAGCGAAGCGCGGCAGGAAAAAACAGTGAATCAGGCGGCGGCTGATAAATGCCGCATGTACCATTTGGATGCAGCACGGGTATTGGCGATTGCGCTTGTGACACTGTATCATATATGGAAACGTATGGGAAAACCTGTATGGCATCTGGGCGGGGTTAGTGTATACGGCATTCCTGAATGGGGGAATGTGGGAGTGCTGATGCTGCTGGTTTTATCAGGGTATCTGATGGTTAACAGTTACCGCAGGCTGGACGGGCTTTCTTTCGGCAGAAAATTGAGAGTTTTCTATTCTGGCAGGTTTCTGCGCATTGCCCCGGCATATTACTTTGCCATTTTGTTTTGGTGCCTGTGTAAAGGCGGGATAGGGGGCAGAGACATCGTGGTCCATCTGCTGTTTATTCATAATTCCTTTGACGCCTACGAGTATGGCATCAGCGGAGTGTTCTGGTATCTGAGTGTGCAGATGGGACTTTATCTGGCCGTTCCTTTCTTGTTTTTTATATGGAGAAAATGCTGTGCTGTATTCCATTTGACAGGAGCCAGGCGTATATGGATAGAGCTGGGCGTGTGCGGGGTCCTCTTCTTGAGTGGTGTTGTAATGTATCTGAACGGGATGTGCAAATATCATTCCATTTTCTTTATGGCACCTTACTTTCTTCTGGGGATGGCTTTGTATAATATGCAGGAAGTCTGGGGAATCCAGTCAAAATATCTTCAGATTCTGGGAGCTGTTCTGGTATGTGGAGGATTTGCATTGATGCTGATGCCCCAGTCAGTGGAGGTGCCGGCATTATACCGGGGCAGTATCGGCCTGCTGCTGGGAAGCGGTATGGTTTTGTTCAGCAGATACCCCATACCGGAGGTGTTCCGGGAGCCGCTGGCGTGTCTTTCAACGGCAGCTTATTCCGCTTATCTGTATAATTATGTGATGAATTATCTGAACAATATCCGGCATTTGGGAGATCGGCAGCATGTGTGGATGTGGATGCTGTTCTACATGACGATGGTGCTGGCCTATGGACTGTTTATGTATCAGGTGGTGGAACGGCCCCTTCAAAAAGTGGTTTCTAAAGTGTGTCTTAAAAATCATTCACGCCGCCCGTAATAAAAGGAGACTGTCAAATGAAGCGTATCACGCTGGAAGCACTTTTTGCCCAGCATTGGGACATGACATATGAGGAGCAGTACAGTGATATCCAGAAACAGCTGGAGTCAGGGGCATTAAAGCCGGTGAAGGCTTCCGGTACCAACGGAAAAACCCCGGCACTGCACCGGGAATACTGGATTGTGGAGGAGAAGAAAGACTACAGTGCTCTCCAGGAAGAATTGAAATACGGCCTGATGCATCTGCTGTCAGTGGATTATTATTATTCCCATCCGGAAATATACCAGAAGGACAGGCCATGGGTGCTCATGCTCAATGATTATCTGCTCCATCGGCGGTCTGCCCTCACACACCGGGAATCCGTCAATGAGAGGAGTTTTGAGATCTGGAACAGAGAGAAGTTTCTGACAAAGGGTCCGGGCAGGAAGATTCTGAAGCGGTGCGGCCTGGATATGGAGTTTTTGAACATTTATGGGACCGGGGAGCCTCTGGCCTATTATTCCCATACCAGAGCTGTGCCCCAGAATCTATTGATTTTAGAAAATAAGGACACCTTTTACAGCATGCGCCAGCACCTTCTGGCTGGCGGCACTGGCATTCTGGGTGTGGATATGGGGACGTTGATTTATGGCGGGGGCAAAAGAATCCGCCAGTCATTCCGGGATTTTGAAATCTGCGTGGAACCTTATATGAAGGAAAAAGCCAACACCATCTATTACTTTGGGGATCTGGATTATGAAGGGATTGGCATCTACGAAGGGCTTGCGGAAATGTTTCAGGGAATGTGGGAGATTGTGCCCTTTTGCCCGGCTTATGAAAAGATGCTGGAGAAAGCAAAGGAGGCCGTCCGGCTTCCGGAAACCAGTGAGGGGCAGAACCGGAACATATCCGGGAAGTTCTTTTCTTATTTTGATGAAGAAGTACAGAGCAGGATGCTGGAAATTCTGACGGGAGATGTCTATATTCCCCAGGAAATTATTAATATTACGGATTTGTGACAGATAGAAGGGCGCATAGCGGGCTATGTAACCTGAATTTGGCACAAATATCACGCAGAGCGGGGCCGTGCAGATGGCATGAATGACTTTTGAGACACGCTCTAAGATTTTGGTGAGTTGACGATAGATAGAAAGGGCAGGCTTGCAGCCATGCAGTTTGAATTTTTGAAGAATTTTCCCAGAAGAATGAAACATGTGGGCATGTATGCCATTCTGGTTCAGAACAGCGTACAGAAGACCACCTGGAAACAATACGGTTTTTCCACAGCGGATGAGCAGCTGAATCTTGTGTTTACCGTGATGCTGTATATTATGGAACAGTCCCTGCGGGAAGATGCATGTACCATAGATGATATCGGAGCATATATTGATACGGTAAATATGCAGTATCTGGAAAAGCAGCTGTCCTATGAGGAATGCAGGCAGCTGGGGGATTTTATTGTAAATAATATTCTGTCCAATGAAGGCAGAGTCATGCATTTTGACGGATTTGACTATGACCAGAAAGAATATCGGGTCATACATATCAGCTATGTGGCTAACAGGATTATTTATATTGATCAGGAATTAAAACGCACTTCTTACTATCTAACGGACGACGGTTACAGTCTTCTGCTATCTACCCTGGAAATTGAAAACAATATGAAATTGACCATCCATGAGATGATTTTTCAGATGCATTTGGAAAAACAGAGTTACGACAAAGCTGTGGATGAGATAAAGAATGTTTTCAATCTCATGCGCATTCAAATGCAGAAAATTCAGGAAGCCATGGATAAAATCCGCAGGAATGCACTGGATTATTCGGTGAAAGATTATGAGGAGATTCTGAAAGAAAATCTGGATACCATCCAGGATACCAAGAAAAAATTTCAGGAATACCGGGATATGGTGAAGAAAAGGGCCCAGGAACTGGAAGAAGAAAACATCAATGTGAAGCGGCTGAGCAAAAAAGAGGAGGAAAAACTGGAACATCTCCGTGTGATAGAAGTGTATCTGAACCGGACCATAGATGAGCATCAGAGAATTTTGAACAGTCATTTTGATTTGAAAGCTCTGTATACGAAAGAACTGGAGGCATTGTCCCAGTTATCGCTGATTAAGAGGTTTTCTCTTCGGACCCAGTTGTACGATAAGATTCTCCAGGAACCATCTGCATTGGAAAATCTGGATTATTTTCTGCGTCCTTTATTTAATCGGGAGGCGGGAAAAATTTACAATCTGAACAAGGCATTTCAGCTACAAAAGCCCATACGCAAAGGGGCAAAAGAGAACCTGGAGGAGGAACTGGATTTTGACCAGGAGGAATGGCAGCAGGAGCAGGAGCGGCTGCGCCGGGAGAAAATGCGCCGGTATAGAGGAAGCCTGGAGTACCTGCTGGACCAGGCAGCAGAACAGGGAGAGGTTACGCTGGAGCAGATTGGTATACGGGTCCAGGAACAGGAAGGAGAACGGGAGCAGTTGATTCCCAATGTGGAGATATTCAAGGAAATCATGGTGGAGCTCATTAAAAATCAGGAAATTGATATTCAGGCGCTGAAAAAGGAGCGCAGGGAATTTATCCAGGATTCATCAGGGGAGTTTCAGCTCAATGATATGCTGTTGACTCTGCTGGAAAAATGGCCCCATATTCAGAAAATATACATCAGCCGTCTGGAAGATGATCAGCTGATAACGTTTGACCACGTCCAGGACGAAAAAGGAACTCAAAAACTGATCCGATGTTCCAATGTGAAAATCAGGCTGGTATAGGAGGTGTGAAACATGGCTTATGAATGGGAAGAAATCCGCACCAGCCAGGAGATTTTCTATTATCTGCTGGAGCACCATGAGCTGCGGGAAGACGAAGAACTTCAGATGTATCAGGCGTACACCCAGCGGGAGGCTGTGCAGAATCTGGTAAAATCTCAGGGGGAAGCGGCAGGCAGCATGATTGAGCGGTACGGGGATGTGATCTATCTGATTCCCAGGGAGGAAAATAATTTTCTGGGCTATTCCAAAGTCCAGCTGAAAGCTGCTCTGTGCAAATCCGGGGCATCAGATAAAGATTTTTATTTGTCCCAGTTTGTAATTCTCATTCTTCTGGTGGAGTTTTATGATGGGCAGGGGAGCAGCAGCAAGTCCCGGAATTATATCCGGGTGGGGGAACTGCAGAATTCCATTTCCCAGCGGTTGAAAGACGGGGCCGGCGGCGAAGAGGATGAAGAAAAGCAGGGAATTGCCTTTTCCAATATGCTGGAGTCTTATGAGTCCCTCCGCTCCGATGAAAAAGGTTCCCGGGCGAAGACTACCAAGGAGGGATTCCTTCATCATATTCTGAATTTCCTGCAGAAACAGGGATTGGTGGACTATGTGGAACGGGATGAGATGATTAAGACAACGAAGAAACTGGATAACTTTATGGATTGGAACCTTCTCAATCAGAATCATTACCAGAGGGTGCTGCGGGTGTTAGGAGAGACAGAAGATGAGTAAAATCAATGCGGTGCGCTTTATCAATCTAAATTACAATAATCAGGCGATTCACATCAGTGACGAGACCCTTTATCTCAATGGGGAGAGTACGCTGATTTCTCTGAGAAACGGAGGTGGAAAGTCTGTTCTGGTGCAGATGCTGACAGCGCCGTTTGTCCACAAAAGATATCGGGATGCGAAAGACCGACCCTTTGAAAGCTATTTTTCCACAGCAAAGCCCTCGTTCATACTGGTGGAGTGGGCGCTGGACCAGGGGGCGGGCTGCGTACTCACCGGAATGATGGTGCGGAGAAGCCAGGAGGCAGGGGAACAAGTGTCGGAAAACCTGGAGATGGTGAATTTTATCAGCGAATACCGGGAGCCCTGTCTTTGGGACATCCACCATCTGCCGGTGGTGGAAAAGGGAAAGAAAGAGATACGGCTGAAAAGCTTCAGCGCCTGCTGTCAGCTGTTTGAGTCGTATAAAAAAGAGCGTTCGGTACAGTTTTTCTGCTATGATATGATTCAGCCTGCCCAGTCCCGGCAGTATTTTGAAAAACTGAGAGAATATCAGATTCATTATAAAGAGTGGGAGACCATTATCAAAAAAATCAACCTGAAAGAGTCCGGTCTGTCGGAACTTTTCAATGACTGCAGGGATGAGAAGGGGCTGGTGGAAAAATGGTTTCTGGAGGCTGTGGAGAGCAAGCTGAATAAAGAGAAAAACCGGATGAAAGAATTCCAGTCCATACTGGAGAAATATGTGGGGCAGTATAAAGACAACCAGTCCAAGATCCAGCAGAGAGATACGGTCCGCCGCTTTAAACAGGAAGCGGTGCAGATTCAGGAGAAAGCCGAGAGTTATCTGGCAGCAGCAGACAGTGAACAGAAGCAGGAAAACCGGATTATTTCCTTTGCGCAGATTATGGGCAGTCTGCGGGACAGCACCGGGAAGGAGCATGAACAGGCGCTGGAACAGATTCGGGAGATACGCAGGAAGCTGGACCGTGTGGCCTACGAGAAACTATCTGCAGAATTCTATCAGTATCAGGAAGACCAAAAGTATCATGTGAGTAACCGGGAAATGCTGGAAATGGAGCAGGAGGCTCTGGAAAAGGAGGTAAGGGAAACAGAAAAGAAACTCCATCTGTTAGTCTGCGCAAAATGGCAGGCTTCTGTAGATGAAGAGAAAAAGGAATGGGATGTGGCCAGGGAAAAGCTTTCCCTGCACAGGAAAAAGGTGCAGGATCTGGAGCCAGAGCAAAAGGGCCTGGGATACACCTTAAAATGTTATTATCAGGAACGGCTGGAGGATAACCGGACAAAGGAAGAAAAAAACCAGCAGGAGAACAATCGGATTTCCCAGGAAATGCGCCAGGAAAAAGAAAAATCAGAGACACTGCGCCAGGAGATGCTGGAGGCTGTGTCTAGACAGGGGGCCTTGAGTTCTCAGGCGGACGTATATGACCAACAGGAGGAAAACTATAATACCCGCTATCAGGAGCAGCTGGTCCGCAATATTCTGGGCGAGTACGAACCGGGAGCTCTGGAAAACCGGATGTGTGCCTATGAGAAGGAACTGGAGGAAGCCATCCGAAAAAAGTCGGACAGGAGAAAGAACCTGGAAAATCTGGGCAAAGAACAGCATAGACTGGAACGGGAGCTGGAGGATTTCCGGGAAGAACTGTTGTGCGCACGAAACCAGAAAGAACAGCAGGAAGCCAGACTGGAACTGTTTACGCAGGAGTTAAAGGAGCGGCGGACGATTCTGCAGTATCTGGATTTGGAAGAAGATGCACTATTTGACTTGGAAAAGATTATAGATGTGTCTGGCCGGAAACTTGCGGAGATATCCAATATCCGCCGGAATCTGGAGAAGGAGGAGAATGTTCTCCAGAAAGAGTACATTCGTCTGACCCAGGGGAAGGTGCTGGAGCTGCCCGAGGAATTTGTCTCTATGCTGCAGGAGTTGGGAATTCCCATCACTTATGGGATGGAGTGGCTGAAGAAGAACGGCTACCCGGAAGAAGAAAACAAGAAATTGGTGGACAGCCATCCGTTTCTTCCCTATGCCCTGTTGTTATCCAGGCAGGACTTGGAAAAATTGTCCCGCCATGCCGGGGAAGTCTACACCTCTTTTCCCGTTCCCATTCTGCTGAGGGAACAGCTGAATGAAAGAGAAGAGGCGCCTTTTTCACCAGTGGTCTGTCTGCCCCAGGTGAGCTTTTACATGTTGTTTAATCAGAATCTGCTCAATGAAACAAAGCTGCAGCAGCTTGTGCAGGAGAAAGAGAGACAGATTGAAAAGGTACAGGAATCCATCAGAATCCGGGAGGATGAATACCGGGAATATTTTGCCAGACAAGAGAAAGTAAAAAATCAGGCTGTAGATAAAAAAGAGTACGAGAAAACCCTGAAAGCGGTGAAAGATCTGGAGGCACAGATTTTACAGCTGGACGGACAGCTAAGAGACACGGCACAGAAGATTTCCAGGGGAAAGGAAGAAAGGGAGAAGCTGGAACAGACGGTGAAACAGCTGGAGAGGGAAATAGACAGACAGAATTTCCGTCTGGAGGATTACCGCAGTCTGTGCCAGGCATACCAGAAATACCAGGAGTGCAGACGGCAGCTGGAGCAGTGTCAGAGACAAAAGGAGAGGCTCCAGAACAGACTGCAGATTTCAAAAAATATTCTTGAGGAGCTTACGCAGAGACAGCGTACTCTGGATGCGGACCGGGAAAGCCTGCGGATGGAGAGGCAGGAGCTGGGACACAGCCTGCGCCAGTACGAAGCCTATGAAGAAGGAGAGTTACAAAGGGGTGATATCCGTGAGCTGGAGGCCAGATACCAGGCAATTACCTCAGGAATGACGCTGGAAATCAAAGAACTGGAGAGACAACAGCAAAATGCCTCCAGGAGGTATGAGAATGCCCGGGAAGAGCTGCAGTCACTTCAGAAGAAATACCATTTGGAAGACGGTGAATGGGATGGAATGTTATACAACAGCAAAGAGGAATCCCATCTGGAGATTATCTGCGAAGACAAAAAGGAGAAGATTCGGAAGAAGAATCAGCTGTGGAATGACGAGAAAACAGCTATTGTGGTCCTGGAGGGGAACATGCAGTCCTGTAGGAAGAAGATTCAGGAAGAGTGCAGGGAGGGGGAACCTCTGCCCCGGGAAGACATTCAGGCACAGGATTACGATGCTGTGAAAAATCAGCTTCATTTTCAGGAAAAAGAAGCGCAGAAAACGGCAGATATCCTTCAGGCCCGTCTGATCAGCTACGATGAGAATCTGACTGCCCTGGCGGAATATACAGTTATGGAGGCAAAAGAGGAAGCGGCCTGGGAGCAGGATTTCGGAGGGATGAGCGGGGAAGCGCTCAGGACCTTTAAAGGTATCCTGCTGAGAGATTATAATCAGAAATCAAAAGAGCGCCAGGAGGCCAGAGACAGTTTGGTGTATGTGCTGAATCAGACTGCACGTCTGGAGGATTTCCAGGAGGATTCCTATCGGAAACCTTTGGAGTCTATGATTGAGCTGAGCGCCCATCCGGAACAGGTCCTGCAGCAGTTGTCTGTTACACTTTTGTCGTATGACAATCTGATGGAAAAGCTGGAGGTAGACATTTCCCTGGTGGAAAAAGAAAAAGAGCGGATTGTAGAACTTCTCCAGGAATATGTCTGGGAAGTTCATCAGAATCTGGGCAGGATTGACCGCAATTCTACAATTACCATCCGGGAAAAGCCGGTAAAAATGCTGAAGATCCAGTTGCCGGGATGGGAAGAAAATGAGAAAATGTATCTGCTGCATCTAAATGATTTTATTGATGAAGTCACAAGAAAAGGTCTGGGATTATTTGAGAAGAATGAAAATGCCCAGGAATACTTTGGCACGCAGATTACTACAAGAAATCTATATGATGGGGTAGTGGGGATTGGAAATGTGCAGATCCGCCTTTATAAAATTGAGGCACTAAGGGAGTATGCGATCACCTGGACAGAAGTGGCGCGTAATTCCGGCGGGGAAGGATTTCTCTCTGCATTTGTGATTCTATCCAGCCTCCTCCATTATATGCGGAAAGACGATTCTGATATTTTGGCAGATAGAAATGAGGGGAAAGTTCTGCTGATGGATAATCCGTTTGCCCAGACCAATGCGGCCCATCTGCTGAAACCACTGATGGATGTGGCAAAGAAGACGAATACCCAGCTGATTTGTCTGACGGGGCTGGGAGGAGAATCTATTTATCACCGGTTCGATAATATCTATGTGCTGAATCTGCTGGCGGCCAGCCTGCGTACAGGAATGCAGTATCTGAAAGCAGACCATCTGCAGGGCGCTGAGCCGGAGACGATGATCGTATCCAGGGTACAGGCGGTCCAACAGCAGGAACTGCCGTTGTTTTGAAAGGAGCTTTGAAAATGAATAGGAAATTGCTGCTGTGGCTTTTGCTTATCATATGGTTTCCGGCAGGGATGCAGACAGTAAAAGCAGCAGAACGCTCAAGTACGCAGGTGAGGGAAACCAGGAACTTTGAGGAATTTTCAGATGCAGCGTCCAGACTGGCAGCCAGTTATGAAACCATGGGAATAAAGAGCCGGGGAAGCAAAGGCTCTTTTGCTTCTGGGCGTTTGATTGTGAAAGCGGACGGGAATTTTCAGCCGGGCGGCTGCGGCGCTCTGGAGGCGGTGAAAAGCCCAGACCATACATATTTGCTGCAGTATGACAAAGCCGAAAAGGCAGAGAAGGCATTGGCACATATCAAGAAACAGACAGGCGTAACATATGCTGAACTGGATGAATATGTGGAATGCAGTGCAATGGATGAAAGAATGACCGCAGATGCGGTTTCCTGGGGCGTAAGTGCTATGGGAGCAGATAAATATGCAGAGTATGTAGATGCGGTCACTTCCCGGAAAATCAAAGTGGCAGTTGTAGATTCTGGGGTGAGCAGACATTCCAAGCTGTCCAAAAGGCTTGTGAAAGGATATAATTTTATCAGCCGGAACAACAATGTATCCGATCCCATTGGTCATGGCACCCATGTGGCTGGAACAATCGCAGACTGTACGCCAGGGCTGAAAGTGAAAATCATGCCCGTGAGGGTGATGAACAGCCGGGGCGGTGGTTATACATCTATTATTGGCTTGGGAATTCAATATGCGGTTAAACACGGGGCAAAAGTGATTAACCTGAGTCTGGGCGGAGCCCACAGCAAGTATATGGATGAACAGATTTCCCATGCAGTAAAAAAAGGAGTCACTGTAGTTGCAGCTTCCGGAAATGAGAACCGCAATACCTCCCAATCATGTCCAGCCCATCTGAAAAAAGCGATTGTAGTGGGAGCGGTGGATCAGTATAACAGACGTGCCTATTTTTCCAATTATGGGAAATCACTGGATGTTGTGGCGCCGGGAGTGAATATCATAAGCACAGTGCCAGGCGGATACAAATCAGACAGTGGAACTTCCATGGCGGCGCCCCATGTGTCCGCTGCAGCGGCCATGTATAAGCTGGTGTACCCAAAGAAAAAGCCTGCCGCCATTGAGAAGCTGGTAAAAAAACATGTGAAAGACCTGGGGACCAAAGGGTGGGATAAATATTATGGCAGAGGGATTCCCAGACTGGCTCCGCTGGCAGTTCCGGTAAAGATCGCCCTGAATAAAAAGAAGCTGGCCATTGGAACCGGACAGCAGACAACTTTGAAAGTGTCATTTACACCCAGCACGGCATACAAAAAGACAATAAAGTGGAAAAGCAGCAATAGCACCGTGGCACGTGTGGACAGCAAGGGCGTGGTAACCGGAAGGAAAGCCGGCACGGCAGTGATCACAGCCAAAACTTATAATGGAAAGAAAGCTGTCTGTAAAGTCACGGTGAAAAAATCATCTGGCAGCGTACAGCCAGGGAATGAAGTGTCAGTCAAAACGGGGCAGCAGTACTATTCCTGTAAAATCGGTGAGCAGCTCGTGGTAGATGTTACCCTGAATCTGAAAGAAGCTATCCGCCCGAATGTCTTCCAGCATGTGTTATATTGCGGCTATCTGGATGGGGAAAGCCTGACGTGGATGGGGATTGGGGCTTACGATATTGATGGAAGCACCTATCTGAAGCCCCGCTGGGAAGGATCTGCAAAGGTGACGAATCTGTGGGTGAGCGGACAGCAGGCACAGCTGAGGCTTTCTTTTGATACATCTGCCATGACGGCAGGAAGGCAGTTGTTTCGGGCCAGTATTTTCCCATATGCCGGTTTTCCATCAGGCAAAAGTTTAGCCGATTATCCGTTTATTGTGGAGCTGCAGCCATGATTCAGGTTCTGTATGTGCGGGATGGGCAGCAGGAGATCGCTGTGCAGGTAATCCGGTCCAATCGAAAGACGCTGGGGCTGGAGGTCAAGCAGAATTTGGAAGTCTATGCCAGGGTCCCTGTGAATCTTGATGATAAGAGTTTGAAAAAATTTATCAGGAAAAATGAAGAATGGATCTGCAGGACTTATCAGGCTGAAAAAGAGGCGGCTGAAAAACGCCGTCTTACTGCCTGTCCTCTGCCTGCAGAGGAAGAAAAGCAGAGAATATTGGATCAATTTGTCGAAAGAGTCCGTTATTATGAAAGTCTTATGAAACTGTACAGCAGGCGTATTACCATAAGAAACCAGAAGACCCGGTGGGGGAGCTGCAGCAGCAGAAAGAATCTGAATTTTAACTACAAGCTGGCCTATATGCCCCAGGAGATTATGGACTATGTAGTGGTTCATGAGCTGGCCCATCTGCAGCATATGAACCATTCCCAGGAATTTTGGCAGCTGGTAGAGCAGTATATTCCCGACTATAAGGAGCGGAGAAAGTGGCTGAAAGAGCATGGGAAGGAATATTAGAGTGTGTTTGAAAATTGCTTTATGTTAACCGTGCGTCACAATTTGCGTGAGATTTGTGCCAAATTCTCCGGCAGATTCTAAATATCAAGAAACAGCATCCATAATGCAATGGATGCTGTTCCAAAAGAAAGGAGCAATTTTATAACAAAACAAAAAAGATTTATGATTGCATTTATTGTAACATATCTATCTAAGAGATGCAAGTTCTTTTTGCGACAATTTTTAACAGTTTTACATATTGAGTGAATGGTTGGGATGTGTTCCGGGGCGGACAAGGAATTAGAGAAAAAATAGCAGTATTATAGAGAGAAAAGACTTGATTTTGTCAGGGGTTTGCTGTAAACTGACTTATGTGGCAGGGAGAGTTATCGAAGTGGTCATAACGAGCTGCACTCGAAATGCAGTTGTCCTTTATTGGGCACGTGGGTTCGAATCCCACACTCTCCGGTCTTGATAAATGGCTGTAATCCAGGGAAAGATTAGTGTTTCCAAGGGTTACAGCCATTTTTTGCATAGATATCATATATCAGAATTATTTCGCCAAAAGAAAATTAGCGGCGTAAAGGTGCCCCTGCATTGTCACGGAAATTTCCTAATAAAATTTTAAAAATATCTATTATCCATCCAATTCCGCATAGACCGCCAGTAAATGTGAAAAGTATGCCTGTTCCTATTTTTCCGACATAATACCGATGTAACCCCAAAGGTCCGCCTAATAGGCATAAGATCAATGCTGTCAATTTTCTTTTATCACTGGTAAATGTTACATAGTTTGTCATGCGAATCTCCTTTCCATATTATGCACCCGTGTCAGAACAGCGGATTATTTTAACGTTTTGCTTTCCGATAGCCGGCTTCAGCGGCGTCTTGCTCAGTCTGAAAAACGACCAGGTATTTGGAATTTTCCATTTCCTCATAGTAAGCCTGTCCAGGGCAGTGGTAAATCATGGAGTGGGAATTTCCCCTTATGGGGTATTGTTCCATTGAGGCAGATTCGTCGGGAGTTTCTGAGGAATTGCTCTCTCCAGTGGCATAGTCGATGTGGATTCCTGGCTGGGCGTTGTAGACATATACATTATAAGAAACGCCTTCTCCATCATCTTCCACAGACAGAGCTTCCATCTGTACACCATCTGCCAACAGGTTGTTTCCTTCAAAATAAGGGGTTACACGGTACAACACGTGGTTTTCTGTTTCCGTAACATAATCTGCCACCATATTTTCAAAAGGAAGCATTCCGTCCACGTTCATATAACGGGTTCCAGTAATCAGATTTTCTTCATTGGCGTTTTCTCCGGACAATTGATACCCGATCAGGTGGCAGCGGTTATACAGATAGTCGCCATCTACCTGGTCATATGTAACGGTATGCCAGCCGGTGGGTTTGATATGTCCAATGCTCTCCCGTCTTCCAGTGGGCATCAGATCTGTTCCCACGCTGGCAAAAGCAGCACCGCACCGTCCCAGGCTGTCCAGTTCACTGTAAGTTTCGAAAGAATGCTCCGTCAGCTCATCCTCTGAAAACGCTGGTTCATTTCCATTCAGTTCCACATAGGGCTCTCCGGAAAATTCCGGTATTTCCTCTGGTATAGCTTCGGTATGAACGGTTACCGGATTGTTCTGGACAGTATCCAGGACGGGGGCAGTACATGAGGTGAGAAAAAGGCTGCATAGTAAAATAAGTATTAAAGTTCGGCTTTTTTTAGACTTCATTTGATTCTCCTGTGATAAATAGATTTATGATATCAATCATCATACCATAAATTAAGGAAAATTCCAGAGTTCATAGTTTTTTTATCTTTTTAATTTTTTATATATAGACAAATGCAAAACTTGGATGTATAATAGCCCTATCATCATTACTTGAAACGATGTACCGTTTCAATCAAAGCCGTATCGGCAGAAGATTTCCGTTTATTTTAGAAAATGCTGTAATGAATCAGGCAGCAGGTATGAGAGGGGTGGGATATGTATGGTGTACAGGTACTGTCTGCTGCTGTGCTTGCGACAGTAGCTTTTGCAATGGATCTGAGCAGACAGAAAATAGCCAATCTGTGGATTTTAATGGGGTGGATCTGGGGGTGCAGTGTACAGATTCTGTTTTATGGACAAGGGGGAGCAGTACAGTTTTTTTCTGGCGCAGGAGTCCCCATTCTCTGGTTATTTTTTCTGTTTTACTTTCGGATGCTGGGCCCGGGAGACATCAAGTTATTGTCTGTACTGGGAGGGCTGCTGGGATATCGCGCAGTAATTTATCTGATAATCTTATCTTTTTTCTTTGGAGGAATCCTGTCTTTAGGATTGCTTATCACCAGCGGGATGATTACGTTCCGTTTCCGGTATTTTGTCAATTATTTCAGAATGTATTTAAAAGATCAGAAACGCATGCCATATTATAAAACAGGCGCACAAGCGGAAAATTTTCATTTTACTCTGCCTATTTTACTGGCATTGTTTCTATATGTGGGAGGCATCTGTTGAAAAAGAGTATTTTAGCTATTTGTGATGTGGAAAAACTATATGCTTACAATTTCATGGAATATATTAATCAGAAAAGAAGTATGCCGTTTGAAATTCAGGCATTTACCAATGTAGATTCGCTGCTGGAGTTTGGCGTAAGGGAGAAAATCGATATTTTATTGATATCGGATAAGGCTATGTGTGAAAGGGTCAAAGAACTGTCTGTGGCGGAAAATATCGTGATCTTGTCTGAGGGGGTGCACGATCCACATTTGGATCAGTACCCCAGTGTTTATAAATATCAGTCTTCAGAGCGGGTAATACAGGAGGTGATGGAATGCTATGGGGCGGATGTATTGGAGGCCGGCGGCCATGCTGACTCTGGCAGGCAGATTGAGTTTGTAGGAGTATACTCTCCCCTGGGCAGGGTGCTGAAAACTTCTTTTGCATTGACACTGGGTCAGATTTTGGCACGGGATCAGGCTGTTCTCTATATCAATATGGAGGTATTTGCAGGATTCGAGGCACTGTTCCACCGGCGATTCGAACATACTTTAAGTAATCTTCTGTATTATATCCGCCAGGAGAACCGCCATGCGGTTTACCAATTATCTTCAATGGTAGAAACGGTAAATAACCTGGACTTTTTGGCGCCTGTGGCCACACCTCTGGATATCTGGGAAACTGCGTTTGAAGATTGGGACCAGCTGTTTCAGGAATTAGCGGGACATACTGTCTATGATGTGATTATTTTAGATATGGGACAGGAAGTGGATGAGTGGTACCGGCTGCTGGAGCGGTGTATAAAAGTATATATGCCTGTATTGGATGATGTGATTTCCCAAGGGAAGATCGAACAATTCGAGAGATTATTATCTATGTGGAAACAGCAGGAACTGCTGGATAAGATCCAGAAAGTAAGACCGCCTTTCCACAGCAGTTATGGGGATGGGACAGACTATGTGGAACAGTTGGTCTGGAGCCAGCTGGGAGATTATGTACGGTCTGTGATCCGGGGAGAACAGGGATGAACCGGGAGGTGTTTGATGATTTACGCCAGAGGCTGATGGAGGAATTGGATACATCCAGGGAGCTGGAAGACAGTGAAATTCTGGAATCCATTGATCAGATGATTCTGGGAAGTCAGAAACTGCAGTATATGGCATTGAAAGAAAAGGTAATGCTCAGGCAGGAATTGTTTTACTCCATCCGCAGGCTGGATGTTTTGCAGGAATTGATTGAGGATAATACAGTGACAGAGATTATGGTAAATGGGCCGGATCATATTTTTATCGAACAGGGAGGATATCTGAAGAAGTGGGATAAAAAGTTTACATCCCGGGAAAAGCTGGAAGATGTGATTCAACAGATTGTGGGGAATTGCAACCGGGTAATTAATGAGTCTATGCCTGTTGTGGATGCACGTCTGGAAAACGGAGCGAGGGTTCATGCGGTAGTCAGTCCGGTGGCGCTTGATGGTCCCATTCTCACGATCCGTCGTTTTCCCGATAAGCCCATTACAATGGAAAAGTTAATTTCCATAGGAAGCATCACCAGAGAGTGCGCAGATTTCTTGATCAAATTGGTGCAGGCCCGTTACTCACTGTTGATTGGCGGTGGAACAGGAAGCGGTAAAACCACATTTTTGAATGCCCTTTCCGCATATATCCCACGGGATGAAAGGGTAATTACCATCGAGGATAACGCTGAGCTGCAGATCCAGGGGGTGGATAATCTGGTGCGTCTGGAGGCGAAGACGGCAAACAGTCAGGGTGGCCGGGAAATTACCATCCGAGATTTGATAAAAGCGGCATTGCGCATGAGACCATCAAGACTGCTTATAGGAGAAATCAGGGGAGCCGAAGCTGTGGACCTGCTCCAAGTTTTGAATACTGGACACGAAGGGAGTCTGTCAACAATTCATTCGAATAGCTGCAAAGACATGGGAAGCCGTCTGGAAACGATGGTGCTGATGGGGATGGAGCTCCCTCTGGAAGCCATTCGGAGGCAGATTGCCTCAGGAGTGGATGTTCTGGTGCATTTGGGAAGACTGAGGGATAAAAGCAGAAAGCTGCTGGAGGCAGCAGAGGTCATCGGAATCGAAAATGGGCAGATTCGGATACAGCCTTTATTCACTTATGGGCAAAAATGTGGATTACAACAGACAGGGGAACTGCAGAATAAGGAAAAATTGGAAAGGGCAGGGATTACACTATGAAAATTAATTATGGTACATATCAGTTTCGATGGAAAGAATGGATGGAGCTTGGAGCACAGTGTGCGGGAATCTGTATTGGCATCAATTATCTTTTTTATAAAAGTTTTTGGGCATTTGTTTTTATGATTCCGATTCCTTTCCTGTTTTATAAATGGAAAAAGAGGAATTACATCCGGGAGAGGAAAAAACAGCTGAATTATCAGTTTAAAGATGCATTATATTCTCTGAATGCGGCCTTGCAGGCAGGATATTCTATGGAGTCGGCAGTCATCTGCTGTATCCGGGATTTGGAAAAACTTTATCCCGAGAATGCGGATATTCTGAGGGAGTTTCGCTGTATGGAAACCCAGATGCATATCAGTGTACCATTGGAAACACTATTTTTGGATCTGGCGGAGAGGAGTAAATTAGAAGATGTTGAAAACTTTGCTGCTGTTTTTGCTGCGGCCAAACGTTCCGGCGGTGATTTGTCAGGAATTGTACAGAAGACGGCCAGGATGCTTACAGATAAAATTGAGGTGAAAAAAGAGATCGAGGCTACTGTGGCGGCAAAGAAAATGGAACAGGTGATAATGAGTGCCATGCCGTTCGGCATTATTGTGTATATGCAGGTGACTTCACCGGGATTTCTGCAGGTTTTGTATGGGAATATTTTTGGGGTGATTACCATGAGTCTGTGTCTGGGAATTTATTTTCTGGCCTATTGGATGGGATGCAGAATTGTAGATATTGAGGTGTGACTATGTGGATTCATGTGTTTGTGCTGGCTGGAATGGCTGCACTGGGGGTTCTGGTTTTTGGCGGCAGGCTGCCGAAACAGGAGATTCTGACCAGGCGGGAGTGGAAGTTATTGCTGCTGCTTTTGGCGGCAGGAAATAGTTTGGGAGCATATTTGACCTATACACAGAATGGGGACTGTCAATGGGAGGAGGATATGTATTTTGAAAAAAATGCAGCCGGAGAGGGCAGTTATGAGGAGAAAATGCAGGCCCGGGTGGGAGGAGAACAGGCGTCTGTCTATGTTCGGATACCAGAGCAGACTGGTGAAGAAACGGAGGATGATGAGCAGGAACCAGAAATAACGGTTCCGGGGCTGAATGAGCAGCTTCAGCAGGCAGTGGATGATTATAATGACAAGAGGCAGGAGGATGACAAATACTATCTGCCGCAATCCCTGGAAGGACAGCGGATTGTCTGGAGCCGGCCCTGGGATACATCTGGAAATATAGTTGTGGCCCTTTGTGTGGCTGGGGCATGTTGTATTCCTATTCAGAAACAGAAAAACAATGAAAAGATGCGGCGGGAACGATACAGTCAAATGCTCTTGGATTATCCCAATCTGATTACACGGCTGTCTCTGCTGATAGAAGCTGGCATGACGGTGCGCAGGGCTCTGGGAAAAATTGCGTTGGATTATAAACGGAAACGCGGCAGGGACGTCCGCTATGCATATGAAGAATTGCTGAAATCTTATTATGAAATGGAAAGCGGTGTCATGGAGAAACAGGCATATGAAAATTTTGGAACCAGGTGCGGGCATCCGAAATATCGGACTTTGGCGGCACTTTTAGCCCAAAATCTCAAAAGGGGAAACCGCAGGCTGCTGGAAATGCTGGAGAGAGAATCCACAGAGGCTTTTGAAGAGAGAAAACGGTATGCCCGTGTGCAGGGGGAGACGGCTGCTGCGAAATTGCTGATTCCCATGGTGTTGCAGCTGGTGATTGTTTTGGTAATTCTTATTGTTCCTGCATGTATGTCTTTTTATCAGGCATAAGGAACCGCATCTCTGGAAAGGAGGTGAATGCCTATGGATGAGCTTTGTGCATTTTTCATCGAGGAGGACGCCATCGGTGTGGTTGAGATCATTCTGATTCTGGTGGTTCTGATCGGACTGGTAGTTATTTTCAAAGACCAGTTAGTCAAACTGGTGAAAGATATTCTCGAAAAAATTACCAAGCAAAGCAACGAAATTTAAAAAAGTAACTGTTAATTATCTTATCTCCACAAGACAAAAGGAGGTGTACTCTCTGGTGAGAAAGGGAAGTATAACTGTATTTTTCGCTTTGGTCTTATCTATAGTTATTGTTCTGATTTGTACCAGCATAGAATCTGTGAAAATGATGTGTGCCAGGACACAGATTGCGAATAGTGCAGATGTGGGGATGTACTCCTTATTCGCCCAATATGATAGATATCTGCTGGAACATTATAATTTGTTCTATGTGGATGCATCGTATGGCACCGGCGAGCTTCGCATGAGCCAGGTTTACCGGACTGTAGAGGATTACATGGACCCTATTCTGGAACAGAACTATCTGGATTTATCTATTTGTTCCGGCGGCATTACCAGTTTTGGCCTGGCAACGGATGATCATGGGCAGCCCTTTTATGGCCAGGTGGTCGGTTATATGAAGGATACCCTTGGAATCCAGGGAGTACAGCTTCTCTTGGATAAAATTCAGGAGAATACCGGGGAGGTTGAAGAACAGCAGGAAATGAGGAAGCAAGTTGAGGATAATAATTCTATGGCGGATTATGATGATGAAATGGCACGGGCAGGAAACGACAGCGCTCAGGCAGAAGCACAGCTGCCAGACGGCGGGGCAGCAGACGTACCGGAGGCTCTGGTGGAAAATCCTATTGATACCATTCAGGAGATACAGAAAATGGGGATTCTGGAATTGGTGGTTTCAAATCCGGCGTCTTTATCAGAACAGGAAATAGACACCAGCGGCCTGACCTCCCATAGGGAACTGGAGCGGGGGATGGGAGTGCTGACTGGAGAAGTTTTACAGAGTTCAGCAGCAGACCATGCATTATTTCAGGAATATATTATGCAGAAATGTGGGACGTATGTACATCCGTCCAAAGGAAGCGGGTTAAAGTATCAGGCAGAGTATATAATTGGCCAGTCTGGAAGTGATAAAGAGAATTTGAAAAAGACAGCCAATCGCCTGCTGATTATCAGAGAAGGGGTAAACTTTGCCCATTTATATACAGATCCTGGAAAGAGATCACAGAGTGCAGCTCTGGCAGCGGCGATTGCCAGCGGATTTCTGGTACCTCCTGCAGCAGGGATGATTGAGATGGTGATTCTGTTGTGCTGGTCATTTGCGGAAAGTGTTTTGGACGTAAGGGCATTGTTTGATGGCAGCAGAGTGCCCTTATTGAAAAACACGCAGAATTGGAATTTGTCTTTGGAAAATCTTCCTAATTTGATAAACGAACTTACTGTGCAGCGTTCAGACGGGGATGAACAGGGGCTCAACTATGAGGACTATCTGCGGGCACTGCTCTTTTTGGAATCGGCAGATAGTAAGATTATGGGGAGTATGGATATGATTGAAGCGGATATTCGAAATCAGCAGGGTAGAGAAAACTTTCGCATGGATTGCTGTCTGGATGCGATGGAGGTGGAGATCGATGTACGTGTGAATCGGACAAGGACATACACAGTTCTGCACCAATATGGGTATGATTTGTAATATGCTTGAGGGAGGTGACAAAAAATGCCTTTTGCCAAAGACCAGAAAAAAGAATTATTAAAAATCCCGAAACTGAAATTTTTGCGAAAATACTCTCTTCGAAAAATGTTTGTTCTACAATCCCCGAATACCAGTGCGTGTCTTAAAAATGCTTTCTGTCAACTGTGCGTCGCAGTTTGCGGGATATTTGCCGCGAATGCGGCCTGTGTCAGCCGGATGGGTGGCAAATTTCACGCAAAGAGGGGCGTGTGGGCAGCGGGAATGAATTTTAATACACGCTTTAGAGCAGACTCTTGGCAAAAGGCGTTTTTTGGCACCTTGCGAAGCGGTGTTCTGACTGTGGAATTGGCTTTTATCCTGCCTTTGTTTCTGATGGGAACTCTTACTTTGATTGGCTTTATGGATGTGATGAGAGTTCAGACAGAAAAAATCAGCCGTCTATGTGAAAAGGCCATGGAAATGGGGGTATATGCGTATGCAGCAGGAGAAA
Organism: uncultured Lachnospiraceae bacterium; assembly: GCA_910587105.1. Lineage (GTDB taxonomy): Bacteria > Bacillota > Clostridia > Lachnospirales > Lachnospiraceae > MGBC164599. Next base: position 35,826 of record CAJUMB010000008.1, read on the forward strand.
GGATTTCTGTAATTGAAATACCGGAGAACTATACCTATCGTCTGCCGGTCTCCATTGTGCCGCTTCCACCTATGGTGATCACAAACAGGGGGAGGGTGCACAGCTGGACAGGGAGGGACGACAGAGAAACTTTGGAACATGAAGAGGAAATGGTTTACGTGACTGTTTCGGGAAGTGTTTATCATGATAATCCCCGGTGCAGTTATCTGGATTTGTCTATTTCTCAGGCTGCAGGTACAGAAGCAGGCCATTTGAGAAATCAACATGGAGCCAGATATGCCCCTTGTGAGTCGTGTGCAAAAGGAATGATTCCAGCAGATATTATATATATCACTGGGCAGGGAACCCGGTATCACAATCGGATTCGATGCAGCCGTCTGAAGAGGACTGTGCGCATGGTTCCGGTATCGGAGACAAATGGGCAGTCTCTGTGCTCCAGATGCGGGCGGGATTAGTGAGGAGGAATAACGATGGAGCAGATATGTGTATTAAGTTTTTTGAGTATGAATAGTTTTCAGGATATCAGGAAAAGGCAGGTTTATTTAAGCGTTATTGTGATTTATGGGGTTCTGGGGATTTTGTATGTTTTTTGGCACAGGGACAATTTGGCGGTTTTACTGCTGGGGGCAGTGCCCGGCCTGCTGCTGATGTGTGTCGGAAAAGCCAGTGGAGGTGCATTGGGGATGGGAGATGGTTTGGCTGTCATGATTTCTGGTATCTATATGGGAATTTGGAATACATTAGAATTCATAGCCCTGTCTCTTTTTCTGGCGGCAGTATGGGCGGGATTTTTAATGTTTGTGAAAAAGAAGGGAAGAAAAGCAAGTTTTCCCTTTGTGCCATTCATGTTGGCAGCGTATGTCATGCTCTGCCTGATACAGACTGTGGAGGGATAGAAAATGCAAAATGCTGGGGAGGGAGCTAAGTGGAACAGGGGAAGTCTGACAGTTGAGACAGCACTGTGCATGCCGCTCATACTGCTTGTGTGGATGGGGACTGTGTCCGTGTGTTTGTTTGTCCACAATCGGGCATGGCTGACTGCTGCAGCCTATGAATCGGCAGTTACTGGAAGCTGGGATGCTGTTTGTACATATGGCGATGTAGAAGAACGGGCCAGGGAGAAACTGCAGATTCTCCTGCAGCAGTCTTTGTATGGCTCCAGGGATATCCAGACAGATGTAGAAAAAGATGGAGAAACATTGAAAGTATCAATAGAGGGCCTGCATGATACATATGGAGGGCTGAGGTGGAAGTTTCATATTGAGGGCAGCAGAAAGCTGTGCCGTCCGGTTTCTTTTATTCGAAAAGCAAAAAGTCTGCGAGAAACTGGCAGGCAGTTAGGAGGCGGTTCATAATGGAAGTCAGCTATAAGCGGGATGTGAACCATAGTTTTCTGGTTATACGGCTGGAGGGAGAGATAGATACAAAGGCATATCCGGTTCGTATGGTTTTAGGAAATGTAATTCCAGGGCTGCTTCCCTGCAGAATGCAAAAAGCGGATGGAGATATTCTGTTGTACTATGATATTACAAATCGGCAGCGCCTGGTGGATGCATATGAAAAACTTACTTATGTGGAATTAAAAGAGATTTATCAGCGGTTTCTGAAAATATTTGAACAGATGGAAATGTACTTGCTGAACTTAGACCAGTTGCTTCTGGAAGCAGAGTATGTGTATGTGAATAAAAAAGAAGGAGACATGTCTTTGTGCTATCTTCCGGGATACGAAAGGCCTGTTCAGGAACAGCTGCGCTGTTTTACAGAATATCTTCTGCCGCGTATGGAACATCGGGATACTCAGGGGGTAATGCTGGGTTACGGGCTCTATCGCTTGATGGTGGAAGAAGGATTTCAAATGGAAAACGTGCAGGAGCTTTTGCATCAATCAGAAAATCGGACAAAATATACGGAAAAATCTACAGTTGAACCCCTTCCAGGGCAGGAGTATGCAGATGATTGGGCGTCAATGGAATATAAAGAAGAAAGTGAGGGCGGGGAAAGAAAAGGAGATTCACAGAAAGGCGTGTGGATAAAAGATTTGATTATGATTTCCACAGGGCTGTTTTTGTTTGGCTGTTTCGCAGGTCTGAGAAGGCTGGGGTATTTTTCATGGCTGACGGTGCCTATGATGCTGGCACTTCTTTTTTGTCTGATCTTAGTTATGGGGGGTATCTTACTGGGGGGCAGAAAGAAAGATATGGAGAATGAATATGTGGCTAAAGAAAAAGCCGAAAATACAAAAGATGAACTGCAGGAAAAAGTGGAGTTTCCGGAGTCTTTGAATAAAGATGTGAACGAAGAGACAGCTGGAGAGGAGACAGTGGTTTTGTATAGAAATCCGGAATATGAGTATTCTGTGCTTGTGTGCGAAGAACCAGGGCAGGCTCCGCCGATTGTTCTGAATCGGGAAATGATTATAATCGGAAAGGTAGATGGCGTAACCGATGTATTGCTGAACAGGGTTTCTGTCAGCCGCGTCCATGCCAAAATCTGCAAAAGGGAAAGTGAATACTGGATTAGTGATCTTAATTCTAAAAATGGAACATTTGTCAATGGGAAAAAATTGGAAAAAGGAGAGGAATATCCGCTTCAGTCTGAAGATCAGGTGGTTTTTGCAGATATCAGTTACCGCTTTGTGAAAAAATGTTAAAAGGTGTGTTAGTTCTTTACATTCGTTTCAAGTTGTGATTTAATGATTAAAGTCAATATAATTCACATAGAAGTGGCTTGAAAGCAGGGTGGAAAATGGAGAAAAGAGTTTCTGTAAGTATAGTACTCATAGCTTTAAATAGTATAGTTTTTCTGATCGTAGAGCTCACAGGCGGCAGTTCAGACTTGGAGCATATGATATCCTGGGGGGCAGCATACGCTCCGCTGATTACAGAAGAACGGGAATACTATCGTTTAGTCTCTTGTATGTTTCTTCATTTTGGTATGGAACATTTGGTCAATAATATGCTGGCCCTGTATTTTGTGGGAGGGCGCCTGGAGCGTGAGGTGGGAAAGCTTAGATTTGGTGTAATTTATTTTGCCGGCGGAGCAGCAGGAAGCCTTCTGTCTTACTATATGGAGATTCGAAATGGGACGGCATATGTTTCTGTAGGTGCTTCCGGTGCGGTGTTTGCTGTAATTGGAGCTATGATTTATGTTCTGATTTTGAATCGGGGCCAGCTGGAGGCGCTGACCATACGGCAGATGGTTTTTATGGCTGCATTATCTTTATATTATGGATTTGCAAGTCAGGGGATTGACAATGCAGCTCATGTGGGCGGTTTTTTGAGCGGCTTTGTTCTGGCAATGGTTTTATACCATCGAAAGCACAGGCCCAGGTGTGTTTTGGATGCATCTGAAATGAATTAAGGGTATGGAAAAGACAAAATGAAAGTCGTTTCCACTCCCGGCTGGGATGAAAAATCAACACTTCCACCATGGGCCTGGATAATTTGTTTTACAATGGCAAGGCCCAGCCCTGTTCCGTTATCCTTGTAGGTGATAAAAGGGTCAAAAATAGTAGACTGGTATTCTGGCTGAATACCACATCCGTTATCACGAATCAGAATAAGGAATGCGCCAAGTTCTTTTTCGGTAATGATATGTATGACGCCGTCTTTGTCCACAGATTCACTGGCATTGCGTATCAGATTCAGGAGTGCCTGCTGAATTTTTATGGTATCCAGTGACAGTACAATATCTGTTTCCGGAATATGATTTTCGAAAATTAAACGGATGCCCAGGTATTGGTAAGTGGGCGTTAATTCCTGCATGAATTTTTCCAGGTAAGAAAAAATGTGAACAGGCTTCCGGTGGAGCTGCCAGGAATTGTTGTAAAGGGATAACTCATCCAGTAACTTCTTTAAAAAATCCATTTGATCCTGGATATCCGCCCAGTATTCAAAATCTTCTGCCTCTGGATGTGCCCGCTCAATGAACTGCAGATAGCTGTTAATCAAGGTAACGGGATTTCTGATCTCATGGGAAATTTTAGATAGTGTAAATTGATAGTCTTGTTTTATTTGTTCTATTGTTTTCGTCTCTGACATGGGGTAACCTGTGCTTTCTATGGGTGGTTATATGTGTATAAGATATGTTTCAGTATGTGCAGAAGTTGTGAAAATTTTTATTCTTTTATAGTATCATTTTGCTGAGATAATAGCAATGATAATTAATCGACTAATATTTATATAAATATATCATAATCGATGTGTTTGGCCGTTGTGATTGTTCTGTGGATTCAGGAATGGGATCAAATGATATTAACAGTTGCACTACTGTAAAGTCAGGTGATATAATGAAAAGAAATTATGGAGGTGACCGGTTATGGAGTGTATTTTTTGTAAAATTGCAAATGGGGAAATTCCGTCAGCAACATTGTATGAAGACAATGACTTTCGTGTAATTTTGGATGTGAATCCGGCCAGTAAAGGACATACTTTGATTTTACCCAAAAAACACGCGGACAATCTTTACGAACTGCCGGATGAAACAGCGTCTAAGGCATTGGTTCTGGCTAAAAGTATGGCATCTAAGATAGAGAGGGCTTTGGAATGTGATGGGTTGAATCTGGTACAAAACAATGGTGAAACTGCTGGACAGACGGTTTTTCATTTTCATATGCATATCATACCCCGGTATAAAAATGACAATGTGAAATTGGGATGGAAACCAGGCAAGCTGTCAGATGCCATGCGGGAGGAACTGCTGTCTATTTTGAAGTAGGAGAAACACAGGAGAGGCAGCAAATTGGGAAAAGAAAGAGTTGGTCATGGCTATGCAAAATAAACAAAACGGAGCTGAAAACTGTTTTGAATTCACTCCGTATCTGCTTATTTTGCTCAATCTCTGGTTATGAAATACTTTTTTCAGGAGTTATGAGAAAGTGTGATTTCCTCAAACAGATTGGTGATGCGTGTTATAGAATCCATGAGATTACTTTTTTTCATGGAATCAATATAAGTTTCCCGATGGCAGTATAGTTCTCGTATAGAAGACAATAGTGTTTTTTCAGTGATATTATCTTCTTCCAGTACAATGCTGAATTTTTGCCGTTCAAAAGAGCGGGCATTGAGAATCTGGTCACCGCGGCTGGCTCTGGCTGGCAGAGGGATCAGCAGATTGGGTTTTTGCAAGGCCAGAATTTCACAGATTGCATTAGCGCCAGCACGGGATATTATTAAGTCGGCAAGGGCAAAAAGATCGGCCAGTTCATCCTTTATGTATTCAAATTGAACATAGCCTTCCGTTTGTTTTAATGAAGAATCTAATTTGTCTTTTCCACACAAGTGGATGACTTGGAAGTCGGGCAGCAGGCTGGGGAGTATCTTGCGGATGCTTTCATTTACAGAGGCGGCTCCCAGACTTCCGCCCATGACCAGAATTACAGGTTTACGGGTGGAAAATCCACAAAATGCCATTGCTTTTTCGGCATCTCCCCGTAATAGCTCCTGACGGATGGGACTGCCTGTGAGTACTGCTTTTTCAGCAGGCAGATGTTCCACTGTTTCGGGAAAGTTACAGCACACTTTAACAGCAGCGGGAATGGCCAGCTTATTTGCCAGTCCAGGGGTCATATCGGATTCATGTATGACGGCGGGAATGTGCTGATGCTTTGCTGCAATCACGACAGGAACAGTTACAAATCCTCCCTTGGAGAAGACGAGATCGGGCTTTAGTTTTTTCAGTAGTTTCCGGGCTTGGACATATCCTTTGAGCACACGGAAAGGATCGGAAAAATTCTTCCAATCAAAATAGCGCCTTAATTTGCCAGATTCGATACCATAATATGGAATATTGAGTTCTTCGATTAATTTTCTTTCTATTCCGTCCAATGATCCAATATAGGAAATTTGATAGCCTAAATCTGATAACCGTGGAACCAGGGCTATATTGGGGGTCACATGGCCAGCCGTACCGCCGCCAGTTAGTACGATATGTTTCATAAATTTTCCTCCTGAATATTATTATGTACTTTCGGAATCCTTTTTTACACCTTCTTTTGTGGGTGGTTTTCCGCCAGATATACATAAATTTAATCGACGTACAAACTGTGTACGTCTAAAATCATCTCACAAAATTAGGCATAAAGAGACTTCTGATAGTACATTATTCCCAACAGGCGGGCAGCCTGCATGATAAATTTTCAAGCACACTTTGGAGTGTGAAATAAAGTGCTAGACATTATGTCAGTATTGAGGTAATAGGCTGTCATATATTATGAAGAATTTGTGTGATTTTTCAAACACGTTCAGAGTGTGTCTTAAAAATGCTTTTTGTTAGACACGCTTCAGCAGAACAGATATCCAAAGGAGCCTGCGTTGTCCGCAGGGCAGGAATGCAGGCGTATGAGGGTTCAAACTCACTTTCATAAATTATATGACTAGCTGCTCAAAAGATTTCATTCTTTTGATGTTCTGAGCATGTTTCAAACACGCTCTAATCATAATATGAACCCCTTTAGAAAAATTGTCAAGACAAGATGGAGCTTAAATGGGAAAAAAAACTAAATTTGATAAACTGAACGAGTGGATAAAAAAAGAATATGACCGGGAGACTCAGGAAATAGAAGACAGCCTAAGCAATGACGGCTCTTTTGACCCAAATCGGGTGAACAGTGAGGAATTGTTCCGGCGCATACAGGCGGGGATTAAGGAGAAAGAGGAGCAGAAAGAAGAAACTGAAACACAGAAGAAAAAAGTGGGGATAGGCAGATATCAGGTTAGAAAATGGGCAGCTCTTTTTTTTGTGGCCATTATAGGTGTTTTTCTGGCGAGTATGACCAGTGAGGCAAACAGATCTTATTTAATGTATAAGATGCAGTATTTGGTGGGGAATGAGGTGGTTTTGAATGAGGGGAATGGAGATGATAGAGAGGATGTTGTCATTTGGAAAGAAGAACAAAAAGCTAAACAAGAGATCGAAGACGAATTAGGAATTTACGTACCTGATTTTAGATATAAATTGAGAATATTTGCAAACGATGCGTATAATATTCAGTATGGGAGCGCTGTTGCAACAATAGAATACCAATATGGTGATAATATTTTAAATTTAAGGATGCTTAATAGGAATAATGCGGATATAGCAGGGATTGAATTTCAGGGGAGAATAATAAAGAATTTGGAACTTTTGAACGGAGCAATTACTATGGCAGTATTGGAGATTGAAGCTCCAGGTGATGAAAATGTTACCTTGGCAGCGCAGTGGGAATATAAAGAGGGTTATTATCAATTGAGTGGAAAGATTGGCGAGAAAGAGTTTATAAAAGTGTTAGAAAGTATTTTTTATTAGAAAGTTATTTTTCTGCTTTATCCACGTATATATTATGTAGCGTAAGTGTGACAGAAAGGGGAGAGCTGATGCAACGTGGATTCTTTAGAAAGCTGACATTGTTTTATGTGTTGGCAATAGTATTAGTTACAGTACTCGCTCCCAACACTGTAGTATATGGTGCTCCTAATGACGCGTCTTTATATGAAGACGTTACAGAAATTTCAGATAAAAGTACTATTTTAACCAGGGGGAATTATCTGAATTATGGTGCGGTTACATTGACCAAGATTGATTCCATGAGAATTCGGATTTCTGGTGAAACTGCGGCTCATAGAGTTTGTGATAAATTAATGATTGGTCTTTATTTGTATCGCAGTTCGGATGGTGTACACTATGAAAACTATCGAGACTGGACTTTTGAGAAAAGTAATGGAAGTTATTTTTGGAAAGTTTTAGAGGTGATAGTACCGTCGGGGTATTACTATGCAATAGGCGGAAATCATACAGCTGTTTTTAATGGCGAGGCTGAAATGACTGGTACATATGCGTCAGGACTTTGGGTTAATTAGCCATCGTCTTTTCTGTTACATAAGACAGCAAGATTTTCAGATTCTCTTTTAGTAAGTCCGGCTATTAGAGAATCCATCCATGACAAAAATCCATTTGCGTATGGAAAATATGTAATATAAATTTTTGGTACGATAGTAAAAAGGCGGGTGTCAATGAAGAAAAGCAGGATAAACTGCTGTCATAGTAGAAAAAGATACTTACGCTACATGCTGTGTAGAAGTTTGAATTTGGAAAAGTTTTGAGTTTATCCCTCTATTTCGACATTTGCCTATGAAAAGCCTGCTGGGCGCAAACAGCAGGCTTTTTGTGACCAATGGTTAAAGCGATAGTGGGAATCAAAAGACAACATGGAGGAACACCTGGATTTCCCCATATACGATTCAGCATCAAGGAAAGATTTTTTCCGGAATGCTGGAAGAATGGGTACATAAAGCCACGAAATAAATAAAAAAGGAGAACATATTTATGAAAAAGATAGCAGTGATAAAGGATAAAAAAAGCATTATAATGTTGCTGTGTATGCTGGCTCTATTTATAGCTATGCCGGTATGTGTGTCTGCGGCGGGGAGCAACGGGAAAGGCGCAAAACTGCCTGCCTATAAACAGGTCAAGAAAGTGCAGGTGGATAAAGAGGATTTTCAGCGCAGCCTGCAGAATGCTTTGGAGACAGCGGGGAGGAAAGCCAGTAACAGCTGTCAGTATAAAATTGTAATTCCTCCTGGCGAATATGTGCTTTCCCATGTTCTTACAATCAAAAGCAATATTTGGATTTATGCCAAAGGAGCAAAGATTACAATTGCAGATCATGTGTCAAGGGTGATGGCGACGGAGCCGAACAAGTCCTATAAAAATGTCAGGGTCGAAGGCGGTGTGTGGGATGCGTCCAGGCAGACGGGGAGTAAACAAAAAAGGGAGATGATGTTTCGCTTTTCCCATGTAAAAAATATGGAATTGTCCGGCATAACATTAAAATGTAAGAGAAACAACCATATAATTGAAGTTTCAGATATGAATGGTTTTACAGTCAAGAATTGTAAAATTTCTGGGAACAGCAGGTATCTTCAAGTGCAGCCCAAAGAAGCGCTTCAGCTGGATGTAGCCACAAAAGCGGCTATGATAAACTGTACGCCGTATAATGGAAAAGGCTGTCATAATGTACTGATTACAGGCAATATTTTTAGCGATGTATCAAGAGGGGTGGGCTCCCATAGTTATGCCCAAGGTGCAGAGAAGAATCCGTATACAAATATAACGGTTGAGAGGAATACCTTTAAAAATTGTAAAGGGGAAGCCATATACTTTCTTAATTGGAAGAACTGTTCTGTCTTAAAAAATAAGATTTATAATGCCAAACATGCCGGCATCTATATGCAGGACAGTTCACGCAATAAGGTACAGAATAATACCATAGCGGGAGTTGGCGCTTATTCAGGAGAAAGAGCAAAGACGTATGGTTCTGACCGGGCAGGAGTATTAATGCGTAATGTCAATGGCAGCCATGTGACTGGTAATCAGGCTTCAGGCTGTAAAGAAGCAGTGATGGAAAATCCGGCGGGTACGGGAAATGTTATAAAAAAGAATAAGAGGCTTCGTTAAGAGAAGGCTTGCGGGTCATGATTGAAAAATCATCTGAAATTGCACATAAACTTATGGGGTGTACACACCGTGTACGCCCCATAAGTTTATGTGCATCTGGTGGAAAATCAGAAGCAAAAGAGAGGCAGAGAGTACATTGGATTGGCTGGAGCCTTAAGAATTTTTCATGGTCTTTGGGATGAAAGCCGATAATTCCAACGCTGACAGTATGAGAGCTGTTTTTGTGTCAATTTTTTTTACATAAATAGAGATATAAAACACCTATAATTGTATAATATCATACAAATAGAGCGCTGTCAGTATAGTAGTGGGTGCAATTTACAGTTTCAGCGAAAGAAAGTTTTTGATTTCGTGTAGTATTTACATCCAAAACTGTAGTATATAGATGAAAAGGAAAGGGGGAGGTGCAGTTGATGGAAGATGAGAAAATTGTGGAACTGTTTTTTCAGCGTTCGGAGCAGGCGGTGCGGGAGCTGGACCTAAAATATGGAAAAGTTTTTTGGAAGATTTCGTATAATATTTTGAACGACAGGCAGGATGCAGAGGAATGCATAAACGATGCTTATTTAGGTGCGTGGAATGCAATCCCTCCGGCGAAACCGGACCCGCTGCTTTCTTACATCTGTAAAATCGTTCGGAATATTTCTTTGAAAATCTATTATAGGAAAGCGGCGGCCAAACGAAACAGTATGTATACGATTGCGATGGATGAAATAGAATCCTGCATAGCAGACCCAGGAACGGTAGAGGGACAGATAGAGGCCAGAGAATTAGCCCGCGTCATAGAAAGGTTTCTGGATACATTGAGTGTAACTGACCGGGTCATCTTCATGCGGCGATATTGGTTTTCTGACAGCTGCAGGGAGATAGCCGGACGTGTTGGGTTTACTGAGAAAAATATATCTGTCCGTCTTACCCGTATCCGTAAAAAAATGAAAAAGTATTTAGCGGAAAGAGAGTGTGGTGTATGAACTCAAAAATATTTTCAGAAGCCCTGAGTGAAATCGACAGCAGATATGTTGAGGAAGCGGTTCAGTACAGGAAAGAGAGGGAGAATAAAAACACATGGATAAAATGGGCGGCTGCTGCGATTTGTCTCATGCTGGTATTTGCCGCTGGTTTTTATGTGGCAGACTGGAAAGGCAGTCAAATTAAGCTGTCGGACAATTCCTTCCATGTAACCGCACGGTATAAAGAGAGAGAGGATTCTGCAGAATGTGTGGTATGTCTGGTTGCGTTGACAGAAGAAGAATTATTTACCAGGGATACAGCTGCGTTCAAAGGGAGTATATCAGAAATCAGGGACATTCAACTGAAATTTAATGGAAGGAAAAACTATTGTGCAGTTGCGGAAATTGAAGTGGAAAAAGTCTACCGTGGTTCCTGTGGCGTGGGAGATACGGTTTCTGTCATGATCCCGTACCTGGGCAGTGATGATACGGTATCTGCCATGCGGGTGGGGATGACGGGAATCTTTATACCCGAGGTCTTTGATGAAAATTCTGTATGGGAAGAAAATGGCGCAAAATTAGACAGGAGAGACCTTGCAGATTATGGTTTTCCAGACTGCCAACGTTATGCGTTCCTTAAAACCAAAAAGAGACTTGTTTTTGACAGAGGTGCCTATGAGAGTATCGCTGACGCGCAAGAACTTAGTGAAATCGAGGAGTATGTGCAGACTATGCTGAAAAAACTTTCTGTCCGCTGTGGCGGGCAGGAGGATAAATAACAGGACGCAGCTTCAATGCTGTCAAGCGAAGGTTTTCAGAAATTTTTGTTTTGCATTGTTTTTATTGGCATTTTTTTGTATACTTTAATATGAGAGTGTTCAAATTATTGAATTGTGGACTGGCTGTTGGACTGTTTTCCAAGAAATGATTGACAAAACCTGCCTCCGCCCATAAACTAATGTAGGAAAGGTAAAGTCTATTACCGCTGAAGGAGTTAACTGTATGGGCTTTTGGAAGCTTTTTAAGGAAGAATTTGCGGTGATCCAGGAGAGAGACCCGGCGATTAAGACCCCCTGGGAGGTGCTTTTGTATCCCAGTTTCCGGGTTATGCTCCAGTACCGCCGCGCACATAAATTGTATCTGAAGAAGCATTACTTCCTGGCGCGGCTGATTTCCCAGCGGGCGGCCAGGAAGACAGGAATCGAGATCCACCCGGGCGCCAGAATCGGCAAAGGGCTGTTCATTGACCATGGAAGCGGCGTGATTATCGGGGAGACGGCGGTTCTTGGGGATAATGTGACGCTTTATCAGGGTGTGACGCTGGGAGGCACGGGAAAGGAAACCGGAAAACGGCACCCTACGCTGAAGGATAACGTGATGGTGAGCGCAGGGGCGAAGATTCTGGGGTCTTTCACCGTGGGTGAGAATTCCAAGATAGGGGCCGGGGCTGTGGTTCTCCAGGAGGTGCCCCCCAACTGTACGGTGGTGGGCGTGCCCGGCAGGGTGGTAAGAAGAAAAGAGTGCTGTGCGCCCCAGAAAGAGATGGATCAGGTACATATGCCAGATCCCATTAAAGAAGATATTCAGATGCTGCAGAAAGAGAATAACGTTCTGCACAGCCGGCTGATGGACATGGAAAAGGAGCTGCGCTGGCTAAAGAGAAAGTTAAAAGGAGGAAAAACCGATCATGAAGGTATATAATACCTTGTCCAGACGAAAGGAAACATTTGAGCCCATTGAGGAGAATAAGGTGAGGATGTATGTCTGCGGGCCTACTGTGTATAATCTGATCCATATTGGAAATGCCAGGCCCATGATTGTATTTGACACGGTGCGCAGATATTTAGAGTACCGGGGATATGAAGTGAACTATGTATCTAATTTTACCGATGTGGATGATAAGATTATTGCCAAAGCCCTGGAGGAAGGGGTCAGCGCGGAGGAAGTTTCCCAGCGTTATATGGAAGAGTGCAAAAAGGATATGGCCGCTATGAATGTGAGGCCGGCCAGCACCCATCCCCTGGCCACTCAGGAGATTGACGGTATGATCGAGATGATCACGGACCTGATTGAGAAGGGATATGCCTATCCGGCGGCAGACGGCACCGTTTACTTCCGCGTGCGGAATTTCCCGGAATACGGGAAGCTGTCCCACAAGAACCTGGACGATCTCCAGTCGGGTTTCCGGGCTCTCCAGGTGTCCGGGGAAAATCAGAAAGAAGATCCGCTGGACTTTGTATTGTGGAAGCCGAAGAAAGAGGGAGAACCTTTCTGGCCGTCTCCCTGGTGTGACGGCCGTCCGGGATGGCACATTGAGTGTTCCGTGATGGCAAAGAAATATCTGGGTGAGGAGATAGACATTCACGCAGGCGGGGAGGATCTGGTATTTCCCCATCATGAAAATGAGATTGCCCAGAGTGAATGCTGTAATGGAAAGACATTTGCCAGGTACTGGCTGCACAATGCATTTTTGAACATTGATAACAGGAAAATGTCCAAGTCTTTGGGAAATTTCTTTACAGTACGGGAGGTAGGGGAAGAATATGACCTGCAGGTACTGCGGTTTTTCATGCTCAGTGCCCACTACCGGAGCCCGTTGAATTTCAGCAGAGACCTGATGACTGCTGCAAAGAACGGACTGGAGAGAATCCGCACAGCGGCTGGCCATCTGCGCCAGAGGAAAGAACAGGGCGTCCAGGGGTCCATGACACAAGAGGAAGAAACACTGGCGGGACAGGCTGGAGAATTTGTGGATAAATTCCAGGAGGCCATGGATGATGACTTCAACACGGCAGATGCCATTTCGGTAATCTTCGAGCTGGTGAAATTTGCAAATACCCATGTGACAGAAAACAGTACCTGTTCTTTTGCGGAAAAACTGTATGGTATCCTGGGACAGCTGGCTGATATTATGGGACTGGTTCTGGAACAGGAGGAAGAACTGCTGGAGGAGGAAATCGAGGAGCTGATTGCCCAGAGACAGGCGGCCAGAAAGGCGAAAGATTACCAGAGGGCAGATGAGATCCGCCAGACATTATTGGAAAAAGGGATTCTTCTGGAAGATACCCGTGAGGGGGTAAAATGGAAGAAGGCTTAGATTGGCTGGAAATGATTGCCCGGCAGTTTCAGCTGAAAGATATGGATATGCGGACATACTCGCCCCTGACGCTGGCATACATTGGTGATGGGGTCTATGAGCTGGTGATACGCACCATTCTGGTGAAGAAGGGAAACTGCCCGGTGAATAAGCTGCACAGGCGGGCCAGTACACTGGTGCGGGCCAGCGCTCAGTCGGATATGATCAAAGCTCTGATGCCTGAGCTCAGCCAGGAGGAGAGCAAAATCTATAAACGGGGGCAGAACGCCCACTCAGCTACCATGGCGAAAAACGCCACTGCGGCAGATTATCGGCGGGCCACCGGCTTTGAAGCCCTGGTGGGCTGGCTGTATCTGACCCGGCAGTGGGAGCGGATGCTGGAGCTGATTGGGACAGGGCTGGAGCGTACGGCCAAAGCCCCGGACCGCCCTTTAGAAAAATAATAGGGGAGGAATGGAATGGATAGGAACAGCCAGCAGATTGAGGGGCGCCATGCTGTAGCGGAGGCGCTGCGGGCGGGACGCCCGGTGGATAAGCTCTATGTATTGGATGGATGTAACGACGGTCCGGTGTCGTCTATTGTGAAGGCGGCCAAGAAGGGGGATGCCCTGGTACAGTTTGTGTCCAGAGAACGGCTGGACCAGCTCTCTGAGACGAAGAAGCATCAGGGGGTTATCGCCCGTATGGCGGCTTATGAATACGCCTCTGTGGAGGAGATTCTGGCAAAAGCCGAAAAACAGGGGGAACCGCCCTTTGTGTTCCTGCTGGACGGAGTGGAAGACCCCTATAATCTGGGAGCAGTTGTGCGGACGGCAGACCAGGTGGGCGCCCATGGGGTGATTATCCCCAAGAACCGGGCGGTGGGCCTGACGGCATCGGCAGCCAGGGCATCGGCGGGGGCGCTGAATTATATTCCCGTAGCCCGGGTCACCAATTTGTCCCGGACCGTAGAACAGCTGAAGAAGCGGGGAATCTGGTTTGTATGTGCAGATATGGGCGGACAGTCTATGTACCAGGTGGACATGAAAGGCCCTCTGGGGTTGGTGATCGGCGGCGAGGGGGAAGGTGTTTCCCGTTTGGTGAGAGAAGTGTGTGATTACACAGCATCCATTCCCATGAAAGGACATGTGGATTCTCTGAACGCTTCTGTGGCGGCAGGGGTGCTGGCCTATGAAGCATTCCGGCAGCGGATGGCGTGAGTGCCCCTGAATGGGAGATTATATTTAATGGGAAGGAAGAATCAGGTGATGAGTAGAAAAAGAATGCATTTTAGAAGAGGAGCCGCATGGTGGATGGCTGTATGTATTTTCATGGCCTCTGTGATGCCTGTGTATGCGGCGGAGGAAACTGTCGTAGAGGAGAATGCTGCCCAGGAGAATGCCTTTTCAGACGGGGATATACAGCAGAGTGCCCTGCTGGAGGATTTGTTTCCGGATCTGGCATTCAGGGAATATATTGCCAGAGAGGCAGATACCGACCAGGATGGGTATTTAAGCAAAGAAGAGGCAGAGCAGGTGACAGAGCTGTCGGTATCTGGTCTGGGAATCACGTCTTTGCAGGGGATTTCCAGTTTTCCCAACCTGCGTATTCTGGATTGTTCGGAGAATTATATAGGTGCTTTGGACTTAAAGGATCTGGAGCATATTTATGCGTTTACCTGCGAGAATAACCGGATTGTACTGTCTGTAAATGAGGCCGCTCAGGTGGATTTTACCGGGGTCCAGGATATGGACTGCAGCCGGATTCTGGAAGTTTCCCAGGGAACATGGATAGGAGAGGGGCTGCTCCAGCTTCCTGAAAATTTTCAGCAGGAAACCCTTTCCTATACATACAGCGCCGCTGAATCGGAAGAAGGGGTGGAGACCGGGGAATTCTGGAAAATGGAGATTGCCGTCGTACTGGATTATGGTGTAGAGTCGGAAGTATCAGAGGAAGACGAAACAGGCGTTTCCGGGAATGCTCTGTCGGAGAACGGATTCGGAGGGGATAGGGAATCTCAGGATGGCGCAGAGCCTGTGGCAAAAAAGGGCCAGACAGCGGACAAAAATGAAGGTCCGGCCAATGAAAGCGTCAAGGTCATGGCCGAAAAGTCTTACCCGGTAAAAATAAAAAGCTGTAAGATTCTGGGGGATAAATCCCGTGTACAGGTGAAGGCAAAGGTTTCCCGTAATGTAAAAAGCAAGGATTCTTACTATTATCTTTTTGCCCTGTCTCCAAAGAACAGCAAACTGTCCAAGCCTGCGGCCAAAGTGAAGAAAACAAAAAATATTACCTTTACCGTGCCGCTGAATTACAATAAGGCCGGGAGCCGGCTTATGAGCAAATTTCTTGTGGCGGTGAAATCCGGTAAAAAGTATACGGCAGTCAGCGGGGAGAAGTATATTTCCAATCCGGAGAAGATGGCTTCCAGCAGCAAGGCGTTTACCAAAGGAAAATCAAAGAAGGGGCTGCAGTTTGGAGAAAGTCTGCCGGATGCTGTCAGTCTGGGAGTAAACTACTGCCTGTTTAATATAAATATCACAGAATTCACACAAAAGGGCGGCCAGCAGTTAAAATATAATTATAAAGGAAAGAATTATTATTTTAATCAGAATGCTTTTGACCGGTGGGGGAGTCTTTTTTCCCAGCTTCAGAACAATAACATCAATTTGTCAGCAGAGTTTCTGCTTCCCTGGGAAGCGGGACAGACGGAGCTGATTCATCCGGCAGCCCGCAGGAAGACCTCGGCACACTACTATGCGTGGAATATCAGCACCAAGGCTGCCAGGGAAAAATATGAGGCCCTGTTCAGCTGTATTGCAGAACAGTTCGATGGCAGTCATGGCCGGGGATATATCAACAATTATATTATTGGGAATGAAGTAAATGCCTATTCAGAGTGGCATTATACAGGTTCTACATCACTGAAGACAAATGCCAATCTGTACGCGGATACATATGAGCTTGTCTATATGGCAGTTAAAAGTAAATGTAAAAATTCCCGGGTGAGCATCTGTCTGACACATACCTGGAATGTATCCACAGCAGGCCAGTTCCACAGTTCAAGGTCATTCCTAGATCAATTTGCCGTCAGGCTGAAAAAATATGGAAACACGGATTTCACCATCGCTTATCATGCGTATTCCCAGCCGCTGCTGCAGACGGAATTCTGGAAGAATTCACCTCAGCAGGTGGCCAACAGCGTGAATTCTCCGTTTATTACCATGAAAAATATTGAGTATCTGACCAAATATGTAAAGTCGAAGTATGGTTCCAAAACCAGGATTATGCTCACAGAGCAGGGATTCAGTTCTCACGGGAGCGGAGGCGAGAAGAAGCAGGCGGCGGCCATTGCATATGCTTATTATAAGGCAGAATTTAACGACATGATTGACTGTATCATTTTCCGCTGTCAGGCCGACTCCCAGGTGGAGATCAACAGCGATAATCTGCACATGGGTCTGTGGACTGTGGGTATGGGGAAGAAAAAAGCCTCATACGATGTGTTTAAATATATGGATACCTCCAAGGGAGAGTCCTATACAAAATCCTGCAGGAAGCATCTGGGAATTACGAAATGGTCTGTACTGGTTCCAGGATATAAAGGTGGAAGATTTCAATAGAGCGTGTTTGAAAAGGGCAGTGAGGAGGCTGATGAGCACTCACTGCCTTTTTTTAGACTTTTTTTCTGAAATTATTTCCCAAATTTCTGTGGTATGTGGTATAATGGAAAATCATGAAAGATAAGATAAAGTTAAATGGAAGAATAAAGAGCATTATGTTCTGGCCCCTTGTTCTATGGCTGCTGCTGGCAGTCATGAATGCGGCTGTTTACTGGGTTAATTACCGTGCGGGACTGCTGGCGAGTCTCTTTTTGACCCTGTATCTGGTGCTCTGGATGGGCCTGTATTATTATCACAGGAACAAAGTTTTAACGGAATTGATTAAATTCAGCATGGTATTTTCACGGGTGGAAAATATTATGCTGAACAAGCTGGTGTGCCCTTTTGGTATTCTGGACAGTGCCGGGAATCTCATCTGGATGAATCAGGCCATGGAAACGCTGTTTCAGGATAAAAGGAAGAAGAACATCAGCGTTTTTTTTCCAGAGGTTACCAGTCAATTTCTGGACGGGCTTAGAAGCTTTAAGACAGAGGAGATTTCTGCACGGTACAATGCCTGTGATTATCAGATTCTGATGCACCGGATTGACTTTGACCACATTGCTATGGAGTCGGATATTATCGCAAAACCCAATCAGTATGATTCTTTTGCGGCAGTATATCTGTTTGACGAGACCAATCTCAATGAGGCTCTTCAGACCACTGAGAACGAGAAGCCCGTCATGGGACTGATTTATCTGGATAACTATGAGGAAGCGCTGGAAACCGTGGATGAGATACGGCGTTCTCTGCTGGGGGCGCTGATAGACCGGAAGATTAACAAATATTTCAGCGGTCTGGACGGTCTGGTGAAAAAGACGGAGAAAGACAAATATTTCCTGGTGATTCCCCATCGATCCCTGAGAATGCTCAGAGAAAACGGGTTCAGCATTCTGGAGGAAATCAAAGGTGTCAGTATCGGCAATGAGATTGATGTGACGCTGAGCATTGGAATCGGACTGAACGGCAGCAGCTATAATAAAAATTATGAACAGTCCCGGATTGCCATTGAGATGGCTCTGGGACGGGGCGGCGACCAGGCTGTGGTAAAAGACGGCGAGACACTTTATTATTATGGGGGAAAGTCCCATCAGATGGAGAAGAATACCCGGGTGAAGGCGCGGGTGAAGGCACAGGCGTTAAAGGAGTTTATTGCCAACAAGGATAAAGTGGTAGTAATGGGCCATACCATAACAGATGTAGATGCCTTTGGCGCTGCAGTGGGTATTTACCGGGCTGCCAAGACTTTGGAGAAAGAGGTTCATATCGTCATCAGCGATCTAAAAACGTCCATCCGCCCGCTTATGGCAGGCTTTGAGGAAAGCGGCGAGTATGAGCATGATATGTTTATAGACAGCAGCAGGGCAAAAGAGATCGTAGATGAAGATACGGTGATGGTGGTGGTGGACACCAACAAGCCCAGCTATACCGAATGTCCGGAGCTGCTGCAGCTGACCAGTACGATTGTGGTTCTGGATCATCACAGGAGGGGCAGTGAGATCATCCGCGATGCTGTGCTGTCCTATGTGGAGCCATATGCGTCTTCCACCTGTGAGATGGTGGCAGAGATCCTTCAGTATTTTGCAGATGATGTTTCTATAAAGAGCGTTGAGGCAGACAGTTTGTACGCGGGAATTATTATAGACACCAACAACTTCAAGTCAAAAGCAGGGGTACGGACTTTTGAGGCAGCGGCATTTCTTCGGCGCTGCGGCGCTGATGTGGCCAGGGTGCAGAAACTTCTCAGAGACAATATGGATGCCTATAAAGCACGGGCGGAAACTATTTGCAACGCGGAGATTTATGAGGACGCTTTTGCCATTGCCATCTGTCCCAGCAAAGGCCTGGACAGCCCCACTGTTGTGGCGGCCCAGGCGGCCAATGAGCTGCTGAACATTGTGGGTGTGAAAGCATCCTTTGTATTAACGGACTATAATCATATTGTATATATCAGTGCCAGGGCTATTGATGAGGTGAACGTTCAGGTGATTATGGAGAAACTGGGCGGCGGAGGCCACATTAATATTGCCGGCGCGCAGATTCCGGACAAAACGCCGGAGGAGATCGTGGGAGTGGTAAAAGGTCTGTTGAGAGAACTGAGCGAAAAGGAGAATGTCAAATGAAAGTAATATTGATAGAAGATGTGAAAAAGCTGGGGAAAAAGGGAGATGTGGTGGATGTAAGCGACGGGTATGCCCGGAACATGCTGCTCCCCAAGAAGCTGGGTGTGGAGGCCACATCTAAGAATCTCAATGATTTGAAGCTTCAGAAGGCCCACCAGCAGAAGCTGGCCCAGAACAGTCTGGAAGCGGCCCAGGCTTTTGCAAAAAATCTGGAAAATAAAGAGGTGGTACTGACGCTGAAAGTAGGCGAAGGGGGAAAGACCTTTGGCTCTGTGTCAGCCAAAGAGATTTCAGAAGCCGCTCAAAAGCAGCTGGGAATGACTTTAGATAAGAAGAAACTGCAGTTGGAAAGTCCCATCAAAGCGCTGGGGACCACTCTGGTTCCGCTGCGTCTGCACCCGGATGTGACAGCTGAGGTGAAGGTGGTTGTGAAAGAGGGGTAGTACAGTATGGAGGAAGCGCTGATTAAGCGGGTTCTGCCGCACAGTCCGGAAGCAGAGAAATCCGTGATTGGATCTATGCTCATGGACAGGGAGGCGATTCTCACCGCCTCCGAGATTCTTCGCAGTGATGACTTTTATCAGCATCAATATGGCATTATATTTGATACCATGGTAGAGCTGTGCAATGAGGGAAAGCCGGTGGATACGGTTACGCTGCAGAACCGTCTCAAAGAGAAGGGGCTGCCCCCGGAAATCAGTGATATGGAGTATGCCAGAGAGCTTCTGAATGCGGTTCCCACATCGGCAAATGTCCGATATTATGCAAATATTGTCAGTGAGAAGGCGCTTCTTCGCCGGCTGATTAAGGCCAGTGAAGAAGTGGAAGATCTCTGTTATCTTCAGCAGGATAAAACGGAAGTGATTCTGGATACTGCGGAAAAGAAGATGTTTGACCTTTTTCAGAGGCAGGACGCCTCTGATTATGTGCCTATCCGGCAGATCGTGCTGGATGTGGTGGACAAGATAGAAAAAGCATCCAGAATGGATGGGAATGTCACTGGCCTGTCTACAGGTTTTGCAGATCTGGATTATAAAATGTCCGGATTCCAGCCATCGGATCTGATATTAATTGCCGCCAGACCCTCTATGGGGAAGACGGCTTTTGCTTTGAATATTGCCAGACATATGGCGTTTAAAGGCGGTGTCACCACAGCTATCTTCAGTTTGGAGATGTCCAAAGAACAGCTGGTGAACCGTCTGCTGTCCATGGAGTCCAGAGTGGACAGCCAGAGTCTGCGGACGGGAGACCTGCGGGATGAAGACTGGACGAAACTGGTGGAAGGAGCGGATGTGATTGGCCATTCCCGCTTGATTATTGATGATACCCCCGGGATTTCCGTGTCGGCGCTGAGGTCAAAGTGCCGTAAATATAAGCTGGAGCATGATCTGGGCATTGTTTTCATTGATTATCTGCAGCTGATGAGCGGCAGCGGCCGCAGTGATTCCAGGCAGCAGGAAATATCTGAGATATCCCGTGCGTTAAAAGCGGTGGCCAGGGAACTGAGGGTTCCGGTGGTGGCGTTGTCCCAGCTGAGCCGTGCAGTAGAACAGCGGCCCAATCACAGGCCCATGCTGTCGGATCTGAGAGAGTCAGGGGCCATTGAGCAGGATGCGGATGTGGTGATGTTTATTTACCGGGACGATTATTACAATAAAGATACTGAGAAGAAAAATATTGCAGAGATAAACATTGCCAAACAGAGGAATGGCCCCATCGGGGTGGTGGAATTGGTGTGGATGCCCCAATATACACAGTTTGTAAATATGAAAAAGTAGATTCTGCACCTAATATGTCGAAAACTTTTCCTTGTGCTCTGCAATCCTTGTGTTTATAATAGATAGGAGGGCGAATGCCACATTAGCTCTAGAGCGGTTCTGAAAATATCAGACCGTTCTTTACCGCAACAGGAGGGATAGTATGGAGAATCAGGTTTATACTATATCCCAGGCGGCAAAAGCAGTAGGTGAAAGTACGTCGGTTCTCCGCTACTGGGAGGATGTGCTGGAAATCCGTGTGAACCGCAATCCAAAGGGATATCGATGTTACACCGGATACGATATTCAGTTGTTTCTGAATATAAAAGAGCTGAAGAAGAGAGGATTAAAATTAGATGCCATACGGGAATTGATCCCGCATATTTATCAGTATGGACCAGGAGCGCCCAAAAGTAAGACAAGGCTTCTGGAAGATGCAGGAGAAGAATATACAGAGTGTACGGTGGAGGAAGTGCCCAGCGGAGAAATATGGGATGCTGAGCAGGTTCAGCTGGCTGAAACCATAGAGGCTGAGGAAGTACAGGAAGGGTTTGAGCAGGACATTGCAGAGGAGATCATTCAGGCGGACAAGGCGGACAATGAAACTGCAGACCCGGTTTTCAGTCTTCCCAATGAGGATAATTACAGAATCACAGAGTTTCAGAATATTCTGGAGAAGTTGATTGCCCAGGGTATGAAAGAAAAAAATCAGGAAGAACTGCGCATCCGCAAGCTGGATGAGAAGATTCGATTTCACCAGCAGGGCCTGAGACAGGTAGCTGCAGCCCAGGAGATGAAACAGAGGAGGGGCAGGAAAGGAAAGCGCAGGAAAAGATAGCATAAAGCGAAGAGGGGATGGATGTCATAGAACATTCATCCCCTCTTCTTTACTGTGTGCTTATTCAGCAACAATAGCTTCGCTTGGACATGCATCTGCGCAAGTTCCACAATCAACGCAAGCATCTGCATCGATTACGTATTTGTCTTCGCCTTCAGAAATAGCATCGTTCGGACATTCATCTTCACATGTTCCGCAGGATACACATTCGTCTGTAATTACATATGCCATAGTTTTTATCCTCCTTTTTGTTTATATCCACATTCTAAACTATTTATAATGCAAATACAAGTATAATTTTAAAAATATGTGTAACAATTTCTGCTATTGAGCTGCCAGGAAAGCGTTCAGCTGTTTTTCCAGAGTATCGGCATCCATTCCGTGAACCATTGCAGCCTCTGCCAGAGTCTCAGCCTGTGCGGAAGGGCATCCGATACAATGCATACCGGCTCTCATCAGAAACGGCGCAATGTTGGAATCCATCTGGAGCATATCGCCAATTCTCATATCTTTAGAAATCTGTGTCATTTTTCCTTCGTCCTCCTTATTTCTGGAATATGCTTCATTGAGCATGACCTTATTATAATACCTTTTTCGTCTAGAATCAACAGAAATCCGTTTATAAAGTATTTAGTTTCTGCAGAGCCTTCTTGTCAATGACTACATCGGCATGTTCATGTAAATGAGCCTCACCTGCACAGCTGAAGCCGTGCCCTGTTCCGAATTCTGATAAAATATTGCATACTTTATTAAATTCTTCCGGGGTATAAGAGGACTGATGAACAGCCAGCAGATAATCACCGCTGCGTGAATCCTGATATAAGGTATTTATGCCCGAAAAATAGTTGTTCAGGCCATGGGCCGCTTTAATTACAGCATCCAGGTTTGGGAATTGGAAAAGGCAGATTAAATTGACGGATGTTTCGGGCTGAGATGCGTTATCCTCCGGAGTTTTTTCACCGTTTTTCTTGCGTGCGGCATCGTTTTTCAGTTTGGATTCGTAAAGTTTCCGGAAAATGTCAATGATACTGTCAGCTCCGTCGATTTGTACTTCTGTCTCTTCACTGTCAGATGGGGTGGAGGGGGAAAATTTTGAAAACCTGGTATCCAGTTCTTCCGGATCTTCGACCTTAGTGATAATCAGGATAATGCTGTCTGCATTAATGGGGATAGCTTCGATCATCAGAGGAATGTTATCTGCTTCAAAGCCAAACTGGCTGTGCGCCTGGCGCATCATATCCCGAAATAGGTTCTTAGCTTTCTCTGTTCCATATGCCAGCTCGCTGAGGTGAATCTGGTGGCTGTCCAAATCCTCTCTGGTAAGGGTGCAGCGTATTTGGTTTTCGTTGATCTTTTCTATTTTCATATCATCACATCCTATTCTTGGTCCGGGTATCAAAATGACAGAATTTGATAGGCAGACCATTCTTGTAGATGAACGGATATCATCTCCTTGGTTTGGTTACACTACTATCATATTATATACTACTTCAAGTAAATATGTAAAGGAATTCGGTTGATTTTTTTGCTGTACTTCCCCTTATGTAAAGCTCTCCCCGATCTTTATTATACACACATATTCAGAAAAACACAATAAGTGGATATAAATGGTGTACTAATATAAATTATTGGGGAAAATGGTAAAAAATCTATAAAATCCCTTGCAAATCATAAAACAGAGATTATAATAGACATCAGAAAAGACAGTTTAGACAACTGATAAGCGTGAAATAAAAAGTATTAAGTGACATAAATATGATCTACATGTCCTGTAATAGTCCCATTCTATGATTAAAGCGTCAAAAGTCTATAAGAAATTCAGCGGTTTTCTGCCGCACATAATTTCCAGAACCCAGATACAGCTGTCAAAGAGGCTGTCTTTTCTAAACCTGTGGTGCTTATCGAAATACGCAAGAAAGGAGAGGGCAAAACGTATTATTCACGAAAGAAAACAAAGCGGAATAAAAATGTAGACCCGGGCCGTCTGCGGCATGAGCTGGAATTGTACCGCCAGAATGGAGTGTCATTGAATCTGGAGGGGTGGCCCAGCAATCCTTCTGAGATTGTGCGGGCGCATTTGATCGCAGAGTCCGGCAGCTACATGCGGGATTACGAGCAGGATGAGAAAGGAGCGATTCGGAAAATAGATTTTGATAAGATTCGTATGATCTAATATACTATTTTGCAGATACTCAAACACTAAACACCCGTTATTTCCGCCAGTGCCGTGTTGGATGCAGCCGGCAATGCCAGCGCACTGTCTCCGTCATCCCCCTGCCCTGACAAAAAGATCAGGCACTTAAGTTCCGAGTATCTGCGAATCGGTGTACTGCCGGCTTAAAGCCCAGGCTGGCCCCCCGCAGGCACATAGAATCAGGCAGTTTCCTGGCAAATAACTGTGTATAACCAGTCTGCGGGGGAAATGTGGTATATACTTTCAGAAAACGGAATCAACCGCGAAAAAAATCGAAAAAGTGGATTTTATTAATGACTGTAAGGAAAAATATGCTATAATGGATTCCGTAGGAGGAAAGAGTATGCCGTATAATAGAAGCAGAAGGACCAGAAGAAACAGAAAACAGAGACTTAACCAGATATTAATTGTTGCTTTATTGATTATTCTGTTCGGTATTGTGGGGATGGCGGTACATCTGATACAGAAGTATACGCCCACAAAAGAACGGATGGATTCATCCGCCTATTATGGGATTACAAACGAAGAGGAGATTCCACTGATTTTTGGGACAGAGATCCTTGAGACGACAGGAAGGCTGGCAGACGGGGAGATTTATGTGCCATTGGAAGCAGTGAACAGCTATCTGAATAAACGGTTTTATTGGGATGCCAATGAAAATATATTGATTTATACAACCCCTACAGAGAAAATGATTATCACGCCGGAGAGCGATACATACATGGCAGGGGAAGAAAAAAGGAAAGCAGACGGATGGATCTGCAGGGCCCTGGGGGATATTCTTTATATCAATATTTCGTTTGTAAAGCAATTTACGGATATTGAATATACGTTATTGGAAGAACCCAGCCGTCTGGTGGTCCAGTATCAGTGGTCCGGCGTACAGGTGGTGAAAGTAAAGGAAGATACCCAGGTACGCTACAGGGGCGGA
Organism: uncultured Lachnospiraceae bacterium; assembly: GCA_910587105.1. Classification (GTDB taxonomy): domain Bacteria; phylum Bacillota; class Clostridia; order Lachnospirales; family Lachnospiraceae; genus MGBC164599. Next base: position 60,789 of record CAJUMB010000008.1, read on the forward strand.
ATCAAGAGTGAGATACTGACGGATGTGGCAGAGGGGGCTGTGCTGCGGATGATCGACGACCTGGATGACTGGAAGTGCGTGGCTACGGAAGATGGGTATATTGGGTATATAAAAACCAGCAAATTAGAAGGCGCACAGGAAACACAGAACTTTGAGAGGGAGTTTCAGGCACCGGAATATACAAGGATATCCAGAGAGTACCCCATTAACCTCACATGGCATCAGGTGAGCAACATGGATGCAAATGATGCCATGCATGTGCTGGCAAAAAATACGCAGGGTGTGAATGTGATATCGCCCACCTGGTTTTCCCTTGCAGATAATCAGGGGCATATCACAAGCCTGGCGTCTGTAGAATACGTACAGGAAGCCCACGCCAAAGGGATGGAAGTGTGGGGCCTGGTCAGCAACTTTGATGAGAATGTCAGCACCTTTGAAGTTCTGTCACATACAGCTTCCAGAACAAAACTGGTGAATTCATTGGTGCAGGCGGCGCGGCAGTATGGTCTGGATGGGGTTAATGTGGATCTGGAGAATCTCAGTGAGGATACAGGACCTCATTTCATCCAGTTTCTGAGGGAGCTGTCAATTCTCTGCAGGCTTCATCAGCTGGTACTGTCAGTGGATAATCCTGTTCCCCAGGAATTTACAGAGCATTACGCAAGGCAGGAACAGGGAGAAATCGTAGATTACGTGATTATTATGGGATATGATGAAAATTATGCCGGTTCTCCCACGGCGGGGTCTGTGGCCTCTTATCCCTGGGTGAAGCAGGGTGTGGAAGATACGGTTGCTGTGGTGCCTGCGGAGAAAGTAATCAATGCAGTTCCCTTTTATACCCGGATTTGGAAGACTCAGGCTGGCAGCCTCACCAGCGAGGCGGTGGGGATGCAGGATGCGGCGCGGGTGATGAAAGAACACGGGGTTACGACCTACTGGGACAAAGATGCCTGTCAGAACTATGGGGAATATGATGACGGAGAAGCCTTTTACCAGGTTTGGCTGGAAGACGAGGAGTCTCTGGGTGTGAAGATGGGACTTGTAAAAGATTACGGCCTGGCAGGTGTGGCATCCTGGAGGCTGGGATTCGAGAGAAAGACGATATGGAAGGTACTGCGTGATGGCCTGGAATAAAATGACAAGTTATAAAAAGACTAAGGAGTGGAAAGCTGTGAATCAGGGTGCAGGAGAAGAGGTAAGGGCATCGGCGGATGAAATGGAAAGGGAAACCCGAAAAAAATGTGATGCCATGCTGCTGGCCGCCCAGAAAGAGGCGGGAGATGTGCGCCAGCAGGCTTTGAGAGCGGCGCAGGCCACAAGAGAGGAAGGGAAAAAAGAGGCGGAGGCGTTAGTGGCTGCTGCGGTGAAGCAGGCAGAAGAAATCCGGACAAAAACGCAGAAAGAGAGAAAGGCTGTGCTTGCACAGACAGAGAGAGAGGCCTATGAGATTTTGGAGCGGGCGGAGGAAGAGGCTGCAGAGGTCAGGGAAAGGGCGGCACAGGCAGCCAGAGCCATCTGTCAGAGCACAATGAAGGAAGCCCGGGGAATTTATCTGGAGCTGCAGGATGAAATGAACCATATGATTGATGGCATTAACCAGGCTCAGAACAGTTTTATGAAATCCTATAAAGAAGTACATCAGATTTTGGATACCATTCCCGGAAAGCTGATTCGGCTGGACGGGGAGGAGGACGAGCTGGAAGATTAAGTGCAAATTATGTATTCCTTATACCCTCTGCCGCATATATTTAACAGAATATGCGCAGAGGGTATTTTATATGAAATCAAGAAAGCCTTTGGAACTTTGTATGGGGATTCTGCTGATTGCAGGTGCACTGGCATTGTCCAGGGAGGTGGTACAGGTGATCAGCAAAAACCAGAGAGCGGCGAAGACCATTGTGGTGGACGCCGGCCATGGAGGCAGTGACCCGGGGATGGTAACAGAAGAATTAAAAGAGAAAGATCTGAATCTGGCCATTGCGAAAATGTTGAAAACCCATTTGGAAAAAGAAGGGTATTATGTGGAGATGACACGGACAGAGGATACGGGGCTGTATCAGGAAGGTTCCAGAAATAAGAAAGCGCAGGATATGCAGAATCGTGTGGCGTTTATTGCAGAGAAGACCCCCCTGCTTACCGTCAGCATCCATCAAAACAGTTATCCGGACCCATCAGTGAAAGGCCCGCAGGTGTTTTATTATGCAGACTCTGCAGAGGGAGAAAAACTGGCGGATTGTATACAGAAACAGATGAACGAGAGGCTGGAGACAGAGAATCCTCGTGAGGCAAAAGGAAATACCAGTTATTATCTGTTAAAAAAGAGTTCCGGGGTTTTGAATATCATAGAATGCGGATTTATGACAAATCCACAGGAGGCGGCCAGTCTTCAGGACAAAGGATATCAGCAGAAAGTGGTGGAGGCAGTCGGGGCGGGAATTACGGACTATTTACAGGGAAAAGAGGAATAATACTCTGGTCTCTGCTCTGATTATGTGATATAGTAGACAGGTACCTTCTGGTACATGCAAGTCGAGACAATTCAGAGAGGAGGCGCAATGGATAAGCTTTATATAGTGATGCCTGTGTACAACGAAGAAGAAAACATCCAAAGAGTAATCGCACAGTGGCATCCGGTGGTGGAAGGAATCGGACCGGAAAGCCGGCTGGTGCTGATTGACGACGGAAGTCAGGACAATACTTATTCGATTGCGGTGGGATTGAAAGAGATTTACCCGCAGCTGGCCGTTTATACAAAAGAAAACCAGGGGCACGGTCCCACTGTGCTTCGGGGTTATCGGTATGCCATCCGCCATGGTGCTGATTATGTATTTCAGACAGACTCGGATGGCCAGACTCTGCCTTCAGAATTTTCAAAGTTCTGGAGAAACCGGAGTAAATGCGGAATTCTGCTGGGAAACCGCATAAAGAGAGAAGACGGTCTGTGCAGAGCGGTTATTTCGAAGGGGGTGTTGCGCGGTGTGCTGTTGGCGGTATTTCATGTGTGGGAAAAGGATTCGAATACTCCTTACCGTCTCATGAAGTGCAGCCAGTTTAAGGAAGTGCTTCAAAAAGTACCAAAGAATTTTTTTCTGGCAAATGTGCTGATTACGATCATATACAGAAAGAACGGGATGGGTGTCTGTTACTATCCCATTACCTTCCTGAAACGCCAGGGAGGAGAGAATACCATTAATATGAAGAGGATTTTCCAAATCGGAGTGCAGGCAGTGAGGCAGTTTGCAGTTCTGAGGAAAAGAGTGGAGTGTAGATAAAGGAGTCTTGGCGATGGAAATACGGCGTGAATGGAAGCTCCCGAAAATAATGAAGATAAGGTGGGAGATAAAGATTCTGATAGGCATTTTACTGGTGCTGATGACAATTTTTCTCCTGCGGGGAGACAGCAAAACATATCTGGCCTGGTATCTGGCTGTCTGGGTGCTGGGATGCGGGTTTATGCCTCTGACGGGGACTCTGTTCTCCGGTTATCAGGACCGGGGATGGATGTTTTCCAAAGTACTGGCCATTGGAATATCGGGTTATCTGACCTGGCTTTTAGTGACCTTGGGTATCCTGAAATTTACGGCCGCATCCTGTCTGGGAGTGACGTTTGTGTGTGTGGCGGGGAATGGACTGCTGGCTTTTTGTCTGGATAAGAAAAAGCGTTATGTACTTCCTGACAATCAGGGGGATTTGATCTTTGTGGAAGAGGTTATACTGTTCATGACGTTTTTATTGTGGACATATGTGGCAGGATTCCGGCCTCAGGCCCATGGAGTGGAAAAGTTCATGGACTATGGATTCATGGAAGCAATGATGCGCAGCACCACCCTTCCGGCACGGGATATGTGGTACAGCCAGGAACCCATGAATTATTACTATGGGGGCCAGTATTATGCCGTGTATCTGACAAAACTCACAGGGACGCCGCTGGAGGCTGCTTATCATCTGATGCGTACATTGACAGCTGGTATGGCGTTTGCACTGCCCTTTTCCATTGTGCGCCAGGCAGCAGCAGATTATTATGGAAAAACCAGACGGATTCTTCCTGCTTTATCAGGGCTGCTGGCAGGGGCTGCTGTCTCTCTGGCGGGAAATATGCATTATGTGATATATGCCTGGATTCTCCCCCGGACGCCTCTGGGAAAAGGGGAAGAAGATTACTGGTTTCCCAGTTCCACCCGTTACATCGGGCATAACCCGGATACCATGGATAGGACAATTCACGAATTCCCTTCCTATTCATTCATTTTGGGAGATCTCCATGCCCATGTGGTAAATGTTCTATTTGTGCTGGTGGTTATTGGTCTGTTGTATGGGTGGATGAAACGGAAAAAATACGACATGAGACGGGTGCTCTGGCAGTGGCCTCTGGTGATGTGCGGTATTTTTACCGGCATTTTCCAGTGGACCAATGCCTGGGACTTTGCCATTTATTATGTGACCGCGTGCGGTGTGTGTTTTTTCGGCAATCTGCGTCGGTTTGGGAACTGGAAGCAGGGGATCGGCTTCAGTGCTGTGCAGTGGGTCCAGATGCTGCTGCTGGGATTTTTGACGGCACTGCCGTTTACCCTGCGGTTTGACAGCAGTATGGCTCAGGGAGTCCGGTTTGTGAAAAATCATTCCGCATTTTATCAGTTTTGTATTTTGTGGGCGCTTCCCATTGCCGTGGTTCTTTTTTATCTGGTCAAGCTTTTTTTGGAGCGGGGAAAATGCAGACCGCTTTTGTGGCTGAAACGCACGAAAGCTTCGGATGTTTTCACCGCTGTTTTATGCCTGTGCGGGCTGGGGCTGATTATACTGCCGGAGATTGTGTATCTGCGGGATATTTATGAGGAGACTTCGGCCCGGTCCAATACTATGTTCAAGCTGACCTATCAGGCGTTTATTATGTTTGGCATCGGGATGGGATTTATTCTTCCCCGATTCCTCACTGCCGGGAAACAGAAGTGGATACGGGCAGTGGGGGCTCTTGGTATGGTGTGCTTACTGTGTACCATGGGGTTTACGGTTACCGGAGTGTCACAATGGAATGGAAAGGTATGGCATCGGGAAGGGTATCAGGGGCTGGACTGTACCGCATATCTGGAGTCACAGTATCCCCAGGATGCCCCGGCAATCCGCTGGCTCAAGGCAAATATCCAGGGCAATCCAGTGGTTTTGGAGGCAAACGGGGACAGTTACAGCGATTACTGCCGGGTATCTGCCATGACTGGACTGCCCACCATCCTGGGATGGTATACTCATGAGTGGCTGTGGCGGGAGGATACCAGCGACCTGAATGAGAAATCCCTGGAGATTGAAACCATATATACATCTGTGGATGAGGCACAGGTGCGGGAACTGCTGGAGGAATACCAGGTAGAATATATTTTTGTGGGGCAGATGGAGAGAGATAAATATCCGGAGTTGAACGAAAACCTTCTGAGAAGCCTGGGAACTGCGGTTTTTGATGATGAGGCGCTGATTATCCAGGTAGATGGATGAGCATGATATTTTATGGCGGCCGGCAGGAATGGGTCTGTAAGGCGTCGTTTTGCTTTGCGGGAGATTTACCACTCATTCGGCTGCCGCTGCCCTCTAGAAAGAAGTTTGGAATGAAAGCGGAATTGATAAAGATTAATCCGGAAAATCCGGAACAGGAGATTATTGACAGGGCTGGAAAAATTCTAAGAGAGGGAGGGCTGGTGGCGTTTCCCACAGAGACAGTCTATGGACTGGGAGGGGATGGATTAAATGCCAGGTCTTCAGCCAGGATTTATCAGGCGAAGGGCCGGCCTTCGGATAATCCGCTGATTATCCATATTGCCCAGATGGAGGATTTGAAAACTGCTGCCAGGCGGATACCAGAAGGGGCGGTCCGTCTGGCGGAGAAATTCTGGCCAGGTCCCCTTACGATGATTTTCCCAAAGACAGATGTGGTGCCCTATGAGAGCACAGGCGGGCTGGACAGTGTGGCTGTGCGCATGCCGGGTCATCCGGCGGCGCTGGCTCTGATCCGGGCGGGGGGAGGATTCGTAGCAGCCCCCAGTGCTAACCGCTCAGGAAGACCAAGCCCCACACTGGCTGCCCATGTGGCAGAGGATCTGGGGGATACCGTGGATATGATTCTGGACGGGGGAAGGGCCGGAATCGGCCTGGAATCAACGATTGTTGATTTTACAGAGGATGTGCCTGTGATTCTGAGGCCAGGGTATATTAACTTAGAGATGCTGGCTTCCTGTATTGGACAGGTGAACATGGACCCGGGTCTGCAGGAGCAGAACCGTCCGCCCAAAGCGCCGGGAATGCGCTACCGCCACTATTCGCCCCGTGCACCTCTCACCATAGTGGAGGGAGAGGCCGGCCGGGCTGCAGCATGTATCAATGATCTGGCACATCTGGAGGAGCAGAAAGGCGGGCGGGCAGGCATACTGGCCTGCCAGGAAACAAAACATCTCTACCAGGCTGGTCTGGTAAAATGCATCGGAAGCCGCAGTCTGGACGAGACAATTGCCAAGCACCTGTATCAGGTGCTGCGGGAGTTTGACCAGGAACAGGTATCCTGTATCTATTCGGAATCCTTTGATACGCCGCGGATGGGAACGGCGGTTATGAATCGTCTGCGGAAGGCGGCGGGGGGACGGGTGATCCGGGTGCCTGAGGCGGATGACTGCTGTCTAAATATACATGATCTATAGAGAGGAGAAGAAAATGGCGAAAGAAAAGAAGTTTGTGGAGGCAATCACTTCTATGGAAGATGATTTTGCCCAGTGGTATACCGATGTGGTAAAGAAAGCAGGTCTGGTGGGCTATACCAGTGTAAAAGGCTGCATGGTGCTGAAACCGGCAGGGTATGCCATCTGGGAAAATATACAGGCGGAACTGGACCGGAGATTTAAGGAAACCGGTGTGGAAAATGTGTCCATGCCCATGTTTATTCCAGAGAGTCTCTTACAAAAAGAGAAAGACCATGTGGAGGGATTTGCACCGGAAGTGGCATGGGTAACCCATGGCGGATTGGAGCAGCTGCAGGAGAGACTGTGCGTCCGGCCCACATCGGAGACGCTGTTCTGTGATTTTTATGCAAAGGATGTCCAGTCCCACAGAGATCTGCCCAGGCTCTACAATCAGTGGTGTTCTGTTGTGCGGTGGGAGAAGACAACCCGTCCTTTCCTGCGCTCCAGAGAGTTTTTATGGCAGGAGGGACATACTGCCCATGCCACGGCACAGGAGGCACAGGAGCGGACCATCCAGATGCTTCAGGTTTACGGGGATTTCTGTGAAGAAGTTCTTGCCATACCAGTGGTCCGGGGACAGAAGACGGATAAAGAGAAGTTTGCAGGCGCGGAAGCTACGTATACCATAGAAGCGTTGATGCATGACGGAAAGGCACTCCAGTCCGGCACCAGCCATAATTTTGGCGACGGATTTGCAAAGGCATTCGGCATTCAGTACACCAATCCGGAAAACAAACTGGATTATGTGCATCAGACATCCTGGGGAATGTCTACCAGAATTGTAGGTGCCATTATTATGGTCCACGGGGACAACAGCGGCCTTGTGCTGCCGCCTAAGATTGCGCCAGTCCAGGTGATGGTGATTCCCATTCAGCAGGCGAAGGCAGGGGTGCTGGATAAGGCACAGGAAATCTGCGGGGTTTTGAGGCAGGCCGGACTGCGTGTGAAAGTAGATGATACAGATAAGAGCCCGGGATGGAAGTTCTCAGAGCAGGAGATGCGGGGCATTCCTGTGCGCATTGAGTGCGGACCCAGAGATATTGAGGCTGGACAGGCAGTCATCGTCCGCAGGGATAATCGGGAAAAGACTACAGCACCCATTGACCAGATTGGGGAATACGTGGAAAAGGTACTGGAGACTATGCAGCAGGAGATGCTGGAGCGGGCCAGAAAGCACCTGGAGGAACACACGTATGAGGCGTCAGACTATGAGAGCTTCCAGAAGGTTTTCCAGGAAAAATCGGGATTTGTAAAAGCCATGTGGTGTGGAAATCAGGAATGTGAGGAGAAGATAAAAGAAGATCTTCAGGTTACTTCACGGTGTATTCCTTTTGCCGAAGAACATACAGCTGATACTTGTGTCTGCTGCGGCAGGCCGGCAAAGAAAATGGTATATTGGGGGCGGGCATATTAATATGTATCTGGAACTTCCCCCGAAAGTCAGCCGCATTCTCACGGTTCTGCAGAGCCATGGGCATGAGGCTTTTGCTGTGGGCGGTTGTGTGCGGGATGCTGTTTTAGGCCGGGTGCCGGATGACTGGGATATTACCACTTCTGCCCGTCCACAGGAGGTCAAGAGGCTGTTTTCCCATACAGTGGATACTGGGCTGGCCCACGGAACGGTTACGGTACTGCTGGGCAGAGACGGATATGAGGTGACCACGTACCGGATTGACGGAGCGTATGAAGACTGCCGCCACCCCAGTGAAGTGGTGTTCTCCTCAGATTTGGCAGAAGATCTCAGGAGAAGGGACTTTACCATCAATGCCATGGCTTATAACCGGGAGCAGGGACTGGTGGATATCTTTGGAGGCATGGAAGACCTGCAGAAGAAACAGATACGCTGTGTGGGCGCTGCCCGGGAACGGTTTCAGGAAGATGCCCTGCGGATTCTGCGGGCAGTGCGGTTTTCCGCCCAGCTTGGTTTTTCGGTGGAGACAGCCACGAGAGAAGCACTTCAGGAGCTGGCAGGGAATCTGAAATTTGTGAGCGCAGAGCGGATTCAGACAGAACTGGTGAAGCTTTTGCTTTCCCCCCATCCGGATTTTATCATGATGCTGTTTGAGCTGAATATTGACCGGGTTATACTGCCGGAAATCAGGGAGAAGGAGGCCAAGAAAGGACCTTTGGAGGAGATTGCGTGGAGTCTGTGCCAGGTACCTGCGGACAGATTTCTGCGGCTGGCTCTTTTTCTGCGGACGCTGGGAGAGCAGCAGGCATATCAAGTGCTGCGGCGCCTAAAGTTTGATAATCATACAACAGGAATCGTGCGCCGGCTTATCCGCTGGTACGGCTGCGAGCTGGAGGCAGAACCGGCAGCAGTGCGCAGAGCAGCGGCCGGGATTGGCAGCCAGCTGTTCCCCATGGTGCTGCAGCTTCAGGAAACATACCGGGATGTATCAAAAGTGCAGGACGTCTGGAAAGAAATTGTCAGGGAGGAACACTGTATTTCCCTAAAGACCCTCCAGATTTCCGGCAGAGATCTGATTGGTCTGGGAATGAAGCCGGGACAGGCAGTAGGAGAGATGCTGGATACATTGTTTCAGGATGTGCTGGAGAATCCCCAACATAATACAAAAGAATATTTGATGAAATGTGCTGATGAAATATTAAGAAAATAGATGCAGTGACATTTTCATTTTATCCCCCTCATAGAATAGAAAGTATGAAATTACGAGACTACGGAAACTACAGGAAAGTGAGGGGGATATTATTGTATGACCGGGGTTTAAGTGTGCTGGAACAGTATGGCCTGGGAGCAAAATCATCTTACCGGGGAAGAGGGGCGCTGCTGTGCCAGACACAGATAGGATTGGTGCTTATCAAGGAATTTACAGGGTCAGATAAAAAACTGAAGAAACAGCAGGAATTGCTGCTCCAGCTGGAAAATGGATGCCAGTATCCAGTGGATCAGATTCTGGCCACTCAGGAGGGAAAACTGGTCAGCACAGATAAAGACGGGATATCTTATGTGGTGCGCAGATGGTATGAAGGGCGGGAGTGCGATACCAGGTCAAAGGAAGATATTTTAAATGGAGCTGCCGTGTTAGGCACCATACATAAATATATGCATATGCAGCCGGAAAAGGATTATTTTCAGGTTTCGCTGGCAGAAGAATATGAAAGGCATAACCGGGAACTGCGTAAAATCCGGAAATTCATACGGACAAAAAGAAGACAGAATTCTTTCGAACAGTATTTCCTGGAAAGCGTTCAGTGGTTTCTGGAACGGGGAGAAGAGGCACTGGACCGGCTCCAGTCCACAGGATATGAGAACCTGCGCTGTCAGGCCCTGGAGAGGGGGGAAGTCTGCCACGGGGAATACAATCAGCATAACATATTGATTGGCAGAAGCCAGACGGCAGTGACAAACTTCGATAAATTCCGTTATGATACCCAGGTGGCAGATTTATACTGTTTTATGCGGAAAATTCTGGAGAAAAATGACTGGGACCAGAGGCTGGCCCATGAAATGATCTCCAGTTATGACCAGGCACGGGGTCTGTCAGCAGCAGGGTATGAGAATTTGAAAATCCGATTCCTGTATCCCGAAAAATACTGGAAGCTGGCGAACCATTATTATAATCACAATAAAGCGTGGATTTCAGAGAAAACCATCGAGAAAATAATTAAGCTGATAAATTGTAAAAATGCTTGGCATGACTTGGGAAACGGGTTATAATGAGGAGAAAGAGTGAAAGATACGGAGGTGTAGTATGGACTACAAAACAGTATACAGGAAATGGCTTGAAGATCCTTATTTTGATGCAGAAACAAAGGCGGAGCTGAAAGCAGTTGAGAACGATGAAAAGGAAATTAAGGAGCGGTTTTATAAGGAGCTGGAATTCGGAACGGCCGGTCTCAGGGGGATTATCGGCGCGGGAACAAACCGGATGAATATCTATGTGGTGCGGAAAACCACCCAGGGACTGGCAAATTATATCAAGCTGGTGGGAAAGGAAGACAAAGGCGTGGCAGTGGCCTATGATTCCCGGAATATGTCTCCGGAATTTGCCAGGGAAGCGGCTCTGTGCCTGGCGGCAAATGGAATCAAGGCTTATATTTTTGAGTCTCTGAGGCCTACGCCGGAGCTTTCCTTCGCCCTTCGTCATCTGGGCTGTGCGGCAGGCATTAATATTACAGCCAGCCACAATCCGCCGGAGTATAATGGATATAAAGTGTACTGGGAAGACGGTGCCCAGATTACGCCTCCCCATGACAGCGGTATTATGGATGAAGTCCAGAAAGTGACAGACTATGACCAGGTTTTCACCATGGACGAAGAGGCGGCCATTGCCCAGGGAAAATATCAGGTTATTGGCAGAGAAGTGGACGATGCATATATGGAGGAATTGAAAAAACAGGTACTTCATATGGATGCTGTTGAAGCGGAAGGCCGGAATTTGAAAATTGTGTATACGCCTCTTCACGGAACTGGAAATCTGCCGGCCCGCCGTATATTGAAAGAACTGGGATTTGAAAATGTCTATGTGGTTCCGGAACAGGAACTGCCAGACGGCAATTTCCCAACAGTCAGCTACCCCAATCCGGAGGCAGATGAAGCCTTCACATTGGGGCTGGAACTGGCAGAAAAGGTGGACGCTGACCTGGTGCTGGCCACTGACCCGGACGCAGACCGTCTGGGAGTGCGGGTGAAAGACAAAGACGGTGTATACCACACATTGACCGGAAATATGTCCGGATGTCTGCTGGCGGATTATGAGATCGGCCAGCGCAAAGAGCTGAAAGGACTGCCTGAGGACGGTGTCCTGATAAAAACCATCGTGACCACCAATCTGGCCAATGCCATTGCCCGGGGATATGGCATTCAGCTGATTGAAGTGCTCACCGGGTTCAAGTTCATCGGCCAGCAGATTCTGGGATTCGAACAGGGGAAAAAGGGCGAGTATCTCTTTGGATTTGAAGAGAGCTATGGCTGCCTCATCGGTACGTATGCCAGAGACAAAGACGCCATTGTGGCAGTGATGGCCCTGTGCGAGGCAGCGGCTTATTACAAAACCAAGGGGAAGACATTATGGGATGCCATGGTTGACCTGTATGAGAAATATGGATATTATAAAGATGATATCCAGTCCATTACCCTCAAGGGAATCGAGGGCCTGGAGAAAATCCAGAACATCATGAATCTGCTCCGCAAAGAGGCTCCCAAGGAAATCGGCGGGTATCAGGTGATGGTAGCCAGAGACTACCAGAAAGGTACCGGAGGACTTCCCAAGTCCAATGTGCTGTATTATGAGCTGACAGACGACGCATGGGTATGTGTCCGTCCGTCCGGCACAGAGCCTAAAGTGAAGTTCTATTATGGAATTAAAGGGAGCTCTCTGGAAGATGCAGAGGAAAAATCGTCCAAACTGGGACAGGCAGTGCTGGCCATGGTAGATGAAATGATGGAAAAGATTTAATGAGCCTGGGAATCCGATTCTTCTTGGAAACTCCTTGACAAAACAGGTGAAACAGTATATATATATTTGAGAAGGAAGGTTCTGGTATAGAACAGGCTGAAAATAAACCCCTGATGCTTGTCAGGTATGCTTTAGAGGATTGACATTTAGGAGGAAATAATATGAACAAAACAGAATTAGTGGCTGCAATGGCAAAAGAAACGAATCTTGCAAAGAAAGATGTAGAGGCAGTGTTAAAGTCTTTTATTGATGTGGTTTCTGAGGAGTTGAAAAATGACGGAAAAGTTCAGCTGGTAGGCTTTGGCACTTTTGAAGTGACCCAGAGAATGGCACGCGAGGGACGGAATCCACAGACAGGCGAGACAATGATGATTGAAGCATCAAAAGCACCCAAGTTTAAAGCAGGAAAGGCATTGAAGGATATTGTCAACAGTTAAACGAGATCATTTCGTATTGTAGCGATAAATTTTGTGTTCATTCAGGGGGAACGTGCGCGTTCCCCCTGTTGATTATATTTTGGAGAGAAGCTATGAGATTAGATAAATTTTTGAAAGTCTCCCGTCTGATCAAACGCAGAACGGTAGCCAATGAAGCCTGCGACGCAGGGAGAGTGCTGGTAAATGATAAAACGGCCAAAGCCTCTGCAAATATAAAGCCCGGCGATATCATCGAAATCCAGTTTGGTTCCCGCCAGACAAAAGTGGAAGTGCTGGAAGTGAAAGAGACTGTGAAAAAAGAAGATGCCGAGAACATGTTCCGTTACCTTTAATGATTGAGCAGGCTTTCGGAAAGGAGCAGATTTCCATTCCCTGAAATCCCAAACATATTTTCCGGCACATGTTCATAGATTTAGAGAAAGAGACGAAGTGCGGAGGAATGGCTTGGAGGAAAAACAGACGCCGAAATCCCATAAACTTTCTTTTACCAACCGCAGACAGGGCATGATTACAGGTGTTCTGGATGTGTTGTCATTTGATGAAAAACTGGTTGTACTCCAGTCCCAGTGCGGTGTACTCACGTTAAAAGGGGAGGAAATGCATGTGAAACAGCTGGATCTGGAAAAGGGTGAGCTGGAACTGACGGGAAAAGTAGATCAGGTTATTTATACACAGGACGGCCCAGGCAGCCGTAAGAAGAGCGGAAACGTGCTGAAGCGTTTATTTCAGTAGCTTATGAGTACATATATGAACCATGAGCTGCTTTTCTTTTTCCAGTCTGTGCTGTGGGGGGCATTGCTGCTGTTTTTCTATGACGTGCTGCGCATTGGCCGGAGATTATTCCCGAGGGAGGCCGTTTATGTCAGTATGGAGGATCTGGCTTACTGGTCCCTGGCCGGGGTGTTTTTGTTTGGGAGGATGTACCAGGCAAATGAGGGAAAAATACGCGGCTATGCAATCGCTGCGGTAATTCTGGGTATGGTGTTCTACTCCCGCACCATAAGTGGAAAATTTGTGTCGGTTACAGTAAAAATTTTGAGAATACCGCTGAAGTTTCTAATTTCCATAGAAAAAAGGTTGCTATTTGCTGTTAGACATTGTAAAATTCTAATATTAAAAAAACTGCGCAAGGGGAAGAGAAGAATGAATCTAAGGGGAAGATTTACGAAAAGAAGGGGAAAAATATTTGAGAAGAAAAGCGGAGATAAGACGCAGAAGGCAGAATAAAGCGGCTATGCTTTGTATCAGCCTGGTAGTTGTTCTTCTGCTGGGGATTCTGTTGTGGCAGGGGGAACGGCTGAAAAGAGAACTGGCCGGTTACCAGGAGCAGGAGAGAATTTTTACAGAGAAAATTGCAGATGAAGAAGCCAGAACCAAGGAGATTGACAGGCAGAAAGAATATATGCAGACAGACGAGTTTATAGAAGAAACAGCCCGTGACCGTCTGGGGCTGGTGAAAGACAATGAAGTTGTGTTCAAAGAAGAACAAGGCGAATAATGAATAATTCCTCAGATTATGTCTGGAAATTTTTTGCGGTATTTGGCATTGTTTGACAAAGATTTTAACGAAAATCCTCTATAATTCCCTGTTAAAAGAGAGATTTAGGAACTGCTAAAATTAATTCTTTAACAGTTCCTTAACGGGGAAAGGGGACAAAGAATGCATGTATGGATTGCTGCCATGCTGGTGATCAGTATTCTGCTGATTATGAGGGATATGGCGAAAAATATTTTATCTTTGCGGCAGAAACAAGACGAGCTGCCTGCTGGGCAGATTTTGGGCCAGCCCCAGAAAGAGCGCGTGGAGAAATACGCGCAGGCATTTCAAAAACTGGCAGATACTTTTTACGGAATGCCCTACAGAAAAGATTACCTGTCCAACGAACAGGCAGAAGATGTGGTCTGGCAGGCATACGGACAAGTCTGCGGGAACTGCCATCAGAGACAAGAGTGCTGGGAAGGCGAGGAGCGTCTGCGGCTGGGTGAGAAGCTGGTTCGCTCGCTGGAAGGCGGCAAAGAGGAACAGCGCAGGGAGCTGGCAAAACAGTTGAAAAGCCAATGCGTGCACTCCTACCAGTTTTCAGAGGAGCTGACCCATTTTTTCCACCGGGAACGTGAAAAGCTGGTGTGGGATAACCGGATGATAGAGAACCGTATGGCGGCAGCCCAGCAGTACAGCGAAATATCCGGGATTTTGAATCAGGCGGCCCGTGAATTATCGGAGATCACGCAGCCTTCCAGGGAGTTTACCAGTGAGCTGAGATATGTTTTGAAGAAAAAAGGGATACTGTTAAAGGCTGTCTGGACCATTGAGCGGCAGGGCAGCAGAAAACAGGCATATCTCACCCTGCAGGCAAAGAACGGACAGTGTGTGTCGACTCTGGAAATTGCAGAAGTTTTGTCAGAACTTCTGGAGACACCCATGGCACCGGTAAACTCCAGCCGGTGTACCATCAATGGAGAGTGCCGTACCGTACATTTTACAGAAAAGACGGCATTCCAGGTCCTTCATGGGGTGGCAAAAGTGCCCAAGGAGAAGGAAAGGGTATCTGGCGACAGTTATGTATGCTGTCAGGAAGAAGAGGGAAGATTTGTCCTGGGCATGTCTGACGGCATGGGCTCCGGCATAGACGCTGCCAAAGAAAGCGGGATGGTAGTGGAACTGCTGGAGCAGTTTCTGGAGTCCGGTTTTACAGATGAGACAGCGGCAAAATTAGTGAACAGTGCACTGGTGTTAAAGCGCAAAGATGATATGTTTTCCACTGTAGATTTGTGTACCATTGATTTGTATACAGGTATGTGCAGATTTTTAAAAGCCGGGGCAGCCACCACATTCATTAAAAGGGATCAATGGGTGGAGGCCATCAGTTCCACCAGCATGGCGCTGGGTATGGTGGATCAGGTTGATTTTGAGACAGCTTCCAGGAAATTATATCATGGGGATTTTCTCATTATGGTAACCGATGGTGTGCTGGATGCACTGCCCCTGGAAAAAGAAGAAGAGACCATGAAAGAAATTATTCTGCAGGTACATAGCCAGGCGCCCAGAGAGCTGGGAAGAAATATTCTGGAAAGGGTTTTGGCTTACAGTGATTATAAAGTCAGGGATGATATGACTGTGCTGGCAGCAGGTATCTGGAAAAAATAGTGCAATCGCAGCTGTGAAGGTACAAAGCAGTTACGTACAGTCCACTGACAGGAGATACAAGATGGAACAAAAAGTTCTGGAATATATGAAAAAACATCATATGGTTGAAGTGGGAGACAGGGTGCTGATTGGTTTGTCCGGCGGGGCAGACTCAGCAGCCCTGTTTCATATATTACGTCAATATCAGCAGACTTATGGATATGAACTTCTGGCAGTGCATGTCAATCACGGTCTCCGGGGGAAAGAGGCCCTGCGGGATCAGGAATTTGTAATGGAATTGTGCCGCTTATATCAGGTTCCCTGTGAGGTGGTGGAAATGCCTGTACAGCAGATGGCAGAAAAGGGGAAAATGAGTCTGGAAGAAGCCGGGCGGGAGGCGCGCAGGGAAGTATTCCAGAGGCTGGCCGGCAAGTGGAAATGCAGCAAGCTGGCCCTGGCCCATCACAAAAACGACCAGGCGGAAACTATGCTGCATCATCTGGCCAGGGGGACTGGTCTGGCAGGTCTGGCAGGGCTTCTCCCTGCAGATGGTTTTCGGATTCGTCCGCTTTTGTGTTTAGAACGCAGAGAAATTGACCATTATCTACAGGAGAGAGGCTGGGCTCATGTGGAAGACAGCAGCAACAGGGACGACCAGTATACCCGGAATCGAATCCGCCATGAACTTCTGGCAGGCATGACAGAGCGGGTAAATAAAAAAGCCGTGGAGCATATGGCCATGACCGCCAATATTCTGCGCCAGACAGATTCCTATCTGGAAAAGCAGGGCAGAGAGCTGCTGAGAAAGTATCAGAAACAGAATTTTCTGGAGGAGGCGTTTTTTCGGGAAGACCCGGTGCCCGTATATTATGGACTCAGGGTGTTTCTGTCCAGCCTGTTCCAGGTCAGGGATATGACCACGTCCCATTATGAGGCTCTGCAGGGGTGGACAGGGATGCAGGTGGGAAAAGTCCTGCAGCTTCCGCACAAAATCTGTGCCCGCAGAGAATATAGGGGGGTTTTGTTTTACCGTGAACGGACATATGCAGAGACGGAGGAGGAGTTTTTCATTCCCCTCCACATACCTGGGGTGACATCCTGTGGGGAAATGGAGTTTCGATGCCGGATATTTAAAAATTTTTTTCAGCAGATTCCACAAAAAACATATACGAAATGGTTGGATTATGATAAAATAAAAGATACTGTGGTAATACGAAACAGACAACCGGGAGACTACCTGGTGGTGAATGCCTCTGGCGGGAGGAAAAAACTAAAAGAATATTTGATTGACTGCAAAGTACCAAGGGAGAAAAGAGGACAGATCATACTGGCAGCTCAGGGACAGGAAATCCTGTGGGCGGTGGGCCTCCGTCTGAATGAAGCGTATAAAGTGGGGCCGGATACCAGGGAAGTTCTGGAAATTGTGTACGAAGGAGGAGTGGAGGATGAATCAAAACATTCGAACATTGATATCGGAGGATGAAGTAGAAAAGAAAATCAGCCAGACAGCAGCCAGAATCAGTGAAGACTATCAGGGAAAAGTGGTTCATCTGGTGAGTGTGCTGAAGGGAAGTGTATTTTTCACCTGTGAGCTGGCAAAAAGGATTACCGTTCCGGTTACCATAGATTTTATGTCTGTAAGCAGCTACGGAGATCAGACAGAGTCCAGCGGTGTAGTGCGCATTGTGAAAGATCTGGATATGTCGTTAGAAGGAAGAGACGTGCTTGTGGTGGAAGATATTATTGATACAGGCAGAACCCTTCATTATCTTATGAATATTTTAAGGGACAGGGGACCTTCCAGCCTGAGGCTGGCCACGCTTTTGGATAAGCCTGAACGGCGTGTGGTGACAGTGGAGGCAGATTATACCTGTTTCGAGGTGCCGGATGAGTTTGTTGTGGGTTATGGACTGGATTGTGCCCAGCAGTACCGGAATCTGCCTTATATCGGAGTTGTTGAGATTGAATCGAAATAAAATACTTAAATTTAGGAAAGGAGGGTTCGGACAGGAATGAATAGGCAGCCGAATCGAATAGGTCTGTATCTGGTGTTGATTATAGCACTGGTTGCAGGATATTTGTTTTTAAGCCAGCAGATGGAAAACAGCGAGAATTATTCGAAAACCCAGCTGGAAAATGCTGTAGAAGAAGGTAAAGTGCTGGATGTAAAGATTTATCCAAATAAGGAATATCCCACCGGGCAGGTGCGGGTACAGCTGGATAATGGTGTACAGAAGCATTTTTATGTAACGGATATCAAGGAGGTGGAGGCATTTCTGGAGGACAACGGAATTTTTCCGGAAATCGCAGATGTGCCCCGTGAAAGCGTGATCTCCAGTCTTCTTCCGGTTCTGCTCAGCTGCGGTCTGGTGGTATTTTTATTTATATTTATGAACCGGCAGATGACCGGGAACAGTTCCAATGCGAAAATGATGAATTTCGGAAAGAGCCGGGCAAGGATATCCACAGAAGCAGATAAGAAGATTAATTTTTCCCATGTGGCAGGACTTCAGGAGGAAAAGGAAGATCTGGTGGAAGTGGTAGATTTCCTGAAAAATCCTCAGAAATTTACAAAGGTAGGCGCCCGGATTCCCAAAGGTGTGCTGCTGGTAGGTCCTCCAGGGACGGGTAAGACGCTGCTGGGCAAAGCTGTGGCCGGGGAAGCGGGAGTTCCTTTCTTCTCCATTTCCGGTTCGGATTTTGTGGAAATGTTTGTGGGCGTGGGCGCTTCCCGTGTCAGGGATTTATTTGAAGAGGGAAAGAGAAACGCCCCCTGTATTATATTTATAGATGAAATCGATGCGGTAGCCCGGCAGAGAGGAACCGGCATGGGCGGAGGCCACGACGAGAGAGAGCAGACACTGAACCAGCTTCTGGTGGAGATGGACGGATTCGGTGTCAATGAGGGGATTATCGTAATGGCAGCTACCAACCGTGTGGATATTCTGGACCCGGCGATTCTGCGCCCAGGAAGGTTTGACAGGAAAGTGGCTGTGGGCAGGCCGGATGTAAAGGGCAGGGAAGAGATATTAAAAGTCCATGCCAAAGGCAAGCCTCTGGGTGACGATGTGGATTTGAAACAGATTGCCCAGACTACAGCTGGATTTACCGGGGCAGACCTGGAGAATCTGCTGAATGAGGCTGCGATTGTGACGGCAAAAGATAACCGCACATATCTGACCCAGCAGGATATCAGGAAGTCCTTTATCAAGGTAGGCATCGGAGCGGAAAAGAAAAGCAAGATTATTTCCGATAAGGAGAAAAGGATTACGGCGTATCATGAGGCCGGACACGCTATTTTATTCCATCTTCTGCCGGATGTGGGGCCGGTGTACACCGTTTCCATTATTCCCACAGGGCTGGGTGCCGCAGGGTATACCATGCCCCTGCCGGAACGGGATGAGATGTTCAACACCCGGGGCAGAATGATGCAGGATATTGTTGTTTTACTGGGAGGCCGGGTGGCAGAAGAGCTGGTATTTGATGATATTACCACAGGCGCCTCCAATGACATTAAGCAGGCCACACAGACTGCCAAGGCCATGGTGACAAAATATGGCATGTCGGATAAAGTAGGTGTGATTGCATACGGAGAAGAGGGAGATGAAGTCTTTATAGGCAGGGACCTTGCCCATACCCGCGGATACAGCGAGCATGTGGCCGGAATGATTGATGAGGAAATCAAGCGCATCATTGATGAATGCCATACAAAAGCCAGACAGATGATCATGGAGCATAAAGATGTACTGGAGCGGTGTGCCCAGTTGCTTTTGGAAAAGGAAAAGATTAATCGGGATGAGTTTGAAAACTTATTTGTACAGTGTGCCCAATAAAATAGACGAAAATTTGTGAAATTTATGCACACTTTTGGGAAGGGACGTGGTATTATAATACTCGTAAACCCCCCAATACATTATATAGTTTTTGCTACACCCCATAAGAGAGAAATACCTTCTCCAAAAAGAGGCAGCCGTCAGGCTGTCTCTTTTTTTCGATAGGATAGGAGCTGCAGGAAAACTTTTCTACAGCTCTCACAGGAACCATACTTGGCAGGAAGCAGTTTACAGACATACTCTAATAGGGAAGAGGACAGTGAAATATGTATCGAAATTATGAATACAGTACACAAAAAAGAAGAATACAGGAATATATCCTTCAAATGAGACCCGTATTTAATAAAGATGCACTTTTCAGTGACAGTACAGAGAATTACCGTATTCCTATGGAAGCAGAACCGGGAGAGAGTGTGACTATCCGGTTCCGCACAATGAAAAATAATGTGGATGAAGTGTATCTGGCAGTGGGGGAACAAAGGATTCCCATGTATGTAGAAGCCAGTTTCGGAGGTTTCGATTATTATGAGGCGAAGCTGACGGTGGGGGAGAAACCCATTGAATACTTTTTTGAAATTGCGGCTGGCCAGATCCGGTGCTATTATTACCGCAACGGGGCATTTCCGGAAAGGAGGGAGGGCCCTATGTTCTGTATTGTTCCGGGCTTTAAAACTCCTGCATGGGCCAAGGGGGCTGTCATTTATCAGATTTATGTGGACAGGTTTTATAATGGAGATCCTGCAAATGATGTGTTGTCAGGAGAGTATTTTTATATTGGTGAGCCCAGTGTCCGTGTAGAGGATTGGAATAAGTTTCCGGAAGCAATGGATGTGCGTGAGTTTTACGGCGGAGATCTCCAGGGAATTATGGATAAACTGGATTATCTCCAGGAGCTTGGTGTGGAAGTGCTGTATCTGAACCCTATCTTTGTATCACCCAGCAATCATAAATATGACAGCCAGGACTATGATTATGTTGACCCCCATTTCGGAGTGATTGTAAAAGACGAAGGGGCGCTTCTGGAACCCTGGGATACGGATAACAAACATGCCACCCGTTATATCAACAGGGTGACAGACAAAGAGAACCTGGAGGCCAGCAATCAGTTTTTCATACAGCTGGTGGAGGAGATCCACAGGCGGGGGATGCGGATTATTTTGGACGGAGTCTTTAACCACTGCGGCTCTTTTAACAAATGGATGGACCGGGAGTGCATTTACGAAGACCAGGAAGGATATGAGAAGGGGGCGTATGTGTCTGAGAACAGTCCATACAGAAACTTTTTCCATTTCCATGATGAATATAACTGGCCCTATAATGACAGCTATGACGGCTGGTGGGCACACGATACACTGCCCAAGCTGAATTACGAGAAATCCCCCCAGTTGTGCGAGTACATTCTGCAGGTGGCCCGCAAGTGGGTATCCCCTCCTTTTAATGTGGACGGGTGGAGGCTGGATGTTGCGGCAGACCTGGGCCACAGCAGCAAATTTAACCATCAATTCTGGAAGCGTTTCAGAAAGGCGGTGAAAGAGGCAAACCCGGAGGCTCTGATTCTGGCAGAACACTATGGGGATGCCCGCAGCTGGCTGCAGGGGGATGAGTGGGACAGCATTATGAATTACGATGCTTTCATGGAACCTGTAACCTGGTTTCTCACGGGAATGGAGAAGCACAGTGACGAATTCCGCGAAGACTTGTATGGCAACGGTACCTATTTCTTTGAGGCTATGAACCATCATATGGCGGCATTTCTCATGCCTTCCCAGATGACTGCCATGAATGAACTGTCTAACCATGACCATTCCCGGTTCCTGACCCGAACCAATCATAAAGTGGGAAGGCTGGCTCATCTGGGCAGTTATGCGGCCCAGGAAGATATCTGTGTGCCGGTGCTGCGGGAAGCTGTGGTGATTCAGATGACCTGGCCGGGGGCGCCTACCATTTATTATGGAGATGAGGCAGGTGTCTGTGGATTTACCGATCCGGACAGCCGGAGGTCTTATCCGTGGGGAAATGAAGACAAAGAGTTGATTCAGTTTCACAAAGATGTGATAGCCCTCCACAAGCGGTATGAGATTTTCACCAATGGGTCCATAAAGTTTCTGGGACAGCAGTATCAGGGAATCAGTTACGGCAGATTTTCCAGAACAGAGCGGGCAGTGGTGGCAGTGAATAACAGCCGGGAGATTATGCACATGGAAATACCGGTATGGCAGGTGGGAATCAGCCGGTTCAGGGATGAAGCTATGCAGAGGATTTTTTTGACCCAGCAGGACGGGTATTCCAAAGAAACGGTTTACCTGACTGCAATGGGCGGATATCTGGATTTGGAGCTTCCCCCATTGTCGGCTATGGTTTTATATCACGCGGATTAGAGTGTGTGGAGTGTGGAATATCGTATGGATTGGGAGAAGAAATTTATGGAGTCCCGCCAGCCTGCAGTGAAGCTGGAGATTGCGCTGGAGCGGCTGATGGAGCCGGAGAATCTATCTGGACAATGGGAGCAGGTCTATGGGAAGTATCTCTCTGAGAGAGTCTGTCCGGCTCTGATGCGGCTGGTTCAGCGGGGCGAACCGGAAAAACTGCGGAAATTCCTTACCTGGGGAATCGCCAGCCGTGGACAGTGTGTCCGGGTTTTGATGGAGTCTTCTGTGAAAAATCCCGAAATCCGTCTGCTTCTCATGGGATTTCACGAGGAAACAGAAGACACGTCAGAGAATGGAATTCTCTCGCTCAAAGATGCAGCCCGCCAGGCATGGGAGCTCACTTGTGCATCGCTGGCGTCACAAATTCCTTATCTGCGTTTGTTTTTTGCGGAATTTCAGATCAGTCAGGCTCCTGCGCATCTATATACAGGAACCGACGGGCTGAACATTTTTCTCCAGCCCCGGCAGGTGGTGGAATGTTTTCAAAAAAAGAATCTACGCGGATTATACTTACATATAATGGCACATGTCCTCTATGGTCATGTGCTTTCTCATAGAAAGTATTCCCGGGAATTGTGGGATATATCCTGCGACATCAGTGCCTGGAAGCTGAGAGAGAAGGTGTTTGGGCTGTCTGTAGAGGACAAGGGGGAACAGGAGGCCCTGGCGGGGCTGGAAGAGCTTTTTCCGCAGTCTCTTGAGCTGGAACATGCAGTGCAGGTCTGTGAATACCTGACGGGGGAGCCGCTGAAAAGGGAACAGGCCTGCAGATTGCTGGAGAACTTCCCCAGGGATGCCCACGATTATTGGTATGAGCAGAAGCATTTTTACGGGCAGAACTGTGCTTCCGGCAGGGAGGGGGGCTCTGGAAACGGTTTGCAAGCCGGACAGAAAGAACGGGCCGTATATCTGGAGTGTCTTCAGAAGAAACTGGCTGCTGCGGAAACATACAGGAGACAGCTGGAAACGTCCCTTAGGCCCCGGCGCAGGGGACAGACTCCTGGCAGCCGGTATGAGCTGCTGAGATTGAGGGAGGAGGGAAAGTATGATTTCCACCGGTATCTGGAGCGTTTTGCATCTGTCAGGGAGGAGATGCAGACGGATGAGGACAGTTTTGACTACGGGTATTATATGCTGGGCCTTGCCAGGTATGGGAACATGCCTTTGATAGAACCGCTGGAATATATGGAGGCACGGCGGGTGGAGGAGCTGGTGATTGCCATCGACACATCAGGGTCCTGCTCCGTGGAAGTAGTCCGCCGTTTTCTGGAAGAGGCCAGGAATCTGCTCACCAGAAGAGAAAATTTTTTCCGGAAAATGAACGTCCATATTATCCAGTGTGATTCCATGATACAGCAGCACCAGGTGATCACTTCTGTGGAGGACTGGCAACGGTATGAGCAGAAATTGACAGTGGAAGGCCGGGGAGGGACAGACTTTACCCCTGTGTTTTCTTATGTGGAGAAATTAAGGGACCAGGGGAAGTTAAAAAATCTAAAAGGGCTTTTGTATTTCACAGACGGGGACGGGGTGTATCCCCGGGTGCCAACGGACTATGAGACAATTTTTGTGTTTACAGACAGAGAATTTCTGGAGGGAGATACTGCCAGGGAGATACCGTCCTGGGTGGTGCGGCTGTGTCTGGATATGCCAAAAGAGGGGAAACGGCCATGAACATTCAAGAAGGGAAAGAGGAAATTAAGCGTACACTGTGGGCTTATATTCACAGAGAGGCAAAAAGAGGGGAAGCACAGATACAGATTCCCCTGGAAAAACAGCGCCCTGTGCTGCTGATCGGTCCGCCGGGCATTGGAAAGACAGCCATTATGGCCCAGATCGCAGAAGAAGAGCAAATCGGCTTTGTGTCATATACCATGACCCATCATACCCGTCAAAGTGCCATTGGGCTTCCGGTTTTGAAGGAAAAGGAGTACGGCGGTAAATGGTATTCTGTCACGGAGTATACCATGAGCGAGATTGTGGCTTCCATTTATGACTGTATGGAGCGCACAGGGAAGAACACGGGGATTTTGTTTATTGACGAGATCAACTGTGTATCGGAAACTCTGGCTCCCGTGATGCTGCAGTTACTGCAGAACAAAACCTTCGGGAGCCATCCCATTCCAGAGGGCTGGCTGATCGTGGGGGCTGGAAATCCTCCGGAATATAATAAGTCTGTGCGGGAGATGGATATTGTGACTCTGGACAGGGTCAAGTATATGAATATAGAGGCGGATTTGGAAATCTGGCAGAAATATGCCGCCGAAAGGAAGGTACATGCCTCCATATGCACATTTTTGACAGTGTATCCCCAGTATTTTTATCACATGGAACAATCGGGGCTGGAGCGCTCCTTTGTCACTGCCAGGGGCTGGGAAGACTTATCCTGTATTCTGTATGCCTATGAAGAAATGGGGGAGATGGTAACAGAAATATTAATCAGCCAATATGTGCATCACAGGTCTGCCGCACGAGAATTCTGCTTGTTTTATGAACTATTTCATCAGTATGAGCGGGAATACCAGAATCATTATCCGGCGGACACCCAGGAGAACAGGCAGCGTCTGGGAAAAGCAGGAGCAGGGGAATGCATGGCGGTGGCGTCTGTACTTGCAGAACAGGCCGCAGGGCTGGCGGAAGACTGGGAACAATCCTGGCGGTGGAACAAACAGATGCGCCAGACGGCGGAGCAGGTACTAGGAAAATGGCAGGAGGGCAGTCTTCATCAGATAATCGATGAAGAAATCAGCTGGCGGAAAAAGGCCCTGGCGGTAAAAATCCAGCACGGTGTGGCAGGGGTAAAAGAACAGGCACAAGAAGAAAGGCTGCTGGGATTTCTGCAGGAATGGGGGCAGGAGGCCCAGCGGGCCCGCTGTACAGATGAAGGGGCAGCCCAGTGCATATTGGAACGGAAATTGGACAGAGGACAAGAGGAAGCGCAGATTAGCAGAATGGAACAGTGTATCAGTGGCGGGTATCACCTGTTGGAGGAGGCTGCTGTGGGAGCCGCAAAGCTTTATTTTACGGAGACACTTACCAGCCATCCGTCGTGCAGCCAGTTTTTGGTGGAACACCCCCAGGAGATGTTTTCCCGGCAGAGTGGAGAACTGCTGTTGAGCCGCCGGGAAGAAGAGTTGAGGAGGAAGCTCAAGGAAACAAGGGTATTGTAGTACAGTACCCTTGTTTGACTGGGAACGCTATTTCTCAAGATCTTTTGAGATTGTAACTTTTTCCGGTACTGCTTCAAAATCAAAAATATCCCGGTAAGCATTCCATTGGCTGGCATTTTCAGCCAGGGACGGAATCAGGCCGGTACATTCAGTGCAGGCATTGGTGGTGAGATAATTGTCATAAAATACATGATAAGGGTTATCATTGTTTTCCATAATGAGCGGCTCCTTTCGTATTCTGGGTTTTTAGCGGGGGAATCGAAAGCGCCAATTCATATGCGCTCTCACCATAGTATATGGAGTGCCAGATAAAGTATACGGTAATGTAATGACTATTTTTGAGAGTTACAGCGTTGTTGTCCAAACTACAGGGAGGAATATCAGGGAAACAGAAAGAATAGCAGAAATACTTAAGAAAGAATTTGGAGACATAGATTGAATATAGCAGCTATTTTTTAGAAATCACCAGACCCTATGAAAATTTATCGGGTCTGGTGATTTTGTCTGCCAGCATAATAGACAATTGTTTGGAAAGTTTCTGTGCCAACAGCCGGTGGCCGTGGTGGGTGAGATGAATACCGTCTGTGGTGACAGCATCATACCCCAGCCGCCGGGCCTCCTGATTCAGCAGATTATGCATGGGAAGAAACTCACAGCCGAAAATATCTGCCAGTTCCTTGATATGACCGGAAAGTGTCTTCACATGGGGAATCCAGTTGATAAATTCCTCGGGATGAGGAAAGATAAAAGGCTCCACCAGAACAATACCGGCATTGGTATGGGCAGTGATTTTAGATAACAGTTCGGTGTATTCTTTTACATAAGCGGCCATCATTTCAGTCTGCTGTGGGGGCGTCCGGTCCGTATTCATGATCAGTCCGATGTTGTTAATCCCCACCTGTATAGTGACAAAATCTGGGTGGAGATTGATGCAGTCCCGGTCCACATTGTGGAGAATCCTGGCAATGGTGAAGCCGTCAATGCCTTTATTTAAAATCTGAAAATCCGGCAGCAGGGGAGGCAGCATGGAAACATAGCCTTCCCCCAGACTGTCGGAACAAAACAGGCGGTCAGCTGCCGTGATACTTCCGCCCAGACATATTAATCGTTTCATAAGGCATTAATTGATTGCAATATATTTTGGTTTTTCTTCGATTGCTTTCGGTTTTTCTTTTGGAATACTAAGCTGCAGGATACCGTTGTTGAAGCCAGCCTGAATATCCTCCTGTGTAATATTTTCGCCCACATAGAAGCTCCGTTTGCAGGTTCCGGTGAAACGTTCCCTTCTCAGATAATTTCCCTTGGCGTCCGTATCTTCCTTTTTATCATTCCTTGTGGCAGTTACGGTCAGATAACCATCGTTAAGCTCGGCGCGGATATCTTCTTTCTGAAAACCGGGCAGCTCCACATCCAGGATATATTGATTCCCTGATTCGCGGATATCCGTCTTCATCAGTGAAGAATCACTTCTGCTGAACGTGTTGGAAAAGAAAGGGTCTCTGAATAATTCGTCAAACAGTCCGTAGTTTTTATTTGTTAACATCATAAGTTGTACCTCCTTAGAATATGTGGTTGTCTTTGTTATAGGTGTACTATAGCACATGTTGTTAGCAGTGTCAACACATGAGTGCTAAAATTTTATGAAAATTCTGTGAAGCACTGGTTTTATGCGGTTTCCAGTGTTTATATATTTCTATTTTACCCATTTTGACATACGATTGACATATTTTTTCTTCTGACATACAAAAAATCCACCGCCGATATTGCTGACGGTGGATTCTTACTTAAAAATTGATTACATTGTCAATTCTCTGCACTTCCTTTTCGGTTCTCTCAAAGCTGCTGTGATTATACACATTCATTGTGATACTTGCATCGGAATGCCCCATGACGTTCTGCAATGCCTTTATATCCATTCCTGCGGATGCAAGTAATACACCCCGGTATGCCTTAAAATATGCGCTGACAGGTGCGGTATCGGTTCTTCTGGATGTGCTTTTTTATATGCTTTCTCCATGTTCAGCAGAAAACTATTGACTGCATTTATAGCAAATGGCTGTCCGTTGCTTGTACGGTTTTTCATGTCTATATCGTTCCATGTAAGGCCTGTAAGTTCCCCACACCGCAGACAGGTACCGATTGCGATTGTAAGGAACGGAACATGAACGCAATATGTACCGCTGTTTATGCAAAAATCCATCAGCCTTTTTATTTCATCCTCTGACAATGGTATCTTCTCCCTAGAGCGTGTTTGAAAATTCATTCCTGCCATCTGCAGGCCCCACTTTGCGGGAGATTTGTGCCAAATTCAGGTTACATAGCCCGCTATGCGC
>CAJUMB010000009.1 GCA_910587105.1 uncultured Lachnospiraceae bacterium
CAGGCTTTACAAGGCCTGTAAGTTTTTTTAAAATATGAAACTGTCAAACTCCCGGGGACTTGTATGAAATGTACACGTAAAAAATAGTTTAGTATAATCTGGCTGAAACAAATGCTTGATTATATTGTAGTTATCTAGTAAAATATAAACATATATTACTATTCACAGGTAATATGAATTATACTTACAGGGAGGTATTACACATGGACGTTTACAGAACTGACCGAATACGTAATGTTGTCCTATTGGGTCATGGCGGCGCAGGAAAGACCAGCCTGGTAGAAGCGATGGCTTACTTATCTGGTATTACCAGCCGTTTGGGCAAGGTAGCAGATGGGAACACCATCAGCGATTTTGATAAAGAGGAAATCAAGAGAAAATTCTCAATTTCCACAACAACAGTGCCGATTCAGTGGCAGAAATGTAAAATAAATGTATTGGATGCACCGGGCTACTTTGATTTTGTAGGTGAAGTTGAAGAAGCGGTAAGCGCCGCAGACGCTGCCATAATTGTAGTTTCCGGTAAGTCAGGCGTGCAGGTGGGAACACAGAAAGCCTGGGAAATGTGTGAAAAATATAAACTGCCCCGGATTATCTTTGTCACAGAGATGGACGTGGATGACGTGAGCTACCGCAATGTGGTGGAGCAGCTGACAGAACTGTACGGCAAGCGGATTGCACCCCTTCATTTCCCCATCCGTGAAGGCGGAAAATTTGTGGGATATGTGAATGTGGTGAAGAAAGCGGGCAGAAGATATATTGAAAAAGGAAAGAAAGAAGAATGTCCGGTGCCCGAACATCTTCAGGAATACCTGGATAAATACCGGGAAGTGCTGATTGAATCCGTGGCTGAGACCAGCGAAGAATTTCTGGACAGGTATCTGGAGGGTGACGAATTTTCTATTACAGAGATTTCGGCAGCTCTTGCTACCAACGTGCAGGAGGGTTCTGTGGTGCCTGTATGTATGGGGTCTCCTGTGGACTTGATGGGTGTGGCAAACCTGCTGGATGACATTGTAGGTTATTTCCCCAGCCCCAATGAGAGAAGCTGCAACGGTCTGGACCAGAAGACCAACGAGATTTTTGAAGCGAATTATGATTTTGGCAAAGCAAAATCTGCTTACATATTTAAGACCATCGTGGACCCGTTCCTGGGCAAGTATTCCATGATCAAAGTGAGCTCCGGAGTTATCAAGAATGACGATGTTCTCTATAATGTGCAGAAAGATTCCGAAGAAAAGCTGAATAAATTGTACGTGTTAGAAGGCAATAAGCCTCAGGAAGTGACGGAACTGCATGCAGGGGATATTGGGGCTATCGGAAAGCTGGTAAAATCAGCTACAGGAGATACACTGGCGACTAAGGCCCATCCGGTTGTTTATCCTAAGACTGTGATCTCCACTCCTTATACTTATAAGAGTTATAAAGCGAAGAACAAGGGAGATGTGGATAAGATTTCCCAGGGACTTTCCAAGATGATGGACGAGGATTTGACCATACGTACAGTCAATGATTCTGCCAACCACCAGACACTGCTTTACGGAATGGGAGACCAGCATCTGGAGGTGATAGTCAGCAAATTAAAAGAGCGCTACAAAGTGGAGATTGAGCTGGACAAACCCAGAGTTCCTTTCCGCGAGACCATCCGGAAATCTTCCGATGTGGAAGGCAAGCATAAGAAACAGTCCGGCGGCCACGGCCAGTACGGGCATGTGAAGATGAAATTTGAGCCCTCCGGTGATCTGGATACACCGTTTGTTTTCGAACAGGTAGTTGTGGGCGGCGCAGTTCCCAAAAATTATTTCCCGGCTGTGGAAAAAGGACTGCAGGAATCTGTATTGAAAGGACCGCTGGCTGCTTATCCGGTAGTAGGTGTAAAAGCTACCTTGTATGATGGTTCTTATCATACTGTTGACTCATCGGAGATGGCGTTTAAGATGGCCACCATTCTGGCGTTCAAGAAAGGATTTATGGATGCCAGTCCTGTACTTTTGGAGCCCATTGTCAACATGAAAGTCCGGGTTTCCGATAAATATACCGGTGATGTGATGGGCGATTTGAATAAGAGGAGAGGAAGAGTCCTTGGCATGAATCCAGACCACGACGGCAATACCGTGATCGAAGCGGACGTGCCTATGCTGGAAATATACGGATACTCTACCGATCTTCGCTCCATGACTGGAGGAAGCGGCGTGTTTGAATATGAGTTTGCCCGCTACGAGCAGGCTCCCGCTGAAATACAGGAGAAAGAAATTGCGGCCAGACAGAGCCAGCTGGCTGAAGGGGAAGACAATTAAGAAAATGATCCATGGGGCATAGGATACCGGGAAGCGTAAAGCTCAGATTCTGAGGCTTTGCGCTTTCCGTATATTTGCGCGTTTCCGTGCCGGATGGGAAAAGGAGGCATTCAAAATGTTGACATTAAAAGAGGCGAAAGCTTTGGTAAAACCGCTGGATACGCAGTCTATGGAGGCGGCAGAGAAGCGTTGGGACAGCATTGCCCATCCCTTGCACAGTCTGGGACTGATGGAAGATCTGGTGGTGCAGATTGTGGGAATCACCCGCAGCCAGGATATCAATATTGAAAAAAAGGCATTGGTCTCCATGTGTGCAGACAATGGAGTGGTGGAGGAAGGTGTGACTCAGACAGGACAGGAGATTACGGCGCTGGTTGCAGAGAATTTCCTGAAGGGAGATGCCATTTCCAGTATCTTCAGTAAACTGGCAGGTGCAGACCATTTTCCTATTGATGTGGGAATGGTGTCAGATACCAAAGTGCCCATGAAGAAAGTGGCTTATGGCACCAGAAATATGGCAAAGGAACCTGCCATGACTTATGAGCAGGCGGTGCAGTCCATCCAGGCAGGTATCCAGACCGCCGAAGAATTGAAAGAGAAGGGTTATGGTCTGCTGGCCACCGGGGAGATGGGTATCGGAAACACCACCACCAGCAGCGCTATGGCGGCCGTTCTTCTGAACCAGCCAGTGGAGGCAGTGACTGGGCGGGGCGCCGGGCTGTCCACTGCCGGACTGGAAAAGAAAATTCAGGTGATTGGCCATGCCATCCGTACTTACAAACCGGACCCTGCAGACCCGGTGGATGTACTGGCAAAGGTGGGAGGTTTTGACATCGGCGGGATTATAGGCCTTTTCTTAGGAGGAGCGGCAGTGGGAATTCCCGTGGTGATCGACGGTTTTATCTCAGGGGTGGCAGCGCTGGCAGCGGCAGGAATCTGCCCCCAGGCGAAAGATTATATGATCGCATCTCATGTGTCCCAGGAGCCGGCGGCTCATATGATACTGGAAGCTTTGGGGAAAGAGGCTTTTCTTCACGGACATATGTGTCTGGGGGAGGGAAGCGGAGCCGTGGCACTGTTCCCGCTGCTGGATATGGCGGCAGCAGTGTATCAGAAGATGAGTACTTTCTGCGATATTCACATGGATGAATATAAACATTTGGATTAGGGGGAAAAGATGCTGACGGTGATTACAGGGGGAAGCGCCAGCGGAAAATCTGCTTATGCAGAAGATCTGGTGCTTTCCTGGGGGCCGGCACAGAGAATCTATGTGGCCACCATGTACCCCTTTGATAGAGAAAGTGAAAAGAGGATTGTACGCCATCAAAAAATGCGCAGCGGCAAGGGCTTTCAGACCGTAGAATGTTATACAGGTCTGGAACAGATTCAGGTGCCCCCCGGTTCTCATGTGCTCTTGGAATGCATGTCTAACCTGGCGGCAAATGAGATGTTTCAGGAGTCTGGGGCAGGGGAGAATACTGTGGAGGCGGTGATGAAAGGTGTCTGTCAGCTGGAGAAGCAGGCATCCCGCCTCTGTGTGGTGACAAATGAAATCTTCTCTGACTGGCAGCCATACCATACGGAGACAAAACGGTATCAGAAGTATCTGGGAGAGATCAACTGCCGGATGGCACAGATGGCACAGCAAGTAGTGGAAGTGGTGTATGGAATTGCGCTGTACAGGAAAAATACAGTAGAAACAGGGGCAGAAAGGGGTGGGAATGTTTTATGAAAGCTTTGTGGAATTCCTTTAAAATTGCTTTTTCCATGTATTCAAAAATTCCCATGCCGGAAAGTTCCTGGACAAAAGAAAATATGCGTTATGTAATGTGTTTCTTTCCCATGATAGGGCTGGTATCGGGAGTCTTAAGCTGGGGCTGGATGCTGCTGCTGCCGCATGTTCACTTGGACAAAGGAGGGTTTGGCCTGGGAGCGGCGGTGCTGGCACTGATTCCGGTGGCTGTCACTGGCGGGATTCATCTGGACGGTTTTCTGGATACCTCAGATGCCCTTGGGTCCTGGCAGGAGCCGGAGAAAAGACTGGAAATTCTGAAAGATTCCCGGGCCGGAGCTTTTGCAGTGATTATGGGATGTGTGTATTTTTCCCTGAGCCTGGGGGTATATACTACGATTCAGGATATTGCACTGGCTGTATGGCGTACAGGTTCTTTCTGGGATATGAAGATTGTATTTCAGATGGCCTTTGTGTATATGATTTCCCGGGCTTTCAGCGGTCTGGCCATTGTCACCCGGCCTATGGCTAAGAATACCGGCCTGGCGGCGGCCTTTTCCGATGGAGCTCAGAAGAAAACCGTTGCCGTGGTTATGATCGGGTACCTGCTCATCTGTAGCGGAGCGCTGATTTTTCTGAATCCGTTGCCAGGAGTGGTATGCCTGGCTGTGGGTGTTTTCATATATGGATATTACTGCCGTATGGCTCAGAATAAATTCGGCGGTGTTACGGGAGACCTGGCAGGGTGGTTTCTGCAGGTTTCAGAATTATGTATGCTGCTGGCGCTGGCCGCAGCGGCAATATTGGGAGGTGGGCCATGGAGCTGATTATAGGCGGTGCATATCAGGGAAAATGGGAGTATGCGAAGAAATTGTTTCCCCGGGCTGTCTGGGTAAGCGGAGAAAACTGCACCTTGGAAGAACTGCTGGCGGCAGAAGGGGTGTATGATTTTCACAATTTTCTGGGCAGACAGATGGAGCAGGGAGCAGATTTGGAGAAGCTGCCAGAGCTGATTCTGGAGAAAAATCCCGGACTGGTGATAGTGTCAGATGAAGTGGGGTATGGGGTGGTTCCCATAGATGCCAGGGACAGAGCTTTTCGGGAGGCTGTGGGACGGGTATGCTGTGAACTGGCGGCCCGGGCCCGGCGGGTGCACCGGGTGGTGTGCGGCATAGGGACGGTGATCAAGGATGCTTAAAATGCTGCTGCTGCGACATTCTTTTACAGAGGGTAATCTAAAAAAGCGCTATATAGGCGTCACAGATGAGCCCCTGTGTCCAGAGGGAACCCGTTTCCTGGAGGAACATTTTTACCCAGAGGCCGAACATATTTTTGTCAGTCCGCTGCGCAGATGTGTTCAGACTGCCCGGCTGATTTACCCGGACAGGGCTTTCCATATTATAGAGGAACTGGCGGAATGCGATTTTGGGGATTTTGAAAATAAAAATTACCAGGAGCTTTCAGGTAATGCTGATTATCAAAAATGGATTGACAGCAAAGCTTCTCTGCCCTTTCCCAATGGAGAGAGCCGTGAGGCGTTTCGGTGGCGGACATTGAGAGGGTTCCAGAAAGTAGTGTGTTACTGTCTGAACAGGAAAGCAAAATCAGCTGCAGTGATTACCCACGGGGGAAACATTATGAATATTATGGAGGAATATGTCAGTCCGAAAAAAGATTATTACCAGTGGCATGTGGAAAATGGCTGCGGTTATTTGGTGGAACTGGAGAGGAGCTTGTGGAAACGAAATTGGGAAGAACTGCATGTTGTGGCCACAGTTCCCCATATTCCTTCTTGATGGCAGGAAAAGAGAAGCAAATGAAAAATACAAGAAGAAACTTTATTGTCTTAGCTGTTTTTTTGACAGGTATCTGTCTTTCAGTGGGGAGCTCTGTGGATGTCAGGGGCAGTATGCTGGGTGAAACAGGGGTTCTTGGGGAAAATTCGGAAGATATCAGCTATATCATTGATTTTATGGATTATGACGGAAGTTTTTTAGACTCAAAAATCTGTACTTACGGACAGAAACTGGAGGATATTAAAATTCCGGAACGGAAGGAAGATGAGGAATACACATATCGGTTCATGGGATGGGAGCCTGAGCTTTGTGATGTGGTAACAGAGAGCGCAGCCTATTTTGCCGTCTATGAGAGAATTCCGAAAGATGGTTCGGACCCAGTCATTACAGAAGTGTCTTCAAATTCCGTAGAAAAAACGGAAAACGAGGACAAGCGTACGAAAAGTCCGGGGCAGATTTACGCCATTTCTTATGACGTAGTGCCTATCCCTGTGGAGACACCGGCTCCAGTGGAGGATGAGGTCTTGGAT
Organism: uncultured Lachnospiraceae bacterium; assembly: GCA_910587105.1. GTDB lineage: Bacteria > Bacillota > Clostridia > Lachnospirales > Lachnospiraceae > MGBC164599. The sequence continues at coordinate 6,356 of CAJUMB010000009.1, forward strand.
AGTCTGGACATACATGTGGGTAAGATACGTGATATTTCTGTTCCGGTTATTCATGTTCCGGGAATTACCATAGAAGGGGCTGCCATAGAACAGGCGGACGGGACAGCAGATGAAGGCAGCATGAATGAAACGGCTACAGCACAGATGGGGGAACCTTTGGAAACGAAGACAGAGGATTATAATAAGAAAACTGTGGTGCCGGGAAACAAGCCGGCAGAGAATACAAAAACAAAACCACCAGTTCAGAAAAAAATGAAAGCCTCTGACATACCAGAAGAAAAAGAAAAAATATCCGAAAATCCAGGGAATATAAAACCATCATTCAGCGGGCCGGTTCATCCTGTTGAAAATCGGATGCCCATTTTGCTATTGGTCATCGGTATTATTATCTGCAGTGGAATTCATAAAATTGTTGTTTTTCTGCCAGTTATCAGGTATAATAAAAAGTCAAAAACAGGTCATTTTTGAGGATGGGAGGTTTTTATGAAAGCTTTTAGGCAGAAAAAACTAGCTATTCTGCTGTGTCTGAGTATAGTGGCTGGGAGCAGTTCTTTTTCTGTTTTTGCGGTAAATGATCAACAGCGGCTGGAGTCAGATTCTATTGACTATATCTTGGGAAGACCTATGACTGAGGCGGAGAAGATAGAGCAGGAAGCCATGGTGCCTGAGCTTAAGGAGCTTCCTCTGCCTGATGAATTGGTGGAGCCTGTACATACAGAGGGACGGGCAGGGGCATCAGATGCGTCTCAGGTGAGACGGTTTGATTTACGGGAGGAAGGTCTGGTGACAAGTGTGAAAAGCCAGGTAATAGATGGCCCCTGCTGGGCTTTTTCAGCGATTGCTATGGCTGAGTCAGCTATGGCTGGGCAGGGAATGGGTTTGGAGCCGGACTTTTCAGAGGAACATTTGGCGTATTTTTTCTATAATCGTCAGAACGACCCGCTGGGCAATACATCCGGTGATAAGAATACGGCTTCCTGGACAGGAAATAATTATAAATCTGTAGGAGGAAACCTGCAGCTTGCCAGTAAATTCTTATCTACCTGGTCAGGTGCGGCCAGTGAGGCGATGTTTCCTTATTCCGTCAGTTCTTCTGGTCTGGATGCCGGGTCAGCTTATGAGTCAGAAGTGCATCTGCAGAATGCCCGATTCATTACTTCTTCTGTGGATGAGCTGAAACAGGCTGTTTACAGTCATCGTCAGCCGGTGGGAATTACGTATTATCACGATAGTTCTTATTGGAATAAGGAGACAGGCGCATACTGTTATCCCCGCAGTACGAACACGATCAATCATGCTGTGACAATTGTAGGATGGGATGATGATTATAGTAAAGATAATTTTCATGCGTCCAGCGGGGCAGCAAATGATGGAGCCTGGATTGTGAAAAACAGCTGGGGCGAGCAGTCGGGTGACCATGGGTATATTTATATTTCTTATGAAGATAAGACTCTGCAGGGGGCAGTATCTGCAGATTTCGAGCCTGCTGACACTTATGACCACAATTATCAGTATGACGGTTCGTCAGGAAGTGGTTCTATCGCTGTACCGCCAGGGGCTTCTCACGCAAATGTTTTTCAGGTAAAAGGAAATCCTTTTGGCAGCGAGATTCTGAAAGCGGCAGGGATATTGGTCAATTCCTCCAACGCCTCTTTATCTATCGATGTATATACAGATTTGCTGGATACCGCAGATCCTTCCAGCGGGGTACATGTTATTCATGCGCAAAGGGCAGAGACCAGTTACAGCGGATATTATACATTTTTGCTGGAACAGGATGTGATGCTCCAGGAGGGAAGTTATTTTAGTGTAGTTTTTACAAACTGCAGTGATGAGAAAAAGAGCTTTGCCATTGAATCGGCATTGGATAGCGGATGGATTCGATTCGAAACGGGAGTGGAATCAGGACAGTCTTTTTACAGGGACAAAGAGGGAAAAAATTGGAGGGATATGAATGGAGACTATCTTTCCAGTGGAAAGCCGGTGAATGCACGTATTAAAGCCTATACAGTGGATTCACAGAAAACATCTGTGGATGTGACGGAGACTCCCAGTGTCACTTTGGTGCCAGAACCCACAGCAGTGGAAACACCTGGAGTTGTCCCCACAACAGCCCCTGAGGAAACAGAGAAACCTGAAATTACGCTTACTGTGACACCAGTAGAGACAAAAGAGCCTGAAATTACACTTACTGTAACACCGGATGTTGATCTGCCGGTTCCTGAGGAGACAGAAACGCCCAGTACTGTGCCCACAGCGGTTCCTGTTGATACACCGGAGGCTGTGCCGTCAGAGATTCCTGTGCCAGGGCAGGCTTCTGTCACCAGTACCATTTCAAAGAAGAATAAGATTACTCTGAAATGGAAGCCGGTTTCTCATGCTGACAGATATGAGATCTATCGCACAGCTGTTTCCGGCGGGAGCTGGAAACTTGTAGGAACCACTGGGAAGACTTCCTATGTGGATAGGAAACTTCTGCCTGCTTTTGGATATGGGTACCGGATACGTGCGGTCTGCAAAACAGGTACTGTTCTAAAAGGCGGCGCCTATAGTAAAAGAGTGAATGTGTTGACCAGACCAGCAGTACCGGGAAATAGATCGATAAAAGCAATTGCCGGAGCAGGTAAAAAGGTGAAGGCAGAGTTTACATGTAAGACCAGCGCCAGGGCTTCCGGATATGAGATTTACCAATACAATCACAGGACAAAGCAATACCAGCCGTCCTATCGGATTCAGGGAACAAAAGTCTATATTTATCAAAAAGCAGAAAAGAAATATAAAAAGATTGGGAAAGTCCGAAAATCAGGAGGAAAGACAGCCTGCACTCTGACTAAGATTAATCTGAAACAAAATAAAAAACAGTATTTTAAAGTACGGGCGTATGTGGAGAAAAGCGGATACAGCCGGCAGTACAGTAAGTTCAGCGGTAAAATCATTCTAAAATGATTATTATATTCATTATTAACTATAAGACAGTTTGAGAAAGGACAAGAGAGATGGAAGAAAGAGTGTATAATTTTTCAGCAGGTCCGGCAGTACTGCCGGAGGAGGTATTAAAGGAAGCAGCTGATGAGATGCTTAATTATCAGGGCAGTGGTATGTCTGTTATGGAGATGAGCCACCGTTCTAAAGTATTTGATCAGATTATCAAGGAAGCAGAGCAGGATCTGCGTGAGCTGATGGGAATACCCGATAATTATAAGGTTTTATTCTTACAGGGCGGCGCTTCCCAGCAGTTTGCAATGATTCCCATGAATCTCATGAAGAACAGGGAAGCAGACTATATTATTACTGGCCAGTGGGCAAAGAAGGCGTGGAAAGAAGCGGCAAAATTTGGAAAGGCTAATGCTGTGGCATCTTCTGAAGACCGGACGTTTTCCTATATTCCAGATTGTTCGGATCTGCCCATCAGCGACAATGCCGATTATGTGTATATTTGTGAAAATAATACGATTTATGGAACCAAATACAAGAAGCTGCCAAATACGAAAGGAAAACTTCTGGTGGCAGATGTGTCTTCCTGTTTCCTTTCAGAACCAGTGGATGTGAGTAAATACGGCGTTTTGTTTGGCGGAGTTCAGAAAAACATTGGACCAGCTGGAATGGTGATTACTATTATCCGGGAGGATCTGATTACAGAAGATGTGCTGCCTCAGACACCAACGATGCTGACCTATAAGACCCAGTCAGATGCGGATTCTCTTTACAATACGCCTAACTGTTACTGCATCTATATCTGTGGAAAAGTATTTAAATGGCTCAAAAAGATGGGTGGACTGCAGGCCATGAAAGAGCACAATGAGAAAAAGGCGAAGATTCTGTATGATTATCTGGATCAGAGCCAGATGTTCCGTGGAACTGTGGTGCCGGAGGACCGTTCCCTGATGAATGTGCCTTTTGTAATTGGAAACGATGAATTGGAGAAGAAGTTTATCCAGGAGTCCGGACAGGCAGGCTTTGCAAATTTGAAAGGGCACAGGACTGTAGGCGGTATGCGCGCCAGCATTTATAATGCGATGCCAATAGAAGGTGTGGAAGCACTGGTAAACTTTATGAAAGAATTTGAGAACAAAAACGCATAAACAGGAGAAAATAAATGGCAATTTTGCGACCATTTCAGGCAATACGCCCCCAGGCCTCACTGGCAGGCCGGGTGGCTGCGCTGCCTTATGATGTTATGAACAGCCAGGAAGCACGGGAGGCGGTGAAAGGAAATCCGTATTCATTTCTGCATGTGGATAAAGCAGAAATTGACCTGGATGCTTCTATTGATATCTATGACCAGCAGGTTTACAAAAAAGCGGCTGAGAATCTTTCACAGATGGCAGAAAAGGGGGTATGCCTGCAGGAGGAAACCCCTTGTTTTTATATTTATCAGCAGGAGATGGATGGGCGCACTCAAAATGGGATTGTAGGATGTGCGTCCATTGACGATTATCTGCAGAATCATATTAAAAAGCATGAGTTGACCCGGGCGGATAAGGAAGCTGACAGAATCCGCCATGTGGATATTTGTGATGCCAATACCGGGCCGATTTTCCTAACCTATCGGGCAGTTCCGGAGATATCGGCGAGAGTGGAGCTCTGGATTAGAAATCATGAGCCGGTTTATGATTTTATCGCAGAAGATGGCATTGGCCATCGGGTATGGGTAGTAGACAGCCAGCAGGAAATAGCTTTTTTTGCGGAGGCATTCTGCCAGGTGCCGGATTTTTATATTGCGGATGGACATCATCGGGCAGCCTCTGCTGTGAAAGTAGGTCAGAAACGCAGACAGGAGCATCCGGATTATACAGGGGAAGAGGAATTTAACTATTTTCTGTCTGTTTTGTTCCCAGATGAACAGCTGCGGATTTTGGATTATAATCGGGTGGTTCATGATCTGAACGGAATGGAAAAGGAAGAATTCCTGGAAAAATTAGGGATGAGTTATGAATGTCAGAAAGTGCAGGGGCCGTGCAGGCCGCAGGAAAAGCACACCATGGGCATGTATCTGGACGGCCAATGGTATCACTGCCGTGCGAGAGCAGGCAGTTTTTCTCCGGATGACCCTGTGGGACGGCTGGATGTTTCTATTTTGCAGAATCAGATTCTGACTCCCCTGCTGGGCATTGAGGACCCCAGAACCAGCAGCCGCATTGAATTCGTGGGGGGAATCCGGGGTTTAAAAGAGCTGGAGAAAATGGTGGACGGGGGAATGGCAGTGGCCTTTGCCATGTATCCCACAGGGCTGGATGATCTGATGGAAATCGCAGACGGAGGCCATATTATGCCGCCGAAATCCACCTGGTTCGAGCCCAAGCTTCGAAGCGGGCTGTTTATACATCGGTTAAGCTCATAGTATCGGAGGGCGTACATGGAACTTACAGAACAAAGCTGTCCCGGGGGAAGCCGGCTATCCCTGAACAGCATGGATAACACGAGGGATTTGGGCGGCATTGAGGTAAAGGGCGGACTGCGTATCCGTCCGGGCCGTCTGCTCCGCAGCGGAGATCTGTATCACGTTTCTCTTGATGACCAAAATGATCTGCGTAGAAAGTACAAATTGAAAACAGTGATCGATTTTCGAACTGAGGCAGAACAGAAAGAGCGGCCAGATGAAATTATTTATGGTGTAGAGTACATTTCCAATCCTGTTCTGGCAGAGAGCGTCATGGGCATTACCAGGGAAAAGGAGACAATGGAACAGTTTTTTCATTTTACCGGGGATGGCGAAGCGTATATGCATCGTTTGTACGAGAATCTGGTGATGCACCGGAGGGCCCAAAGCGCATATGGCAGTTTTTTCCGGCTTCTCAAACATCACGGTGACGGGGCGGTATTGTGGCATTGTACAGCCGGTAAAGACCGGGCTGGAGTGGGTACTGCACTGCTTCTCCATATTCTGGGAGCGGATCAGAAGGATATTTTGGAAGATTATATGGCTTCGGAAGTGTATCTGCAGCCAGAGACGGAAGCAGTACTTCGCATGTTAGATAATCGTGGAGTGCCCCGCCGGGTGCTGAAAAATGTAGAGCTTTTTTTGCAGGTGAAAGAATCCTATTTATTGCAGGCGTTTGAAAAAATCAAGGAGAAATATGGAACGATGGATAAATATCTGCAAAAAGCGCTGAGGCTGAGCCCATTTGACATGAATTTTCTGAGGGACAGATATCTATTCTAAATTTCTAATTTATTTTCAGTTTAGAAAGATTTCAGAACTAAGACACGCTCCATTCACAATTCTCTGTTAAAGTAATACTCATAAAAATCAAAAACAAACATAAAATATTTTTTGGGAAGCAATTACAGGGAGTATAAAAAGAGTACATACAAAGAGATAGGAATGAAAGTACTCTGAGTTACTGTCCACTGGCAATGTTTTGTTAAGAGGATAGCAGCTGCCCGTACACAGAATGGAGGTAATCAGATATGAAGTATCTGACTTATTACGAAAACGATGAAATCATATCTACAAAAGATTATAAAGAAGCTGTCGCTAAACTGAGGATGAAAAATAGAAAAGATACTGTTCAGAAATACATTCTTCATAAATATGCATTTTCTTTCTGTCTGCCTGATGTAGAAGACTCTTCGCAGTATTATTTGTGTAAGAAGAAAAGTGACAGCCTTCAGGTTTACTTAGAGAAAAAGAGTGTTCAGGGTAATCTGGTCTGCAAACAGAGAGAAGAAATCAGCGAACAGGAAGGGGAGCAGATACTGAGGGGAGAAATTCAATGGATGAAGGAAGATGAAAGGACACTTGTCCGGGATTTTTATCTGCAGAGTACCCTCAATGAACTTAGATACAGTCACATGATGGAATTTGTAAGAGAAGTATATCATTATGACAAACAGGACTATGTGGTATTTGATAAAGCTGTCCGCCGTCAGGTGGACCAGTATTTCCTGGAATGCCTGTTTGAGGACGATGTAAAAGTCAGCGTCCGCAGGGCAAAAACCATCCCACGCTATATATTGAATATACTGGCGAATATTGAACCTGTGACGGAACAATGGGTTTATGCATAACAGGGGAAAACCCCCGCTGCAAAAAGCAGCGGGGGTTTTTTAGCGTATGGGAAACTTTGTCTCCTATACGATAAAAACCTTCCAGGGGATCGCACTGCGGCGCAGAATTCTATTTAAAAAAAATGTATAAAAAGGAAGTCATTATCACATTCTAAATGGGAGCGAACAGTTAGGAGGAACGTATTGAGATGGAGGAAAAAATTGAGAAGCTGAGAGGAAAATTAATTGTGTCCTGCCAGGCGCTTCCTCATGAACCTCTGCACTCATCTTTTATTATGGGAAGAATGGCACGGGCAGCAAAAGAAGGCGGTGCCTGGGGAATTAGGGCCAACACCAGAGAAGACATCAGCGAAATCCGTTTACAGGTTGATCTTCCGGTTATCGGTATTGTAAAGAGGGACTATCCAGGCAGTTCTGTCTATATTACGCCCACGATGAGAGAAATCGGTGAATTGATGGAGGTAAAGCCGGAAATTATTGCTATGGATGCCACTGCCAGCCAGCGCCCAGGAGATATGCCGCTGGATGATTTTTTCCAGGCGGCCAAGGAGCAATATCCCCATCAGCTTTGGATGGCAGACTGCTCCACTGTTGAGGAGGCTCTTCACGCTGATGCTCTGGGGTTTGATTTTATCGGCACTACACTGGTGGGTTATACGAAACAGAGCCGGAACCTGAAGATTGAAGAAAATGATTTTGAAATTATTAGGGAGATTATTTCGAAAGTAAATCACCCTGTGATTGCGGAAGGGAATATCAATACACCAGGGAAGGCAAGGCGGGTCATAGAGCTGGGGGCATTTTCCGTGGTGGTGGGGTCGATTATCACCAGACCTCAGGTGATCACAAAAATTTTTTCGGATGCATTGGCAGATGTATTTTGAAAATTTTGAATGACAGAGGAAACAAGGCAAGAAGAGTACTTGCAGAAAAGGAGAGATCAAAAGATGCGGGATTTGGATAAGTACAAGGGAGTAATCCCGGCGTTTTACGCATGTTATGGACAGCAGGGCCGCATCAGCCCAGAGGCTGTACAGGAGCTGACTAGATATTTGGTTGGACAGGGAGTAAAAGGGGTATATGTAAATGGTTCCTCAGGAGAATGTATTTATCTCAGCGTGGAGGAAAAGAGGACTGTTCTGGAGAATGTGATGGAGGCGGCACAGGGGAAATTAACGGTAATTGCCCACGTAGCCTGCAATAATACCGAAGACAGTCAGGAGCTGGCGGCTCATGCCCAGAGCGTAGGGGTGGACGCTATCGCCGCCATTCCACCCATATATTTTCGTCTGCCGGAGTATGCCATTGCCAGGTATTGGAATGATATCAGTGACGCTGCGCCTGAAACGGATTTTATCATTTACAATATCCCACAGCTGGCAGGAGTGACGCTCACCATGGGGCTTTTTGCCGAGATGAGAAAAAATCCCCGGGTGATCGGTGTAAAAAATTCGTCCATGCCTGTGCAGGATATTCAGATGTTTAAGGATGCAGGAGGCAGTGACTGTATTGTCTTTAACGGTCCAGATGAACAATTTATCAGTGGAAGGGTGATGGGAGCTCAGGGGGCCATCGGAGGCACTTATGGGGCTATGCCTGACCTGTTTTTGAAAATGGATGATCTGGTAAAGAATGGAAGGCTGGAAGATGCGAAAGAGCTGCAGTATGCAGTCAATGCAGTGATTTATAAAATGTGCTCTGCCCGCGGAAATATGTATGGTGTAATCAAGGAAATTCTAAAAATCAATCAGGGCCTGGAGCTTGGCGGTGTGCGCAGTCCACTGCCTGCATTAGAAGAATCTGATATGGAAATTGTCCGGGAGGCAGCCGGGATGATTCAGTGTGCAAGAGAAAAATATTTGTAATCAGAAGGGAGGAGGCCAATGCAGGGTTTTACAACCATTGATCTGGCTATACTGGTTATCTATCTGGCGGCAGTTCTATTTGCCGGACTCCACTTTGCAAAGAAGGAGATGAAGGGAAAAGAATATTTCAAGGGAGATGGGACGATACCCTGGTGGGTGACTTCCGTATCTATTTTTGCAACGCTGTTAAGTCCCATTTCCTTTTTGTCTCTGGCGGGAAACTCCTATGCAGGCACATGGATTATGTGGTTTGCCCAGCTGGGAATGCTTCTGGCGATTCCACTGACAATACAGTTTTTCCTTCCCATTTATAGTAAGCTTGAAATTGACACAGCCTATCATTATCTGGAGATTCGTTTTAAGAGCAAAGGGCTTCGGGTGCTGGGCGCTGTTATGTTCATTATTTACCAGGTGGGGCGCATGTCTATTATCATGTATCTGCCCTGTATGGTATTGGGAAGCCTGACTGGTATTAGTATAAATTTCCTGATAATTATTATGGGTGTAATTGCCATTATTTACTCTTATACAGGTGGATTGAAATCCGTGCTTTGGACAGATTTCATACAGGGTTCTGTGCTGCTTCTGGGGGTTTCCTTTGCTCTGATTTATCTGCTGGTTCATATTGATGGCGGGATCGGGGCTGTTTTCCAGGCATTTACAGAAGAACACAAATTTCTGGCACAGGACCAGCCGCTTTTTCAGGCGAACCTTTTAAAAGACAGTGTGTTTCTTATGATTGTGGGAGCAGGATTTAACACAATGGGATCTTATGTATCAAGCCAGGATATTGTCCAGCGTTTTACCACCACTACAGATACGAAAAAACTCAATAAGATGATGCTGGCCAATGGCGCACTGTCTATTTTCATTGCCACTGTTTTTTACCTGATCGGCACAGGCTTATATGTGTTTTATCAGCAGAACGACCTTCCGTCCGCAGCTGCTCAGGATCAGATATTTGCTTCCTACATTGCGTTTGAACTGCCTGTGGGTGTCACTGGAATTTTGCTGGCAGCCATATACGCCGCGTCCCAGTCCACATTATCTACAGGGCTGAATGCGGTTGCCTCCAGCTGGACACTGGATATCCAGTCCCGTCTGTCAAAAAAAGAAATCAGTTTTGAAAGGCAGACGAAGATAGGGCAGTATGTATCTTTGATTGTGGGCATATTTTCCATAGGGGTTTCCATTGTTTTGGCAAATGGAAATATAAAGTCTGCCTATGAATGGTTTAACGGGTTTATGGGATTGGTGCTGGGAATCCTCATCGGTACGTTTATTCTGGGGGCATTTGTACCCAAAGCAAATACCTTTGGGGCGGTGCTGGCGTTTATTGCGTCATCGGCTGTGATGGTAGGTATTAAATATTTTGCCCCAGAAGGGAGTGTCTCAATCTGGTCTTATTCTATCATATCCATCGTAGTATCGCTGGTTGTAGGGATTCCGGCCAGCCTGGCATGGAGGAAGGCAAAAAGGGATGACTCATTGCCGGACTATTACACCACAGTGTATCACAATCATAATTAGAAAGGAGTTCTTATGATCTTTGGTAATGTCAGCCATTTGGAGAAAAGCGGATTTCCAGACGCTGCGGTTCAGGAGTGCTTTGCCTATGCAGAGGAACATGACCTGCGTACGTTTCCGGCTGGTGTCCACGAAATTGACGGAAAGCGTTTGTTTGTGAATATTGTGGAATATACTACCACAACGCCGGAAAAAAGATTTTGGGAAGCGCACAGGGAATATCTGGATATCCATCTTCTGCTGGAGGGAGAGGAACGGATTGATCTGGCTTTTATAGAAAACATGAAACAGGGGGAATATGTTCCGGAGGATGATTTTCTTCCCATGGAGGGAGAGCCAAATGGCTGTGTGGTGCTGGGCAGAGGTGATTATCTTGTCTGTTATCCACAGGATGCACACCGCACGGCAGTTATAGCGGACAAGCCGTCCATGATTAAAAAGGCAATTTTTAAGTTGAAGTGTGTGGTATAATTATAATGAAACAGTATGTGAGTATAGATATTGGTGGTACAGCTGTCAAATATGGAATAATCGATGAATCTGGGCATATTTTAAGCAGGAATGCAATGGAGACACAGGCATATCAGGGGGGACAGGCGGTACTTTCCAAGGCATTATCGATTGTGGAGAGCAGCAGAAAGGCAGGAGAGATCAGCGGGGTATGTATATCTACAGCCGGTATGGTAGATGTGCATAGGGGGGAGATAATACACTCAGCACCGTTGATCCCGGATTACGCAGGGGTTTGTTTTAAATCTGCTGTTCAGGATAAATACGGGCTTCCCTGCGAGGTGGAAAATGATGTAAATTGTGCCGGACTTGCAGAGACGATTTCTGGTGCCGCAAGGGGCAGTTCCAGTGTTCTGATGCTTACCATAGGCACAGGGATAGGCGGGTGTTTTGTATTAGACGGGAAAGTATTTCATGGGGCCGGAAATAGTGCCTGCGAAGTGGGATATATGCATATGTTTGATAGTGATTTTCAGACGCTGGGGGCGGCCAGTGTTCTGTCAGAAAAAGTCTCTCGGCGCAAACGAGTAAGGAATGGGGAGTGGAGCGGCTACAGGATTTTTCAGGGTGCAAAACAGGGCGATTGTGTGTGTATACAGGCAATTGATGAAATGGTGGATATTCTGGGAATGGGGATTGCCAATATCTGTTATGTATTGAATCCACAGACGGTTGTGCTGGGCGGCGGAATCATGGCACAGGAGGAATATCTGAAGGAGAGAGTAGAAGCAGCTGTCGCCCGCTATCTGCTTCCCAGTGCAGCCACACATACATCCCTATACTTTGCTCAGCATAAAAATGCGGCGGGAATGTTGGGAGCTTTTTATCATTTCATGTCCATGACAGGAAAAGGAGAGCACGTAAGAAAACATGACAGAGATTAAGAATGTGAAAGTATTTACAGAGCAGCAGATATTTCAGGAAGGAAGCATATTCATTGAAGATGGTCTTTTTACAGGAGTTTCACACAAACCGGAAGAGATCATAGACGGGCAGGGGTGTTATGCGGTTCCCGGGCTGATTGACATCCATTTTCATGGCTGTATGGGATATGATTTCTGCGATGGTACAATTGAGGCGTTGGAGGCAATTGCCAGATATGAGGCATCTATGGGCGTGACCGCTATTGCTCCGGCGGCTATGACACTTCCAGTGGAACAGCTGGAGAAAATTCTTGCCAATGCTGCGGAGTATAAAGAAAAAAGTGGTAGAAAGGCGGATGAAGCAGATCTGCTGGGGGTTAATATGGAAGGGCCCTTTATCAGCAAGTGTAAGAAAGGAGCTCAGGATGAGGCATACATTATTCCGGGGGATGTGGAAATTTTCCGCCGATTCCAGAAAGCAGCGAAAGGACTGGTGAAATTCATTGCCGTGGCGCCAGAGGAGGAAGGTGCTTTGGCTGTCGTGGAACAGCTGAAAGATGAGGCTGTTGTTTCCGTGGCACATACCAATGCGGATTATGATTCGGCCATGGCGGCATTTCAGAAAGGAGCAGCCCATGCTGTACATCTGTACAATGCCATGCCGCCGTTTACCCATCGGGAACCAGGGGTGGTGGGGGCAGTGTCTGACAGCGGCCATGTCACAGCAGAATTGATCTGCGACGGCATCCACATTCATCCAGCTGTGGTCAGAGCCACATTCCGAATGCTGGGCAGCGGGCGTATCATACTGATTAGTGACAGTATGAGAGCAGCAGGTATGCCGGATGGGGAATACACACTGGGAGGACAGGCAGTACAGGTATCCGGCGGGAGAGCTGTACTGGCATCCAGCGGGGCACTGGCCGGATCGGCGGTAAATCTCATGGAATGCATGAAAACAGCAGTCAAAAAAATGGGGATTCCCCTGGAGCAGGCAGTGGCATGTGCCTCTGTGAATCCGGCAAAAAGACTAGGAGAGTATGACAGATATGGTTCAATCTCTCCCGGAAAAAAAGCCAATGTGGTTCTATTGGACCATGATTTGAACCTGAAAGCTGTTATAAAAGATGGCAGCAAGATTTACGAGTCTGTCTGACTCATATGTTCTTTTAATTTTTCAAAACTTTCCGAACTGATTACATGTTCAATCCGGCAGGCATCTTTTGCCGCCACTTCCGGGTCCACACCCAGGTTTGTCAGCCATTTGGTCAGAAAGGTATGGCGTTCGTAGATTTTCTGTGCAATGGAAAATCCTTTGTCCAGAAGGGTGATGTAGCCGTCTTTGTCCATCTGGATATAGCCGTTTGTACGTAAATTTTTCATGGCCACACTGACACTGGGTTTGGAAAAGGATAGTTCATTTACAATGTCGATGGACCGCACCTGTCCCAGGCGGTTTTTCAAAACCAGTATGGTTTCCAGATAGTTTTCGGCAGACTCTTGGATTTTCAATGATGGCCACCTCGTTTCCCGTGTTTGTTCATGGTTTGCAGAAAGATCATTTCCTTTAATCATATATCATATGGAAGAAAAATTCAATGATTAGATATGATTTTATAAAATGTAAATAAAATGGAAAAAAGTGTTGACATATGGAAGAGTCTGTAGTAATATATATCTTGTCGATAGCGAGTCGGCAACAGGCGTGAGTGGCTCAGTTGGTAGAGTACAACCTTGCCAAGGTTGGGGTCGCGGGTTCGAATCCCGTCTCACGCTTTTCGAAAGAAACCGAAAGCCCTATAGAATGTAGGTTGCTTTCGGTTTTTTTCTATTTAGAGACTGTAGGAAAATGAGCTAATTTTCAAGTACAATTTGGAGGAAAGCCATGAGTCAATTTGTTACACCTAATCAGGGGAGATACGACGAGAACCCAACACCGGCGTATGTTTTTGACCTGGACCAGCTGAAAAAGCGGCTGGCGGCTGTCAAAGGAGCAGTTACAAGGGAAAAGACAAAGATTTGTTACGGAGTAAAAGCAAACCCTTTTCTGGTTGAGGCATTAAAAGAAGAGGTGGATTATTTTGAAGTCTGTTCGCCGGGTGAATTTCATATTTGTGAGTATAATAAGGCGGACATGGATCACCTTGTTGTAACTGGAGTCTATAAAGCTCCGGTGGATGTGATGCGTATGATCGGGGAGTTTGAGGGCAGGACCATTTTTACAGTAGAGTCGCTGAATCAGCTCCAGGTTTTAGACTTTTGTGCCGGAAAGTATCAGTGCCGTGTGCGGGTACTGCTTTCTTTGACCAGCGGGAATCAGTTCGGCATGAAGGCCAGCCAGCTGGAGTACTGTATTTCTCACAGAGATGAATATAAGAATCTGGATTTTTTAGGAGTTCAGTATTATTCTGGAACACAGAAAAAGGAAATACAGATAGTAGAAGATGAGCTGAAAATGCTGGAAGGGTTCTGCCAGAGCATGGAAGAAAAATTTGACTTTGAAACGGAGGTGCTGATGTATGCTCCGGGATTGGGCGTGCCTTATTTTGAAGATGAGGAAGAAGAAGACCTGGACCGGATGCTGGACAGACTGAATCAGTTGTTGAAGGGTCTTGATTTTTCAGGTGATGTGATTCTGGAAATGGGACGTTTTTTGGCAGCTTTCTGCGGCTCTTATTATACTTCTATTGGGGATGTAAAAAGCCAGGGCGGACAGAATTACTGCATTGTAGATGGCGGAATTCATCATTTGAATTATTATGGACAGGATGGCGGAAAACGTATTCCCCATTGCACCCATATACCCCAGAGGATGGATATGCAGACAGAGGAAACATTGTGGAACGTTTGTGGATGTCTATGTACTCCGGAAGATGTTCTGGCGGTTCAGATGCCTATGAGAGGGCCTTCTCCCGGCGATCTGATTATCTTTGAACGTGCAGGGGCCTATTGTGTCACAGAAGGAATAAGCCTGCATATGAGCCAGGATCTGCCCAGAGTTTACTTCTATTCGGAGGAAGCAGGCATGGAGCTGATACGGACAAGGGAGGGAACCTGTAAATGGAATATGCGGCCGGAAGAAGATGAAGAGTAGGACAGTAAAGGGTATCCTATGCATTCTTGTATCGGCGTTCTGCTTTGCACTGATGAATCTGTGCGTGCGTTTGTCGGGAGAGCTTCCTTCCATACAGAAAAGCTTTTTCCGGAACCTGGTGGCGTTCTTTTTTGCGCTGGCTTTTATGAGCGGGAAGCATATGGGGTTTTCTGGGAAAAAGTCTAATATACC
Organism: uncultured Lachnospiraceae bacterium; assembly: GCA_910587105.1. Classification (GTDB taxonomy): domain Bacteria; phylum Bacillota; class Clostridia; order Lachnospirales; family Lachnospiraceae; genus MGBC164599. The sequence continues at coordinate 21,418 of CAJUMB010000009.1, forward strand.
GCCGTTGATTTTTCGGTCTGTGTTTGGAACTGTGGGGATTTTGTGTAATTTCTATGCTGTGGATCATCTAGTGCTGGCAGATGCCTCTATGCTCAATAAGATGTCTCCCTTTTTTGCCATTATATTCAGTTATTTCATATTAAAAGAAAAAGTGAGCCCCTTTCAGTTAATGGCTGTGGGGGGCGCTTTTTTAGGCAGTCTGCTGATTATTAAACCTGTTGTTGTGGGGATGGAAACTGTTCCTGCGGTTTTGGGTTTTTTGGGAGGAATGGGGGCCGGGGCGGCCTATACGATGGTTAGATATCTCAGTGAGAGAGGAGAGAAGGGGCCTTTTATTGTCTGCTTTTTTTCAGGATTTTCCTGTCTGGTCACATTGCCGGCTCTTATTTGGGATTACCATCCTATGACTGCAGAGCAGCTGGTGATTCTGCTTCTGGCGGGATTGAGTGCTGCCGGAGGGCAGTTCGCGATTACTGCGGCTTATGGCTATGCTCCGGCCAGGGAGATTTCAGTTTATGATTATTCTCAGATCATTTTTTCAGCAGTTTTGGGATACTGTGTGTTTGGACAAATACCTGACTGGCTCAGCTGGATGGGATATCTCATTATTTGTACTATGGCAGTAGTTATGTTTTTCTATCATAACAACATATCTGCGAAAGAAAAATAGAGGGGGAGGCTTTTGCCTCTCCCTCTTTCATGTACCGCTTATTGCTATTTAACTCTAACTACCTTGCCTTTAAATCCAGCTCTCTTCAGGGCTTTTTTCAGATTGTTCAGTGCTTTCTTGCTCATGTTCTTGTTAACTTTAACAGTCATTTTGTTGGTGTTTAAACCAGCGAATGCACCTTTTTTTACTTTAATCTGATTGGCCTTGCTGATGTTAAGCCTTAAAGTTTTCAGTTTCTTAGCACCTTTGAACGCATTCTTCTGAATAACGTTTACGGTTGAAGGAACTGTAATCTTAGTAGCTTTTGTTGCTTTAGCAAATGTGTTAGCACGGATAACTCTTACTGTGTATTTTACACCGTTAACTGTTACAGTTTTGGGTACAGATACACTGGTTTTGTTTGACTTGATACTGGAAATACCAGCATTTCCGCCTTTTGTTGTGTCAACATCAAGTTTGTTTCCACCTGTTGATACAGTTGTATCCTGTTTTACAGGATCTTTTCCTGTTACGGGTGAAGAAGTAGCAGCAAAAGCGGTAGTACAAGAGCCAAGTGCAAGAGTAGCAGCTAAAGCATATGCAAGTACTTTCTTAAATGCTTTCATCGTTCTTTTCGCCTCCTTTCTCTAAATAATTATCGTCCACTTATCTAAAAAGATAAGGGCTATATAGAGTAACCCAAGACTAAATTTTGGTCTTTGGGAGAACTCTCATCAAGATTTTTTGTAGTAGGCATCTGTATAATATTTACTTCCATAATATTTATTGCCATAATATTTACTTCCATAATACCTGCTACCGTAACCTTTATAATAGTATCCGCCCTTACCGCTTTCTACACGGTTAAGAACGATTCCTAACAATGGACATCCTGCCCGCTCTAATTGACGGACTGAATTTTTTACAATTCCTTTGGGCGTAATTCCCGCCCGCACAACCAGGATCGCGCCGTCACATAAGTGGCCAATGCGTTCTCCGTCTGATACAATATTTAATGGTGCGGAATCAACCAATACATAACGATAACGTTCTGACATCTCATTCAACATATCAGCAAAACGCTCACTTTCCAGTAATCTGGAAGGGTTTACTACATTATCTGTATTGGGAAGAATATCTCCCTGCTCAAATTGAGTGTGATAAAGCGCATCATCCAGAGAAGAATCTCCAGACAAATACTGGGAGGTTCCTTTTAAAGTACCGTTGTCTTCCAATGTGATCTGATATTTATCCGACATAACAGATTTCCGCATATCAGCATCTAGTAGAACAGTGGATATTCCCGTTTCTGCCAGCTGACGCCATAACTGTATGGTCACAAAACTTTTTCCCTCATCAGGCATTGTGCTGATTACCATGATCCTTCGGACATCGGTACCCATAAAACCAATATTAATACGAAGCCTGTTGACTGCTTCCTCAATTGCATAGGGAAGCTCTGGCATATTTTCAATCTTTACTGTTCGCATGTTCTTTTTCCTTCTGCTTCCGTTGTCTTTTCTTTTCTTTTTGAATATCTTCTTCCCGTTTATCCGAAATTGCCTCAATATTACCTTCAGGAATTACGGTAAGAGGCATAACTCCAAATTCTTTCTCTACATCATCGGATGATTTTAAAGTATCATCTGTCAGATAGAAGAACGCCAGTACACCCATAACTAAAACCATGCCGATTAAAGCACCGATCATTGTATTGCTGGACAGGCTTGGTGAACTTTTGGTCTCAGGAAGTATAGCGCGTTCAGCAATGTTTGGTTTCGGAGTATCCATCAATTTAGGAAGTTCACTAACTGCTTTATCTGCAAGAGAATTTGCAATAATCTGTGCTTCTTCCGGGATGGGGCTTTCAGCAGTAATTGTAAGAATACGGGTATCATTAATTGTGGCAATCGTGAGCATATCTAGCAGCTCATCGTATGTATAGTCCAATCCTTCATCTTCAATTACACCTTCAATAATGGGTCTTGATTTAATCAATTCCGCATAGTCACTGGACAACGAAGTTCCAATATTCAAATCTGTCAAATCTACAACAGAATTGCTGGAGGAAGATACCATGTACAGTTTTGATGTGGCCGTGAATTTTGGCGTAATCAAAAACTGAGTGATTACTCCTGCAATCAGAGCACCGGCTAAAAATCCGGCAACAATAGCTACCCATCTGCTCTGAAAGAAATATAGCAATTCTAATAAATCAATTTCATCTTCTTTATCCTGAATCCGGACTGTCTCTCCCTGCTGCTCCTTCATCGAAATAATCCTCTCAATCCTTCTCTATTTTCGCTTCTGTAAGCTATACATTTCGGTCATAACCTGAATTTTCGAAGTTTTATCAATGTAAAATTCAACGTGGTCAATGCCATCGTCGAGAGCCTGCCCTATTTTACTTTTACCGGAAAATTCTTTTATTCCTTTGCTCTCACCTTCTATGAGTATTTTTGTCATTGTGGAAATCTGACGGCCGGAGATGTTAGTAACTGCAATATCCTCCAGCTCATGGTTCATATTGTTTATAAATGTGTTATCAGTCTTCATGAGTGTCAAAGCTTTGGCAAAATAGGCTTTCATATATTGCTTCTGTCTGTTCATCCGAGCTGTGTTGCTGTCGTCTTCCATAGACATACGGCTGTGTATGTACAAATAAGCCTGTTCATCAGTCAAAGTCAGGGTCGTTCCCTTTTTCATTTTGGGATCATCCTTTGTAAAATCATTTTCCAGAGTGACTTCAACCCCGCCTACCAGATGATTCAATTTAGGAAAATCTTCCATATTTATCTCACAATATCCATCAATTGTAATGCCGCCCAGCATTTTTGACACAGCATTTACAGTATTTTCACAGCTTGCCTCCGAGTCACCTCCATACCAGTGTGCCGTACAAAGCTGCATATCTGCCGATGCTGACCCTTTGTTGTTTTTCCGCAGAAGCGTAATTTCAGTTATCGTATCCCGGTTAAGCTGGATCATACCATAGGTGCGGTCTGTCAGATCAAAAACTGCCAGCAGAAGAAAATCTGCCATATTACCCTGGTATTTTTTACTGGATTCTTTTTCGCTGCCGGATGCGTCAGTTCCTATGAGAAGATACGTCTCAAACTCATGATAATAATCATATTTATCACCAGATAATTTAAGAGTACCCATAACAGGTTCTTTCTCCTCAGCAACAGAACCTGACGACAGAGCAGTTCTGTCTCCATCCAGTGTCTCTGCCATCATCTTTTCTTCAAAGAACCTGAGTATGAACCAAAATGCTCCTGCCAAAATAACTGCGGCTGCGAAACAAAGGATCAATCTGCCTTTTTCATTTCGTTTCATATTCCTCCAGTATCCTTTTTCCCAAATCGTCAATCGTCTGTATTACGCTGTCGCCAAATTTCTTACAAAGGATGTCATATCCATCCCGCAGATTGGGGGGACGGCTGACCGTATTATGACAATCGCTCCCCATTATAACCGAAAAACCATTTTTAATCAATTTAAAAATACAATTTTTCTTTTTTCTGCTCTGCAAAGCCCCAGCATTGACTTGTATGTAGAGCGGTAATTCCAAAATGGAATTCCAGATCTCTTTTTTTCTCTGAAATTCGTAATATCTTTCTACATGTGCAAGAATGACAGTAAGCTTCTGTTTCTCGATGATATTATGTATTTCTTTCAGCATATCCTTTGTCCACTGGGTAAACGGCATCTCCAACAGCAGCAGTGAAGTACCTTCTATACACATCTGGGAAAGCATTCCTGCCCGTCCCATGCCGGGAAAGTAATACACCTCCGCCCCAGTCAGGATTTCTGGTATCCCTAATTCTTTTTCTGCCAATTCCCGCACATGCTGTAAAGCTCTTCCGCGTCTGTTTAGGAAATCCCCGACAGAAATCTCGCTGGCATAAAAGTGAGGGGTTGCTATGATCTTTGTCACACCCTGCTCCTGTGCCATACGAAGCATCTGCTGCGTCTCATCCAGACTATGGCTTCCATCATCAATTCCTGGCAAAATGTGCGAATGAAAATCTATCATTTCCCCACCTCATTTGAAATATCAATTCTGTCTGCCAGTCAAATCCCAATAAATACGAAGTATATCATATCTATCTTTGTTGTCGCCTACATTATACTTCATTGATATTAGATTATCAAGTAAAAAATTATGGTATTTATAGATCTTCTTTAAATAATCCATTTCACAGTACACAGAAATAGATTATTTTATGCGCGGGCTCATTGTGTTGATATTTGCCGATTTCCAGTCCGCTTTGAAGGGACTCCTTCTGCCGATATGCCGGGCAGCGGCTTCATTCATATGCCGCCGGGCCTGCTTTGAGGTCTGAGGGCCTTCTTCACCGGACGGATGATAGGTGTTTACAATTTTAGTAACCAGTTTCCGGATATCCCCTTCTTCCGCATAACTGGCTCTCATCAGTTCCTTTAACTGTGACAGGAAATGATCAGTGTCAAAAGGAATAGGGGAACCTATATAAATAAGGTGGTTGGGTGTGGTCTTCATTCCTTCCTCTGCCATTAATTTTTCTTCATATAATTTTTCGCCTGGCCGTAAACCGGTATATTCAATCTTGATATCCACATCGGGTTTGTACCCTGATAGTTTGATTAAGTTTCTGGCCAGTGTGTCGATTTTGACAGGTGAGCCCATATCCAGTACAAAGATTTCACCGCTTTTAGCATAAACTCCAGCCTGAAGAACCAGGCTGACTGCCTCAGGTATTGTCATAAAGTAGCGGATAATATCAGGATGTGTGACTGTAACCGGACCGCCTTCTGCAATCTGCCTGCGGAACAGCGGAATGACAGAACCATTGCTTCCCAGTACGTTTCCAAACCGAACTGCTACGAATTCTGTCTGAGAATGTCCCTCAAATTTGGAAAAGTTTTTTTCATGGCCGTCTTCACCGTAAATGTAAGCGTGGAGAAGGGGCAGCTCATTTTCTTTTCCTTCTTCGATTTTTCTGGCAAACGATTGGATGATCATTTCGCACAGACGTTTGCTGGCCCCCATAATATTGGTGGGATTCACCGCTTTGTCTGTACTGATCAGCACAAATTTGCGGCATCCGTTTACCATGGCGGCGTAAGCCGTTTTATATGTACCAATGGCATTGTTTTTAATTGCTTCCCGGGGGCTGTCTTCCATGAGCGGTACATGCTTGAATGCAGCTGCATGGTATACAACATCCGGTTTGTAGTTTTCAAAAATATCGTTGATTCTCCTGCTGTTGCGGACAGAACCAATTAAAACAACCAAATTCATATCCGGATATTTCTTTTTCAATTCCTGCTGAATATCGTATGCGTTATTTTCATAAACATCAAAAATAATTAACTGTTTGGGATTATGTCCGGCAATCTGCCGGCAGAGCTCGGAACCTATGCTTCCGCCTCCTCCGGTTACCAGTATGGTCTTATTCTTTACATACTGGAAAATTTCTGCCGTATTAACCACAATTGGTTCACGGCCAAGAAGATCCTCTACCGCCACATCTTTCATAGAGCTGACAGTGAGATCACCGTTTACAATCTGATACATACCTGGCAGGCTTTTCAGCTCGCAGCCAGTCTCTTTGCAGATATTCAGAATGTCCCGTTTTTGTTCTGCTGTCGCAGAAGGAATCGCTACAAATATTTTCTTAATGCGGTATTTTTTCACATTCTTCAGAATATCGTCACGGCCTCCCACTATCGGAACTCCGTCTATGAAACGTTTCCATTTGTTTGGGTTATCGTCAATTATGCAGTAAATTTTATCGGATGTTTCCTTCGCCTTGCTGAGATCACGCAGAATCATCTGTCCGGCAGAACCAGCACCGATGAGCATGGCCCTATTAGAATAGGAAGAATCTACTTCTTTTCCTTTATGGGAACGCTGAAGTAAAAGAAAACGATAGGAAAAACGAATTCCCAGAACCAGGAAAAACTGCAGTAATATACCAAGACAATAATAGGAAAATGGCATACGGCTGTAACTGGTTCCCTCTTTCAGCCGGCACACGATCGTAATTCCAATAGTGTGGAAAAACGAAGTGACTGCAGAAGAAAGAGTGACTCTGATTAATTCACTATAACTTGCAAACCGCCAGATACTGTTATAAAGTCTGAAATACCAGAATACAATAATGCAGAACACAGAATATATTGGTACAAACTTTAAATATGGTATAAAATAATCCTGTGGAATCTGGTTGAAACGGCAGTCAAATCGAATCCAGAGTGCCAGAAAATAAGAAATATTTACAGCCAGGATATCGTAAACCATCAGATAAAGTGCGATAACCTGCCAGTGTTCCAAACGAAACCTTTTGCTCACTTCATATTTATTCATTTATGGTTGTGGTCTTTCCGGTGCAGTATTGCTTCTTTCAATGCATCAGGAAAGAAACTATGTGTTACCTCCCCTCCATTTGTTTCATTTCAAACAGTCATTGAAAAACGGATAAGTAATAAGGTTAAACATTAAGACCTTATCACATGATTGTAAAAAAATCAACTATATTTTTGTAGTTAAAAAATGGATGTTAGAAAATGGAAGTCATATGGTAAAGGTAAATTAAACTTGACAGCTTTACACATGCTAACCTATAATGAGTCCAGTTTTTTATATAGATAATTGCGGATTTGTTTTTCAATGCCGCCAGTCTGGACAAAATAAGCAGGGGTGTTATTATGGATAATCATATACAGATTCTTTCGAAAACAGATGGGCTGGCCCTTTCGGTTATGGAAGTCATTCCGGAGGGGAAGCCTTGGTGTATTCTGCAGCTGGTACATGGGATGTGTGAATATAAGGAGAGATACCTGCCCTTTATGAAATACCTGGCAGACAGAGGTGTGCTCTGTGTGATACACGACCATCGAGGGCACGGCATGAGCGTGCGCCGGCCGGCGGATCTGGGATATACTTATGGAGGCGGCGCTGAGGCAGTGGTGCAGGATATCCGGCAGGTAACAGCTCATCTCAGGCAGAAATGGGGAGGAGAGCTGTCCCTGGTGCTTTTCGGACACAGCATGGGCAGTCTGGCGGTGCGGGCGTATCTGCAGAAGAATGACCATCTGGTGGATGCAGTAATTTTGTGCGGCTCTCCCAGCAAAAATCCTTTCTTGAAAGCAGGGCAGATGGCTGCATGGATAGAGGGAAAAACACTGGGGAAGCGTTACCGGAGCCGCCTGCTGAAAGCGCTGAGCTTTGGTGCGTGGGCGGCGAAGTTTCCTGGCGAAGGGAGCAGCTGTGCCTGGATCTGCTCAGATCCGGAAGTTGTCCGGGAATATGAAAAGTCCCGCCTCTGCGGTTTTTCCTTTACGGCAGACGGGTACCAGACTCTTTTTGAACTGATGGAACGGGCGTATTCGAATAAAGGGTGGAATTGCAAAAATCCTGGACTGCCGGTACTGTTTATCAGCGGCGGCGATGATCCATGTATGGGAAATGTGCGGAAATTTAAGAAAACCCTGGACCATCTGCGCATGCAGGGATATTTTAATGTGAGGGGGAGAGTCTATCCAGGACTGCGCCATGAATTATTAAATGAATATGAAAAAGAGAAAATTTATAGAAACTGCTATTGTTTTATTCGTGAAAAGTTAGTATAATACATATATTTAGAACGTTTAATTCAAAGCGCTCTTTGCTGGCAGTGCTGGTTTTGCTGTTGGTTAGAAGAGGGCTCTTAGTGGCAGAAAGAAGGGTATTAATATGTTGAATAAGCGAGTAAGAACGTTTCTGACATTGGTCTTGGCCGGGGCAATGGTGCTGTCAGAACCTGCAGCATCGTGGGCAGCTGACAAGTCCGCCCAGTCAGAGTCGAAAAAAGAGGATTCAGAAGACTCTGAGAAAGAGGAACAGGCAGATAGTAAGAAAGAAGAAAAGTCGAAAGATAAGAAAAAGAAGACCAGCAGCAACAGCGTGTCTTCAGACGATACATCTTCCAGTAATGTTACTTTTGAACGTGTATTAGCCAAAGCAAAAGCAGCTGCACCGGATTCGGATGATTTGGAGGACGAGGCAGAGGAGAAGAAGGAAGAAGAGGCAGAGAGTCAGGAAGAAGAAACAAAAAATGCGTCCAAGAAGGCTGATGAGGAGCTGGAAGAAAATGAGGTCTTGAAAGAAGATGAGGCTTTGGAGGAAAAAGAGGAGTCCGGGGAAGATGAGACTTCTGAGGAACTGAAAGCCCATTATGAGAACAAGTTTGAGATAAAGGGCGGCACAGAAGGGACAGATTACAGGTATGATCCGGCAACAGGTGTGTTGACAGTTTCGACAAATAAGCCGTTGACGGCCAGCGGGACCGTGTCAGAGGGAAGTTTGAGTGTGAATAGTACCCAGGGAGCTTCTTTGAGCTTGAACGGGTTACATATTACAACCTCTGTTAATTCTTCAGCAGTGAATGTTACGTCCAGCACCGGTGAGGTTGAGATTCATCTTGGCGGAAAGCGCGATAACGAACTAAATGGAAAAACCAGCGGTATTAATGTGGAAAATAGTGGAAAGGTGACGATTGACGGAAGCGGAATCCTTACTGGAAAGAAGATTGATGGTAAGGTGAAGGTGGCCGGAGGAAATATTCGTGTTCCAATTGATACACCTGTGGATATAAGCGGGAATCAGCTGGATAAAGTGTCTGTTAATGGACTGAGCACAAATAACTTATACCAAGTAAGCGGGAATTCGCTGACAAGTTATGCAGAAGGTATCTATTCTGGCGAATACAAAGATGCAGTGTTGTATCTTCCCAAGCTTCCCAAAGAGTATAAATACGATGTAAAACCAGAAGGGAATGTGCTGAAGGTAGAAGTAAAGGAAAATAAAGAGCCGGTTCCAAGCGGGACTCCGAGTCCAAGTTTAACCCCAAGTCCAACTCCGGATGCGAGTCCAGTACCTGATCTTGCATCAGAAACAGCAAATGGTTTGTATTGGATTGATAATGGCACAACTTATCGATCAGGGGCCAACCTGCAGTTTTATGCTACAGGGGACGGATATGGACCAGATGAGCCACAGGAGACTACTAAGATAGCTGGTTCAACAAGATATATTCCCATTGATTGGAATGTTTCAACTACAAGTTCTTATGTTTCTGGGAACAGCAGCAGTGTGGGAGGAAAATGGAAAAAATCCGATAGGGAAGTAACAAAAGGCCAGATGGCAGGGAGTGTTTATACAGAAGGAGAATATCGCTTTAAAGGGTCTTTCACATTAAATACAACGGGTACATCTTCTGTACCCTATACGTTGAAAGTTAATTATAAAAGGCAGACTTACGGTGAAGATGGATGGGAAGATGATGGCACTACAGCTGCACAGAGCAGAAGTTTTTATATCAGAAATACGACTGCCACAACTACAGTACGTCCCACGACAACACCATATGTACGGTCGACAGTTACTACATCAGCCACAAGAAGCGGTATCAGCACCAACGCCAGAAATGCTTCCACAGGTGATGAGACGCCTATTGGAACACTGGTAATGCTGTTAGCGGCTGCTGCAGTCAGCGGTACAGCGATTTTCCGTAAAAAGAGAATAGGAAAGCAGTAAGATTGAGAAAGCTGAAACAGCCGTCATTATTTTGAATAGTGACGGCTGTTTTGCGATAAAAATTATAACAGGCAGTGCATATTTTTTACCAATAAAAGCCATACTGTCAGCAAAGTGTATAGAGAGGAAGCAGAAAAAAATGTCTTATAGAAATTGGAAAATAATAGTTACCCTTATTTTTTTGCTGGTTTTGACAATGCTCCTAAGCTCCTGCGCCAGTGAACAGACGAAGGATGTGGGTGAGCTGGTACTGCAGTCTGCCGGCTGTATGGACTGCATATAGACGAAAATAGATTTCCAATGTACATTTAGCTGGAAAAATGGTAGAATATAGCACATAACGAGAACAGTGTATCAGTATATTGTAATACTATGTATGTCCTGCGGGGGCATTTCATGCAAAGAAGGGGGTAAACCGTTATGCGCGCAAGTGGCGTATTATTGCCGATTTCCAGTCTGCCGTCTAAATACGGGATTGGATGTTTTTCCAGAGAAGCTTATGAATTTGTGGATTTTCTGATCTCAGCGGGACAGAAGTACTGGCAGATTCTGCCTTTGGGTCCCACCAGTTATGGGGATTCCCCATATCAGTCTTTTTCCACTTTTGCCGGAAATCCTTATTTTATTGATCTGGAGGTGCTTATAAAAGATGGTCTGCTGACGAAAGAGGAAGTGGAATCTGTGGACTGGGGCGGACACGAAAGTTATGTGGATTTTGAAAAGATTTATGAATCCCGCTCAAAGATTCTGCGAAAGGCCTATGAACGTTATGACCTGGAACAGGATGAGGAGTATGGGATTTTTGTCAGGGAGAACGGCTTCTGGCTGGAGGATTACTGTCTGTATATGGCCATTAAAGATGAACAGGGGGGCACCAGCTGGAACCAATGGCCCCAGGAGCTGAGAAACCGTCACCCGGCGGCTCTGCAGGAGTGCAGGGAGAAGCTGGAGGATGCCATTTCCTTCTACCGCTTCCGCCAATATTTATTCAAAAAGCAGTGGAACTGGCTGAAAAATTATGCCAATCAAAACGGCGTGAAGATCATTGGGGATATTCCCATTTATGTGGCTTTTGACAGTGCAGATACCTGGGCTAATCCGCTGTTGTTCCAATTTGATGAAAACAATGAGCCCGTGGCTGTGGCAGGATGCCCGCCAGATGGATTCTCTGCAGACGGCCAGCTTTGGGGGAATCCACTCTACAGCTGGGAATACCACCGCTCCACAGAATACAGCTGGTGGCTGCAGCGGCTGTCTTACAGTCTGTCCATGTACGATGTGGTGCGCATCGACCATTTCCGGGGCTTCGATGAATATTATTCCATTCCTTACGGAGATGAGACGGCCAGGTATGGACACTGGGAGAAAGGTCCTGGAGTGGAGCTGTTCCATCTGCTGAAAGAGAAAATGGGGGATGTGGCGCTGATCGCCGAGGATTTGGGGATGATATCGGACAGTGTGCGCCAGCTGGTCCGGGATACCGGGTTCCCGGGGATGAAAGTTCTGCAGTTTGCCTTTGACAACACAGAGAACAGCGATTATCTGCCCCATAATATTGACCGCAATTGTGTGATTTACACAGGCACCCATGACAACGATACAGTGAAAGGCTGGTATGAGACTGCCAATGAGCACGATTTGTGGCAGGCACGGCAATACATGAACAATGAAGACCACGATATGGAGACTTCTATCTGGGATATGATCCGTCTGGCTATGTCCAGTGTAGCCAATCTGGCTGTGGTGCCTATGCAGGATTATCTTTGTCTGGGCAGTGAGGCGCGGATGAATACGCCTTCCACATTGGGTGATAATTGGAAATGGCGCCTGGCCAGAAATCAGATCAGTCATGAAGTGATTGAGAAAATGAGGCTTTTGGTGAGGATTTACCGCAGATAGGATGGGACTATGAGAAAGTTATTGCGATATTTGCGGGGATATATCAGGGAAACTATTTTAGCCCCGCTGTTCAAAATGCTGGAGGCAAGTTTTGAGCTGATTGTGCCGCTGGTTACAGCACAGATTATTGATGTGGGTATCCGCACCCAGGATACTGGTTTTATCTGGAAAATGTGCCTGGTCATGGTGGCTCTGGGGGTGATCGGCCTGGTGTGCTCTCTCACAGCTCAATATTTTTCGGCGAAAGCGGCCATGGGGTTCAGTACGGCACTGCGAAAAGATTTGTTTGCCCATATCAGCGGCCTGTCTTATCGGGAACTGGATGCCGTTGGAACTCCCACGCTGATTACCCGCATGACCAGCGATGTGAATCAGGCGCAGACCGGGGTGAATCTGGTTCTGCGGCTGTTTCTGCGCTCTCCGTTTATTGTAATCGGGGCTTTGATTATGGCTTTTTCCATTGATGTGCCTGTGGCGATGGTATTTCTTGCGGCAGTGCCTTTGATCTCCCTGGTGATCTATTTTATTATGCGCTGGACGGTTCCCATTTACAAAGATGTGCAGAAGATGCTGGACCGTATCTCCAGGCTTACCCGGGAAAATCATGTGGGGGCCCGTGTGGTGCGGGCTTTCGGCAGACAGCAGGAGGAAATCCGTGAGTTTGACCAGGCAGACAGCCTGTTTACCCGGACGCAGATGTCAGCGGGTAAGATTTCTGCTCTGTTAAATCCAATGACATACGTGATTATGAATCTGGCAATTGTGGCGATTTTGTGGGCAGGCAGCAGGCAGGTGGATGCCGGGCGTCTGACCCAGGGGGAAGTGACGGCCCTGGTCAATTATATGACCCAGATTCTTCTGGCGCTTCTGGCCCTTGCCAATCTGATTGTGGCAGTCACCAAAGCGGCGGCCTCCGGGGTGCGGCTTAACGAAATATTTGATATGAATCCTTCCCTGAAAGATGAGGCCCGGCAGGAGATCAAGTCCAGTTTTGCCGGAAGCCGGGTGGTGTTTTCCAATGTGGATTTTTCTTATACCCATTCCGGCGCTCCGGCGCTGGCGGGGATTACTTTTTCGGCAGAAAAAGGAGAAGTAGTTGGGATTATCGGGGGTACCGGCAGCGGGAAATCCACGCTGGTCAATCTGATCCCCCGGTTTTACGATGTATCCTCGGGAAAGGTGGAGGTGGACGGATATCCGGCAGACCGATACCCGTTAAAACAGCTGAGAGAGAAAGTGGGGGTGGTTCCCCAGCGGGCGGTTTTGTTTAAAGGAACCATACGGGAGAATCTGCGCTGGGGGAAAGAAGACGCCACGGAGGAAGAGATGTACCGGGCATTGGAGGCGGCTCAGGCCCTGGAGTTTGTGGAAAAAATGGAAGGGAAGCTGGACGCGCCAGTGGCCCAGGGGGGGAGAAATCTGTCAGGGGGCCAGCGCCAGCGGCTGACCATTGCCCGGGCTCTGGTGCGCAATCCGGAAATCCTGATTTTGGATGACAGTGCTTCCGCGCTGGATTACGCCACAGATGCGGCTCTGCGCCGGGCTCTGCGGGAACAGTCACGGCAGGCAGGACAGGAGATGACGGTATTTCTCGTCTCTCAGCGGGCGGCATCAGTGAAACAGGCGGACAAGATTCTGGTATTGGACGACGGCCGTCTGGCAGGGGCAGGCACCCATGGGGAATTGCTGGAGAGCTGTCAGGTTTATAAAGAAATCTGTCTGTCCCAGCTGTCTGAGAAGGAGGTGGCGGCCACATGAAAAAATCGGAAAGAATCCGCCAGCGGGAGACCATATCCCGGGTGCTTGCGTATATCCGGCCATACAGGCTGAAGATTGCGGTTATGCTGGTGTTCGCCATGATTACAGTGGGATTAACCTTATATGCACCGGTGCTCATCGGCCAGGGTGTAGATCAGATTGTGGGGCCAGGGCAGGTGGATTATGGAAGGCTGTGGCAGATTCTGTTCACCCTGGCAGTGGTTATCGGTGCCACGGCGCTGCTTCAGTGGATGATGAATCTGTTGACCAATCAGGTTACTTACCATGTGGTGGAGGATATCCGCAGCCGGGCGTTTACCCATTTGCAGCAGGTGCCGGTCAGCTATGTGGACCAGAGCCAGCCTGGGGATATTTTAAGCCGTGTTGTCACAGATGTTGGGCAGTTTTCAGATGGTCTTTTGATGGGATTTACCCAGTTGTTTACAGGAATCGCAGCGATACTGGGAACGATCGGGTTTATGATTTCCCTGAACGGAAGCATTGCCCTGCTGGTGGTGGTTCTGACTCCGGTATCTCTGTTTGTGGCCAGTTTTATTGCCAGCCGGACATTTTCCATGTTCCAGGTGCAGTCAGAGAAGCGGGCGGATATGACTTCTCTGGTGGAAGAACTGGTGGGCGGACAGCGGGTGGTCCAGGCCTTTTCCTATGAGGAAAGGGGGATGGAGCGGTTTGACAAAATCAATGAGGAATTGAGAACCTGCGGGATTAAAGCTTTGTTCTTTTCCTCTATTACCAACCCATCCACCCGGTTTGTCAATGGACTGGTATATACAGGGGTGAGTATCTTAGGGGCGTTTATTGTAATCGGGGGCGGCATGAGCGTGGGACAGCTGATTAGTTTTCTCAATTATGCCAACCAGTACACGAAACCGTTCAATGAGATCTCCGGCGTGATCACAGAACTGGAGAATGCGCTGGCATGCGCCAAACGGATTTTTGATTTTCTGGAAACTCCCGTTGAGGAGCCGGATGATCCCCATGCCCAGGTGTTGGAAATGCCAGACGGAAGTGTGGATATTGATAAGGTGAGCTTTTCTTATCGTCCGGATACGCCGCTTCTGCAGGATATTACCATACAAGTGAAGCCGGGGCAGAGGATTGCCATTGTAGGACCCACCGGATGCGGCAAGACCACCATGATCAATCTGTTGATGCGCTTCTACGATGTCAATGGAGGGGAAATCCGTGTCAGCGGTTATCCGGTGAGACAGCTGACCAGGGATTCATTGCGGAGGAATTTTGGAATGGTACTTCAGGAGACCTGGCTGAAGGCGGGAACCATTGCCCAGAATATCGCGTATGGAAAGCCGGACGCTTCCCGAGAGGAGATTGAGCAGGCGGCCCGGCAGGCCCATGCCCACGGATTTATCCAGAGGATGAAGGATGGGTATGATACGTGGATTGTGGAGGACGGGGAAAATATTTCCCAGGGACAAAAACAGCTCTTGTGTATCGCCCGGGTGATGCTCATGCGTCCGCCCATGCTGATTCTGGATGAAGCCACGTCGTCCATTGATACGAGAACAGAGATCCGGGTGCAGCAGGCATTTGAACAGCTGATGGAAGGACGGACCAGTTTTGTGGTGGCCCATCGTCTGTCAACCATACAGACTGCGGACCGGATTCTGGTTATGAAGGATGGAAATATTATTGAACAGGGAACACATGAGGAATTGCTGGCTGAGGGAGGATTTTATGCAAAATTATATGCCAGCCAGTTTGCACAGTCGTAGACTTGTATACGGAAGGTTTTGGCCGTCATACAGTTTCGTAAGGGGGCAGGATGAATAGAAAATCTACTTATTATGTACGGATTCTGGCAGGTGGATATTTGCTGTATCTGGGATATTCTCTGGTGAAATCAACGTTGACAGAGCATCTGACGAAGGTTTATCTGGCCTTTGGACTGGTGTTTGCCGGGCTTGGACTGGTGATCGGCGGTTCGGCGCTGCTGGCTGTCTACCGGATTGAGAAAGAAGAACGGGAGGGCGCAGGGAGCCAGGAGCCTTATGAGGGGGAGACGCCGGAAGAAAATACGGGATTATTAGAGGAAACTAAGGACAAAGAGAAACTCTCTATAAAGGAGGAGATGAAAGACGATGGGGCTGTTCCAGAGCAGGAAGAGTTGAGAGACGGCGGGGATACTCCGGTACAGGAAGATGGGAAAACAGTGCCGCTGCAGGAGGAGCACACATCACAGGAGAAGGAGGAGAAAGTACAGTGAACGTAGTTTATGATAAATTGATGAGATGTTACGAAAGTTTTCAGAAACGAATCCGCTTTCGGCCGGAGATTGCTCTGATTCTTGGGTCAGGGCTGGGGGATTATGCGGAGGGAATCCAGGTGGAGGAAGTTCTGGATTATCATCACATAGAAGGATTCCCTGTGTCCACGGTTCCAGGACACAAAGGAAGATTTGTATTCGGTTATGTGCGGGATGTGCCTGTGGTGATCATGCAGGGCAGGGTGCACTATTATGAAGGATATGACATCAGCGATGTGGTGCTGCCTGTGCGTCTGATGAAACTCATGGGTGCTGAGACACTGTTTTTGACGAATGCAGCCGGAGGAATTGGAGAAGGCTTTCAGGCCGGTGATTTTATGCTGATTACCGATCAGATTGCCAGTTTTGTTCCATCTCCGCTTAGGGGGCCCAATATGGATGAGCTGGGAGTGCGGTTTCCAGATATGAGTGAGATTTACAACAGGGAACTGTGCACAGTAATCAGAGGCGCTGCGGCAGATCTTGAGATCCTTTTGCAGCAGGGGGTCTATATCCAGCTGTCAGGGCCCAGCTATGAATCCCCCCATGAAGTGCAGATGTGTAAGATTCTGGGGGCAGATGCGGTGGGCATGAGCACGGCCTGTGAGGCTGTGGCCGCCAACCATATGGGAATGAAAATCTGCGGGATTTCCTGTATTTCCAATCTGGCCTGCGGCATCGCCGACCATCCCCTTACCCACAAAGAGGTCCAGGACACGGCAGACAGGGTGGCGCCGCTGTTTAAACAGTTGATTACGGAATCTATTGTGCGCATTGGAAAGCTGAAATACAGGGATTCCCAATGAGAAATATAGCATTTAATCAGGCGGGGGACCGGGTGGTGATTCTGGACCAGACCCGGTTGCCTGGCTGTGTAACGTATCTGGAGCTGGGCACGGCAGAGGAAATTTATGACGCTATCCGGCGGCTGAAGGTACGGGGAGCGCCAGCCATCGGTATCTGCGCGGCGTTTGGCATGTACGTGCTGTCTCTGTCTATGCCCCGGGAAAGCTATGAGGAATTTTCCAAAGAGTTCGCCAGAGTGAAAGAATACATCGGCAGTTCCCGGCCCACAGCGGTGAATCTGGGATGGGCTCTGCAGCGGATGGAGAGAATCGTGTCAGAGCATCCAGGGGCTCCGGTTTCGGAGATCTGTGTGAAATTAAAAGAAGAGGCGCTGGAGATTCAGCAGGAAGATATGGATATGTGCCGCAGGATCTCGGAATACGGACTGTCACTGATCAAAAACGGCGACGGAATCCTGACCCACTGCAACGCGGGGCCTCTGGCCACATCCCGGTATGGCACGGCTCTGGGGCCGCTTTTTCTGGGAAAAGAGCGGGGAATGGAATTCAAAGTGTTTGCCGATGAGACCCGTCCGCTTCTCCAGGGGGCACGTCTGACTTCCTATGAACTGGAACAGGGCGGGATTGATGTGACGCTTATCTGCGATAACATGGCTTCCATGGTGATGAAGAACGGATGGGTGCAGGCATGTTTTGTGGGATGCGACCGGGTGGCGGCCAACGGAGATACGGCAAATAAGATCGGAACCAGCGGTGTGGCCATTCTGGCGGATTATTACCACATACCGTTTTATGTGCTGGGCCCCAGTTCTACCATAGATTTGAACTGTCCCACCGGTGCAGACATTCCCATTGAACTGCGTCCGCCGGAGGAAATCAAAGAGCAGTTTTATGAACAGCCCATGGCGCTGGCAAAGACGAAATGTTATAATCCGGCTTTTGATGTGACAGACCATTCTCTGATTACAGCCATCGTCACAGACCAGGGAATCTTCCGGGCGCCCTATACCGAAAGCCTGGTGGGTATCACGCAAATATAATAAAAAACGGCGGAAGTTACGAATAATTCCGCCGTTTTTTTCTTTTTGGCAGGAGCAGCAGGAAGAACCAGCAGAAGATGCGGACAGCCAGGATACCGAAGAAAATGCCCACGCTGTCAATGGCCACATCCCGGGAGGAAGGCCCCCGTCCAGCCACAAAGGATTGATGGTATTCGTCCAGCCCGGCAAATCCCACGCAGATAATCCCTGCAACAAGCATCAGCGGGATTCCCCGGAGGCTGTATACATAGAAGGGAAATGATACGGCGATGGCAAGACAGAAATATTCGGTCATATGCGCCAGTTTCCGCACTTTTGGGTGGATCAGTTCTGCCTCGTAGGCCAGCTGGTATTCATCTTTGTACTCTCCTGCGACTCGGCTCTTCATCTCTACGATTTTGTAACTGACTTTAAAACTCAGACCTGCAGATACCTCTCCGCTCTGCCCCGACAGGGTAAAGATCGCGTACATAATCAGTATGGCGGGGAGAAAGGAAAAGGGACGGATAACGTTTATCAGGAGTTCTCTCATACCTAACACTTCTTTCTTAAAAAGATTTTTTCATTTTTCAAATACGCTTTCATGATAGCATGAATCTGAAAAAAATGCAATTGCACATCCCGGGGCACTGTATTATAATAAAGTATGTTATGAAAAACGAAAAATGAAAGGAAGGATGCGGATGAGTATTGCCGATCATATTTTTATAGACATGTGCCAGGAGATTCTGGACAATGGAGTGGACACCAGGGGTGAGAAAGTGCGTCCCGTCTGGGAAGATACAGGGGAACCGGCCTATACGGTTAAGAAGTTTGGGGTGGTGAACCGGTATGACCTGCGCCGGGAGTTTCCGGCAATGACCCTTCGCAGAACAGGGATTCGCAGTGCTTTTGATGAGCTTTTGTGGATCTGGCAGAAGAAGTCCAATAATGTCCATGAATTGAACAGCCATATCTGGGACAGCTGGGCAGATGAGTCGGGTTCCATCGGAAAGGCATACGGCTATCAGCTGGGTGTGAAACATTCTTATAAGGAAGGGAAGATGGACCAGGTGGACCGGGTGCTTTACGACCTGAAACACAACCCATACAGCCGCCGGATTCTCACCAGCCTGTATGTGCACCGGGATCTCCATGAGATGGCATTGTATCCCTGTGCATATTCCATGACCTTTAACGTGACCCAGCAGCCGGGGGAGGATAAGCTCACCTTAAATGCCATTTTAAATCAGCGTTCCCAGGACGTGCTGGTGGCCAACAACTGGAATGTATGCCAGTATGCGCTGCTGGTGCATATGTTTGCCCAGGTGTCGGACATGCAGGCAGGGGAACTGGTTCATGTGATTGCCGATGCCCATATCTATGACCGCCATATTCCCATAGTAAAGGAATTGATTGGGCGGCCGGTATATGACGCTCCGAAAGTAGCGCTGAATCCGGAAATAAAGGACTTTTATGATTTTACAGTGGACGACCTGCTGGTGGAAAATTATCAGACAGGGCCCCAGGTCCGGGACATTCCTGTGGCAGTGTAGGTAATTGTATGTAAATATGGGCGTAAATGAATTTTCAGGCACGCGGGGAAGGAGAACGGCTATGAATTTGATTGCAGCAGTTGACAGAAACTGGGGGATCGGGAAGGATAACCAGCTGTTGGTGCGGATTCCTGCAGATATGAAGTCTTTTCAGGGGGAAACCATGGGAAAGATTGTAGTTATGGGCCGCAAGACGCTGGAGAGTTTTCCGGGAGGAATGCCTCTTCCTGGGCGGACCAACATTGTCCTGACCAAAAACAGCAATTACCGTGTCAAAGGAGCACAGACGGTAAACAGCCGCAAGGAGCTGTTTCAGGAACTGGAGAAGTACCCGTCTGAGGATGTTTATATCATTGGAGGGGACAGTGTATATCAGCAGATGCTTCCGTACTGCGATAGGGCATATGTGACAAAGATTGATTTTACTTATGAGGCGGATGCGTATTTTCCCAATCTGGACGAGATGGATGAATGGAAAGTAGTGACATCCAGCGAAGAACAGACGTATTTTGACTTAGAATATAGATTTTTAAAATACGAGAAAGCGAGGTAGAAAGACGATGACAGAAATTCGTATGGAACAGACAAAAGAACCGAAGGCACTGCCTCCGGCAGGTGATCCGCTGGTATTTGGAACCATATTTACCGACCACATGCTGGAGGTGGATTACACAGAAGGAAAAGGATGGCATGACGCCAGAGTGGTACCTTACCACAATCTGGAGCTGGACCCTGCGGCTATGGTATTCCATTATGGACAGGAAATGTTTGAGGGTTTGAAGGCTTATAAGACAGAAGACGGCCGTATCCTTTTGTTCCGCCCGGACAAGAACCTGGAAAGGGCCAACAATTCCAACCGCCGTCTGATGATCCCGGAAATTCCTGATGATATTTTCCTGGAGGGGATTCAAAAGGTGGTACGGATGGATGAGAGATGGATTCCCACCGAACCGGGGACTTCTTTATATATCCGGCCTTTTGTGATTGCCACAGATCCCTTTTTGGGCGTGCGTCCATCTTATACTTATAAGTTTATGGTGATCCTTTCTCCCGTAGGGCCCTATTATCCGGAAGGACTGGACCCGGTGAAAATATGGATTGAAGATGACTATGTGCGGGCAGTTAGAGGCGGAATCGGTGAGGCCAAGACCGGGGGCAATTATGTGGCATCTATGGCGGCCCAGATGAAGGCCCATGAGGAGGGATATTCCCAGGTACTGTGGCTGGACGGTGTGGAGAGAAAGTACATCGAAGAAGTGGGAGCCATGAACATATTCTTTAAAATCGACGGAAAGGTGGTTACCCCAGTGCTCAACGGAAGCATCCTCCCCGGCGTCACCAGAGATACCTGCATCACACTGTGCAAAGAGTGGGGATATACTGTGGAAGAGCGGAAAGTCTCCGTGCAGGAACTGGAGGAAGCGGCGAAAAGCGGCGCCCTGGAAGAAGTGTGGGGAACCGGCACGGCTGCGGTTATTTCTCCGGTGGGACATCTTCGTTATGAGCAGGAAGTATTCCAGATTCAGGACGGCGGCATTGGCAAGCTGAGCCAGAGATTGTATGACACAGTTACCGGGATTCAGCTGGGGAAAATGGAAGATACCCATGGGTGGACTGTGGAAGTGAAATAGCAGGAGTGGTCTGCAGAATATACAGCGGAAAAAGCTGGCTGGATGTTGGTCTGGCCGGTTTTTTTATCGTATTAGGAAACTTCGTCTCCTATACGATAAAAACCCTCCAGGGGATCGCCCTGCGGCGGAGTGGAATATGCCGTTCGTGACGGCCCGCCGCAGGATTCTTTCTTGCACTTTTTTTCTACGTCTATTTATGTTATAATACGGACAGTTTTACAGAAATTCATGTGGCGTAATTATTCAGTATACGATACTTGATGGAAAGTATATCTGCAGGCAGATGAAAAGGAAAATGTTCTTCTCCATGGATGGAGCGGCGATGAAAATGGCGATGATAATCAACAAATAAAAACAAGGAGGAATGGAAATAGATGAATTTTGAAGAAAAAGCGCGGGAATGGTTAGAAGAAATAGCCGGACGGGGCCAGGAGCATTACGAGCCTTTCTGGAATGTGGAAAAATGCGGCCATTCATTCGTCATGATGCAGAAAATGAGCACCACCAGCCGGAGCACTTTTCTGGGGGTGGACACCAAATGGGGGAAGATGACCACAGGGGGGGAATATTGTTATTTTTATCTGTGTGAGAAACTTACTCTGGAACTTCTGCGGGAATGTTCTGAGTGGATTTCCCAGATGGAGCAGGAGGATGTGGACAAAAGCAATGACCAGCACTGTTTTACTTTTATCAGTCTTGTATTGGTTACAGACGGACCGGTTACAAAAGAAATGCAAAAGTTTATCAAACGTTACAAACACATCACATATTACAATGAAAAGAAAGAAGAATACGGCTGGAGTTCCGGCTGTCTCGCTGTGATGGACCTGTCAAATGGTGAGATGTACAGCAACGTTATGGGAGACTCCCTGCAGAAGCGTCTGCAGGGAGAAAATGGGAAGAAGAAAGGGCTGTTTCGATTTTTTCAGTAAGGCTTTTAGAGGATTTTTACTTTACAGGAATGTTTTTTTGTCTTTTTGCTGTAACCGATTCCCACAGCCCTTATTTTTCCTGTAAATTTGGGCGCCTCCGCAGTTTTTCCACGAAAACAGAGCGCGTAATTTTTGTCTTCTATCTGCCGGATTGCCTCGTCGGGGGTGTGGTCAATTTTCAGCTCCAGAATGATGCAGTCAGCACTTTTATCCACTTCAGGATAGAATAGAAAGTCAGCAATCCGGTGCCCGCTTTTTCTTCTCTTTCCACCCGGTACGTGTCTCTGGCCGCCAGATAGGCAAGGTTTACAACGGCGGTATACATATCCCAGTGAAGGCTCTCTGCGTATCATATCAGCGAATTTGTCCATTAATTCTTTGTTGGGAATGAAGACTTTTCCATTTTTATAACTTAAGAATCCATAGACCACCATGGCGGAAAAGATTTCATCCTTTGTTTTCAGGTGCATGGATACTGCCGCATATTCCTGTATTTTCACCGGGATGGCGGTCCCGGCCATCATTTGGGCCAGATCCTCACGGACTGCGTCTATGTTGTTTTTTACGTAATAAAAGATTTCATCGTAAGGTCAGGAGCTGGTCCAGTAGTTTCCCAGATTGTTGTTGGACAGGGCCGCAGTTACGGAACGGGGATTGTATAAACGCTTTTCTGATTTTGTGTGATAACCGTCATACCAGTGCTTGAGTCCCCGCTGAGTGACCCGCCAGGGCTTTGCCGTGTTTTGGTGATAACGTTTTAGTAATGCGTCTGTCTCTTCCTGGGTAAATCCAAAGTACTCGGAGAATCGTTCTTCTTCCGTGATAAATGCCTGATGAAAGATAAAATCCCATTCATCCAGCACAAAGATAAACCTAGCAGATTCGCTTTCTGTGTAAATCTGTGCTAGAGCGTGTTTGAAAATTCATTCACGCCACCCATACGCCCCACTTTGCGGCAGATTTGCCCCTTATTCGGTTGCTGTAGCCCGCTACAGCGCCCTCATGCGGAACAAATCTCCCACAAACTGTGACGCACGGTTGACATAAAGCAATTTTCAAAAATCATCATTCTATCACGAATGTTTGGCCACAACTGGCAAAGAGGATAAAAAGTTTTACAAAATATCAAAAATTAGTTATTAAGACTGCATGACGGGGTGACCTGCCTCCGATCGGTGTCACTGCAGTAAAATTTGTAGTTGAAAAATCCATGTGAATGACATATAATATGCTTAACAAGGGAGCCAGAAGGTGAGCACACATCACCCGACCCGGCGTTATATCAAGCTAAGAAATAGCCGTCTACTTTTCCAGGAGCAGGACGGCTATTTCTTATTTTTCAGATTCAGAATTGCAACAACTAGCAGAGCCATAGTAAGCATAATCTGCATTTCCTCATATGTACTCATAATAATCACCACCCTCCGTAAGGTACTCGGATTGGGTGAGAGCACGTCCCCCGGTTCCCCTGGTAAGCATATTATATTGTCATGGTACACTGGTGTCGGTCTGCCTTCGCCAGCTTAATGGCGGCGAGTCGGAATCCTATGCCCGATGCCGCCAGAACGGAAATAGGGGTAGGTTTGGGGTTATTTGGGGGTGTCTGAGCTGTCTGGCTCTTGTGGCGGTTCGTCGGGTCCCGGTTCTGTCAAGCTGTTTCTGTATTTAGGTATCTCAAGCAAGTCTTTTGTGTATTCTTCAACTTTATTCATTGCTTCAAATGTGAGTTGCTTTACATTTGAGCTGATACTGGCTATTTTCCCCCCATATAGGAAAAAATCTTTTCTTTCATCTAATGGATAAGCTGACCAATCATCTATTAATGTATTTACAGAGCAGTCTAATGCATCTGCAATTTTGCGTATAGTGTGAAGCTGCAAATTGGATTTTTCATTTTCGTATTGAGCGATAGCCGCTTGTGAGACTTTTAATTTTTCTCCTAATTCTTTTTGAGTAAGCCCTGCTTCTTTTCTGGCTTGTCGAATTTTTTCACCAGTCGTCACTCTAATCACCTCATTTCTAAAAGAAATCATATCACAAATTATACTAAAATAAAAGATAAAACTTATATTTATATACTTATATTAGGATAATTCTGATATTATCATATAAGAGAGATAAGATAAACATTATATTTTGCGATATTGAAGAACAGGAGGTGAGAACATGAGAATCGACAGAGTAAAGTTAGCAGCTGAACTGACAAGGCAGGAAATGACGCGGAAACGGATTGTGGAGCTGTCCGGCGTTTCCAGGGCAACTAATGATATTACATTAAGTCCGGCAAGAGCTGTACCGATGAAATCGGGCGGAAAATAGCCAAGGGGGATTGGAGTCGAATTAGCACAGATTACTGAATAAAATACACATGCCGGCCGGGCGTGGAAATAGCTGGAAAGAGGGAAGCCATGGCATACCACTTAAGCAGGTATGAACAGGAGACGAAAAAGCCCCTGAAATCAACGGAAAATAGCTGATAAACAGGGGCAAAAAGTATTATGAATCCTGAAACAGACAATTATTTTACAGCGGTTTTGCTTTTTTAGTTTTCCACCAGACAGGAGATCAGGCTTTGTTTTCTCTGGGGCAGATAGACCAGATACGGAATCAGGGCACCCAGAATCAAAAGCACCGGGAAAACCGCCAGCATGGGCCATATGACGAAATGGTATTTCATAAACCACATTCCCCCGGTGACCGCCCGGCAGACAGTGAGAGAGAACAAAATCCCCAGGATGAAGGAGAACGCGATGGTAATGCCTGCGTAAAACAGTCCCTCAAGTATCAGCATCTGGGAGAGCTGTTTTCTGGTCATGCCGATGGCTTCCATCATAGCGAATTCTTTTTTTCTGGATACGATGCCTGTCAAAATGGTGTTGACAAAATTCAGGATTCCCACCATGCCGATAATAGCTGTGAGCACACCGCCGATTAAAATAAACAGTCCGCTCAGTTTGGAAAATTCGTTCATGTGAGTCAGTTTGGATTCGTATGACATGACAGGTTCCTGTGTGGTGGTGTAATCTTCAATGAACCGTTCAAATTCAGCTTCCTTTCCGTCTTCCACGCTGAGGGCACAGGTCATCAGGTATTTTTCAGATATCATTTCTTTAAAGATATCTGCCGTTGTATAGTATACAAATTCATATCCCATCCGGCAGGTCAGTCCATAGTAATTGGTTTTAATTAATGAGAGGATCTCAAACTCACGGCTGGTGCCGTCGGGAAGAACCAGTGTCACCTTGTCCCCTGGCTGATGCCAGATAGTTTCCTCCATCACCTGATTGTTGTCATCGGTGTCTACAGCGCTCAGCAGATAGTTTCCGCCAGCCAGTTTTTCACGGATGACATCCATATCCTTTTCGCCTTTCCACACTTCAACTGCGTCCAGAGGCAGGTCCTCCAGTCCGTAGAAAGCAGTTCGTCCCCGATAAGTGCCCCATTTGTCTTCTTCCAGGGGGACTTTCTGTCCGTTTCGGATGTAATAGAGATTTCCGTTCTCATCTCTTGGCATATGTTTTGGCGGCTGGTAGGAGTCGGCCTTTAGGGCTGTGGCAGTATTGCAGTAAATCCGCCCGCTTTTTTCGAATCCATCCTGTGCTTCGCAGGCTGATATGAAAGATTCGGAGAGATTTTCTTCATCAATGGTGTTGTCAGTGGCTCCAAAATAAAGATCCAGGCCGAAGTAACGGGCGTTTCCGATGAGAAAATCAAAGGTGGCGAACTTCTTCAGGTATACATGGATGTCAAAGGCGTTGGTGATGGTGAATACACTGTTTAGCAGGACTACTGCCAGCGAGAGGGAGAGTATGACAACCGCAGTTCTGCTTTTATTTCGTCCCAGGTTGGCCAGTGCCATTCGGTGTATCCTGCTGCCGGTGGTGCGCTTTGTAAGGGATGCCCTTTTAACGCCTGATTTTGTGTTGTCAGTGTAGCGCACGGCTTCCACAGGAGATACTTTTGCCGCCATTCTCGAGGGCTTCCCGATAGAAATCAGTACAGTCAGGAGGGTAAAAGCCGCTGCGCCGGCCAGGATCACCGGATGGAAGGTGACCGGTGCGCTCTCCTGAAAGATGGTGATTGCAATCACATGGGGGACAATCTGTTTTCCGATGAAAAAGCCAGCCAGGATGCCCAGAGGGATGCCCAGTACAGACAATAAAAGTGCCTGTCTGCGCAGGATCATTTTCAGCTGCCGTCCGGTGGTGCCTACTGTTTTCAACAGGCCGTAATAGCGGATATCCTTGATCACAGATATCTGAAATACATTATAAATAATCAGGTATCCAGTGAGGAAGATCAGCAGCAGTCCTGCGGCCAGGGCAGTCATGGTCACAGAGTCGCTTTCAGCGCCGTCACTGATATATGCCCAGTTGGCGTTGCTGGCAATGAAATACTCTTGTTCTTCCTCTGTGGAATAACCGCAGTCTTCGATGACTTTATTCAGTTTCTTTTGTATTCCAATAGAATTTGAAAAATTCACATCCATGCGGATGGCTCCCGTAGAGGAGTAGTCCTGGTCGTATGTGTAGACAAGTTCATGGGCATATTCTTTCAGGTAGGCATCTGACACAATGGCAAATCCCACATTCAGGGCAGGGTCGGAATGGATTATGCCGCTGACGGTGAATGTGCGTTTGATTATGTCCGGGCTGCTCTGCTTCAGCTGAAACTGGAAGGTTACTTTTTGTCCAGGCTCTGCCTTCAGCCCCAGAAGGTCCATAGAAGTCTCATCCAGGAGAATTTCGTCTGCAAGTTCCGGCGCCTTCCCCTTCAGAATTTGTATGAAACAGTGTTCATAATGGTAAGCCGGGATGTACCAGGACTCCAGATGGCGTTTCAGAAACTCCGGATTTCTCACGTAATCGGCGGTTAAAATGCAGGGAGCGGATTCTTTGATAAGGGGGTGTTCTTTCAGCTTGTTGTACTGCTTGCGGGTCAGGTTTTTGATCACACCGTGGCTGTCTCCCCCGGACTGGCGCATGGTGGAGAGCTGAAAGCTCTCGATGGCGCCCATACCGATGGTGAACAGTGTGGTGAACAAAGTGGTGGTCAGGGCGATGGCCAGCACGGCGATGATATTTCGGGTTCTGCTGTTTTGGAAACTTTTGTCCGCCAGACGGCGGATGACTTTACGATTTTTCACTTTATGCATGGTGTCTGTCCTCCTGAATCCTTCCGTCGCTTTTGATCTTTCCGTCCTCAATGCGGACAATCCGGTCTGCCAGCTGGGCAATTTCTTCGTTATGGGTAATCATGACCATGGTCTGCTTAAAACGGTCGCTGCTGACTTTCAAAAGGCTTAACACATCCTGGCTGGTGGCGGAGTCAAGATTTCCGGTGGGTTCGTCCGCCAGCAGTATGGCCGGTTTGGCAGCCAGCGCCCGGGCAATAGCCGCCCGTTGCTGCTGGCCGCCGGAGAGCTGAGAGGGCAGGCTGTATTTTTTGCTGCCCAGTCCCAGCACTTTCAGAATATCTTCCACATAGGCTTTGTCAGGCTGATTCCCATCAAGCTCCACGGGAAGAATAATATTTTCATAGACATTCAAAACCGGGACTAGATTGTAATTCTGGAACACAAATCCAATTTTGCGCCTGCGGAAAATGGTAAGCTCCTCGTCTTTGAGCTGGGAAATATCCTGGCCGTCAACCTCCACAGTTCCTGAAGTGGGGTGGTCCAGGCCGCCCAGCATATGCAGGAGGGTAGATTTTCCGCTTCCGGAAGTCCCCACCACAGAGACAAATTCTCCCTGCTCAATGGAAAGGCTCACATTGTCCAGTGCTTTTACCAGAGTTTCTCCTTTTCCGTAATACTTTTTCAATTTGCTGGTCTGTAAAATATACATAGGTATCCTCCCTTGTTTTGATCTCAATTTTTTTGGAAAAACTTTTTTTGATAAGATGATTATACTACAAGATTCTTTCCACATTCTTTCGAGAATCTAACAGTTTTGTCAGATTGTTGTGAGAGGAAACACATGAGAGAACATACACGGATAATTCCATAGACTTTACACTTGCATTGTGTTATACTATATAAAACTTGAAAATGCACACAATCAAGGGAGTGGGATTTAATGACAGATAACGAATTATTACTTGCCATATCCAACATGATTCAACCTGTTAGAGAGGATATTCAGGGAATCAGAGAGGAACTTCGGGAAGTTAAAGCAGACATTAGTACGTTAAAGACAGACATTAGTACGTTAAAGACAGACATCAGTGCGTTAAAAGCAGATGTCAGTGAATTAAAGACGGAAGTCAGCGTATTAAAAACGGATGTTAATGTATTAAAGACGGAAGTCAGTGAACTGAAGAAAGATGTCAATGTATTAAAGACAGAAGTCAGTGAACTGAAGAAAGATGTCAATGTATTAAAGACAGAAGTCAGTGAACTGAAGAAAGATGTCAATATATTAAAGACAGAAGTTGATGAACTAAAAACAGGACTCCGGAAAGTGGAAGCAGGCCTTGAAGAAGTGAAAGCCAGGGTGAAAAAGATTGAACTCACCCAGGAAAATATAATTCTGCCGCGGTTAGACACAATAGAATCATGCTATACAACTACATATGATAAGTACAAGGAAAGTGTGGAAACTTATGAGTCAATCAAGCAGGACATGTCTATTGTAAAAAGGGTAATAGCAGAGCACAGTGAGACGCTGCAGAAGATTTCGTAATTATGAATACAGATATGACACAGGGTTCTGTGATAAAATCTATGCTGCGTTTTGCCATTCCCATGGTATTGGGGAATCTTCTGCAGCAGTGTTACAATGTGGCTGACACATTGATTGTAGGAAAATTTCTCGGCCCCAATGTTTTGGCGGCGGTGGGGTCTTCTTTTACACTCATGACTTTTCTCACTTCCATTCTTTTGGGGTTGTGTATGGGCAGCGGTGCGTTTTTCTCCATCCGCTTTGGAGAGCGGGATGAGAAGGGGCTGAAAGAGGGAATCTGTGCTTCTTTTCTATTAATTTTCTTCCTGACGGTGGTGCTGAATCTTCTTGCTTTTTTGTCTCTTGACCGTATACAGGGGTTTTTGAAGGTTCCGGTAGAAGTGTGGGCAGATATGCGCAGCTATCTGGCGGTGGTTTTTGGTGGGATTTTTGCCACATTTCTCTATAATTATTTTGCGTCGCTGCTGCGGGCAGTGGGAAATTCTGTTGTGCCGCTGGGGTTTCTGGCTCTTTCGGCTGTTTTGAATATTGTTCTGGATCTTCTGTTTGTAATCGGTCTGGGCTGGGGAGCAGCAGGAGCGGCAGGTGCAACTGTGATTGCCCAGTATATTTCTGGAATCGGCATCACTGTCTATTCTTGGAAGTGTGTGCCGTATCTGAAGCTTAAAAAAGAGGAATGCCGTATCCGGTGGAACTGTATGAGGGAAATCGCTGGTTTTTCAGTGCTGACCTGCGTTCAGCAGTCGGTAATGAACCTGGGAATTCTGCTGGTGCAGGGGGTGGTCAACAGCTTTGGGGCAGTGGTTATGGCCGCTTTTGCCGCAGCAGTGAAAATCGATGCGTTTGCCTATATGCCCGTGCAGGATTTTGGCAATGCCTTTTCCACATTTATCGCCCAGAACTTCGGGGCAAAAAAAGGAGAGCGGATACGGGCAGGATTGAAGAGCGCTGCCGCCACAGCAATGATTTTCTGTGTGATTGTATCAGGGGCGGTGTGGATCTTTGCCCGTCCATTGATGCTGATGTTTGTGAATGCCAGGGAGACAGCCATCATAGCAGAGGGAGTCCGATATCTGCGGATTGAGGGGGCCTTTTACTGTGGCATCGGCTGCCTGTTTCTGCTGTACGGGCTTTACCGGGCATTGGGGAAACCGGGAATGTCGGTGGTGCTGACAATTATTTCCCTGGGGACACGGGTGGCGCTGGCCTATGTACTTTCTGCGGTTCCAGCCATAGGAGTTGTGGGAATCTGGTGTTCCGTGCCCATCGGCTGGGTTTTGGCGGATATTGTGGGGCTGGTCTATTACAGGGTTAAAGTGTCAGAAAATCTCGTCACAGACGGGCAGCGTTGAAAAAGGAGCTTGGCCAATGAAAGTGGAACGTCTGATCGGTATTCTATCTATTCTTTTACAGCAGGATAAAGTGACTGCGCCGTATCTGGCAGAAATGTTTGAAGTTTCCCGCCGTACCATCAACCGGGATATTGAGGCTCTTTGTATGGCGGGAATTCCCATTGCCACGGCACCAGGCCAAAACGGCGGCATTTCCATTATGGAAGGCTACCGGATAGACCGGACACTGCTCAGCACTTCAGATATGCAGGCCATTCTGGCAGGACTTCGAAGCCTTGACAGTGTCAGCGGCACCAATCGTTATGCACAGCTGATGGAGAAACTCTCAGCGGGGGCATCCAATCTTCTGACAGGCGGCCAGCATATTTGTATCAATCTTTCTTCCTGGTATAAAGATACTCTGACACCAAAAATCGAACAAATTCATCATGCCATTGATTCTTCCAGGGAGATTTCCTTTACCTATTATGCGCCTAAGGGCGAGTCTGCCAGGAAGATCGAGCCCTGCAGATTGATTTTCCAGTGGGCAGGCTGGTATGTGTGGGGGTGGTGTACCATGCGGCAGGATTTCCGCCTGTTCAAGCTGAACCGCATGACAGATCTACAGCTGGGGGAACCTTTTGAAAAGCGTAAGGCGCCTCTGCCGGAACTGGCTATGGAGCGTGTGTTTCCTCCTGTATATCAGGTGAAAGCAATCATTCAGCCCATGTATAAATGGCGTCTTGTGGAGGAGTATGGTCCTGACAGTTTTACAGAACAGCCGGACGGAAATCTGCTTTTTTCTTTTGGGTTTATAGATAAAACCAGCATCATCTGCTGGATTGCGTCCTTTGGAGGCGCAGCGGAGCTGCTGGAGCCCGCTGAGTTTCGAAAGGACATATTGGAATTTGCAGAGGGCATACGGGAAAAATATCGGGAATCATGACATACAGATGTCACCTTTGGTTTGATACAATGAATGGGACAACGAAAATTTAAGTCAGCCATTTATGAGAATGTGTTTGAAAAATCGAAAGGAGACAGGAAATGAAGTATGAGGTTGTAGAGCTGGAGGAAAAAATTGCCGTTGGAACAGCGGCCCGGACCAATAATACATCACCGGATGTGACAGCAGTGATTGGCGGTGTCTGGAATCAGTTTTTTAAGGAAGGGATTTATGAGTCCATTCCCGGAAAAGTAAATGCAAAGGCATTGGGGATTTATACAGATTATTCCAGAGATGAGAAGGGGGATTATACAGTGATGGCGGCCTGCGAGACAGCAGAGGAGCCAGACGGGGGCAGTTATGCTGTCTGCAGAATTCCGGCAGGACGGTATGCCCGGTTTATCATTCACGGTGATATGGTACAGGCAGTTGGCAGGGCATGGCAGGAAATCTGGCAGATGGATCTGCCCAGAACCTTTCAGTGTGATTTTGAGGAATATCAGGACGACAGCATGGATCATGCAGAAATCCATATTTATGTGGGAATAAAGCGTGCTTGAAAATCCATCTGCACCGCCCGCTGCAAGAAAAGGCTGACCGGTGGGAGTCATCATCGGTCAGCCTTTTCTTAAAGTTATGCAGTCATATCCAGAAAAGAGCCTTTTTGTTCAGGCACTTCATTGTAAAAATCCTGAGATTTCTGAAATACTGTCCGGGTTGTCCCTCCAGAAAGATAGGTTCTGCCGCACTCCGGACAGATTGCGGTGTGATAGGTGACAGACTGGGAGAGAATTTTTTCATCTTCCCGCTGTGCTTTGGCCTGGGCATGGGATACGTGTTCCATTTCATGGGAACGTATGGCATAGGCAGCATTTTCCGGGCTGATATGTGTGGGCGTTTTGAAAGAAACTCCGGGGTCATCAGAACCATCCTGATATTTTCTGTTTTTACAGGTCTGGCATTCGTAGGTATCGAAATTGCGCCGTCCTGGGGTTTTCTGGCTGCTCTGGCCGCTTTTTGGATTCTCGTTTTCAGACAGCACTGTCTTGTCGGGGATGGCAGAGGGGGTATCTGGGCTGGCAGTGCCGGCCGGAACCTGGACCTGATAATAAAATGTCTGCTGGTTTATGGATATTAAAGGGTTCAAAAGGTCACCTCCTGGATGAAAATGTACAGTCATACTATTTCATAACATAATTTATAGTAATTATCGGATGGCAGACAGGGGGACTTAAGGCTTTACACTTTTTTTGTTTGCCGCTATAATAGATGTAATAGATAAGAAAAGGCGGTGCAAAGATGGAGGTGTTAGAGAAAATGAGTAAAGAAGAAATCATGAAAATATCACTTGAAGAATTCTCCAGAATTCAGGACTGGATGCTGTCTCTGGAAGACAAGGAATCGGTAACATATCAATCAATGCGGAAAAGATATAGGGATCTAAAAGCATTGTTGACCAGCATGGGTATGAATATGGAGGAGCTGGACGAAATAAAAGGATAAGAAAAGGCGGTGGAGACTCAGTGAGAAAATATTGCGGAAAATATCTATATCTCAGCTGTCTGTTGTTTCTGACAGCAGGGGCGCTCTTTTGGGGAAGCACACCAGTTCATGCGGCGAAGATTCCTGCGCTGAAGGTAAAAGGAACTCAGCTGGTTAATGGGAAGGGAACGAAGGTCCAGCTGAAAGGAGTGAGCACCCACGGGCTGTCCTGGTTTCCGGAATATGTGAATCAAAAGGCTTTTCACAGCATCAAAAAAGACTGGAACGCCAACGTGGTGCGCCTGGCCCTTTACACCAGCGAATACAACGGCTATTGTACCGGAGATGCCAAAAACCGAAAAGTGCTGGAGAGGCGGATTGACCAAGGGGTGCAGTATGCCAAAAAGGCAGGGCTTTATGTGATCATTGACTGGCACATATTAAGTGACGGGAACCCCAGAACTTACGAAAAACAGGCAGTGAGATTTTTCAAGAAAATGGCTTCCAGGTATCAAAACCACACCAACGTGATATATGAAATCTGCAACGAACCCAACGGAGGGACTTCCTGGAGCATCATAAAAACCTATGCAAAGAAAGTGGTAAAGGCAATCCGCTCCAGAGACAAAAACGGGGTCATTCTTATCGGAACCCCCAATTGGTCCCAGGATGTGGATGCAGCTGCCGCCAGTCCTCTGAAAGGGTATAAAAATGTCATGTATACCCTGCATTTTTATGCCGGGACCCATGGAGCAGACCTGAGAAAGAAGGCGGAGAGCGCTTTGGCGCAGGGGCTGCCTTTGTTTGTATCGGAATTCGGCATTTCCGATGCATCCGGTAATGGCGCGCTGAATAAAAAAGAGGGGAATCAGTGGTTAAAGTTCTTAAAGAGGCATAAAATCAGTTATGTGGGATGGAACCTTTCTAATAAGAATGAAAGCTCTGCGCTTTTAAAGCCTTCCTGCAAGAGAACAGGGGGATGGAAACGTTCTGATCTTTCCCCCTGGGGAAAATGGCTGGTGAAATAGTTTGAATTTGAGGAGGTATATGATTCCAATGAAAGAAAAAATTAAGATTACAGATTATGCACAGACAATCACAAAGGCGCTCCCCAAGGGGATTCTTTTGAATACCAAAGGAGAGAAATTTAATTCTATGGTGATTGGATGGGGGAATCTGGGCACCACGTGGGGGGTTCCCACGTTTGTGGTGTATGTACGGGAAAACCGTTATACCAAATCCCAGCTGGACAGGACAGGGGAGTTCACTGTGAGCATTCCGCTGGATAAGCCGGTGCCGCAGATTGCCAAAGTGTGCGGGTCTCAGTCCGGCCATAATGTGGATAAGGTAAAGGAGACGGGGATGACACTGGAAGAACCGGAAGCACTTCACACTCCTGGTGTGCGGGAATATCCCCTTACATTGGAATGTAAAATATTGTATGCACAGAGACAGGAGTTATCTGCATTGCCGGAGGACATCCGGGCCTCTATGTATCCACAGGATGTGGACGGAACCAATCCCATGGCAAACCGAGATCCCCATACCATGTATATTGGGCAGATTGTGGAGGCGTATATTATAAAATAGATCCACCTGCACCGGCAGGAAGATACAGGCTGAAGCAGGTTCCCTCTCCTTTGCGTGAGTGGACTTTGATGTATCCGTTTTCCCTTTGGAGAATCTCTCTGGCCAGATACAGACCGATGCCTATGCCGTCTTCCTGCTGGACATCCATACTGCGGTAAAACCTTGCGAATATCTGGGCTTTTTCAGATTCCCGGATACCGATGCCCTGGTCTTTCACAGAAATGCAGGTGTAGAGCTGGAATTTTTTCACTTCTACAAAAACGGTGCTTTCTGTTGGGGAATATTTTATGGCATTGTCTAAAATATTTGTAAGTGCCTCCCCGGTCCATTTCAAATCATACAAGGCTTCTATGTCCGAAAACCGGGTGCAGGCAATGTGTATCTGTTTTGCTTGGGCTTTCGGGATGATTTCCTCTATGGTCTGTTCCACCAGCAGGCGGACAGGCTGCTGTCTGGGGACCACCTCCAGGATGTCTGTTTCCAAGCGGGACATTTTCACCAGGGCCTGTATGAGAAACTCCAGCTTTTTTGTCTGGGAGAGAATCTGATGAGCCAATTTTTTTGTATTTTCGGTTTCTGCCGCATCTTCCATCAGTTCTGCATACAGGAGAATGTTACTCAGAGGAGTTCTGGTCTGGTGTGAAATATCTGACACCAGTTTTTTCAGATTTTCCCGCTCTTTTTCTGCCTGGTCCACGGATTTTCCTGAGAGGGACAGATATTGTTTCCAACGGGATTCCAGACGGGAAAGTTCTGTCTCATTGAAAGCAGATTCCTGAAAAGTTCCGTCAATGGCATCGTCCAGCATCTGATTTAACCGTTTCATGGTCTTTCCTGTACCAAATTCAAACATGTTTCTTCCCCCATACATATCCCAGGCCATACACGGTCTGAATGGGACATTTCTTTTCCTTTCCCTCCAGTTTATGGCGCAGGCGGTTGACAGCCACGGACAGGGCATTCTCGTCCACATATCCGGCGCTGTCAGGCCATACTGCGTCTATCAGCCGTTCCCGAGACAGAATCTGTCCCGGGTGCAGGGTGAACATCCGGAGCAGTTTCTGGTCTGTTTTGCTCAAGACCACTTCCTTGCCGTCTGCGAAAAAAATCATCTCCCGGAAACGGAAATGATACCGGTCATTCTGATAATCATCAGGGGCAATCCGACCCCGGACACGCTTTTTGAACCGGTCCACTCTTGCCCGGAGGACAATCAGGCTGAAAGGTTTTGTGATATAATCATCCGCTCCCAGAGAAAATCCGGTCACCTGATCCACCTCCAGGTCGTTGGCAGTGAGCATAAGCACAGGTGTTTCCGAGCTTTGCCGTATCTCCCGCAGCAGGTCATACCCGCTTCCGTCCGGCAGATTGATATCCAGCAGAATCAGGTCAATGTCTCCTTTCTGCCAGATTTCCCTTGCCTGCGCCAGAGAGAAGGCGGTGTGGAAAATGGTGCCCTCTTCCTGCAGAGCCAGTGCAATCCCCTGGTTCAGCCCCTGGTCGTCCTCTACGATTAGTATTTGATAAGGTTTTTCAAATGATGTGTTTTTCACAGCTGTCTCCTTTTATGTTTCAGGTGTGTTCTTTTGTCCATGATACATGGATTTTTTAGAAAAGTAAAGATACTGTAAAACAAAATGAAAAGGCATTGCAAATGCAGAGATTTCTGATTATAATAGAAAAAATGGAGTTGTACGGATGATGAATTTGCAGTTTTTTGCTGAAAGCGATATACGCAGACAGGAGTCAGCATCTTTGAAACGCGCAATTAGAAAGTATGAGAAGCGCAGAAAAGAACATGAGGCATATATTACTGAACCAGAAAAACATTGTCCAGATTGGCATGAGAAGTCGGAGGCAGAGCAGAAAGGCTTGAAAAAGCATTGGATGAAGGAAATTCAAAATTTCGATCAGTCCATTCAGGACAGGGTGGATGAGTTAAAGATAGAGAGGTGACTATGATGGATGATGCATTGACAAAAGATGGGATAAAATATATGATTGCCCGGCTTGTAGAAAATGCCAGTGAAGCGGCAAAGGAGAGCAGAGCAGATAAAAGCGATATGCTTGCAGCAGGCAGACGCCTGGCATACTATGAAATGTTGGATATTTTGAGGACAGAACTAGACGTAAGAGGTCAGGACCTGAGAGAATTTGGACTTGATATTAATCTGGAGAACCAAATAGCATAATTGCTGCCACCAGCCACAAAGGGCTGGTGGCATTTTTGCTTATCATTGCTTTTTGCCCGCCTTTCCATTATAATATGTATGGAAATAAGAATTCATTTGTTCTCAATTTTGGACTTTAGGAGGATAGCATGGGGAATCAGGATTGGAATCAATTGGGAAATGATATAAAGGATATGGTGCAGGACGCCATCAATTCCAGAGATTTCAGCAAATTAAACCAGGGTATCAACCAGGCCATTAACGGCGCCGTGGATAATCTGGGAAATCTGCTGGGAGGAAGCGGCTCCAAAGGCGGACACTGGGAAATCCATGACGGGGAAAAGGCCGGCCAGCAAAACAGCAATTACTGGGAGGTACGGGATGATGGACAGGCCCGGCGGGCACCGGGCGGCAGGGAGCCTTATCAGTATGGGTGGCAGACCAAGGGCGCTTCCCGGAGAAATCAATTGAATCGTGTGCGGCCGGGCCAGCGTTCCTATGTACAGAAGGTTAGACAGCCTGCTGCCAGACGGGAGATTCTTCCGCCAGGCCCTTATAAAAATCCCTCCGGCATGTCGGCGGCCGGGTATGTCATGGCCATTGTGGGAGGGGTGACGGCGGCAGGCACCGGTGTGGCGCTGATCATCTGTCTGCTGGTGGCGCTGATGGCTCCTTCTTTAGATGCCGATGTGCATTTTGGGCTGAATCTTGCCAACAGCATTTTATTTTTCCTGACCATTTTGTTCGGGGGGATCTGCTGGGGAGGGGCCAGGAAAATCGGCCTGGCAAAAAGATTCCGCCAGTATGTGAAATGCATCCGGGGCAGAGGGTACTGCCAGCTGGAAGAACTGGCGAGAAGTGTGGGGAGAACGGTATCTTTTATCAAAAAGGACGTGAAAAAGATGCTGAACAAAGGACTTTTCCTGGAAGGACATCTGGACAGCCAGGAGACCTGCCTGATCACCACTGACCAGGCGTACGACCAGTATAAGACTGCCCAGCATCAGCTGGAGGAACGCCAGCGCCAGCAGACAGCGCCGCCCCACGAGGAGGTTCATCAGGAACAACAGGATAGCAAGGTTCCCCGTGAAGTGCAGGAAGTTCTGGATGAGGGGAACACGTTTCTGGTGCATATCAGGAAGTGCAACGATTTGATTCCGGGAAAGGAAATCTCAGATAAGATCACCCGGATGGAACTGATTGTGCAGAATATTTTTAAGCGGGTGAAAAATCACCCGGAGGTGGTTCCGGACCTGAAACGGATGATGGAGTATTATCTGCCCACAACGGTGAAACTGCTGGACGCTTATGCAGAACTGGACGCCCAGCCGGTACAGGGGGAGAATATCACCAATTCCAAACGGGAAATTGAGCAGACCCTGGATACCCTCAACCAGGCGTTTGAAAAGCTGCTGGATTCCATCTTTAAAGATACGGCATGGGACGTATCCACGGATATTTCCGTCCTTCAGACACTGCTGGCTCAGGAGGGTCTGACAGGCGATGACTTTAAAATGAAATAGAAATCCAAAGACAAAGGAGAAACAGATATGAGTGAGGAAATGAAAAGCTTTGATGCATTTGCAGATGAAATGCCGGTTCCCACACTGACATTGGAACCGGAGATAGAACCGTCCCTTCCGGCGGAGGAACCGGTGAAGGAGCCGGAGGTGAAAGTGGAGGAGCCCAGGCTGACACCCCAGGAGCAGAAAATGGTGGATGATTTTGCCAAACAAATTGACCTGACCAACAGCAATCTGGTTCTCCAGTACGGTGTGAGCACCCAGAAAAAAATGGCGGACTTTTCAGAGGCGGCGCTGGCCAATGTGGAGACTCAGGAACTGGGCGAAGCCGGGGATTTGATTTTAAATCTGGTTCAGGAACTGAAAGGATTTGACGACCAGGAGGAAGAAAAGGGATTTCTTGGCTTTTTCAAAAAGAATGCCAATAAGATCAGCGCCATGAAAGCCAAGTATGCCAAGGCAGAGGTAAATGTGAACCGGATCGTGGAATCTCTGGAAAAACATCAGGTGCGTCTGATGAAAGACACTGCCACACTGGATAAAATGTACGCGCTGAATTTGAATTATTACAAAGAGTTATCCATGTATATACTGGCGGGGAAGAAAAAATTAGGTGAGGTCCGCAGCACCCAGTTAAAAGAGCTGATGGACAAAGCCCAGGCCAGCGGCCTGCCGGAAGACGCCCAGGCGGCGAAAGATCTGGATAGTATGTGCAATCGGTTTGAAAAGAAGATTCATGACCTGGATCTGACCCGGATGATTTCCATTCAGACGGCTCCCCAGATCCGTTTGATTCAAAATAACGACACCATGATGGTGGAGAAAATTCAGACTACCTTGGTAAACACCATCCCCCTGTGGAAAAGCCAGATGGTGCTGGCACTGGGAATTGCCCATTCCCACGATGCTGCCAGAGCACAGCGGGCTGTGACGGATATGACCAATGAATTGCTGAAGAAAAATGCAGATACCCTGAAGATGGCTGCTATTGAGACTGCGAAAGAGTCTGAGCGGGGGATTGTGGACATGGAGACTTTGAAACACACCAATGAGTCTCTGATTCAGACTCTGGATGAGGTGATGAAGATTCAAAAAGAAGGTCATCAGAAGCGTGCAGAGGCGGAAGTGCAGTTACAGAAGATGGAGAACGAATTAAAGCATAAACTGTTGGAAATTCAGAAATAGCATATTCCAGAAACGAGTCTGGGGACTGGAGGAAATTATGCACAGAGAGCATACAAAGGTGGTAACCATCGGCGGCTGCCAAATCGGGGGAGGCAGTCCGGTTCGGATTCAGTCTATGACCAATACCAAGACAGAGGACGTGGAGGCCACAGTCAAACAGATTCTGGAGCTGGAGGAGGCCGGCTGTGAGATCATCCGCTGTACGGTGCCCAGCCAGGAGGCGGCGCTTGCCCTGAGGCAGATTAAGAAACAGATTCACATTCCCCTGGTGGCGGACATCCACTTTGACTACCGCATGGCCATTGCAGCCATTGAAAACGGAGCGGATAAGATCCGGATCAATCCGGGGAACATTGGAGGACAGGAGCGGATAGGAGCTGTGGTGGAGGCGGCCAGAAAACGGCAGGTTCCCATACGGGTAGGGGTCAACAGCGGTTCATTGGAAAAAGAACTGCTGGAGAAATACCAGGGGGTCACTGCCCAGGGACTGGTGGAGAGCGCTCTGGACAAGGTGCGTATGGTGGAGGCGTTTGATTATGACCAGCTGGTGATCAGCATCAAATCTTCTGATGTGAGAATGTGTGTGAGAGCCCACGAACTGCTGGCAGAGCAGACCCGTTATCCCATCCATGTGGGTATCACAGAGGCAGGAACCCTGTATTCGGGGAACATTAAGTCCGCTGTAGGGCTGGGAATTATTCTCTATCAGGGAATCGGCGATACCATCCGCGTTTCTCTTACAGGGCCTCCCGTGGAGGAGATTAAGTCAGCAAAGACAATCCTGAAGACACTGGGGCTGAGAAAGCAGGGGGTAGAGGTGGTTTCCTGTCCCACCTGCGGCCGCACGGAGATTGATTTAATCGGCCTTGCCAACCAGGTGGAGCAGATGGTCCAGGACATGCCTTTGAATATTAAAGTGGCGGTGATGGGCTGTCCCGTCAATGGTCCGGGAGAGGCCAGAGAAGCAGATATGGGCATTGCCGGGGGAAAAGGCGTGGGGCTTTTGTTCCGCAGAGGTGAGATTATTAAAAAAGTGCCGGAGTCAGAACTGCTGGGCTGTCTGAAAGAGGAACTGATGCACTGGAAGGAATAGGGGCTGGTGAAAATGGATAAAAAGTTTTTCGAAGTATTTCCCAATCTGGAGGTGGATGGCAATGTGCGGGAATGGCTGGAGGCGGCTTTTGTCACCCGTGTGACCTGTAACCGGGACCGGACCCTTCTGAGAGTTTATCTGTCCAGCGACCGGTGGATTCATAAGAAGCATATTTTTCAGCTGGAGGAACAGATACGCCGCCAGTTTTTCGGACAGACGGATGTGAAAGTGAAAATCATTGAACGCTTTTTGCTGTCCCGTCAGTATACGCCGGAAAATTTTATGGAAATTTATAAGTCCAGCATGCTTCTGGAGCTGAAGGCTTATAATCAGCTGGAGCACAACCTGTTCCAGGCGGCTCAGCTGGAGTTTTCCCAGGAGCACAGCCTGCGCCTGCGGATTCCGGATTCCATGGTGGCCCGGGAGAAAGGGGAAGTGCTGGTGGAATATCTGGAGAAAGTATTCTGTGAACGCTGCGGAATGGATTTGAAAGTGGAGCCAGAATTTACAGCCCATCAGGAGAGCAGATACCGCAGGAATGCGGAAAAGAAAATCCAACAGGAAGTGGAACAGGTGATCCGCCGTGCTTCTAAGGAGAGCGCAGGGGAGAAACACGAGCAGCCCAAGAAGAAGGTGTCAGCAGGGAAAGCGGCTCAGGAAGCAGCCAGACGCTCCAGTGACCCCAGCCAGGTCTACGGCAGAGACTTCGAAGGAGAGGCGGTTCCCCTGGAAACCATTGACGGAGAGATGGGGGAAGTGATTATCCGGGGAAAAGTGATTTCTTTTGACGAGCGAGAGATCCGCAATGAAAAGAAAATCCTCATATTTGCGGTAACGGATTTTACTGACACCATTGTGGTCAAAATGTTTCTGGAAGGGGCGCTGGTGCCCCAGATAAAAGAATCTGTCCATACAGGGGCTTTCCTGAAAATCAAAGGGGTCACCACCATCGACCGCTTTGATGGGGAATTGACCATTGGTTCGGTGCGGGGAATCCGGAAAATTTCTGACTTTACAGCCAAGAGAATGGACACCAGCCCGGATAAACGGGTGGAGCTTCACTGTCACACCAAGATGAGCGATATGGACGGGGTAACCGATGCCAAAGACCTGGTAAAACGTGCTTACGAGTGGGGACATAAGGCCATTGCAATCACAGACCATGGGGTGGTACAGTCTTTTCCGGAAGCTTTCCACTGCTTTGACGCCTGGGGGGGATGTGTGCCTCCAGAGGCAGATTTTAAAGTGATTTACGGGATGGAAGCCTACCTGGTGGATGACACAAAAGGTATGGTAGAGAATGGGAAAGGACAGGATTTTTCCGGCAGGTTTGTAGTGTTTGACCTGGAGACTACGGGTTTCAGCCCGCTGGCCAATCAGATTATTGAAATCGGGGCAGTGCTGGTGGAGGATGGGCGGATTACAGACCGCTTTTCCACGTTTGTCAACCCTCATGTGCCCATTCCTTACCGGATTGAACAGCTGACAGGAATTTCGGACTCTATGGTGATGGATGCACCGGATATTGAGACCGTGCTGCCGGAATTTCTCCAGTTCTGCCAGGGGGCAGTGCTGGCGGCCCACAATGCTTCCTTTGATGTGGGATTTGTGGAGAGAAACTGCCAGCGGCTGGGACTTCCTTTTGACTTTACTTCTGTGGACACAGTGGGAATGGCCCGGTTTCTCCTTCCCGCGTTAAACCGCTTTAAGCTGGATACCGTTGCCAAGGCACTGCAGATTCCCCTTTATAATCATCACCGGGCGGTGGACGACGCGGCCTGCACAGCAGAGATCTTTGTAAAATTTGTGGACATGTGCAGGGAGAGGGAGATTTACGATCTGGAGGAGCTGAACCGGCAGGGGAGTGTGTCAGAGGATCAGATTCGGAAACTGCCCACCTATCACGCCATTATCCTGGCAGCAAGTGAGGCGGGGCGGGTGAATCTGTATAAACTGGTGTCTCTGTCACATCTTAAGTATTACCACCGCAGTCCCCGTGTGCCCAAGAGCGTGTTTTTAAAACACAGGGAGGGACTGATCATCGGAAGTGCCTGCGAGGCCGGGGAGCTGTACCAGGCGGTGTTAAACGATGCCCCGGAACAGGAGATTGCCAGGCTGGTGTCCTTTTACGACTATCTGGAAATCCAGCCTCTGGGCAACAACAAATTTATGATTGCCAGCGATAAGACGGAAGTGAATTCCATGGAAGACCTGATGGAGATCAACCGGAAAATCATGAAGCTGGGGGAACAGTTTGAAAAGCCGGTGGTGGGCACCTGCGATGTGCATTTTATGGATCCGGAGGATGAAGTCTACCGGAGAATCATCATGGCGGGGAAAGGATTTACCGACGCAGACGACCAGGCGCCTTTGTATCTGCGGACCACGGAGGAAATGCTGGAGGAATTCCGGTATCTGGGAAGCGGGAAAGCGGAGGAAGTGGTGATTACCAATCCCAATAAGATTGCAGATATGTGTGAGAAAATTTCCCCCATCCATCCGGACAAGTTTCCCCCGGTGATTGAAAATTCAGACCAGGACCTGAGGGACATCTGCCTGAATAAAGCCCATGAGATTTACGGGGATCCTCTGCCGGGGATTGTGGAGGAGCGTCTGAACAAGGAACTGCACTCCATTATTTCCAACGGGTATGCGGTGATGTATATCATTGCCCAGAAGCTGGTGTGGAAGTCCAACGAGGACGGCTATCTAGTGGGGTCCAGGGGGTCAGTGGGGTCCTCCCTTGCAGCTACTATGGCGGGGATTACGGAGGTAAATCCTCTGCCGCCCCATTATTATTGTAAAAAGTGCCATTACAGCGACTTCGATTCGCCGGAGGTGAAAGCCTTCGTGGGCCGGGTGGGGTGCGATATGCCGGACAAAGTCTGTCCCAGCTGCGGTGAGCCCTTGAAAAAAGACGGATTTGACATTCCCTTTGAGACATTTCTAGGGTTTAAGGGGGATAAAGAGCCGGATATCGACCTGAATTTTTCCGGGGAATACCAGGCGTCAGCCCACCGCTATACAGAGGAAATCTTCGGAAAAGGCCAGACATTCAAGGCAGGGACCATCGGTACCCTGGCGGAGAAGACCGCTTTCGGGTATGTGAAAAATTATTTTGAAGAGCGGGGAATGAGAAAGCGCAACTGCGAAATCAGCCGGATTGTCCAGGGTTGTACGGGAATCAGAAGGACTACAGGCCAGCATCCGGGGGGGATTATTGTCCTTCCTCTGGGGGAGGAAATTGAGAAGTTTACACCTGTACAGCACCCGGCCAATGACGTGAATTCGGACATTGTCACCACCCATTTTGACTATCACTCCATCGACGGCAATCTGCTGAAGCTGGATATTCTGGGGCACGACGATCCCACTATGATTCGTATGCTGGAGGACTTGACGGGAACCAGTGCCAAGGATGTGCCCCTGGACCAGACGGATGTGATGTCCCTCTTTTCCAGCACAGAGGCTCTGGGGATTACGCCGGAGTCTATTGGAGGATGTCCCCTGGGGGCGCTGGGAATTCCGGAGTTCGGCACGGAGTTCGTTATTCAGATGCTTTTGGACACCAAACCTGCCTGTTTTTCGGATTTAATCCGGATTTCCGGGCTGTCCCACGGCACCAACGTGTGGCTGGGCAATGCCCAGGTGCTGATACAGGAGGGGAAAGCCACCATATCCACAGCCATCTGTACCCGGGATGATATTATGACATATCTGATTAATCAGGGGGTGGAGAGCAGCCAGGCGTTCACCATTATGGAGAGCGTGCGGAAAGGAAAAGGTCTGAAACCGGAGTGGGAGGAAGTGATGAAGGCAAACAATGTGCCAGACTGGTATATTTGGTCCTGCAAGCAGATTTCCTACATGTTCCCTAAGGCTCACGCGGCGGCTTATGTAATGATGGCATATCGGATTGCCTGGTATAAAATCTTTCACCCGCTGGCTTATTATGCAGCGTTTTTCAGTATCCGAGCCACGTCCTTTTCCTATGAACTTATGTGTCAGGGAAAAGAGAAACTGGAGTATCATATGAAATCCTTTCAGGAAAAAGGAGATGCTCTCACGAAAAAAGAGCAGGATACCATGAAGGATATGCGGATTGTGCAGGAAATGTATGCGCGGGGGTTTTCATTTGTGCCCATCGATATTTATGAATCTGAGGCCCACAGATTCGCCATTGTGGACGGAAAGCTGAGGCCCCCTCTGGATTGTATTGAGGGGCTGGGGGATAAGGCGGCAGACGCAGTGGT
The DNA here is from genome assembly GCA_910587105.1 of uncultured Lachnospiraceae bacterium. GTDB lineage: Bacteria > Bacillota > Clostridia > Lachnospirales > Lachnospiraceae > MGBC164599. Next base: position 65,774 of record CAJUMB010000009.1, read on the forward strand.
GGAAGCGGCAGGGGAGGGAAAATTCCTGTCCATTGACGATTTCCGCCAGCGTACTAAGGTGAGTAAGACAGTGATTGATTTGATGGAGGAGATGCATTTATTTGGGGATATTCCTCAGTCCAATCAGATATCTTTGTTTGATAATCTGCTGTCAGTGTAATGTTATATGGACATGCCTGCCAGTGGGGAGGGCAGGCGGGTTTATAATAGTTTGGAGGAGGTATGATGAAGAAAGAGGAGTTGAAATATTTACAGCGTCTGGCGGAGCTGTATCCCACCATTGCCCAGACGGCTACGGAGATTATTAATTTACAGTCGATTTTAAATCTGCCCAAAGGGACGGAGCATTTTTTGACGGATATTCATGGGGAGTACGAGGCGTTTTCCCATGTGCTGCGCAATGGCTCCGGGGCGGTCAGAAAAAAGATTGACGATGTGTTTGGACATACCCTGGGCACGGCGGATAAAAAGGCCATTGCCACGCTGATTTATTATCCCAGGGAGAAAATGGAGCTGGTGAAGAAGGAAGAACAGGACATGGAGAACTGGTACAAGATCACCCTGTACCGTCTCATTGAAATCTGTAAGACTGTGGCTTCCAAGTATACCCGCTCTAAGGTAAGAAAGGCCCTTCCCAGCCAGTTTGCCTATGTGATCGAGGAGCTGATCACGGAGAAGCAGGAGGTGCTGGATAAGGAGGCTTATTACGACGCCATTGTGACCACGATTATTGATATCCGAAAGGCGGAGGACTTTATCATCGCTTTGGCGGAGCTGGTACAGCGGCTGGTAATCGATCATCTCCATGTGCTGGGGGATATTTATGACAGGGGGCCTGCGCCGCATTTTATTATGGACAAGCTGATGAACTATCACTCTCTGGATATCCAGTGGGGGAACCATGATATTGTATGGATGGGGGCGGCCTCCGGGCAGCTTTCCTGTATCGCCAATATTGTGCGCATCAGTGCACGTTATGGGAATCTGGATATTCTGGAGGACGGTTATGGAATCAATCTGCTTCCCCTGGCCACATTTTCCATGACTACTTATCAGGATGATCCCTGCACCTGCTTTAAGACGAAAGGGAACAGTACAGGAAATCTGGAGGAGGCCAAGCTGAATATGCAGATGCATAAGGCCATTTCTATCATTCAGTTTAAGCTGGAGGGCCAGCTGGCAGCACGCAGGCCGTGTTTCCAGATGCAGAACCGCCGTCTGCTCCACCGGATTGATTATGAAAAGGGAACCATCACCCTCAACGGGAAAACGTATGCTCTGCTGGATACGAATTTTCCCACCATTGACCCAAAAGACCCCTATGCATTGTCTCCGGAAGAAGGGGAAGTGATGGAGCGCCTCCAGTCGGCCTTTGTTAAATGCGAGAAAATGCAGCAGCATATGATGCTTCTCTTGAAGAAGGGCAGTCTGTATAAGGTATTCAACGGGAATCTCATGTATCATGGCTGTGTTCCCCTGAATGAAGACGGCAGCTTTAAAGAGGCAAAGGTCTATGATAAGGCATATAAGGGAAAAGCCCTGTATGATGCTCTGGAACTCTATGTGAGGAAAGCCTTTTTTGCTCAGGATTTGGAGGAGAAGAAAAAGGGAGAGGATATCATGTGGTATATCTGGTGCGGCCCCAATTCCCCTCTGTTCGGCAAAGATAAAATGGCTACCTTTGAGAGGTATTTCATTAAAGAGGAAGAGACACATAAAGAGGGGAAGAATCCCTATTACCGTTTCCAGGAAAATGAAGACGTTATGAACCGGATTCTGAAAGAATTCGGTCTGCAGGGGGAAGATGTCCATATCATCAACGGACATGTGCCAGTACACCATGCATCCGGGGAGAGTCCGGTGAAATGCGGGGGAAAAGTGCTGGTCATTGACGGCGGATTCTCCCGGGCATACCAGAAAGAGACGGGAATTGCCGGGTATACCTTAATCTATAATTCTTATGGACTGCTTCTGGCGGCCCATGAGCCTTTTACCACCACGGAGGCAGCAGTACGGGAAGAGGCGGATATTATCTCCAACCGGGTGGCTGTGAAACTGGCTGTGCGGCGGCAGCTGGTGGGGGATACAGATACGGGAAATGAGCTGCGGGAGCGGATCGAGGAGCTGACCCGTCTGCTGCAGGCTTACCGGGATGGTATTATTATTGAGCAGTTTTAATTGACAATTGGAAAAGTGTTTCAGAAGTCACGAGTTTGGACAGCAGAAACAAAACGGAGCTCAAAACCGTTTTGAATTCGCTCCTTATTTGTTTCTGCTGCCCAAACTCTGGTTGTGAAATGGGCGTTTTGTAATTGTCTGGAGCACATTTGAAGATCTGGAAAGTGATAAATGTATGAGGAGGAATTGGGAAATGTTAGTGGTGACAACGAATGGAATCAGCGGGAGGAAACTGCAGGAACTGGGGGTTGCCAAGGGGACTACAGTGCAGAGTGTTCATTTTGGCAAGGATTTGATGTCTGGGTTTAAGACTCTGGTGGGAGGGGAGCTGACCTCTTATAATGAGATGATGGACAATGCCAGGGGAATCGCCACCCAGCGTATGGAGGCCGATGCCGCCGGTATGGGGGCGGATGCTGTGGTGGGCGTCCGGTATGCCTCATCCTCGGTTACCCAGGGGGCGGCGGAAGTGATGTGCTATGGGACTGCGGTGAAGTTTGTGGAGTGATAGGCGTTGTAAATGGTAGGATAGATAAAAAATAAAGTGTAAAATAGGGAAAGGGACTGTCAAGGTTTTAGCGGATAGTTCTTTTCTCTATTTTTGGTGCGCTAATTGAAAGGTATCTTCTCTGATTTTTTATGGAGTGTTTGAAAAATACTTTATACCAGCCGTGTGCCGCAATTTGTACAAAAAAGCTATGGTATGGGTAATTTGTTCCAAATGATGGATGCGCGGAGGGCGCACTGACTGAATGCGGAACAAATCTCCCATATCATACCCTTGGGTACAAATTGTGACGCACGGTTGACATAAAGCAATTTTCAAACACGCTCTAGTGTATATAATTCTTAAGTGGGATAAATTGTTTATTTATATAAAAATAATGACAAAATTTGTATTATATGATAGAATTCTAAGAGATTTATGTTATATATAAAGTATGATTAGATAAATTCAAAGGAGATTTGTTGTATGTTAGCAGAACTAAGGATGAATCTCGAAGTTAATAAACCAGATTTCGGATACTATCAATCTTCAAACATGCAGGGAATATTAATGGGGCAGATCAATGCGGATTATGCGGAGCAGCTGCATAATCAAGGTTTGAAGCCCTACAGCCAATTTATTTTAAATGGAGAGCAGAAAGAATGGGTTGTAAAAACGTTTACACAAAGGGCATATCAGGAGATTATTGCCCCTCTGCTAGATGGTAGTTTTACCCATTGCTTTATTGAGAAAAAGGATATTCATGTTCAGATCCAAAGTAAAATATTAAAAACAATAAGAAAACAAGAGCTGCTGGATGAATTCTACTCAGACACCTGTAGTCGATATTTAAATCTGGAATTTTTAACACCTACGTCATTTAAGAGTAATGGAAAGTATGTGATTATGCCAGACATGAGATATATTTATCAAAGTCTAATGAATAAATATAGCGCGGCATCGTCTGATATGGAAATGTATGACAATGAAACTTTAGAACAGCTGACAGAAAATAGCCATATAGTTCAGTATAAGCTTCGAAGCACTTATTTTCCATTAGAGGGGGTCAAAATTCCCTCTTTTAAGGGAGAGGTCAGAGTAAAAATAGCAGGGACAAACACAATGGCAAAATATGCAAGACTTTTGTCCAGGTTTGGCGAATATTCCGGTGTGGGAATTAAGACAGCGATGGGAATGGGAGGATTGCGGATAAAGGAATGGAGGCGCAGAAATGACTGATCGGGAGGCAAAACTTATATTAGGCGGTTTGTTACACGATATTGGGAAGGTAATTTATCGGCAGGGGGATGATAGAAGAAAACATAGTCAGAGCGGGTATGAGTTTTTGAAGAGAGAAGTTCAGCTGGAAGAACGTGATATCCTGGATTGTGTACAGTATCACCATGCAGATGCGGTAAAGGATGCAAAAATCGATCAGGATTCGCTGGCGTATATTGTTTATATTGCAGATAACATTGCATCAGCAGCAGACAGAAGGAAAAATGATTCGGAAGATACAGGCTTTGAAATGGCCATGCCATTGCAAAGTGTATTTAATATTCTGAATGGGAATCATGAGGAGAAGTATTATGAACCGAAAACATTGGATGAAAAGGATCAGATTAATTATCCGGACACGGAGAAAAAGAAACTCGACCAGCATTTTTATACAAAGATAAAAGCAAATCTATTAGCAAATCTCAGGGGGCTGGAGTGGACGCAGGACTATATCCACTCTCTGCTGGAAGTGTTGGAGGCTAATCTTTCTTATGTTCCGTCATCTACGGCCAAGGGAGAGATGGCAGACATTTCTTTGTTTGACCATATGAAACTTACTGCGGCGGTGTCAAGCTGTATTTTAGAATACCTGGACGACCAGCAGGTGTCCGATTACCGGGAGAAACTTTATACAAAAGCAAGGGCTTTTTATAATGAAAAAGCCTTTTTGCTGTATTCGATGGATGTATCGGGAATACAGGATTTTATTTACACGATTACCAGTAAAAATGCGTTGAAGACTTTACGGGCCCGCTCTTTTTATTTAGAAATTATGATGGAACACATTCTTGATGGTCTGCTTCAGGAAGTTCATCTTTCCAGAGCGAATCTTATTTATTCTGGCGGCGGGCATTGTTATATACTGATGCCAAATACAGAAAAGATAAAGAATACAGTAAAAGAGTATATGGATGGGCTGAATCAATGGTTTTTGGAAAAATTTCAGATTTCACTTTATATAGCATGGGGGTTTGCAGAGTGCAGTACGGATTCGTTAAAAAATGTTCCAGAAGGAAGTTATTCACAAATATACAGAAACATTAGTGATTCGATTTCCGTTATGAAAAGCCACAGGTATTCAGCAGAGGATATTATGAGGCTGAATGCACAGACTTATGATGATTATACAAGGGAGTGTAAAGTCTGCAAAAAAATAGCAAAAGTGGATGAGGAGGGAATATGTCCAGTCTGCCGCGCTATTGAAAGATTTTCTAAAAATATTTTATATGGAGAATTTTTCACTGTAAGCATCAAAGAAACAGAGGATGCACTGCCGCTTCCAGGAGGATGCTTTCTCACATCGGACGATGAGAAGCGGACTAGGGAAAAGATGCAGAAGGATGACTATTTCGTGCGGACTTACAGCAAGAACAAAATGTTCACAGGCAGGTATGTTGCAACAAAGCTGTGGGTGGGGAACTATACAGACGGAAAGACTTTTGAGGAATACGCTGACAATGCAGAAGGAATTGGAAGGATAGGGATCATACGGGCGGATGTGGATAATCTGGGACAGGCATTTGTCTCTGGGTTTGAAAATCCAGAGAATCAAAACCGATATGTGACGTTATCCCGTACAGCTGCTCTGTCCCGACAGCTCTCCCTGTTCTTTAAATTACATATTAACAAAATTTTAGAAAACGGCGTTTATTCCATAAACAGGAATGAGTCTCATCCCAGAAAAGCGACAATCTGTTACTCTGGAGGCGACGACCTGTTTATTGTTGGAGCGTGGAATGAGGTGGTCGAACTGGCGGTTGATGTACGGCGGGCATTTGAACGATACAGCCAGGGAACATTAAAATTGTCGGCAGGAATAGGCGTTTACCAGCCGGGATATCCAATCAGTGCCATTGCAAAAGAAACTGCGGAACTGGAGGAAAGTTCGAAAAAACTGCCAGGAAAAAACGCTGTGACGATCGTCCCAGATGGAGAAACACATGATGTTGTTGGAGAAGATGGAGAAATCCAGCCAGTAAGCGATGGAACATATAGATGGCAGGAGTTTGAGCAATATGTGCTGGGAGAAAAATATCAGCATATCTATCGATTTTTTCAGATATCAGAAGAACGGGGAAAGAATTTTTTATATCATTTATTAGAGTTGATTCGTAATAGGGCGGAAAAACTAAATTTTGCCCGGTATGTTTATTTTTTGTCCCGACTGGAGCCTGAGCATGATGCACCAGAGGAGCAGATAAATGCGTATAAAGATTTTTCGGCGAAGATGTATCAATGGTATCAGGGGGAACGCAGCGAGATTGACTGCAGGCAGCTGAAGACGGCAATTAATCTCTATATATATTTAACAAGGGAAAAGGAGGAACGCGGGTATGCAGGTGAATGATCAAAATTATGTGGATATGGCGGAAAAAGTGATTATTCGTTTAAAAAATAAAAAGGACAGAAAGGGACGGAACATCCCAATGGTAACCACATCAAAACTACGCAATCTTCTGACCATGACAGCAGACATACACAATGAGGTGATGAGTCAAACAGAGGAAAAGCTGGAGGGGCGCATCACTTCAAGAATTGAGTATCTGCGGGTACGTTTTTTATATGAAGCAGGAAGAGAAGATAGTGTACGAGACTTGGTGGAGGAAGCTGAGATTATACCTTTCTTAAAGGGGATCAATGGAAATAGAGAGAATTATTTACTGTTTAGCAAGTATATGGAAGCACTGGTGGCATTTCATAAATATCACGATGGCAGAGAAAACTAGGAGGAAAATATATGTACGCAAAAATACAGATAACAGGGAATCTTGAAGTGAAAACAGGAATGCATATTGGCGGTTCTTCTGTGTTTGCCGCAATAGGGGCAGTAGATTCTCCAGTGATCAAGGATGGCAGGACACAAAGTCCTATGATACCGGGAAGCTCTTTAAAAGGAAAAATGAGAACATTGCTGGCAAAAGAATATAATGAAGAAGTTGCAAAAAAGCCGGATGATGATGCAGAATGTCTTACCAGGCTGTTTGGATGTGCAAAAAAAGATCAGGTAAAGACAAGCAGGCTGTTGATTTCAGATATGTTTTTGAAAAACGAAGAAGAATTGAGAAAACAGGGTCTGCAGGGGATGACAGAGGTAAAATTTGAAAATACCATAAACCGTGCAACGGCAGTGGCAAACCCCAGACAGATTGAGCGTGTGATCCGCGGAACAATCTTTGGGCTGGATATTATTTACGAGGTAATGGATGAGAGAGAGGCTGTTGAGGATTTTTCCATATTGGCAGAGGGATTCCGATTGCTTCAATATGATTATCTGGGAGGAAGCGGCTCTAGAGGATATGGAAAAGTAGTTTTTCACGATCTTCGAGCAGAGACAGTTGTAGGAGGAATGTCAGATGACATTTTAACAGAATGTAATCGTATTCTACAGGAAGCAGCCGGGCGTTAAGGGGGACACATGGATTATAAATTGTACAAGTTCAAGTTTCAAAGTGCGGTGCATTTCGGAAAGCAAAATCTTGACGATGGTGAATATTCATGTTGTGCAGATACTATATTTTCAGCATTAAGTCAGGAGGCACTGCGGCTGGGGGAAGATGTATTGAAATGCTTCTATCAATATGTAAAAGATGGAGAATTATTGTTTTCTGATACATTTCCGTATATGGGAGATACTTATTTCCTTCCCAAACCGATGAAGCGTATCGAGATGCCGGACAGAACCGGAGATTCGGTGATAAAAAAGAAATTTAAAAAGTTAACATACATAGAGGAAGATATGTTTGATACGTATCTACAAGGAAAGTACGATATATTACAGGCGACTGATATGAGTAGACTTGGGCAATTTGTGATGAAAGAAGCGGCGTCTATCCGGGGGGAGGAAGAAACGCAGCCGTATAGGATTGGCATTTACTATTATAAAGAAGGCAATGGGATATACGTAATTGTGGGATATCAGGAAAAAAAAGCTTTGGAACTGACAGAGAAGTTGCTGGAAAATCTTTCTTTTAGCGGAATAGGCGGAAAAAGGGCTTCAGGCCTTGGGAGATTCGACTTACATTCTGGAAAATTATCTTCAAGTTTACTTAAACGGTTAAAGGGCGTTGGAAACCGGTATATGTCGTTATCTACTGCACTGCCAAAGGATGATGAGCTGAAAAGTGCTCTGAATGGCGCGGAATATCTTCTTTTAAAAAGAAGCGGCTTTGTACTGTCAGAGCGGTATGCACCAGAGCAAATGCGAAAAAAAGATTTATATACATTCCGTGCCGGTTCCTGCTTTTCAGCCAGATTTTCCGGTGATATCTATGATGTGTCCTGCAAAGGGGGCAGCCATCCGGTATATAGATATGCAAAACCCCTGTTTGTGGAGGTGGATGGATGAATCAGTATATGAAAAGTTATCAAGTGGTTATGCGTACTGTAGGTCCAGTTTTTGTTGGAAGCGGGAAAGAAATTGGGAAGAAAGAGTATGTATTTCTGAATCGAAAACAGGTAGGAATTACAGATATTCAGGGGTTGTACAATGCACTTCAAAAACGGAGAAAAGAGGAGGCCTTTGAAGAATATCTATTAGGGAAAGGCAGAATGGAGCTGACCAGCTGGCTTCAGAAGCAGAGAATCCGTATTGAGGATGTTAGGCCGTTTATAAAGTATACATTAGACTGCGGCGATGCAATTATTGAAAAAGGCTCTAACCGGCTTCAGATTATGGAATGTATCAAAGACGCATACGGAAAACCATATATTCCTGGCAGTTCTTTAAAGGGAATGTTCAGAACCATATTATTGGGAGCAGATATACTTACACATCCAGAAAAGTATGAGGACACGCAGAGAAAATTACAGCAGAATTTGGATATGAATACAAGTAGAATGAATTGTTTGAAGAAAGATATTGGTGCGATAGAGAATATTGCTTTCAGAACGCTCAATAGAAATGAAACAAAACCTAGTGATGCTGTAAATGATATTTTACAGGGCTTTATTATCAGTGATAGCGAACCGTTGTCGGTAGATGAACTTGTGCTGTGCCAAAAAGTTGATAGACATCCAGATGGAACTGAAAAGAAACTTCCGATTTTGCGGGAATGCATCAAACCAGAGACAGAGATACGATTTGTGATAACAATAGACGGAAGCATTTGTAAACTTACAGGAAAGTCGTTGGCAGCAGCGGTGAAGACTTTTATGTTAAGTTATTATAGTAATTTTATTAAAGCTTTTAAAGGGGTGGATTTACCCAAGACAAATTATGTTTTATGCGGTGGTGGATGCGGATTTGTATCAAAGACGATGATATATCCAATGTTTGGAAAAATAAGAGGGATTGAAGTTACACAACAGATCTTTGAAAAAACAAAAGTACCCAGAGTACATAAACATAATATGGATAAGAAATACAATGTATCTCCCCACATTATAAAATGTACGGAATATCAGGGAAAAACATTGCAGATGGGGATGTGTAAAATAGAAAAGATAAAGCGAATATAAGACTTTTCCCGCGCACCTTGAAAATACTGGCGTTTAATAGATTTTTATTATATAATAGGCCGAGAGGTGATGGAAGAATTACTTTCCCACGCAAATGGCATTTGAAAAGGGCATGAAATAAGGGCTGCGTGGGAGAGGATTAGAAAGAATGATTCCCCGATAGGGGACGGAAACCGAAAACTCATATCCAGAGCGCCCCCAGATCGGATTAGAAAGAATGATTCCCCGATAGGGGACGGAAACGAACCAGTTTCCGTTTTTAATGGAAAATTTGGGATCAATTAGAAAGAATGATTCCCCGATAGGGGACGGAAACCTTGTTCGGATGGTATAATTCGATGTGTCGAATGAATTAGAAAGAATGATTCCCCGATAGGGGACGGAAACTATTTTGATTTCATCTTTGTTCATATCTTCCATACAAATTAGAAAGAATGATTCCCCGATAGGGGACGGAAACTGTCATTGGCTCGTTTCCATTCTTCTATCATCTGAATTAGAAAGAATGATTCCCCGACAGGGGACGGAAACTGTTAGTTAGCGCTGATCCCAGAATCTCATCTTCAAATTAGAAAGAATGATTCCCCGATAGGGGACGGAAACCGGATACATAGTTTAAGAACAGATTTGTGTTAGTCAGTTAGAAAGAATGATTCCCCAATAGGGGACGGAAAGTTCTAGACAATAATTGAGATTCAATACACTATTTCCTTTTGCTTGAGAAAATTGTGATTTATAAGGAGAAAAAAATGAGTCTATTATTTATAAATGAGAATAGTGCAGTTGTCGGAATTGAGTCAAATAGATGTGTTGTAAAATATTCGGATGGTATGAAGAAAATGGTTCCCATAGAAACTTTAGAAAGTATAACAATTATGAGCCGTGCACAAATGACAACCCAGTGTGTACAAGAATGCTTGAAGAGAGGAATTCCAGTATCCTATTATTCAAAAGGCGGCAGTTATTTCGGAAGGCTACAGTCTACAGGACATATAAATGCCGAACGCCAGAGAAAGCAATCTTCGCTATATGAGACAAAGTTTGCAATGGAACTTGCAAAAAATATTATTAGTGCGAAGCTGAAAAATCAGCAGGTGGTGTTGCGGAGATATGAAAAAAGTACCGGAATTTCTGTAAATGATTCATTAGTCTTGTTGCGGATATGCAGGGATAAAGTTTCACGCTGCCAAAAAATAGCGGAATTGACTGGGTATGAAGGGCAGGGAGCAAAGGCATATTTTGAAGGATTATCAAAACTTATTAATCCAGATTTTTCTTTTCATGGGCGTAATCGGAGACCGCCAAGAGATGAATTTAATTCTATGCTCAGCTTGGGATATTCTATTTTGATGAATGAGATATATGGAAAGATAGAAGCAAAAGGATTGAATCCCTATTTTGGGTTTTTACATCGGGATAAAGAAAATCATCCTACACTGGCAAGTGATATGATGGAAGAATGGAGAGCGGTTATTGTTGATTCTACAGTTATGAGTATGATCAATGGTCACGAAATTAAAAAGAGTGATTTTGTAACCGATATAGAACAACCAGGATGCTTTTTGACAAAGAATGGGATTAAATTATATTTGTCAAAATTGGAAAGAAAATTGCAGACCGAGGTGAAATATCTTAGTTATGTAGATTATGCGGTAAGTTTTAGAAAGGGAATTGCCTTACAGATGAATATGCTCTGGAAAGCAATAGAAGAAGAAAACGCATCGTTATACCAGCCAATTGAAATTAGATGATTTCAGGCGGAAGAGAAGTGGCTGAATATATACCGGGAAAAGGAGAAAATCTGCTTTGGGATGAATCAGCCGCTGAGTTAAAATCTCCATATGATTTTAAATATTTTGTCTTAGATATAACGAGGAATGCGTATCCACTGCAAAAAGAGTTAATAAGAATGCAATGTTTATCCCAAATAAAAACACAAAAACTGTGGCTTAGTAAAGCGTCACTCTCGTGGTTTTTAGAAAATGTATGGAGTTACATAGATGCAGATGAATTATCAGTAGTTGAAAGAGCATTTGTTGGCGGAACTGCGTTAAATGTTTTCTTTTATACCTACCAATATGATGAAGCTGAGAAGATAGCTTCAATAGTAGGCGGTCAAGGTAATATTGCAGAAGAAACCTATAAAATTGAACCGAAAGCATTTGCAGTACACGGAATTTCTATGGAGAAAGCAAAAGCGTATTTAAAACTTTTGGAAATAAATAATAAGTAAAAAATGTGGAGGAGCGGAAGGATGTATATAGACGTAGAACAACTGAGAGAGGATATGGAAGAAGAGTGTTATGGAGCATATTTCGGAGGCGGTTTTGGCGGTGCAATGGCTGAAAGAGCAGGGATTAAAGAGGCATCCGACGAAGAACTTATAAAAATGGCACAAAGACGGGGTGTTAACCTTGATAGGTATAGCAGATAATAGGAGGATTTGTGATAGAGGACGAAAATTATTTTTTTAACATAGAAGAAGAACCCGAAAATGACAAAGTCTTTGTATTGATTATCTATGATATTGTTGAAAATAAAAAGAGGGTGAAGTTGTCAAAACTGTTGTTGGGATACGGATTTCGGATACAAAAATCAGCTTTAGAGGCAACTATAACAAAGAAAAAATACAGAGAGTTATTGGGGCGTCTTCCTGCATTTGCTTCTGAAGAGGAAAGTATACGGGTTTATAAAATAATTGGAAAAGGCCAGGTGACAACTTTTGGTAAAAAGAGTGAGAACGAGCAGGAAGATGTTATTATTATTTAGGAGAGAATAAGAATGGGAAAGAGGATTTTATTTAGCCCTGTTGGCGGGACAGACCCTATTAGAAACTGTCACGATGGATCTATGCTGCATATTTGCAGACACTATAAACCAGATATTGTATATTTGTATTTGTCCCATGAAATGATGGATTTTCATAAAAAGGATAATAGATACATAGATGCGGTTAATCGTCTGGGCGCTTATCTAAAGCATTCTTTTGATGTAAAGTTGATTGAAAGAGATGAGCTAATCAATGTGCAGGAGTATGATATATTTTATAAAGATTTTAGAGAAGAAATTAAAATAATCGAAAGACAACTGCAAAAAGATGATGAGTTATTGATAAACATGGCCTCGGGAACTCCTGCAATGAAGAGTGCTTTGGTGGTTATGGCGGCATTGGCTGAATATCGCTTTAAGCCAATACAGGTATCTACCCCACAGAAAGGGATAAATCCGGCTGAAAAGAGAGATGTATATGATGCCGAGGTAGAATGGGAATTAAACGAAGATAATGAAAAAGGAGCAGAAAACCGTTGCAAAGAAGTAAAATGTTATAACTTGCTGAAATTATTAAAAATTGAGGAAATAAAGAAACATATCAGAGCATATGATTATGCTGCTGCGCTGACTGTAGCAAAAGAAATTGAAAAAGATATTTCAGAGAAGGCTTATCGTATGATTCAGATAGCTGATGCCAGAATAAAATTGGATCAGAGAAGTATAAGCGCATTGACGGCAGGACAAGATTATGACATTTACCCAATCAAAGAGGGTGATAAAAAGAAAATATTTGAATATGCACTTGTACTGCAGATTAAAGTTGAAAAGCAAGAACTTGCAGATTTTGTTCGTGGGATTACGCCCTTAGTAGTGGATTTGTTAGAAAATATTTTGAAAAAAGAATGTGGTGTTAAATTAAAGGATTGTTGTAGAGTTAAGGTAAAGTCTGGAGAAGAATTTTATCAATGGGATAGAAAAAAGTTACAGAAAAAAGGCCTGTTGGAAATGCTGGATAAAGAATACAAAGGGTACTTTAGAGAAGAACCCGTTTATTCGCATCATATTAAGACAATTATTTGCTCTAAATGTAAAGATGATTTAAAATTAGTAGAGGAAGTGAATAATATTCTTAAAGTGGAAGGGGCTGTCCGAAATGTAGCTGCCCACGAGATTGTTTCTGTCACAGATGAATGGATTACAGATAAGACCAGTGAAAAGAAAAAAATAGGGAAAATCGAAACAATAGTAAAGCCAGGAAAAACAGCACAGCAAATATTGGAAATAATTAGGTATTTAATCATTAAATCAGGTGTTAATGTAAAAGAAGAATATTGGAAATCTTACGATAAAATGAATGATACTATAAAAATGTATTTGGATATGTAAAAATGGGATGGAGATAAGTTCATGCGTATATAAAACATGTAATTTGGAAGGAAGTGTCCCGAACTGCAATATATAATAAATGACAAAAAATACCATTTTAGGACAGCCTTCGATACAGAAACAGGTGTATATATCCGAACAGGAATAATCGACCAAAAGGGAACAGACACAGGAGTTGACCCGTTTATGGCATCATTTCCACATCTGATTGACGTGGGAATTATGGGACACTGTCTGCATGGAAAACTGGGGCTGTGTGCCAAGGCAGGGATTCAGTGTTACCAAAGTGGATTGACTGTCCAAGAGCCCAATATGACTGTAGCACAATTTAAATGGATTGCCAGTCAGTGTAAAGGAAAGTGTAACCAGTTTGCGTTAGGCGGCAGGGGTGATCCAGACCAGCATGAGAATTTTGAAGAAATTCTTAGAATTTGCAGGGAGAATGGCATAGTTCCTAATTTTACTACGTCAGGATATGGAATGACAAATGAAATTGCGGAAGTATGCGGTAAATATTGTGGGGCAGAAGCTGTCAGTTGGTATCGGAGCAGCTATACGCTAAATGCAATACAGATGCTTTTAGACGCTGGTGTAAAGACAAATATACATTATGTAATAGGAAACAATACTATTGATGAAGCATTGGAAAGGATAAGAAAGAATCATTTTCCGCAGGGAGTAAATGCTGTTGTTCTGTTGTTACATAAACCGACAGGACTTGGTATGCCAGATAATATATTGTCAGTCTCAGATCCAAGGGTTGAACAGCTATTTGGAGAAATAGACAGACAACATCCATTTAAAATTGGGGTGGACAGTTGTAATGTACCTGGTGCAGTCAGATTTTGCAAAAATGTTATGCATCAGTCATTAGATACCTGCGAAGGCGGTAGATATAGCTGTTATATCGGATCAGATATGGTGATGGTGCCATGTAGTTTTGATCAAAAAAAGGATTATGGGGTTTTGCTAACAGACAGCACGATAGAGGAAGTATGGAATAGCAGCCGATTTGAAAAATTTCGAAATCATATGAGAGAAGCCTGTCCTGAATGTGAGAAAAGGAATCTATGTATGGGCGGATGTCCGTTGATGCCGGAAATCGTTCTTTGTGACCGAGCAGAAAGATAAGATGGGGTATAATATCATGAAAATAAGAACAGATTTTGTGACAAATTCAAGTAGCAGTAGTTTTCATGTATTGATAGAGTTTCAACTCAAAAATGGGAAGAAAATTTCATACAGTGAAGTGGGCGTGGATGATGAAGGAGAGCCGGTTGTGGGGCAGATATTTCTTGATGCAAGCCCTAAACAATTGGGAGTTTCAAAAAATATTCAGGAAATGATTTCTTTGTTGAAGAAAAGTGTCCATGATGAAGATTGGCATGATTCTGTTAAAAATTTGTTTGATGCAGAGGATCCAATGGTGCAAAGGATTCTTGACGGAACTGTAGAAAGGATGGAAGAAAGGGAATGCTGGAAAGAGTTTAGGCGTAAAGAGCGGGAGGCACATCAGAGAGCACAGGATTTTATTCATGAACTTGAACAACTTACTTCCATGGAAGAAATTCAAAGTATCCGAATTGATGGGGATCAGTGCAGAAGAAACGGCGATGATTATTATAAAGCATATAAATATAATCTGCAGACAGACGAATACATCTGTTCGATTTGTGATGAACGCGAAACCGAGCAGACAGACGGCGGCATAGGTGGGGAGTTGTGTTTTAGCGATGAAGAAGAAGCAAAGGAGGTAGATGGTAGTGACGTTTGCAGGGCTTAGAGGAATGGATGGCAAAAAAAGTATTTCAGCCAAATCTGCGTCATATTAGCTTTGTTGGGGCTGGTACTTTATCTGCCGTTGAGACCCCATTAGAATTGAAAGAGTTCAGTTGAATCACAGAAAGGTAACAGAAGGTGAAACATTCAAAATTATATAAATTGTCGAATACAGAACAGGCGGTCATGGAAATTTTCTGGGAGGCAGAAGATGCGTTGACTTTTAAGGAAATTATGACCCTTGCCAATGAAAAGCTGAATAAGAACTGGAAGAAACAGACGGTGAATACGTATCTGGCGAATCTTCAGAAGGCAGGACTGCTTCACGCAGATAAACGGTGCGCCAGGGCTTATTTTTATTCCCCCGTTTATACAAGAGAAGAATACACCCAGCTTTGTGTCCGGGGACTGGTGCAGGAGTCCTTTGATAACTCTATTTTTAACTTCGTATCTGCTTTTACAGGCGGGAAGAAGTTGTCGAAGGAAGATGCGGATGAACTTAGGAAATTGATTTAGGAACTGTATACACATACAGTTCCTTTATTCAAAGAGGAAATTTTATGAAAAAAAATCTTGCCAGATTTGTTTCGTTCATAGTTCTAATTTTATTAATCAAAAACTTGGTAGTTTTTTTCAAAAACGAAATGTTCGATGAAGAGCATGGCCCCACAGATGAGTATCATATTACAGAGTCAATAAAAGAGGACAGTGTTCATACAGTCTGCGATTCGATTGATATTATATCTATGGATGACAGGAAAAGAAGAAACTCGATTGAAGAAATTGGGAAAAGTACATATGATAATGATCAATACCAATCAATGGGCGGGGCTCAGATTCATACAGCAATCGTTTTAGGAAACTTGGGGATACCGCTGTATCCCACTTTTAATGATCCAGAGTTTGCCTTAAATACAGTAAAAGCCGAATGTTCAGAGGCCATTAATGAGTTAAAAACAGTCTATGGGCTGAATGATTTTTCTGATGATCATTTAGATGAGTATAATCAACATATGTATGCACATCTGGATAACAAAAATAAATCTGAATGGTATGATGAATTCAATGACCAATTTGTAGAATTATCAAATTTTTTTGATATGTCCGAGAATTTAGGTTTGAATCATTATTTGGTATCTACAGCAGCTTCTGCAAAAAGTATACCCGAACTGCTTTCGGATGAGAATTTCCTGACGACTTTGCCTTATTTCGCTATCGATGATCTGATCGAGAAAGGTATTATTGAGAGGGATGAAGATGTTGGCGGTTTTCACCTTATTTCATTTAATGAGTATTGAACAAAAGCCAATATTTTTTGAAAAATCATCGTAAATATATTTTGTCTTGGGTGTAGTCATGTGAAGTTTATACAGAGACATTTATGGCTTTATTACTCACAGATGATATGAATTATGCGGAATTTAATACTACAGACAAAAATATCAAATGAAAATACGAAGAACTTTGAAGATTAGATTTAGCACATATGCAGGCCTTTACCCTATATTATTTAGTGGGGTGAGAGGCTTGTTTTGTTGTTATATGCAAAATTTTATTGTTTGAGTTTGTTTTGCAATAATAA
>CAJUMB010000010.1 GCA_910587105.1 uncultured Lachnospiraceae bacterium
GATTGTATGGTATCATATAGGTACAGCTCCTTTCGGGTGGATATGGTTGATTGTTGTCTGCAGCTCAATTTTACCATAGACCTGTGAGGAGTTGTTCTATTTTAAGAAGAAAAAAGTGAGATTTTATGCGGGATGTAGAGTTTCGCAATTATCTAAGTCTTACCAAAAAGAGAGAGGAGGAAACGCAGATGGACAAAAAAATAGGCAAGCTGATAAAAGTGGTCAAAGCACTTACACAACTTGCCCTTGAGATTGGAACCCTCATAGCCGTCGTAAAAATGGTAATAGAGAGTATCTAATCAAAACCGGGGAGGGAAACCTCCCCATCTAAAAAGATACCATAGTCCATCTGTAAAATCAAGATGATAAAAAATATTATTAAACTGGTTCTGTCTGTTGTCTGGTTAATTATTGTCGTGGTCGGTCTGATTTTATTACTCACTTGAACCACACCACCCACCCGGCGGGTTGCGCCGGGCATCTGTGGCGGCGTTGACGGCGTGGCAGGGCCTAAAACCCTGCGGGATATGATTGCACTGTAGAAATAATAGGGGCACCAGGAATTAATCCGGGGCCCCTAGAATGTTGGTTTTTATTTACTCTGTACTTCTTCATATCTTCCCTTCTATCTCCCGGCGCAACCCCGCCGGGTGGGTGGTGTGGTTAATTTGCTAATGCGTATTGGTATCTCTCAAACCAACCGAGGCGATTCATTAAATACCAGTCTAACTCCATTGCGGATTTTTTTGTGATATTGACATAATTCAAATCAAGACATTCAACAACGCTTATATCCATATCGTGATTATTAAAAGCAAAACCTCTGATTATAGGGTTGATATAAGCAGTGCCTTTCGGCTGTGTATTTTCATGCTCAAATATGCTACTGAAAAGTTCTGCGAAACCCCTTGCTTCAGGATTTCTGTCATATCCTAAATCCTTGCCCTCCTTTCTTCTTTGATAATATTAGCATACACTATTTTTTATATTATGTCAATGTTTTTTGTAAAAATTTTTATATAAATAAAATAATATAGTTGACTAAATATAAAATATAGTGTATTGTACATCTATGGAGGTAAGAACATGGATGTTAGAGAGTATATCAAGCTTTGCTGTGTAAAAAGAGGAAATATTTCTGAGGCAGAACTTGCCAGAAGAACAGGACAAACACCGCAAAATATGAACAATAAGCATAAAAGGAATACATTTAAAGTGTCCGAATTGGAGAAGATAGCAGAAGCCTTGGACGCTGAATTGAAAATTTCTTTTATTGATAAGGAAACCGGGGAACCTATTATATAAAATCTCCCACGACAGGGGGCGGCGTGATGCCGCTCTTCTGCTTTAATTTGGTACAACAGGTACAATAAAAATGTCCTACAGTAGAATTATCAAAAGAAACAGTACCAGAAGGCCAGGGAAAAGGTCAACCTGGGAATCTGTGGCGGCGTGGACGGTGTTGCAGGGCCTAAGACACTGTAGGACATGATTGCATTGTAGAAATGGCTTGTCAGACTTGATATGAAGTGTTATAATTTTTTTGCAAGGGAGCGGTGGCAAACCCGCCCTCCCTTGATTCGTTTCGGTTGATTTATTCAGCCTTTTCTTTTTTGTTTTCACTTGGAAATTCGATTCCAAGTATCTCCATTAGATTCCTGTATGCTTCTATCTCAGTACTTCCCCTTTGAGCCTCTTTTATCAGAAATCTCTGCATCTCTTCCTTAGTCATGCTTTCCATGTTCCCTCCTTCCTCCGCTTGCCCGGTTATTGTCTTTCGGTTTCCCTCTTGACAATTACATAATAACACGCATTGCGTGTTAGGTCGAGGAGTTTTTTGTGATTTTTTCAAGTTTTTCAACAATTAAAATTTCTGCCCATTCAGGCGTTTTACGTTTTCCAGCCTCCCAGTCCTGCAGTGTACGCACTGGAATCTTAAACTGCCTTGACATTTCCGCCTGGGACAGCCCGGCTTCCATCCGAGCCGTTTTTATTTTGGATATTTCCTGCATGAAACCACCTCCTATTGAAATATACAACGCAATGCGTGTTGTGTCAATATACTAATAGTATTGTATTTTCTAAATATTCATTTTTTTATCTTGCGTGATGAAGCCAGTATGATGGAATATCTCCGGAGAAATTTATTTTGTTTTATGGCCCGGCAGGAAGGATTAACCATAACTAAAATAATTTCCGGCAGGCAGGTTCCCTTTGAAAACGAGGAAATCGACCTGTTTATTAGTTGAACGAACTTTTAACTGACCAGTTATATAGTCGGCTTTCATAAACTGCCTCACTTTCTTTATTATGGTTTATGATTAAAGGAAATTCTGATAGATTTGTCTGAATTATAACACAGTGAAATACCTAATTTTATTAAATGTGTATAGTGTTTTTATACAATTTGATTTTGCATTGGGACAAAATCAAAAAGTGCAGGCAAAATCAAAAGGTATAAGGGAAAAATCAAAAATTACAAAGGCAAAATCAGATTGTATCAAAAAGAGCGTTTACATAGATGAGGGCATCTCAGGCACAAACACAAAAAAGCGCAATGAATTCAACCGAATGATCCAATGCGCCAGAAACGGTGATTTTGACCTGATCATCACAAAAGAGATCTCCCGTTTTGCCAGAAACACCTTAGACAGTATCTACTATACCCGCGAGCTAAAAAAATACGGCATCGGTGTCATTTTTATGAATGACAATATCAATACGCTGGATGGAGATGCTGAGCTTCGTCTGTCCATTATGGCTTCCATTGCGCAGGAGGAGAGCAGAAAAACTTCTGAGCGGGTAAAATGGGGGCAGAAGCGTCAGATGGAAGCAGGGGTCGTTTTTGGCAGAGACCTTCTGGGGTATGATGTACGCGGGGGGAAGATGTACATCAACGAGGAAGGAGCTGAGATTGTCCGTCTGATTTTCCACAAGTTTGTGAATGAGGGAAAGGGAACACATGTGATTGCCCGGGAACTGAGGGAGGCGGGGATTCAGCCCATGCGTTGTGCGAAGGAATGGCAGAACACAGTGATACTTAGGATTATCCGCAATGAGAAATACTGTGGTGATCTGGTACAGAAGAAGACATATACGCCGGACTTTCTGTCTCATGAAAAGAAGTATAACAGGGGGCAGGAGGAATTTGTCATTATCAGAGACCATCACCAGCCGATTATCTCCCGCCAGATGTTTGATGCGGCAAACCGCATTTTAGATAGCAGGGCTCTTTCACAGCAGGGAAAATCCAAACACAGTAACCGATATCCGTATTCCGGGAAAATCAAATGCGGCTGTTGCGGAAAAAGTTATGCGGCGCGTTATAAAACCAGAAAAGATGGCAGCCGCTATAAATCCTGGCGCTGTGGTGAGGCGGTGAAGCATGGCAGTCCCCATACAGACCGGGCTGGAAACCAGGTGGGGTGTACAGGCCCCGGCATACGCAATGAGGATATCACGCATCTGATGAATCTAACGGTAAAAAGTCTTCTATATAATAGGAAGAAATTCATCGGCCAGCTGTCTGGCGTAATTGAATCAGTAATTTCCAGGGGTGAGAATGATTCACAGGACGACAGGATCAAAAGGCAGATTCAGGAGGTTAGAGATAAGAAAATGAGGCTGATTGATCTGTATATGGCAGGGGAGATTACCAGAGAGGAGTTTACATTGGCAGGGACCAAATGTGATGAAGAAGCAGCCCGTCTGGAATCGGAAATCAATAGTATGGAAAAGACACAGGAGGATAGAGGAGGACAGCGAAGACTAATGGAGGTGATTGCGTGCACAGTGGAAGAACTGACTGGCGGTGTGGAATATGAAGATGAATTTTACGGGCATCTTCTGGACCGGGTGGTGGTTCATGACAAGAACCATATAGATGTATATCTAAAAGAATTGCCGTGGAAATGGAGTTATCAGGCAGACTGAGATAATGCGGAGCAGATAGAGAGAAAGATGTCTGTTCCGCATTGTTTCCGTACATGCACCAATTTATCTGTTTTTACATAATAATATTCTTATAGACGGTATTTTTGCTGTTAGGAGAGAATCATATTATGAAATGTTTCGATATAGCAATTATAGGCGGGGACAAACGGCTGGTTTATATGGTTCCCCGTTTTCTTGAACAGGGATATAAAGTGCTGTGCTATGCAACAGAGAGTAATAGTGGATATAAAGAGATTCCATATGCGGGGTCTCTCAGAGAAGCTGTGGAACAGGCAGATGTTGTGGCAGCTGGAATTCCTTTGATAAAAGGGGACAGGATTTTTTCAGCGGGAGATTTTCCAGATTTGGAACTTAAAAATTTTCTGGAGCTGCTGCAAGAAGGCCAGAGTCTGTTCGCAGGGGTGATTCCCCAAAATGTACAGGCGCACTGTGAAAAGCAGGGGATTCGCTGGTATGATTTTATGAGCTGTGAGCCGCTGGCTGTCTTCAACGCTATTGCCACAGCAGAAGGAGCTGTTTTGGAAGCAGTCAGGAACCAGCCTACCAATCTTCACGGCAGCAAAACATTGATTCTGGGATATGGCAGATGTGCCAAAGTTCTTGGGGCGAAGTTAAAAGCGCTGGATGCACAGGTGACTATCTGCTGCAGAAATCAGGAAGCACAGGGATGGGCGGAAGCATCTGGACATAAGGTGATTTCCTTTGACCAGCTGGAACAGGAAATTTCTGATTTTGAATATATCTATAATACGGTTCCTGCCGTTATTCTGCAGGGAAATGTGCTGAAGAAAATCAGAAAAGATGCTATCATATTGGAGCTGGCTTCCCAAGGGGGAGGGATTGACCAGGAAGCGGCGCAGCTGGAGGAGCTCCGCGTTGTGCACTGTCCGGGGCTTCCAGGAAAATATGCTGCAAAAGTCTCAGGAGAGAGGCTGGCGGAATTTGTCATAGAGACTTTGGAAAGACTATCTAAAAACAGAATATTGGAGAGGGTATGAGTTATGGAATTAAAAGGCAGAAAAATAGGAGTCGCATTGACAGGCTCTTTTTGTACTTTTGAGAAAATATTTGTAGAACTACAGAAGCTGGTTGATGCAGGGGCGGAGGTTTATACGATTTTCTCAGATGCTTCCCAGAGCATTAAGAGCCGTTTTGGAACGCCGGAGGAGTATATGAAAAAAGCGGAGAAAATTACTAAGAGACCGCCGATTCTTGCCATTGAGACAGCAGAACCCATTGGCCCCAAGAGCTATCTGGACGCATTGGTCATTTTCCCATGTACAGGGAATACAGCGGCAAAGCTGGCCAATGGTATCACAGATACACCTGTGCTGATGGGGGCCAAAGCACATCTCAGAAATGGGAAGCCGCTGCTCATATCCATTTCCACCAACGATGGGCTGGGGATGAATATGAAAAATATTGGGCTTTTATTAAATGCCAAGAATATCTATTTCCTGCCATTTGGCCAGGATAGTCCTGAGAAAAAGCCTAATTCACTGATTGCTCACACCGATGAGCTGATTCCATCCCTGGAGATGGCGTTGGAACACAGGCAGATACAGCCTATTTTGAAATCATTTTAGAGGGGAAGCGTTGTTATGTGCGGAGTTGCAGGCTTTACAAATTTTGTGATAAATTATAAAGAAGAACCTGAGAAATGGGCAGGGATTTTGGACAAAATGAACCAGGCTCAAAAGCACAGAGGTCCTGACGAAGAAGGGGCTTTTCTGTCGGAGCATTGTGGTCTTTCTCATGTGCGTCTCTCGATTATTGACCTGGAAACAGGGCATCAGCCCATGACCAGGCAGGTGGGAAATCATCGGTGTACCATCAGTTATAACGGTGAATTATATAATATGCGGCAGCTCCGCCAGGAACTGATGTCAGAGGGTGTGGTTTTCTCCACCACCTCTGACACGGAGGTAATTCTGGCTGGGTATATGCAGCATGGGCGGGAATTTGTGAAACGGCTGAACGGGATTTTTGCCTATGCTATCTGGGATGAGAGACTGAAACATCTGCTTTTGTTCCGGGACAGAGCCGGGGTGAAGCCGTTATTTTATGGAAAGCATTTGGATACGTTTTTGTTTTCGTCAGAGATCAAAGGAATTCTAAGTTATCCGGGAATGAAGGCTGTTGTGGGAAAAGAAGGCCTCTGTGAAGTGTTCGGTCTGGGACCGGCGAAAACCTATGGAAAAGGTGTATTTCAAAATGTATGGGAGGTCCTTCCAGGGCACGTACTGGAAGTGGGCAGAAACGGGATACAGAGCTGGCCGTATTGGAAGCTTCAAAGCCGCCCTCATGAAGACTCCTTTGAAAAAACAGTGGAAAAGACAGAATATCTGGCAGCGGACGCCGTCAGGATGCAGATGTTGTCTGATGTTCCCATATGTACCTTTCTTTCCGGCGGGGTGGACAGCAGTCTTGTGACAGCCATCTGCAGTGAAGAGCTGCGAAAACAGGGGCAGCAGCTGGATACGTATTCTTTTGATTTCTATGGAAACGATGTGAATTTTACGGCGAATGATTTTCAGCCTTCCCAGGACCGCCCATGGGTAGATAAGATGGTGGAATATGCGAAGACGAGACATCACTATCTGGAATGCAGGAATGAGGAATTATATGAGTATCTTTTTGAGGCAGTGGATGCCAGAGACCTGCCCTGCATGGCTGATGTGGAGTCCTCCATGCTGTATTTCTGCCGTAAAGTGGCGGGACACCACAAAGTAACCCTTACCGGGGAGTGTGCAGATGAGATCTTCGGAGGATATCCCTGGTTTCATAAAAAAGAATGCTTTGAGGCAGACTGTTTTCCATGGTCCATGGATTTTACTGCGCGGACCATGCTGTTAAAAGATGAGGTTCTTGGGGAACTGCCTTTGGAGGAGTATGCGAGAGCGGCCTATGAGTCGTCTGTGGCAGAAACGCCGCAGCTTTTGGGAGAGCCTCCGGAGGAGAAACGGCGGCGGGAGATTTCTTATCTGAATCTAAAATGGTTTATGCAGACCCTGTTGGACCGTATGGATAGAACCAGTATGCATACAGGGCTGGAGGCAAGGGTCCCGCTGGCTGATCACAGGATTATTGAGTATGTATGGAATGTGCCCTGGAGTATGAAATGCCGGGGCGGTGTGGTAAAAGGGCTTCTGCGGGCTGCTGGTGAAAAACATCTGCCCCATGAAGTACTTTACCGGAGAAAAAGTCCTTACCCCAAAACCTATGACCCCGCTTATGAGAGCCTTTTGAAAACAAAAATAATGGAAGTACTGGACAATGGGAATGCGCCCCTTTGTACCCTTGTTGACAAGAAGAAAGTGGAGGCTTATATGAAGTGCCCATCTGATTATGGGCGACCGTTTTATGGACAGCTGATGGCCGGACCACAGCTGCTGGCGTACCTTCTGCAGGTGAATTACTGGCTGGAGCATTATCATATCTCTTTGTCTGGGACCGATTGACCTGCATTTGCACAGGGCCGCTGGAGGGGAGTCCTTCCGGCGGCCCTGCGCGGTGCAGCTGACGGTAATTAACCGTGGACTATATAGTTTGGGTAAGTCCGGATGTTTACGCCTCTCCCTGAAATTTTATGTGCCGCGCCACACTCAGTGCGATACCCATTTCGCTCATTAAAAACAGGATAGACGTTCCGCCGTAGCTGAAGAATGGCAGCGTAATACCTGTAGTGGGAATCAGGTTGGTGACTACGCATATGTTGAAAACTACCTGGAGGGCTATGTGTACAAAAACTCCGCTCACCAGCAGGGAACCAAACAGATCCGGTGCATTCTGGGCGATGAAGATCAGACGGTAAAGGAGATAGACGAACAAAAGTAAAATAATAGAGGCACCGAAAATTCCCAGTTCTTCGCATATAATAGAAAAAATCATATCATTCTGCGCTTCCGGTATCCAGCCCAGTTTCTGCGCACTGTTTCCCAGTCCCTTTCCAAAGAATCCACCGGAACCTATCGCATACAGACCCTGCATAACCTGAAATCCTCCTGAGGCAGAATATTCCTCCGGCCGCAGCCATGTGAGGATTCTGCGGATACGGAAATTGCTGCTGGTATCGATTGCAGCTGTTAAAATTAAGACTGCAGCTGCGGCCACAGCGGCCAGGCAGACAAATATAATGATAAACGGCTTTGTCCTGGGGTGCGCGATGAAAATTAAGATGCAGGTAATTCCCCAGATAATAATTGCAGTACTTAAATTATCCGTAAAGACAAAGGTTACCAGTCCCAGCGCCCCGCCGGCACCCAGCAGGACTTCAATTCCGCGGATTTCTGCGGCCTTTTTGCCCATCTGTACAATCATAAAAGAAATGGTCACAATGGCGGCTATTTTTGCGATTTCCGAAGGCTGGAACTGCAGTCCGCCAAAGTTCAGCCATCTTTTGGCACCGTTGACTTCCACTCCAAAAGGGGTGAGTTTTACCATGATCATCAGCACCATAGCAGCTGAGTAGATGAGGGAGGGGATTTTCCCCAGGAGATGGTAATCAAATTGTGAAAGTATCAGTGCACATCCAATACTTGCAGCGCTGATGAGTGCCTGTTTCCGAAAATAAAACATATCGTTTCCTTCATGCAGCTGTGCCACATAAGAACTGGTGCTGTAAAGCATAATCAGGCCGAAAACAATCAGCAGAATCATCACGGCAACCAGGCTGTAATCATAATATTCTGTTTTTCTCTGAAATCTGGGAATCTTTTTCTTTGTACGGACATTTGACATGTTCCCGCTCCTTTGCTCCGTGCGTGTTCGAAAAATGGTAACTGCTCTATGTCATTATACCACAGTATAGATAAAATCACAGTATATATTTTATCAGCTCCCAAAGCCCTGGATCTTCAGCCTGGAAATTTTCCACGATTTTACGGGCCATGGCAGGGTCATCAGTTATGATATTATCCACTTCATAGTAGTGCATCCGGCGGATAGACCAGGGACCGTTCAGGGTCCATGCGTGTACTGCTTTGCCCAGCCGATGGGCATCTTTTACATATTCCTGATTGATGTAAGAGTATTTTACACTGACGTAGTCGGCATAGATCAGTTCTACAGCGCTTCCATAGGTCATGGTCATTACATAACTGGTTTGTATATCCGGATTTAACTTTTTTGCTTCCTGTAAAAACCGGTAATTCATGGAGGATAAGATGGCTGTTTCCACAAGATCGTTTTCCTCAAAAAGTCTGACTACTTTTCCCACAATCTGCTCATTTCGCCCATTGTATTTGATCTCCACATTCAATTTCAGGTCTTTTCCACAGAAATCAATGGCTTCCTGGAGGGTGGGGATAGGTTCTCCGGCATATTCCCTGCCAAAATATTTTCCAGCGTCTAGTTTTTTCAGAGACGCATAATCGATCTCCCAGATGTTTTTATCTAATCCAGTGGTACGTTTCAGATTGCTGTCATGTAAAAGAACTACCACGCCGTCTAGTGTTTCCTGTACATCAATCTCGGCATAATCGGCCAGATGTTCCCGGGCATATGCCAGAGCACACAGGGTATTTTCCGGTGCTTCTTTTGCCCCGCCTCGATGTGCGGTAATCTGTGTGCCTGCCAGCAGGTCGTCGGAAATGGCCGCTTTGTTTTCCGCCAAGTACAGAACATAACTGATTTCCAGAAGGATTAAGAAGACCACTGCGGCAGCCAGTTTTCTTCTCCCTGTGGTTTTTTTCAGGGAGGGCAGGGAAGCTTTCTCAGCATATCCGGATTTTTTCTTGTGAGCTGGTGTTGGCAGGTGTTCCCGGTCAGAACAGTATATGGTGTAGACCAACAGTACGCCCAGCACAGTGCCCACAGCTCCTGCCAGCAGGCCGGCGGTGATTTCTATCCATTCTTTGTAAACCAAAATGCTGGGAATTCTCACGGTGGGAGCTTTGAAAACTGTGGTATACACCGCCGCTCCGATTCCGGCAGTTCCCTGGAAAATCATTAAAAACAGGGCGCTGCCTGCCTGTATTACTGTTCCGGCAGAAAACAGGATTCCAGTGCGGCCTTTGCAAAGCTGCCAGCCCTTTAGAAATCCAGTCCATGTTTTTTCTTTTTCTAAAATAATATAAGGAAAAGAAAAAAGTGCTGCATAGGACAACAGAAACAACACAATTCCTGAAATCACCAATACCGGAACGCAGTGTATTACCTGATAAAACAGCTGCAGCGTATATTGAAGGATTTTGACATAATTAACTTCCCGAATCAGGAAATGTCCTTCTAAAAATGGTACTGCCAGAAAGGACAAAACCAGCCAGCCGGCAGGATTTCTGCGCATCCATATTACCGTCCGGTGTAAACCGATGAAAAACAAATCATTGATGTAGATTTTATGGCCAAGGTAAGAATAATGGAAACACACCAAAAGCGCGGAAATCTGCAGGGATAAAAAAAACAGCAATATCATTCCGCCCAGAATCATTCCTGCCAGTACAGCCGGGTTCATCAGGAAGGAGGCATAGTTTTCCGCTGTCAGGTTGCTGAACCCGGAAAAGTCCAGTGTACTGTTTAACAAAAGGCGGATGGCTTCCAGACCCAGGGTAAAGGTTCCGATCCAGTAAAAGAGTTCAAAAAGCAGCAGGCTGGAGATATTATATCCCAGTAGTGCTCTGCCGCAGGATAATAATCTTTTCATAGATTCCTCCGAAATTGATATGTTACACTATACCATATTTTCAGCCGGATTTCCATTTTCAAACGCAGGCCGGCTAAGTCACACCAGACAACATAGAAACATAAAATATAAGTGTATCAGATACCAGTCAATGATACAATTCTTGAAAAGGAAAGAATTGAAAGGAGTATTATGGATAGATATGCGATGAACCGGTGCAGCCGCCAGTCTCACAGCCATGTACCTGTACAGCCGAGAAAGCAGTGCGCTCCAGTGGAAGAGGAATGTAAAAAAGAGCCGTCAATGTTCCAGGGACTGCAGAACCTTCCTGTTGCCATGGCTTACGTACCCTGCCAGACTTTTAAAACAACTTTTGAACTCTGCAAAGCCCTGCAGCTGGGCACCATATTCCCGGAACTGTTTAAACCGTTCTGTGGAGAGAGGAGGTGCTGTCGATGAGCGGCAATTCCAATGGAATGCAAAAGTGTCCCTCTAGAGAAGAATTGATGAAAAGAATCAATGAGCACAGCTTTGCCGTAGACGATCTTCTGCTGTATCTGGATACCCATCCGGATTGTGAAAAGGGGCTTCAGTGTTACCGGGAAAATGTGAAAAAGCGTAAAGAGGCTCTGAAGCTGTATGCACAGAATTATGGTCCCCTTACCATTGATACTGCAGACGAGTGTGCCAGCAAATCCTGGGAATGGGTGCTGCAGCCATGGCCCTGGGAAAATAAAGGAGGTTGTAGATAGTTATGTGGAATTATGAAAAGAGATTACAGTATCCTGTGAATATTAAAACTCCTAATGCGAAAGTGGCACAGTATATTATGAGTCAATACGGCGGGCCTGACTGTCGTTTCATATAAACTTTCCCGCCGCCATTCCATAGATACAGCGGCGGGTTATAGTCACCTGAAATAGTAGTAAACCAGCAGTTTTTTATGGGGTTTGTCGTATATAACTTTTTCAACTATGCTGCGTAATGCTTGGCCTTTAACCTCATAAGGGATATCCGGGTCAGAGAGAATGCCATATACATTTTGAACTTTATTCAACATTTGTTCATCTGATATTTTTTTATCCTGGGAGGCTCTAAGTTCTTCCAGCTTGGATTCAAGATTCTCCTGCTCCTCTTCCAGCCTCTGCTTGTTTTCCCTATACTCTTCTAATGTATCAATTCCGTTTTCATACGCCTGCCGGATGCGGTTTTTCTTGACAGACAACCGCTCAAGTTCTTTTTCATATAATGCAGATAAATCGGCTTCTTCTGTTTTCGGAGGAATGTATCGGTATGTAATTTCTTGAGTACTAAGTATGTTGCTGAGAGACTCTAAAATCCCCGTAACCAGCTTCTTTTCACTGATAGATATGCATTGTTCATGTTTTCCTTTAGCATAGTTATAACACTGGAAAAAAGGGCATTTTTTAGCCGGATTGAATGACAGGCTTGCTCCGCATATAGGGCACTTAACGACGCCAGACAGCCAATGTTTGCAGGTTTCTACTGAATGTCGGCCCATCGGCCTGAAAACACTGTCCATATATTGGATGCGGATATCATACTGTTCTTTTGAAAGCCGGGTTTCGTGGTTGCCTATAAACTCGTGTCCATTCCACCGCACAAGCCCATAATAAAAAGGATTTCTCAAAATAAGTACTACAGCCCGCTTTTCAAATAAATTTCCACGCCGGGTGCGGTGGCCCATCTGATTGAGTCGGCGGGCAATGGTGGTGGGCGGCAAATGTTGAGAATCATACATATTAAAAATAGCGTCTACAATCCTGTATTGATCCTCATTAATAATAAACGGCCGGCCGCCGCCAACTGCATCATAGCCAAGGGGAGGAGATGTCTGATAGCCCTCCCGAAGGGCCTTTTCAGTCATTCCCCGGATCACTTCCCCAGACAGCCGGATGGAGTAGTATTCATCCATCCACTCAATAATACGCTCGATTAGGGATCCAAAAGGTCCATCAATCAGCGGTTCAGAAATGCTGACAACATCCACATTGCACTGTTTGCGCAACAGGGACTTATAAACAATGCTTTCCTCCTGATTGCGGGCGAAGCGAGAGAACTTCCAGACCAGGATTGTGTCAAATGGATGTTCAGGTGATTTAGCGTCCGCAATCATTTTGAGAAACTGGGGCCTCTTATCTGCGTTTCGTCCGGAAATCCCGTGTTCTTGATAGATGTATTCATTGCGCAGATGCAGGTCATTTTTTTGGCAGTAGTCTTTTCCGAGCCGGATCTGGGCATCGGGAGAGAGCTCATCTTGCTTATCCGTGCTTACGCGCACGTAAAGCGCAGCCTCTTTTTGTATGATTAGGCTCATATCATCACTCCTTGCTTTTAAGATTATACTTAAAGGATCGTATAAAAATAACACCCGATCAAATGTTCTGGATTGACGGGCGCCCCGCAGGATGATATAGTAACCTTGTGCATGTATATCCCTGCGGATATATTTTAAAAACCGTTCGGTGTGGGGACACCGGGCGGTTTTTCGTACTATTTGTTCTGCTAATGTTTACTTAGATTGCTTTATTCATCCCAATTGATATCGCTTTCTTTTGTAAACTGATGGCATTCGGGATCTTCTTCTATCGCTTTCAGCATCTGCAGGTCAATTTCATCCGGCTCGACTTCTTCAATATCATCCCAGGAAGTTCTGAATCTGCCTTTGATGATTTCCCAGAATTCCTCTGCGTCACTGTCGCTCATGACCGTTACGGCCCCTATAATTCGTTCTTTTATAGCTGTCACTTGATTCCTCCTAATACACCTGTCCGCGGTTATGCACCCGCTCCACATAAATTATGTTCCCATCATTGTCGAAAATAACCCTGTAGTCCCCTACTCGGAGACGGTACCCGTTCCTGCCTTGAAGTTTTTTCACGTCGCCTGAAGGAAGCGCTTGTATGGCACTGCGGATGCGCTTTCTAGTAGCGGCATCCTGTTTTTTTAAAAATTTTTCTGCCTGTTTCGAGTATCGTATATCCAATATCTGCCCTCCTAAATAGTGATTAGGAAATAAAAACTATCATGTATCATCCTCCGCCTTCCCGATTGCCTTCCCCGCTAATGCAGCAAAGGCGGAAGACTGCCCCCTAGAACAGTATAGTTTTTTATGCTCTGTTCCGCCAATTCATACGTGGGGAACAAACGTCCCACACGGAGCCGGATGCCCTTACATCCATCAAATCTAAGTGTGTAAAAATCCCCTATTTTCGTTACAATTTCAGCTTCTTTTACCCGACAGTTGTTTTCTACAAAATATACGTTGTCATTAATTTCGCGTGTCTGCATGCGTAAACACCCCCGTGGTTAAAATGCGCCAAACTAAATATTTTAATTGACTTCCAAAATATTTTAGGAATTTAATAATTGCTGTTTCTTATGATTAAATTCTTCTTGGGTGATCGCGCCCATATCTAATAACTCCTTAAGGGCTTTTATTTCTTTCAACGCCTCAGTGGCATTTATTGGGACTTCTTGAGCAGATTGCTCACGCTGGATCTGGAAGCATTTGATCTGGCTGTCTATCAGCGTATTGCATCCGATTACGATGCTTACAATCTGGTCATTGTCCAAATTCTTGAATTTTAGAGTCGCCGGTGTTAATACCTCTGTCTTTCTCTGCACTTTTCTGGAATCAGATTGGGAATCTGTAATTTTCTTCTTTTTTCCTCCAGCACCGATTGCCGCGCCAACAGCAGTTCCGACCACGGGCATAAATACTGTTCCGATTACCGCCCCTGCAGCCATCCTCCCGCTTTTTCCCTTCGTGATGTCTTCCCCATGGGTGCTTGAAGTGGATTCTGTTAATGTCTCAAATTGTGGCCCGCTCCAGCTGTAGTCGATCAATAAAAACCTATCCTGCTGGTTCGTGTTGAAAAATACAGTCATATCTTCCCTCTGGAACATAACGGATGCAGGGGAAGCGTGGATAAGCTGGTAACCAGTATCAATTTGGAAAGAGGCATTCTGGAAATTATCCTGATACGCTCGTATTTGTTCGAGCTCTGCCTGCCTTTCAGCTTCGGCCTTAGCCAATTCTGCCTGTCTTTCAGCTTCAGCTTTAGCTAACTCCGTCTGTCTTTCAGCTTCAGCTTTAGCTGCTTCGGCAGCTTTGTTTGCGGCCTCCTTAGTCAGATCAGCCGCCTTATTTGCAGCTTCCTTGGTCAGATCCATGGCTTTGCTTGCAGCTCCCCATGCTAAATCACTAAATCCCATTTGTAAATTCCTCCCTTTTTAAATTGTAAAAACATTGTAGGTGCCTAATCTTTATCAACCTTCCCCAACACCTTGCCGATTATCTGGGTCTGTGTGTGAATTAATTTTAAATGTAAGTTTCCATCACTGCTATTGACGGTTCAAAGAAAATGGCATAATTGTCGATTTTTACGTATGTTCCATATTTCTGTTTATAGTATTGCAGCGCATCACTAAAGAATTCTTCTGTCACCTCCAGGTACTCAGCCGCTTCACAGATGGTTTGACAGCCATTTTCAAAGGCTCGCACAATCCCCATGATACCAATCAGTTTGTTATAGGCGTATATCCGACCACGTTGTTCCAGTTTGCGGTTTGAAACAGATGACTGATCCAAAATGTTTCCGTTTGTGGTATGGTAGTGGCCAAGTTCTTCAGCGAGCACGCATTTTTTCTCTGTCTCACTTAACGATTTATTAATGGCAATCCGGTTCCCTTTGATTCTCCCTTTGCTTATAGGGAGCTCTTTTTCTTTAGTAATAAGGTTGTTTTTATCGGATTCAATCAAAAGGTCTTCATAAGTCAAATTGATCACCTCAGAAATTTTCATCATCCATGATATCTTCTTCCAGTTTCTTCAACTCTTCTGGTGCGCCCATGTAATCATCAGCATGAGCGGCGTTGAGTATGTATTGCGGCAAGTTGGTCAATTCCTCCACACGTTTTGTTGCCTCATGTTTTCCTACGTCATTTAATAGAGCATAATATTTCATGATTTTTGGGGTGGCTTGAGATGGACGTTCCATATTTTTAGATTTACCCACAAGCCATGCGGGGTTTATATCAAGTGCAATAGCAATCGATTCGACAACGGGAAGTTTTATTTTTTTAA
This sequence comes from uncultured Lachnospiraceae bacterium, assembly GCA_910587105.1. Taxonomy (GTDB): domain Bacteria; phylum Bacillota; class Clostridia; order Lachnospirales; family Lachnospiraceae; genus MGBC164599. The sequence goes on from CAJUMB010000010.1 coordinate 15,687, forward strand.
TTTTACCATTTTCGTAACGTTGAATAGTAGATTTTGCAACACCCACTTTTTGAGCTATTTCGTCCAGGGTTGCACCACGCAAAATGCGAGCGTGCTTTATCTTGTTGCCTATTTCAATATTTCCCATGTCTATACCACCTTTCTATAGATACATTATAATATATATTATTGCAGAATGCAATAGAAAAACAAAAAAGACTAAAAAAAGTTGCGTAGTGCTATTGACAATAAAGTTGCATAATGCTACAATGGCATTAGTCGAAAGGAGGGGAGGTATTGATTAATAGTAGCAAAATTAAGGGTAGGATGGTAGAAATGCAACTAACACAAAAAGATATTGCTATTTCTTTAGGTTTGGCGCAGTCAACTGTAAATCAAAAAATCAACAATGTCAGACCGATGGATTTGAATGAAGCGGAAAAAATATCTGCATTGTTAAGCATTCAGCCAGAAGAATTTTCAACATATTTTTTTTGCAATAGTTATTGCGCTATGCAACATAAAAAAGGGGCAGTGTAGAGGGGCGGTGAGAGAACACATATGGGCGCAAAGTTAAACCGGGCATTTAAAGATCTATCAGATACTGGACTGAAGACAAATAGCCCTCAAGATTTCCTGGATTTTAAATTCAGCTACTACCTTCCGGAGACTAAAGGCAAAATAGATGGGGCGGTAAATGAGCTGTATGCCAAGATAGGGAAGATACTGGACGAGGACAGAAAAATGGCCGGAAAAACAGGATGACGCGCAGGTATTTGGGATAACCGCACATCATCCTATAAATTTAGTAGATTGAATTATGCTCTTCAACAACAGGGCACGGCTCAAAAGCACAGCCGATCCCACATTCAAGGTCGGATTTCGATATGTTGTCATCCACCGACTTCCAGGGATCCGGGTAATCCGTAGAAAGTACCACTTGTTTGCCAGTTTTAGGACAAGCGTGTTCCACGTGCCTATGGCTTAGTAAATCCATTTAATTTTCACTCCTTCCATATGTATTTCAGCATGGCAGTGCTGATATTGCAATTATAAGGGATAAGGATGTGAAAATCAAGGAAGTGGCGTAGAGAGGGGGAGAAAGTATGATTATGGTATTTTTCTTTTCAACTACAGTTGTTTCAGCGGTTGGATGGCTTGCTTGTTATACTGGATTGAAAGCAATGGTAATGTACATGAAAGATAAAGGTTATACGCCTCCGTCTGAAGATGAAACGAAGGCATATTGCGGGCGTGCGCTGAAAGAGATGTTCCATGTTAGTTAAAGGCCGAACTGGCATAGAGAGGAGGTGAGAGAAACATTTAAACATTAAAGAAATAGAGAAGAAAAAGAAAGAAAATCCATAGACGTTTCAGATATTGTCCTTGGATTTTCGGTCATTACAGCTTTAATTGTGATGATGCCCAAAATTATTGGTTTTTTCAGCTGAAAAAGGTTGATATGAAAGAAAAGATATCTTTGTGATATGCCATAAACTCTACGAGTAATGCAAGAACAGAAATGATAATAGCTATCCAACTTTTCATATCTGATTTTTGGGATTGTTTTACGGCTAAATCAGCTTGAATGGCAGAGGATTTCGCTTGTGATTCTGCGCTATCTGCAATTCTCTTAATGTCGTTCATTTGTTCCTGGTGTTCTTCCTCTTTTTGTATTTGGGCCTCAATGCCTAAAGGAAGATGTGTTCCATTTACTATGGGTGGTATATCTGGTAAATTCATGGTTTTCTCCTTTTATGTACTTGGCTGCGGCAACAGCCTGTAATTACAGTATAAAGGAGGGTATAGTAAAAATCAATAAGAGGGCAGGAGGCAGGTGAGAAGGATGAAGGAAAAAACACATAAAAAAATCAAGAAGTCTCTCCATTTTGAGAAGAGCGGAGAAACATTTTCCGTGGAAATAGGTTTGAAAAATGTTTCCCCTGACATTTCGAAGAGAGTTTTGAGAAATCAACTTGATTTGTTGTACAAAAATGCTTTAGCGGAAATAAAAACATTATTGAAGGAGAATGGAGAAAAGGATGAAAAATAAGTTCATTGCAGTTACCTTAGCAGCTTCAGTACTGGCTGCATCTGTCACAGGATGCAGGGAAGTAGACAAGGTTTCTTATAACGTATCACAAGAAGCAGATAATTTTAATGTGATCCGGCGTTTAGTCGTTATAAATGCCAGGACAGATAAGCCCATGTTTGAGCTGGTTGGGGCGTTTTCATTCGAGCTACATAACAGGCGGATCATCGCCACAGTTGAAACAGGAAAGAATCAGTATAAAAAGCATTCTGTAGGGCTGACTGATTGGACTTTATGGTCTGTGGAGGACTTGGAAGGGGCCAGTGTGGACAAATATCACTATGAAGTCAATTTCCTTCCAGAGATGATTATTCCAGTTACGTTTACCAGTAAAGACTGAAATGAATAGGAAATGAAAAGTCATTACTTAGAAAATATAATTACAGCATTGGCGCACATAGCGATAGCGTTGTGGATGTCCATAGTGCTTGAGTTTTTATGATGCGTATGAAGTTGGGATTACATATGAGAAAAAATTTAAAAGAGGCCCGCCAAAAGGCGGGCATGACACAAAAACAGGTGGCAGAATATCTGGGGATTACCGCAAGAGCCTACCAGCAAATAGAGGCTGGTGAATATCAGGGGAAAATTGAGCATTGGGATAGCTTGGAAGATTTATTTAATATCCATCAACGCGAATTAAGGGAATTATTCCCCGTGGCAAACAAGAGAATCGACAGTGATTCCAAATAAATCAGCTAACTTAATCAGCTTTTCAATGTTTGGTTCGTACAACCCTTGCTCATATTGTTGATATGCACGTAGAGATACACCGATTTCACTTGCAATAAACTGTTGTGTGAGTTTATGGGACTTGCGTTCGCTTTTTAAGCGTTCATTAAATTTCATGATACCTCCTAAAAAAGTATTGACACGTAGCTACACTACGTTATATAATTCATAAAAAACGTAGTTAAACTACGTAATTAGAAAATGATAACGTAGTAATACTTCATTTTATCACAAAAATAGGAGGAAACCACATGAAAATTGAAATATCAGGAAGCAGATGCATCAGTTGCGGAAAGTACACGCAGTATTATCGGATGAGTAGGGGCGCGGCGGAGGCCATAGACCGTGGATATTGCGGGGCAAGGCAGTGCACCACAAGGCCGGGGAACCGGTGTAGGCATTATCAAGAGAAATCGAATGCCAGAGTAATGTAAGAAGGAAGGTGATGAAAATGGAAGGAAAACTGACAGCTACAGATATATACCGCCTCTGTATGAGTAACGGATGGTTTACATGTGGAGGCAATAGACAGTATGCAAGAGTCATGCAGGCCGCTGATGGTGACATGAATACGCATGATATTGCAGTAGCCATCTGGATATGCAGTGATGCTGTTGAACTGGAAGATATTGAGGGGAAAATAACAGATTATCTGCGGTGGGAAAAACCTATGGGCAGTTGTTAGGCAATAAGTACAAACAGCCGCTCATAGAATTATAACGGAGGTGATGCTTGTGAAACAGTTGGAAGTAGTCAATATGATTAAAACAGACAAAGGCTATGTCGAACAGAGCGAGCTGGATGAAAGGCAGCTGAAAGAAGCTGCGGAAGAAATTTCAGACAGATTCATGAGTCATTTTCCATACGAAAGAGATAAGACCGCTTAGGCGGTTAGCGGGAAGGACAAGCATATGCACAAAGACATAGGACGGTTAATGGATGAAATGATAGAGGTAGAGAAGGCGGCTCAAAAAGAAAATGCCCGTCGGACAGAATTAGAAAAGCAGATATTTGAAGCACTGGGAAAGTGCAATTTTGGGAGAGCCAACGAGTTGCTTGTTGCTATGGATGACGATATTTATCTGAAACTTAACGCTAGATTTGATCAGTTGAAGCAAGAAGCAAAAGTATTGATGAAAAATATCAAAATGCCCTGATCGCTGGGGAGCAAAGTCAGGACACATAAAAATAAAACATACAGCCCTATTATAAGGCAGAACAGGGGGAATGTCAAATTGAAAAATCCTGGAAGCTGTGCAGGAAAGGAATGTACAGCAGATAAAAAGTATTCAGCGCCTGATATGCGCCATATGCGCAGAAACAGCGCAGAAAGATACCTTTGCGTATCTGCAGCGGCTGGAAGAAATAAGGCGGCTGTAGCGGAAAGGAGATGTATGAATACAGTTAATTTAAAAGATATTGCAGACGGCGCCCTGCAGGAGAAATTCCAGATAGCCCTGCAGGAGGTATTATGCAATATGCAGGACCCGAACACGCCATGGAAAAATAAGCGTGAAATCATCATCAAACTGAAATTTGTCCAGAATGAGGACAGGGATGACGTTTCCTGTGAAATTTCCGTGGAGAAAAAGCTGGCGCAGACAAAGCCGGTAGGAACCAAATTTGCTGTTGGAAAAGATTTGTCCACCGGAGAGGTAGAAGCATCAGAGTATGGTCCCGGCATTAGAGGTCAGATGTCACTGGATGATTATCGGGAAGAAGACAAGCCCCAGGGAGACCGGGACAATGTAGTCGATTTTAGAAACGCGAATGCAAGATAGGGGGAAAGAGATATGTTAAAGCAGGCATTGGAATATATTGTGGATTTAAGCCATCCGTTTGTACGGGTGTTTAATGGGTACACGTACGCAGATAAGAAGCTGATCCGTGTACCGGAGGTGCTGTATGCGGAAAGCATACAGACAAACACGCTTACAGGGCTGTGCGATTATATCAAAAGTAACGTGGACGATATGGACGCCAAGATGCTCCTGCATGTGGTAAGCCCCACAAAGGTACGGCTGCTGTCAGCGCTGGATGCAGAGAGGGGGCGGGAATGCCTGATGGAAGCGCACGCCCTGCTTCCCGAGTTTACTTTCGGCCGGTTCATGGGCCATGAAGAATTCTGTATCGCCCTGCAGTCAAAATTTATCAAAAACGATGACCGGGATCTGGTGCTGAAATTCGCAGGCACCGTGGAAGACGGCACCGTGACCCAGTATGGAGACGACGGGGTTACGCAGAAAGCCACAGTAAAGACTGGGCTGGCCAGCAAAGCAGAAGCACTTGTCCCCAATCCGGTCAGACTGGCCCCGTACCGCACGTTTGTGGAGGCAGAACAGCCGGAAAGTGAATTTATATTCCGGATGCGTGCGGGCGATGGCGTACAATGTGCGGTATTTGAGGCAGATGGCGGCGCATGGAAAAACCAGGCAATGGAAAACGTAAAATTGTATCTGCAGGAACAGCTGAAAGAGTTTGGCTCCCAGTTTGCGGTAATTTCCTGATGTCAGATATTGTTTTAAAAAGGATTTCCGACGCAATAGAAGATATCGAAAGAATCAGAATGCTTTTCCGGCAGAAATATGGGCGGGAGTCCTGCGCTGACAGGGAGATATCAGCTGTACTAAAAACAGCTGAGAAAGAACATAGAGAGCTTATGAAATACCGGGCGTTTGGCACAGTTGAGGAGCTGGCTGAAAAACTGAAATAATCAGTCCAGAGGCACACTAAAATAAGGTGTGCTGGAAAAGGCAGAGGATTTCCAGCACACCCTGCAAAAGCGGTAATTCGAGTACCAGCCTTTATTAATTTTAAAGGCTGGTATGATAAATGTCAATGATAAAATTATATCCATATGGGGATGGGATTACGAAAATTTCAGATCCATTTTGGATGAATGTCTGTTTAGAATGCAGGCATACGTTTTGGTCATGCTCTATCGTGTCAGAGTGTCCAAAGTGCGGCAGTTCAAAACTAAGAAGGACGCTTGCAGGAGTTCCGTATGAGCAGATAGCTGCCAGACGGAGGAAAGCCTAAGCGGACAGACGATGAAAGTGGATAAAAATTTTAATTGCAGGTGGTAAATATGGCAGAAATGCAGTGGATCAAATTAAGAATAGATATGTTTGACGATGAAAAGATCAAAATAATCCAGTCAATGCCGGAGGGAGATTCCATCCTGGTGGTATGGATCAGGCTGATTGCTTTGGCTGGGAAGTGCAACACGGACGGACTTGTGATGATAGAGGACGAGTTTCCTTTTACAGACGAAATGCTGGCAGTGATTTTTAACAAGCCGCTGGCAACCGTCAAGTTTGCCCTGAAAACACTGGAACAATTCCACATGATCGAAAATACTACAAAGGGTATCTATATCATTAATTTTAGCAAGCATCAGAACATCGAAGGCATGGACAAAATCAGGGAGCAGAACCGGCTCCGCAAGAGGCGTGAAAGGGAGCGGAAAGCGGCACTCCTTTTGGAGCAGAAAGCATCAGAAGGACAGGAACGCCCAGCTGCTGAAACGAAAGATGCAGATGTCACGGAGACTGAGGGAGTGTTAAGTGACACGTCACAGGGCGCACAGGAAATGTCACGTGACCAGTCACGTGAAGTCACGCAACAGAGAGAAGATAAAGAGAAAGAAGAAGAAAAAGATAATAATATATCACTTGACAGTGATATTGCCGGCGAAAGCGCCGGCATGGGCGAAGCGCAGAAGGGAGCCGCACGAAAACATCTTGGCTACGACGCAGTTATGGAGGACTATAACCGCACATGCCCAGACCTTCCGCAGATTCGTGCCGTCTCTGAATCCCGCCGCCGGGCGGTGCGCGGTCTCCTCAGAGAGCTGGAAAAACTGAAAATCATGCAGGGAACCGGGCCATACGAGAAGCTGCATAAAATCTTCCAGATGGCCCAGGACAGCAGTTTTCTTTCCGGCCGGAGCGGGAGATGGCACGGATGCTCTTTTGACTGGCTGATGAATAAAACAAATGCACTAAAGGTGCTGGAGGGAAATTATGCAGACAAAGGAAATGGAGGCGGCCCTGGGGGCAGTCCAGAGTGCGGAACCGGCGGACAGTCCGGCACTGCAGACAACAGAGAGATGGATAACACAACGCTTGAGGCGCTTGAACTTTTACGGAAAAACAGCGGAGCCGAAGACCTTTAAATGTCACAAATGCCATGACAGCGGCTATTATGAGATTGAGGAAAACGGATACACATATGCGTGTGAGTGTGAGTGCGGGAAGATCCAGCGGGAACAGATTGAAACAAAGCTGAGGTTTGCAGCACTGCCAGAAGAATTCAAGGGGCAGACTGTCGATAATTTCCGCACAGACTGCTACTTGACGCCGCATAACCAGGAGCTGGCAAGAGCGGCCAAGATGATATCAAAACGGTTTGTGGAGCGGTTTGAGGATATCCAGGACATGGGGAAAGGGCTGTTATTTTACTCCGGCGTGAAAGGGAGCGGAAAGACACGGCTTGCGGTCTCCATTGCCAATGACCTGGTGCAGAAGAAAATGGTCCCGGTAAAATTTACAACGGCCCTCCAGATACTGGACCAGATACGGGAAACCTGGGGGAATGGGAGGAGCCAGGAGGGACAGGCCGAAACTGAGAGCCAGCTGATCCGGGATATTGTTTCCGTGCCTGTGCTGATCATAGACGATATAGGGGTTGAGCAGCCAAAAGACTGGGTGAACGAGCGGTTTTACAATATCCTGAACGGGCGCATGATCGAAAAGCGCATCACCATATTTACCAGCAACTACAGGATGGAACAGCTGAGGCTGGATGACCGGATTGTAAACCGGATCAGTAAGATGGCCCTGCCTGTGGAGTTTCCGGCAGAGTCTATCCGGACAGCGGCGGCAAAAAGAGAAAACAGCGAGCTTTTGAAGCGGCTGCTGGGGACATAACCGCGATTGACGGGAAAGGAAGATGAATGAATCAAAAACCAAGCGAATGCATAGAACAATTTTTGGAATTTATCCAGGAGGCGCCAGCGAAGCATGATAAAGCAAGGCAGGATATATCTACGGCAGACAGAGAAGTACAGGATATTCTGCATTGGCTGGAGTTTAACTATAATGCGACGACAGGACTGAGCCCAATTATGAGGATGGTCGCCGCAGAGACATATGCACAGCGCAGGAGACGGGAGGCAAAAAAGACTGCGGAAGTATTCAGCCCTGTTTCCGAGTGGGCATTGAGCAATGCTGGTATAAAAAAGAGTCTCGAGAAACTGTTAGAAAAAGTGCGGGGAATAGAAAAAGACATGGAAAACAGAAAGTATACAGATAAGACGGATATCATGGACAGGATATTGGGCCCGGAGAAGAAAATTATGGAGGATAAAGAAGGATGACAAATGGGGACTGGATCAGAAGCCTGACGGACGAGGAACTGGAAAAGAATGTGCTTAACCCATGTAAATATTTTGAATGCGCAGAGTGCCATATGAAGAATGAGCGCGGCAGATGTGTGATTGATTCGACTAAGAAAAGTAATATAACTATGGAATGGCTGGAAAGCGGGCATGGGGAAAAAACAGCATGAGAATTGGTCTGATCGATGCTGACAGGAGCGGTTTTCCCAATCTTCCTCTGATGAAACTGTCTGCATGGCACAAGCGGAGGGGAGATACGGTTGAATGGTATGAACCTTTATTAAGCGGCCGCATGGACCGGGTATATATGAGCAGAGTATTCAGCTTTTCTCCGGATTACGAATACTGCATAAATGCAGATGAGGTTATCAAAGGCGGAAGCGGCTGCGCAATAAAAACCGTGGAGAGCAGGGAAATATTTGGAGACAGGGAAGATATACGCGAACGCTATGAGGTATATGATAAAACCAGGGATATTGACCTGCCGGACAACATCGAGCATATGTGCCCGGACTACAGCCTTTACCCCGGACAAGCTGAAAATACTGCCTATGGTTTCCTGACCCGTGGATGTCCGCGTGGATGTATATTCTGCCATGTTGCAGAAAAAGAAGGAAAATGCTCAAGAAAAACGGCGGACCTGTCAGAATTCTGGAGCGGGCAGAAAAAAATAGTCCTGCTTGATCCCAATGTAACTGCCTGCAGGGACTGGAAAGAACTTTTTTTGCAGCTGATAGACAGCGGAGCTAAGGTGGATATTAATCAGGGGATGGATATCCGTATGATGACGGACGAAAAAGCCGAGATGGTGAAAAAAATCAAAACTGACAGGGTGCATTTTGCATGGGACCAGTACGAGGACGGAAATATCATTATCCCCAGATTAAAAGCCTTTAAGGAGATTACCGGATGGAAGTCATGGAAAACAATCGTATATGTCCTGGTAAATTTTGACACAACGCTTGACCAGGATCTGGAGAGGATCTACACACTCAGAGAGATGGATTATGATCCGTATGTAATGATTTACGACAAAGAACATACGGATGGAACTGACGCGGCCAGAAGACTGCAGAGGTGGGTGAACAATCGGAAGATTTTCAAAACGATAAAACGTTTTGAAGATTATGATCCTAAAATCGGATAGAGGGGGCGACATGGCAAAGAAAAAGAAACCAGAACCAGAACAAACACTGCGGCAATACCGGGAAGACCTAATGGGATCCATGGAACGCTGGGCAGATATTAAGATAAATGGGTGTAATGACCCGGCCTGGCCGGATGGGGCAAATATGAACCTGGCAAAAAACCATATTATTTGGCACAGGTTTAAAATTATGGAGATATGTACAGCACACGAACTTAGCTATCCTCCAGAATATCATCTAACTGTGCCCCCAGAAGCCGCATTAAAATAATTATAAATGTCAAAGCAACAATAAACAAACTACAAAAAGCACTGATACGGTGCGGTTATATCTATAAAACATTGAAAAGGTAAAAACGAAATGCAAATGTCTGAAGCTGAAAAGAAATTATGGTTAGATGGAGAGAGGGGATTAAAACCGTATCTCCGGTTGAAAAATAAAGGCATGCCAAGCGGTAAAGTTGAGCAAATTGCATGGCTCCTACTGAATGGTTCCGGATGTGGATTCTGTAAAGTCTGCCGTGATAATCCCTGTAATATTAAAGCTGGGGAAGGATGTACAGAAAATATCGCCAATTACATAAGGGAATGTATCAGGAATGAGGTGAAAGAGAATGAATGAAGAAAAATATACAATCGAACAGATTATTGACGCTATTGTACAGGCTGATGATGAGATTATCTGTGCAATACAATACGGAGACAGGGAAGGACTGGAAGATGTCTTGAAGGATTATTTGCATTGAATGAAATCGGTGATTGTATGGGCAGTGGAATAATGATATGTCCAAGAAAAAAACTGACACCGGAACAGGGAGGGACTATAGGGCGCATGGAGAATGAGAATCGTTATATAGATTTAGCAAAACATTGTATAGGTCTTGATAGAAAGAAGCCGTATATCCGGAATGGGAAGAAGTTTTACCGTCCGTATCGCAATTTCTTTGCAACTGGCAGGAATTATGAGGACTGGGAAACAATCAAAGATGCTGGATATGCTAACCGGGACAAAGAAAAGAATCAGCATGGAGGATATACTTATTGGCTGACACGCGCCGGATTGGACTGGGTAGGAGAACAGCTGGGAATACACATTTATGATGAAGAAGATTAGATGATGATTATCTGAGAGGCCGATGGGTGAGGATGCTTTTGAATGAGGGGGTGATGCTGACTGAATACTGTAGAGCCCATACGGGATATGGACCTTGTCCTGGATGTGGCCGACTATCTGAAATCTAAAAATGAGCGGGACTATGTCCTGTTCATTTTTGGTATTTATACGGGACTGCGAATATCGGACATTTTGAAGTTCCGCGTCCGGGACGTGAGGGACAAAGATGCCGTGTATATCCGGGAGAAAAAAACAGGAAAAGAAAAGCGTTTCCCCCTGAATCATGAGCTGAAACCGGTGATCAGGGATTACATACAGGGGAAAGAAGATTTTGAATATCTGTTTAAATCCCCCAATTTCCCTAACCGGCCGATCAGCCGCCAGCAGGCGTACAACATACTGTCTGAGGCAGGGGCCAGGTTTGGTATCAGCGGCATTGGCACCCATACTCTGCGGAAAACATTTGGGTATCACATGTATCAGCAGACGCATGATGCGGTCACGCTCAAAGAGATATTTAACCATGCGGATATCTCCATTACGTTGCGGTATATCGGCATTAACCAGGACAATAAGGATAAGGCGATCAAAGGACTGACGTTCAAAAAAAGGAAGCACGGCTGATCCCTTTTTCCTGTGTGAAAAATCGGCAGCGGCCTGCCGACGGGCAATGCATTTGACATATTGAGGCGTTGTCAAATGACAAGTCCGATTTTCGCGGCATTTAATGGTAAGAAATATTTATGCGCCATTTGACACAATAACAAGATATGTCAAATAAAAATGGCTTCGAAAGGAGAAAAATGGAGTTATAGGCAGGATATTGAGAAAGGAGACACAGTATGAACAGGAAGCAGGCAGGGGCGGCCGCAGGGAAAAAAGCGGCGCCAGAAAATTTGCCTATTGCGGTATTGGTGGCTGAAATCAATAGAAACCTTGAAGTTTTAAAGAAAAGAGGCATTCCCGTCTGGGATTGGGATCAGAAAAAAAGGGAGCTGCACAGAATTAGGATTTTTGGTGGAAAGGTTTATTTTTTGGCGGCTGAGCAGGACATCAAAATATAGGATAGGCTGCAGGGTCAGGACAAAATCACAGGCATCTAATATAAGGAGGCTGGATCTGATGGGAAAAACAGAAAACGAAGAAAAAAAGAAATTCCTCTGGAGATATCGGGATTCCGTGCGCCGGCTGGAAAGGATAAGTGCCGAGATAGAGGAAATACGGGCGATGCAGATGGGGGTATCTGCGGGAACTGGCAGGGTGGGCCGTAAAGGCTGGAAAAATGATTTATCGGAGTACGCCTCCAAGCTGGACAGCTTAAAGCGGGAGCTGAATGACGAATGGAAAGCCAGGATCAATACATACAAAGAAATCAGAAATATAATAGGCAGCATTGAAGATGAGAGGGAACAGGATGTATTGTTTTACAAATATATAAAAGGATTATCCTTTTGGAAGATCGGAGAGAAGATGGAATGTTCTGAAACATGGGCGCGCGTAATTCACGGCCGGGCATTAGAAAATTTAAAAATTTAAAATAGTTTATGGAAGTGCGGATTCAGATGTGATATTATGGCATCATGAAATTAAAAGAACAGGGCAGGAAAGCGGCACTAAAACAGCTTTCCTGCCTTGTTTTGTGCGGCAATGCCTGAAATAATACCCCAATATTATTATAGGAGGCAGCGGCATGGATAGTTTCATCAGCTGGGTCGGGGGCAAGAAAGCTCTAAGGAGGACAATTTTAGAGCAGTTCCCGGCTGAGTATGGAAGATACATTGAAGTGTTTGGCGGCGCTGGCTGGATATTATTTGCGGAGGAGCGCAAGGCTAAATTTGAGGCCTATAACGATATTGATGGCCGGCTGGTAAATTTATTCCGATGTGTAAAATATCACCCGGAAGCATTGCAGAAAGAGCTGGAATGGGTGTCGAATTCGCGGGAGGTGTTCTTTGATTCCTTAGAAGATCCCCGTGGGTTGACAGATATCCAGCGTGCGGCCAGATTTTTTGTGCTGATCAAAGAATCTTTTGGTACAGACTGCCAGTCATTTGGCGTACGGGCGAAAGATTTATCGCGTGCAGTCCAGTATCTGCAGGAAGTATCAAAGCGGCTGAGAATGGTTGTAATTGAGCACCAGGATTTTGAGAGAATTCTGAAAACATATGACAGGACAGACTCTCTGTTCTACTTGGACCCGCCATATTTTAACGCGGAGAAATACTACACAGCAGGATTCGCCAAAGAAGATCATACGCGTCTGCATGATGCATTGAGAGGGATCAAAGGCAGGTTTATTCTGTCGTATAATGATTGTGAAGAAGCCAGGGAGCTGTATAAAGATTATAACATTATCAGCATCAGCAGAAACGACAGCCTTGCAGCAAAGTCAGTCAGCAGAAGATACAAAGAACTGATTATTAAAAACTACTAGACAAACATATGTTCGAACCCCTATAATAAACAGGGGTATTATTTTGGGCACAGAGGCCGGGCAGAATTTTCTGTCTGGCCTCTGTGCGTGTAAGGCATGAAATGTGTACAAACATAAATGCAAGGTACTTCTGTGCATAAAAAAGAGATGCGGGTCGGGGAAGGCCCGGTTTTTTTGTCTGTAAAAGAAAAAAATCAGGTGGCTTCCTTCCGCTTTAAGTAAAGGAGGTGAGGGGGATGGTTGTGAACCAGAAGGAGCTGGCGCAGTGTCTGGGAATATCCACCCGCCAGATTAGGAATCTCAGGGATGAGGGGATGTTCCGGAACGTCAAGGGGAACCGTGGATATATCCTGGAAACGTGCGTGCAGGAATATATAAATTTCAAGGTAAATGCGGAAATGGGAAAGGGTGCATCGGTATCAATCGAAAAGATTAAAGCAGACCATGAAGAAGTCAAAAAGAATATATCTGCTTTAAAGCTGCGGAAGATGAGACAGGAACTCCATGAGGCTGCTGATGTAGAAGCCTTCCTTGCGGATATGCTGACGCGTTTTAAAAACCGGTTTCTTTCCCTTCCCTCCAAAATTGCAATGCAGATTGCAGGCGAACAGGATATTAACGCCATAGTCCGGGCATTGACAAAAGGGTTTTACGAAGCACTTGATGAGCTGTCAGACTATGACCCAGATAGTATTGATGGCGGGGAGACAGATTATTTTGATCTAGAGGACGAAGAAGATGAGGTATGAGCCAGAGGAGCCGTTCAAGGGAAAAGACAAAAAGACTATTCAAAAGAATTATTCAAAGTGTGCTCAAACCTCCGGAAAATCTGACAGTCAGCCAATGGGCGGAGCGTTTCCGCATCCTGGATGGGGCAAGCAACCTGAAGGGCCGGTGGTCCAATGACATCACCCCGTATCTGAAAGGGATTATGGATGCACTGAATGATCCGGATATCCGGAAGATATTTTTCTGCAAGGCGGCGCAGATCGGCGGCACGGAAGCCCTGATCAATATGCTGTGTTATATCATCCACCAGGCGCCTGCCCCCACTATGATTGTATACCCCAGTGATGACCTGGCAAAAGATGTCTCAAACGATAAACTCAAGCCTGCGTTCCGGCTGGTCCCGGAAATACGGAAGATATTTTACGAGAACAGCTCAAAAGAACTCAGGCTGAAATTTAAAACGATGGTACTATATCTGCGTGGTGCCGGGTCTCCTTCGAAACTTGCATCGAAAGAGATTAAATATCTTTTTTTTGATGAGATTGATAAGATGGGTGGAGCTTCCCAGAAAGAGGCATCGCCCTATAACCTGGCCCTGGAGAGGACGAAAACATACCGTCCGCAGGAAAAAGTATATGCCTGTTCCACCCCTACGCTGAAAACCAATTATATCTGGGAACTGCATGATAACGCAGATGAAGTCAGGCATTATTTTGTAAAATGCCCGCACTGCGGGGAATGGATAGAACTGGTATTTAAGCAGATTATCTTTGTGGATGACGAAGATAAAACCATGAGCAGCTATGAACGTGCGCAGACTGCTGTCTATGTCTGCCAGGAATGCGGGTGTAAAATCAGTGATGCGGACAAGCCGCGGATGCTCAGGGAGGGGAAATGGATAGCGGTTAAAAAAAGGGGTGTGGGAAAACCCAGGTCTGTAGGTTTCTGGATATCGTCTCTGTATAGTGTTTTTTTGAAATGGTCAGATATTGCGGAAGAATTCCTGAATTCCAAAAATGATCCGGAAAAGATGCAGAACTTCGTCAATTCCTGGCTGGCAGAGACGTGGGAGGACACCCAGCTGAAAACGTCAGAGGAGCTGGTGATGGAGCGCCGGACAGAATTAGATGAATTCATTGTCCCCCAATGGGCCCGGATACTGACGGCTGGCGTGGATGTCCAGGAGACCAGCCTGTATTATACGATACGGGCGTATGGGGAGCATACCACCAGCCAGAATGTTACGCATGGCCAGGTTTTGTCTTTTGCAGAAATTGAACAGGTCATGGACAGTGAATTTAAAACAGAAGACGGGCGGACTATGGTGGTAAACCTTGCCCTGATTGATTCCGGATTCCAGGCAGATAACACCTATGATTTTTGTATTGACCATGCAGATTGGGCCCGGCCCTGCAAAGGGGCAGGCAATCCCATGGCAAGCAGGTATAAAATCAGTAAGGTTGACAAACTTGATTCTAAAGCGTACGGAATGGAACTGGTATGGGTGGACGGGGACAAATACAAAGATTCCATCGCCTCCCGGATGCGCAGGAAAAACGGGCAGGGAAGCTGGATGGTTTATAAAGACTGCGATGAAGAATATGCCAAGCAGGTTACTGCCGAACACAAAGTTTTTGTAAAAGCAGCAAACGGAAAACGTGCGCTCCGGTGGGTTTTAAAGCATTCCCACGCGGCAAACCATTATCTGGACTGCGAGGTATATTCCATGGCTGCTGCAGAGATGCTTGGGGTCCGCGTGATGCATCTGCAGACCGAGCCGCCGGAGCAGAAACAGTCCCAAAGCCGTCCTTTAGAGCCGTATGCGCCAGAAGAAAACTGGATTCAGGAAAATGAAAACTGGGTATAAAAACGACGAAAAAACAAAAAACAGACAGGCCAGGGGCCGTTCCGGAAGATAAGGAGCGGCTTTTTTGATTGGGAGGAATATTTATGCAGCAGGAACAAATGACGCCGGAAGAAATGCTGGCTGAAGTGGATCATGCGATTTATACAATCTGCGTGGGCGGCCAGAGCTATCGGATAGGCTCCCGTCAGCTTACCCGGGCAGATTTAAAAACACTTTATAGTATAAAAAACAGCCTTGCGGAACAGATAACAGCGGGAAATCAGGGCCTGCTCGACAACTGCAGTGTGGCTGTGTTTGACCGCAGATAGGAGATGCAGATGGGGAATGTATTGGACAATATCATTGGATTTATTTCCCCGGCGGCGGGGGCAAAGCGGGAGGCCTGGCGCCGGCATCTGGATGAGCAGCGCAGCTATGACGCAGGCAGTTATGACCGCCTCAACGCAGGATGGATTGCCTATAACCAGTCTGCAGAACAGACAGACCGCTACAGCCGCGATACCGTAAGGGCCAGAGCGCGGGATCTGGAGCGCAACAGTGACATGGCCAATAGTGTGATCGGAGCGTACAAGCGTAATGTAGTGGGGCTTGGCTGGACGCTTCAGGCACGGACTCCCAGCGAAAGCCTGAACAGAAAAATCGAAGAGGCATGGACACAGTGGTGCAAGCGGAAAAATTGTGATGTGACGGAGACGCAGAGTTTTAACCAGATGATGCGGATGGCGGTGAAGCGAAAAAAAGTAGACGGAGGAATTCTGTTTAAAAAATGCTACACCAGCGGCGGACTTGTGCCGTTTAAACTGCAGGCGTTGGAAGTTGATGAGCTGGATATTGGACGTGCGGCTCCCCGTGATTCCAGGTGTCGCGTCATCGGTGGGATTGAGCTGAATACGTATAACAAGGCCGTCGGGTATTGGATTCAACAGTACAGCATAGATGGATTCGGCCAGATGGAACCAGTATATGTGCCGGCAAAGGATATCATTTACTATTTTACAAAAGACCGCCCTTCTCAGATCCGGGAAATGAGCGACCTTGCGCCTGCAATTACAAGGGTGCGGGATGCAAATGAATTTATGACCGCAGTTTCCGTGAAAGAACGGATAGCTGCCTGTCTTGCGGTTTTTATTAAAAAGATCACTCCTTCCTCCGGGAATTTCGGCAGCTTTCGGGGAATGGGGCCGCAGGATGCCAAAGTCAGCGGAGATTATGAGGGGAAGAAAATCAGTCCCGGCATGATCAAAGAGCTGAATGCGGGTGATGAAATCCAGGTCGTAAACCCCACCGGGCAGGCAACGGATGCCGCCAGCTATATCAAGCTGCAGCAGCGTCTCATCGGGGCAGGCCAGGGGCTGTCTTATGAAGCCACCAGCCGGGATATGAGCCAGAGCAACTATTCCAGTGCCCGTCAGGGAATTATTGAGGATGAGCAAACCTACATAGAAGACGTGGAGCTTTTGCAGGAAGTAGTGATGGATGAGGTCTACGAGACTTTTATCATTTCTGGTGTTTTATCCGGCCTTTTTGATGTTCCCCAATTTTGGGAGGATAAGCAAAAATATCTGAAACATGAATGGGTAGCAGCGCCGAAGAAGTGGATTGACCCGCTTAAAGAAGCGAATGCCACAAAGATTGCTTTGCAGACCGGGCAGAAGACCTTCCAACAGATTGCGGCGGAAAATGGAAAGGACTGGAAAGATCAGATCGATGAGACAGTTGCAGTATTGGAATATGCAAGGAAAAAAGGGGTAGAGTTAGGGGGTGTTATATTTGACAGGACAGAGGCAGAGCTCACGCCTGCGAACAAAAAAGAGCCGGAGTCTCCGGCAGTGTCCATCGTACCTGCAGGTCAGGAAGATGGGGACGGACAGTCCGGCGCAGGATCAGTCAGCGGGGAAGGACAACAGGGGGAAGGATCAGGTACGAGCGTTTAGTGATGCGGACATACGGGCCATGGAAGGGGAGGGAAATGAGCGGAAGTTCATCTTATCATTTTCCAGCGAGGAACCTTATGAACGTTTCTGGGGCCGGGAGATCCTGGATCACAGCCCCGATGCGGTAGACCTGACCCGGCTGGGCTCCATCGGCGTACTCCTGTATAACCACAACCGGGACGCAGTGCTGGGGAAAATAGAACGTGTCTGGCTGGAGGGGCAGCGCGGCATGGCGGAGGTCGAGTTTGATACTGATGAGGCCTCCGAAGTGATCTTCCAGAAAGTCAAGAGCGGGACGCTCAAAGGGGTGTCCGTCGGGTACAGGATAAACGTGATCGAAGAGGTGAAAGCAGGTGCAGTATCCACCGATGGACGTTTTGCAGGTCCCTGCGATGTTGCCAGGAAATGGATGCCTTATGAGATTAGCATTGTGAGTGTACCTGCAGATGCTACGGTGGGGGTCGGTCGCGTACTGGGAGGGCGGGATTCTCCGGAACCATCGGGGACGCTTACATATTTCGAGGCGCAGTTACAGTTAAATTATAACAAGAGTCAGGAGGTAGACATATGACACCGAAACAGAGGCGGGAAGCCGCAATGCTAAAGCAGCAGGCCATCGTAAACGCCGCCAAGGCAGAGGGCAGCCGGGCGCTGACAGCAGAAGAACAGGCAGAATTTGAAACTTACCAGCGGGAAATTGAAGAGGCAAATGCAGAGATTGAAGCACTGGAGAGAGGACTTGCCGGAGGTACCGGAGCTCCTGCAGCACCTCCGGCAGCGAATCCCCAGCAGACACCGCCCCCAGCAACAGCACTGCAGACAGTACCTGCAGAGGGACAGCGGAGTGCAACCGAGGCAGAACGCAACCGGGTAACGGAGATTATGGCACTTTGCCGGGACTTCGACGTGGATCCGGCGGAGCATATCCGCAACGGTTCCAGTCTGGATCAGGTGCGCAGTGCCATTCTGGATGGCATGAGACAGACGGGCGTTCCAGTGAGCGTGCAGGTTACCAGGGATGAGGGCGACACTTTCCGGGAGCGCGCATCGGATGCTCTTATGATGCGGGCGGGGCTTTCCGTGGAAAATCCTGTGGAAGGGGCAGGTGAACTGCGCGCCATGAGTCTCCGGGATCTCGGTATCGAGTGCCTGGGGAGGGATGGGCGTGATACCATGTCCCTTCTCCGGATGCAGCCGGATGAGATGTACGCGGAGCTCTGCCGTCAGTTTTATAATCCTACAGCGGCTTTTCCTGCAATCCTGGATAATACCATCAGAAAGAGCATTGTCCAGCTTTATAATGAGGTGCCCACGACTTTCCAGGCGTGGACTACAAAGGGCAGCCTGAAAGACTTTAAGATTACAGTTGACCACGAATATGTAATCGGAGGGATGGGCGATTTCCTTCTGGTGCCGGAAAACGGAGAGCTGAAACCCATGATCCCGAAAACGGAACTGCTGCCCAGCCGCAAGCTTGACACCTATGGGCGGACGTTTTCCATGACCCGCCAGGCATTTATCAACGATGACATCGGATTTTTGACCCGTGTTCCAGGGCTTTACGCGGCATCGGCAAAGAAAACCATTGATAAGGCGGTTTACGGCGTGATTTATGACAACAAAGAGATTTTTGACAAGACCAGCCTTTTCCATAAGAACCATAAGAACCTGATGACAAAGGGCAGCAAGCCCACCCAGGCATCCATCCAGGCCATGATCCTCATGATGCAGCACCAGAGGGATCAGTTCGGGGAGGCCATCTACATTACGCCCCAGCACATCATTGTGCCCGTGGGCTACGAATTTGACCTTGCGGTGATCCTGCACAGCGCCCAGGCGGTGGGAAGCAATAACAATGACGTCAACCCGCTGTGCAACTACCCCATCAACATCATCCAGACACCGGTCCTTAACGCTATGGCTGGGGATAATGCGGTGCCATGGTTTATGACGGCCAATGCCGCAAGTGCACTGGGCATCCAGGTAGACTACCTGAACGGACAGGAAACCCCCACCGTAAGGAGGATGGAGACGCCGGGCGTATTAGGATTCCAGTGGGATATTTATCTTGACTGGGGAGTCGCTGTAAGGGATTTCCGTGGAATCGCAAAAAATCCTGGAGAGAAAATTGAAGCAGCGGCATAAGGAAAGGGGGATGAAAGCCATGGGTAAAGCTGCATATTGGCAGAGAGGGGAAACCATCGACTATATCAATAAGACAGAAGAAACGATTGAAGCAGGTTCGGTGGTATCTTTCGGGAAACGTATTGGAATAACAGGTACAGATATTGCACCGGGAGAAACAGGAAGTCTCCATGTAGAAGGAGTGTTTGAAGTCACGAAAAGCGGAGGCGCTATTGAGGCCGGGGATGAGGTGTATCTTGATGTAGCGGCTATGCTGGCCAGGATGGACGCGGTTGCCATTCCATCCACGAATGGTATATTCAACTCCACGGTACAGAATGGCATCCGTGCTGGGTATGCGGTGCAGGACGCAGATGCGGATGCGGAAACAGTATTTGTAAAAATCAACGCATGATGCCCAAAATAATCGAGAAAGCACGTCAAGTTTCTGCCCCGGTCGGGCTTACGGGTACCGCATACCCGTCTGCTGGCTCGGGCATGGATTTGATCGGAAAGCCGCCGCCCAGGAGCCTGCGGGGCGCGCGGCCGGAACCATCCAAAGGAAGGAGAAAATCCCATGCATAAGAAAATGACTTTTAAAGAGCTGTTGAAACAGGATGTAAATGCCATGTTTCTCAACCCAGAAGAATTTGGTGAGACACATGTTGTCAATGGCCAGGAGATGGTGATCATCATTGACAATAATGAGCAGATTGAACGGGAGAAACGTGTTGGACAGTCTGTGGGCGGTATTTATGCGAATCAGAAACTGATATATGTGGCGGCGGCTGATTTCAGGGAACTTCCTAAGCAGGGTTCCAAGATGATGTTGGACGGAGAGGTATATCTGGTAGATGACGCCATCGTTGAAGGAGATATGTATTCGATCACGATCAGCGCTAATCGGGGGCAGGGGAAGAAACAGAGATGATTAAGTATGAGCTGAGCCAGTCAGACCTGCGGTATGTCCAGCGGAAACTGAAAGAAAATAAAGAAAAAGCTCCAAGAGTGATAAAAAATGCGGTCAATCATACAGCAAAACAGGCGCGGAAAGAGCTGGCCGGGGGAGTACAGGCCGCCTATGCAGTAAAATCCGGCGGATTCAATTCGCGAGTAAAAATCCAGAATGCGACAACACGCCGGCTTTATGCCGTAATCCGGATAAAAGGCAGGACGCTTACTATTGGCCGTTTCCATACTACCACACCGAAAAAAGGGGCTAAGGCAGATATCATAAAAAAGGGACTGAAAGAGCTGAAACGTCCGCTTCCCGAAAAAAAGGAAAAAGGGGAAGATGAAGGTGAAGAAAAATATGCCAGTGCGTTTAAGCGCAAAGGGTTGATTATGCAGAGAAAAACCGGGGACCGGTATCCGCTTAAAGTCCTGCGTGCGGTATCCGCACCAAAAATGTTTGAAAAAGTCTATGAAGGCGATCGAGGTGTTAAGGGAGCATTAAACCCTGTAATTAAAAAGACACTGCATAGTGAGATCAGGAAGGAAATCAAAAAAATAATATGAGGATTATAGAATGACAATATTGGATCTGCAAGATGAGCTGGCACAGGAAGTCGGATTGATATTAAAAGATATTGTGACCACAGATGCATCAGGGGAAAAAGTGCAGGGCGTGACTGTTCATAAACAACAGCTGCCAGTTATTTTATCGAATGAAGCGGATGCAGATGATTTGTTTCCCTATGCATTGGTTGAAGTGTACTACGGCAGTACAGAACATGATGAGACTCCATGGACGGTAAGTACAGAAATACAGGTGGCTGTGTGCGATAAGGATGTGTCAAACCAGGGGCATCAGCATGTCGCCGTTATGTGCCAGCGTATCATAAACCGGTTTTGCGAAGAGCCTCTTCTGGCGCAGAAATACAGGGC
Source organism: uncultured Lachnospiraceae bacterium (assembly GCA_910587105.1). Lineage (GTDB taxonomy): Bacteria > Bacillota > Clostridia > Lachnospirales > Lachnospiraceae > MGBC164599. The sequence goes on from CAJUMB010000010.1 coordinate 37,127, forward strand.
ACAGCCTGAAATTGAGTGGGCGGTGCAAAGTGAAGATTCGTACCCCTATTTTTTCGGATTTGTCCGGATAAAATTCAGTGTACCTAAAATTGGAAGGAGGATACCTGATTATGACTAACGATAAAAGCAATAAAAATGAGACAGAGGTTTTTCCGGCAGAGACCGCAGGTACGACGGCGGCTGTACCAAAAGCCATAAAGAAAAGGGTGGAAAAGAAAGAACCTTTGATGTATGTGGGGCCTACAGCGCCGGATATCGGGATACAGAACCGGGTGTATACAAAAATTCCAGACAGCGCGGAAAAATTGTCTGAAAGAATCCCTGAAATCAGGCTGCTTTTTATCCCTGTAAAGCATTACCCGATCGCCAACCGGATGCTGAGAGAAGGCGGCGGCTACATCTATAGTGCGTATCTGAAAGCCGCGGAAATGAGAAAAGGAGAATCTAAAATATGACCAGACACGGAATATTTATCATTGAAGAGGCAACAGCCCTGACTGTGCCGGTTACCGGCTATAGTGCCGTACAGGTGGTAATCGGTACAGCACCTGTAAATATGCTGGATGACCCGGCGGGAGCCGTGAATATCCCGATAATGGCATCAAAAGCGGCTGAGGCAATGGAAAAACTGGGGTACTGCACGGACTTTAAAAAGTATACGCTCTGTCAGACTATGCATGTAACCAGCAATATCTATCAGGTGGCCCCGGTAATTTATATCAATGTCCTTAATCCTGAGAAGCACAAAAAAACATTAGATACAGCTGAGGTTACTGTGGATTCCCTCCGGGCAGTTGTGGAAACTGCTGGCGTTCTGCGGGATGGATTGACTGTATCGGCATCAGGGGAAGCGCTGGAGCTGTTAAAAGACTATACGTTAAGCTATGATATCAACGGGTATCTGGTTATCAGCCTGGTAGCTGGCGGAGCAGGCGCTGGGGCGGACAAACTCACTGTAGCCGGGAATGTTCTTGATCCGGATGCGGTAACAAAAGAGGACATCATCGGTGCATATGATCCAGAAACAGGAAAAGAAACAGGCATGGAGCTGATCCGGCAGGTATATCCTAAATTCGGAATTGTGCCAAGCGTTGCTCTTTCACCAGGCTATTCCCAAATTCCTGAAGTTGGAATTGCATTGTCTGCGAAAATGGCCAATATAAACGGCGTATTCAAAGGCATCGCCCTATTAGACTTAGATACCGAAAAAGCCCGTAAATATACGGACTGCAAAGACGTGAAAGAAAACAGCGGGTTTACATCTGAATTCTGTTATCCTCTCTGGCCGTCATTCAAGGCAGGAGAGCTGATATTTGCGGCATCTGCTGTTGTTGGGGCGCTGTTGACCTATGTGGACGCGTCAAACGATGATGTGCCCAGCATATCGCCCTCCAACAAGATCATGGGAGTAACGGGAACCTGTCTTGCAGATGGAACAGAGATTATTATGGATCAAGACCAGGCAAGTGCGGTGAATATGTACGGTGTTGCTACAGCATTTAATTCCAATGGATGGCGCTTATGGGGAAATTATACGGGCGCATTTCCAGCAGTCACGGATGCAAAATATATGTGGCTTCCAGTCCGGCGGATGTTTAACTGGCAGGGTAATACGTTTATTCAGACGTACATCTCAAAAGCTGATGATCCGATGAATCCTATTTTGATAGAGAACATCGTGGATTCGGAAAATATCCGGTGTGCGGCATATGCGCCTGATAAGTGGGCGGGAGCATCTATCGAGTATACTGCTGAGGATAATCCGGTTACGGATATTCTGGCCGGGAAAATGACATTCCGGCAGCACATTGCCCCATATACGCCAGCCCAGGAGATCACAAATAGATTAAGCTACGATGTATCCATGCTGAAAACGGCATTAACTGGAGAAAGCGGAGGTGAATAAAGATGTCAGCATCAAATGTTCTTATCCCTGAATTAGTAAACCATTATAACGTTTACAATGATAAATCCAAGAAATTGGTAGGGATATCAGGGGAAGTCAATCTTGGAGAATTAAAAAGCATGGTGGACACAGTGGAAGGCGCAGGAATGCTGGGGGAGTACGAAGCTCCGGCAACCGGACAGTATTCCTCGCTTAAAATCAAGATTCCCTTTGCGATTTTATATGGGCAGATTTTTGAATTGATGGACACCACCGAGGCACTTCAGCTGACGCTAAGGGGCTCCCTTCAGGGCATTGACCAAAAGACTTTCAAGGTTGATACCTATCCCGTCAAAATCGTGGTGAGGGGCCGTGTGACAAACGCCAGCCTGGGCAAGATGGTCAAGGCGAAAAAGGGTGAACCTGAGCTTGAACTGGAAGTGATATATCTCAAAATCATGATAGATGGAGAAGAAACGCTTGAACTTGATAAACTCAACTTCCGATTCTTGTTAAATGGAGAAGACATGATGGCTAAGATTCGCAGCCAGATTTAGAAAGGAGAAGGAATATGGAACAGAATCATGCAAAAGTAAAAGAAATCGTTGAGGTAAAATCCGGCAAAGTGGAAGTGACACTGGATGAAGAAAATATTCTGGAGTTTACTAAAACCTATGAATTTGAAGGAGAAAAAATTTCTACTCTTGATTTATCGGGATTGAAGGACCTTACTGCAGAAACCATGATCCGGGCAGGAAATATTATGGCGCAGGCTGGGACAGCCGCTGTTGTGCCTGAGAACAACCTGCATTATGCGCTGATTATCGCGGCAGACGCAACAGGGATGCCGATTGAATTTTTTAAAAAATTAAATCTCAGAGATGCCATTCAGGTAAAAACCCGGGTTACCCGGGTTTTTTACGGCTTGGAATCAAACTGAGTGATGCGGGGAAAATCAGGAAGCTGTGCATGGCCTTAGCTTCCCGCATCGGAAATTATGGATATATTGTGACGCAGCCTGTTTATGAAGTGCTGAACATGTGTAAAGCCTGGAAAGAGCTGCAGGAGGAGTAGGAAGGAGGCGGGGAGGCCACGAGTGACTACAGCATTGCTATAAAAATTGGCGGACAGATTGAAAGCAGTTTTAACAGCTCCATGCAGATCGCCATGAACGGCCTCTCTGCCCTGGGTGCGGCTTCCGTGGCAGGCATGGCGGCGGCTGGACGGGGGATAGCAGCCATTGGAAAGAACAGCGTGCAGGTGGGGAAAGATTTTGAAACCGCTATGTCCTCCGCTTCCGCCACAGCGGGCGCCAGCGCAGAAGATTTTGAAAAGATGAGGCAGGCAGCTGTGGAAATGGGGCGGACTACGTCGAAGACTGCTTCGGAATCCGCCGCCGCTCTTGAGTATATGGCGCTGGCAGGCTGGGATGCAGATACGTCCATATCTGCTCTGCCGAGTATACTAAAGGCGTCGGAGGCGACAGGCATGGAATTGGGGCGGACATCAGACCTGGTCACTGATTCCATGGCGGCTCTGGGGGTCACGGTAGACCAGCTTCCAAATTATCTGGATGTGGCCACCAAAGCGCAAAATAAATCAAACCAGTCAGCAGAACAGCTGATGGAGGCTTATCTCGGCGTTGGCGGCGCAATGAAAAACCTAAACGTGCCTATCACGGAATCTGCCACCGCCCTGGGTGTGCTGGCAAACCGGGGTATCAAAGGCTCTGAGGCCGGCAATGCCTTAAACGCCATAATGGTCAACCTGACTACGGGGACAGGCCAGGCAGGGCAGATGATGCAGAAACTTGGTGTATCGGCGTTTGACTCGCAAGGCAATTTCATAGGGTTGGAAAATACATTGCAGCAGGTCAACGCGGCTATGGCCGGATGCAGCGAGGAAGAGAGGAATGCAGCGCTTGCCGCCATCGGCGGAAAACAGCATGTGGATGCTCTAAACAGTCTTATGGCCGGCCTTAATACAACCAACGAACAAGGGGTATCGGAATGGGCAGCCCTGACCGCAGAATTACAGAACTGCAACGGCGCCTTGGATGCTATGCGGGACACCAAACTGGACAACCTGGATGGTGATCTGGCTACCCTGCAGTCCGCCGCAGAGGATGCAGGCATTAAAATCTACGAACAGTTAAACGAGCCGCTTCGTGGGATGGCGCAGTACGGCACGCAGGCTATTTACACTGTTTCGGACGCACTGCACAGCGGCGGTCTTTCCGGCGCGGCAGAGGCGGTCGGAGGCGTATTGGCAGATGTGCTGGTCAATCTTGCCGCCCAGTCACCCCAGTTCTTGGATGCTGCGGCGGGAATGGTGATGGCATTTATTTCCGGAATTGAAGGTAATTCGGGGGATATCGCGCAGTCTTTTGTGGAACTTATTGCTGTCGGCGTAGACGCGGTATTTCAGATTATTCCACAGCTGTTTTTAGCAGGCGTCAAGCTGATAGCTGCGCTGGCGCTGGGCATTGCGAATCAGCTTCCAGGTATCATGGAGACCGGCGTGCAGGCGGTAACGGGATTCGTGCAGGGTATCTCCGAGCAGATACCTATGATGATATCCGCCGCCCTTGCCCTTATGCAGGCACTGTTGTCTGGTATCGCGGACAACGCCCCGATTATCATAAATGCCGCTATACAGCTCGTGGGCGACCTGATGATAGGTATCATACAGGCTCTGCCACAGGTGCTTCAGATGGGCATGCTGTTTATTATGGAGCTTACAAATGGCATTATGGCCAGCCTGCCATTCCTTTTACAGACATTGACACAGGTAGTTGTGGAGGCTGTTGCGGCTTTGGGGCAGATGATTCCCCAGTTCATTGACATGGGGATAGCAGTCATAACAAATCTGCTTCAGGGCATCGTTGCTAATTTGGGCAATATCGCACAGGCAGCAGTACAGATTGCTGTGGCCTTATTTACTGGGCTCGTCCAGGCGATACCACATATTATAACGGCTGTCCCACGGCTGACTGACGCAATTGTAGATACACTTGCCAATGCAGACTGGGTGGGCATCGGGCTGCAGATCATCCATGCGGTGGTGGCCGGACTCATACATGGTGTTGGGGCACTTTTATCAGCAGTACCAGCGATCGCAAAGGCGCTGGGTGAAGTGATTTTAAAATCAAACCCGATCTATATCGGATTTAGATTTATAAAGGCCGTCATCACAGGTATCATCAATGGTATTTTATCATTAGGCGGGCTTATCTGGGATGCTTTTAAAGGCCTGCTGTTCGGCGGCGGGAAAGATACGGGAGCCGAGGAAACCGGCGCGTCCATGGCGCAGGATTATGCCACGGGAGCTGATAGCGGCACTCCGGCCCCCTCTGCCCTTCCAGGCGATGAGTCGGCGGCACAGGCTGGGGCTGTGCAGGCATCCAGCGCGTCTGATAACGCAGCGGATGCGGCGGCAGTGGCGGAGACTGCAAGCGGAGAGGCGGCGGCAGGAACAGAACAAGAACCATCAGGGCTTCCACCAGAGGCGCAGGTTCCGGTGGAAGACATCACCGTTATGGAAAACGGGATTCCCGCCACAGCAGGGGCCGCTCCTCCAATTAAGGAAGTGGCAACCCCGGAAATTGCAGAGCAGGAATCCCAGCTGGCCGGTGTGACTGCTGAGCCGTCGGGTGTGGAAAACGTGCCTGTGGAAGCGGCGCAGGCACTGCCCGCTGACAGCGGTGCCCCTCCTGCTGATGTAATTCCAGAAACCACGGCGATCCCACCGGAAAATGCGGCGGAGGTGGCTGTAGAACAGGCACAGGTATCAGCGGACGTTCCTACTGACGCCATACAGACGCCGCCAGATGCAGCGGCCGGTATGACGACTGGACAAGTGCCGGCAGAAGCAGCAGAAAATACACCAACAGATGCAGCCTCGATAGAGGCTGCTACTCCAGTGGAATCCATGCAGGCGCCTGCGGAAGCCATAACAGATACAGGACAAACAGGCGTGCCGACAGAGATGACAGCAGTTCCGGACGCAGGTACAGGCACTGCTGTTGCATCGATGGCGGAAGCTGCAGACAGTGCCGGTGCGGCCGATAGCCCTCCGCTGGATGCGGCGCCTCCTCCGGACGCTGTCCAGGCAGGGAGAGCGCAGTTACCGCCGGAGGATATAGGCGCCGTCGAAAGCGCAATGCAGGCAGACCAGGCGGCTGTTGATGCCGTAAGTACGTCACCGCCGCCGGATACTATGCAGGCGGCACCGGAGGAAACAGCCGGCATTGCCGTGGACGCCGCCAGTACTGCTGATACACCGCCAGTATCGGATATCCCGCCAGATACAGCGCCGGTACCGGCAGAAAACATGGCAGATGTATCAAATGGCGGGGCACAGGGACCAGTGGACGTGACGCCTCCTGATCCCGTTCCGCCATTTCCGCCGGAGCCTCCTGAACCAGATACTCCTGCAGGCGGTTCCGCAATCGGGAGGGCGCTGGATGATCTTTCGGGACAGACTCCGGACAAAGGCGGAGAAACAGGCGATGCACCATCAATCGTATACAATCCTATTTTTAATATTGAATCCAGCGGGGAAGTTAAAAAAGATGTAGAGGAAGCCAATCGTATGGGAATGCGCGAATTTGACAAAATGATGCAGCAATGGCTGAAACATAATAAACGAAAAGCATTTGCATAGGAAAGGAGCGGCACAGATGGCATCCACTTATATAACCAGCCAGGGAGATACCTGGGATTTGATGGCCTATGATTTATATGGCGCTGAAAAATATATGCGTTATCTGATAGAGGCCAACTGGCCGCTTCTGGATGTTCTGGTTTTTTCGTCCGGCATGAAAATCATTGTGCCGGATATCTCAGAAGATGCAGACGAAGATATACCATTCTGGCGCAGGGACGATATTGGCGATGACCCGCCCACGGAGGAAAGATTGTATGAGTAACCCCAGAAGAGTGACAGCTAATTTTAAGTTTAATGGCAAATGGCTGGGGAAATCTCTGAAAGATTACCTCCAGTCTATAACCTACACGGATGTGGCATCCGGGCAGAGCGACCAGCTGGATATTGTGATGCAGGACATTAAGATGGAGTGGCTTGGAAAGCGGTATCCGAAAAAGGGAGACCGGGTGGATGGTAAAATTACATTCGTCAACTGGGATGGGATTTTAGACAAAAAGCTGGACTGCGGGGCATTTGTCCTTGACAATATCAAATTTTCCGGCGGTCCTGCTGCAGCATCCTTTGGATGCCTGGCATCGCCTATTGACAGCTCCTTTAACACGCGGGAGAGGACGAAGACCTATCAGGATGTCACGATTGAGGAAATCGCGCAGGAAATTGCCGACAGATATAATCTCAAGTTGAAGTGTTCCGGCGCAGACATACGCATCGATACCATAGAACAGTCCCAGAAAACGGACAGCGCCTTTTTGTGTGAAACCTGTGATGCTTATGGAATATCGGTTAAGATATACAAAAAATCTATCGTGATTTATGATCAGACGGCCATGGAAGAAAAAAAGCCAGTAAAGAAACTTACCCGGGAGGATTTTATAGATGATAAGTGGGAGTATGAAGATTCCCTTGCCGGGGTATATACAGGAGCCAGAATATCCTATCAGCCCGGTGAAGGCGGTGATGAAATCAGCGTCTACGTAGGCCAGAAAGACGAAGAAGCAGACGACGCCAGAGTACTGTATATCAACGAATCCGCTGACAGTGTGGCAGACGCTTACCGCAAAGCGGCAGTAGCTGTCAATAAATCCAACCAGGAGGCCACAAAACTGTCCGGGGATATCTGGCCTGATCCAAAGATATGCGCAGGGGTGACTGTGGAGATATCCGGTATGGAGCATATAGACGGAAAATATTTTGTGGATAAATGTATCACTGAAGTGGGCGGCTCAAAATCACGTCAGTCCATAGAGATGCATAAGTGTCAGGAACGGCTGGCGTGCGGGCCAGAACCGGAAGAAGGTGCTGAAAAATGACAGACCGATTGATACGGATAGGAAAAGTCTCCACTGTAGATTACGAGGCCGGGATGGTCAGCGTCACCTATTCGCACATGGACCACAACACAACAAAAAAACTTCCAGTATTTGCTATGTCAGACGAATATAAAATGCCTGCTGTTGGGGATGAAGTGCTGGTGCTGCATCTGCCCACTGGGCAGGCATCCGGAATTGTACTGGGCAGGATGTGGAACAAAAGCAACGTGCCCAGAAAAGCAGGAGAGCATGTTTACAGCCAGGAATTTGCCCATGAGCCGGGCGAATCCTACATGGAGTATGACGGGGCGGACGGGGATTTAAAATTTAAAGATAAAAATACCGGACCTGTGACACTTACCGAACTTTTAGGTCTGGCAGAAACCGATAAGCACCGAAGGGAATTTGGTGATGAGCCAGGCGAGGCGTACATTGAATACCGTCCAGAAGAAGGCAGAATGTACTTTAAGGATAAGCGGGCTGGGCTGGTAAGTCTTTCCACGATACTGGGCCTAAGCGAAGAGGATGAGCTGAAAGACCTGGAGCCAGAGCCAAATCCAGAACCCGTACCGGGTGCAGACCCAGGCCAGACAGGAGGCTGATATGGCAAAAGTAGGCAACTGGGGAAGACACATAAAGTTTTCTGTAAATTCGGAAAAGCAGCTGTCTTTCCATGATTTTAAACGCTCCGTAAAAGGACGCTGGGCAGACCACCCAATCATAAATGAAAAACCAAAAAAGGAGTTCCAGGGGCCGGATTCTGCCAGTGTGACCATGGAGGTTACGGTATCTGCCCACATGGGGGCCAGCCCGAAAGACACCATCAAAAAGCTGGAAGATGCCTGTGAAAAGGGAAAAATAGACTACCTGTATGTTGGGGGCAAAAAAGTCGGGAAGGGTAAAATGTATCTGGAATCGATTGGCGAAACGTGGGATGAAATCTGGAACAAAGGCGAGCTGGCGAAAGCCACACTCAGCCTGACATTTTCCGAGTATGCGTAGCAGGGGGGATAGGATATGCGTGAGACAGACAGCATAGAGATTGTCCCCGTCGACGGGGATTTGTCGGCAGAGAGGGTCAACACCCAGCTCCGCTCCCTGATTGCCGCCCGGGAGCGCACCATTCCCGGAAGCCGGGGATTCGGCTTGAGCGGGGATTATCTGGATATGCCCATTTACGAGGCAGCCAATGAATTTGGTGTGGAGCTGGAGGAAAAAGCAGATATATTTATCCCGGACATAGACATTGCAGAAGTGCGGGCCAAGCCGGATATAAACGGCTTAGTCAGCACGCAGATATTTGTGGAATGGAGGGATGGGGATGATAGCAGAGATTAGCAGCCTGCCGGATGTGAGTTTTATTGACCGCCTGACCTTGGATGATGTCCAGGCCCTGCTGGTGAAAAGCTACGAGGAAAAGTACGAGCAGGTGACAAAAGAAAAAGCAGGCCTGAAAAGAGCGGACCCGGTTACCCTTACGCTGTATGCCTGTTCTGTGGTGATATACCAGGCCCTTTTGTATGTAGACAGGGCCGGGAAACAGGACTTGATTAAGTACAGCTACGGGGAATTTTTGGACAATATTGCAGCCAATAAAGGCGTGACCCGTCTGCCCGCCCAGGCCGCTGAGGTGACTGTCAGATTCCGCCTGCCTTCTGCCAGAAGAGACGCGGTGGGAATCCCTGCCGGAACCAGGGTGACAAGCGGGGATGGTATTTATTTTGGCACCACAGAATACGCGGAGATACCAGCAGGGGATGTGTACGTGGATATCCCCTGCGTGTGTCAGATGACCGGTGCTGTGGGGAGCGGCCTGGCTGTGGGAAGCATCAATACCCTGGTAGACCTTCTGCCCTATATCTCCAGTGTGTCCAATATTGAGGAGAGCCAGGGCGGGGCGGATGTCGAAGACGACGAAAGCCTTGCAGACCGCGTGTACCTGGCGCCGTCCGCTTACTCTGTAGCCGGCCCCAGGGATGCGTATATCTATCATACAAAAGCGTATGGCGCGGCCGTTGGCTCCGTAAACGTGTCCAGCCCCAAGCCCTGCGAGGTGGAGGTGCGCGTGCTGTTAAAAGACGGCTCCCTTCCATCCCAGGCACTGCTGGACGGCATCCTGGAGTATCTGGACGACGATAAGATCAGGCCGTTGACGGACCGTGTGAAAGTCCTGTCCCCCAGCACAAGAGAATATGATCTGGACGTGGAGTATTACATTGCCAAGTCAAACGCATCCAGGGCAGTATCCATACAGGCAGCGGTATCCGCCGCTGTGGCCGGATATCATGAGTGGCAGACCAAGGAAATTGGCCGGGATATCAATCCGTCGGAGCTGGTTCGGCGCATGGTGGAGGCAGGAGCAAAGCGGGTGGTGGTAAAATCGCCGGAATTTGTATCACTGCCTCCATCAACCGTGGCACGATTAGGCAGCATGACCGTGGTATACGGAGGGATAGAGGATGATTGATCTCTACAACGGCGAGCTTTTAAACATGCTTCCGGTCCAGATGGCGAAAGACATACACAGCGTATGCATCAGTTATGCCCTCAAAAAGGGAATACAGCTGATCATCGACCGGGCAGACATGACCCGGACACAGGCGGCCATAGACAGTATTCCCGAGCGGATACTGGATGTACTGGCGGTGGAACTGCATACACCGTATTATCGGGAAGACCTGCCCCTGGACAAAAAGCGCGAGATCATCAAGCGTACGCTTTTGTGGCATCTGACTGCAGGGACGCCGGGGGCTATGCGGGAGCTGATCTCCATCGTGATCGGGGAAGGCAGTATCGTAGAGTGGCCGGATTATGAGGATCCGCCTTACACGCCGGGGACATTTGATATCCTGACGGATGTACAGTTGACAGAGGAGATTGTGACGCAGTTTATCGCGATTATTGAGCGTGTCAAAAATGAGCGGTCGCATCTGCGCAGGCTGCATATACACCGGCATATGGAAGGACACTGGTATATAGGCGCAGGCGGACGGACAGAACCCCATGTAACCATTCCACGGAATATGCGGGGCGCCACAGTCAGGCAGTATCTGGCAGTGGGTGCTGTTTCTTCACCTGAGATAGCAATACCCAAAGAAACGCCTTTAATCAAAGAGAAACAGTACATCGGGGCAGTATTTATACCGCACTACAAAAACATCATATCAGAGGAGGAGTGATATGGCTAATTTCAACGCGGCGGCGCTGACAAAGAAGGGAATCAGTCTTCTGGCAAAAACGCAGGCAGGACAGACTGGTATCGAATTCACGAAGGCGGTTTCGGGCAGTGGTTCCTATACAGCTGATGAGCCTCTCATAGATAAAGAATCCTTAAAAGACCAGAAGCAGGAATTTCCCATTGATAAACTGGCTGTTTTAAATGATACAACGGTTTCTATCAGATTTTCCATTACCAATCAGCAGGAATCCGGAAGTCTGGCAGAAGGGTATTACGTGAAGGAAGTCGGCCTTTTTGCTGCAGATCCCGATGAGGGGGAAGTCTTATATGCCATCGCAACGGCAGTGGAAGACCAGTGGGACTATATGCCCGCATATAACAGTTTGATGCCCGCCTATATTACCGTGGAGTTTTATGCTGAGGTCAGCAATGCCGCCAACGTGGTCATAAAATGTTCGGGCAGATTTGTCACTGCAGAAGAACTGGAAGAAGAGCTTGATGCATTACGGAAAGAAGCAGCAGCGGCCCATAAAGAAATTAAAGATATAATAGCCGGGCTTGGCGGGGTGCCCGATGGCGTGCTGACCACTGCGGATAAAGGTGTGGCAAATGGAGTGGCCAGCCTTGATACTTATGGAAAGCTCCAAGATACACAGCTGCCGCGTGGCTCAGGGGCCAATTACCTGGGGTATAAGCTGGCATTTGCTGATTTTACATGGACAGCTGTTGAAGGACGTACAGGATGGGTTGGTACGCATAAAGCATCAGGGCTCTGGAGCTCAATAGGAGATCAAACAATAGCAGGCTATAACGAGCTGTTAGTAGTCTTAGACCCCAACAGAATATACGATATGTACGTAAAAGACTATGCGGAGCATCTTGCGTGCGCTTTTAGCAGTCTTAATTTTAGAGCTTTTGCCAAGATAGAAGGCCAGGAATGTGAAATCAAAATATTTGCTGACAGCGATTTAAGTAAATCAGAGGCTGCTGAAGTTGCTTTTTGGCTTTATATCCTGCGAAAAGAAAGAGCAGGCTATTAAGAGGCGCCTCCATGGGAGAATTATAGTAAAAGCGACTTAGAAAGAGTGTGTCAATAATTAATTTATAATACTATACAAGGGAGGATAAGATGCCACAACCGTATAATCACGCAGTCATAACTGATGCGGGAATATCCCTGCTGAATAAAGCACAGGCAGGCCAGTGCGCCATACAGTTTACAAGGATGGCTGCAGGGAATGGGGTCTATGAGCCGGAAGAAAAGACGGCATCTGCGCTGCAGAAACGTACAGGTTTAAAGTCTGAAAAAAACAGTTATCCCCTGTCATCGGTGGGGCTCATGCCAGGTGGTGGCGTGAAACTGACGGCGTTGATTACAAATCAGGATCCAGCTACAGGGGAAGTGCTGGTAAACGAAGGATATTATATCAATGAGATTGGACTGTTTGCGAAAGAAAAGGGGGGAAATGGAAGCATCGAGGTGTTGTACAGCATTACGACCGCCGTAGAGGATGGGGACTATATGCCGCCATATAACGGGGGTAATCCGGTCCAGATCGGCCAGGAATACCATGCCTCAGTAAGCCGTGATGTGGAGGTTTTTGTGCAATATTCAGGTGCGGTGATGCTGGCAGATGGAGATGCATCAAATACAACCGTAATGTTCCAGCAGGCGGCAGAACGTGCAGATATACAGTCTGGAGATACTTTGGCAGAGGCGTTTGGAAAGCTGTCAAAGTATCTTGCTGATATTACATATGGCAGCATGTCTGGAGCTTCAGAAAACAAAACGGGAGCGGCTGGATTAGTGCCGGCGCCAGAGGCGGGCGCACAAGATAAATTTCTGTGCGGTGATGGAACGTGGAAACACACGCCTGTATCGAGCGGCCCCAAAGGAGATGCGGGCGCCTCAGCAGGTTTTGGTCCACCGACTGCAACTATAGACGCTAATGTTGGCATACCATCGGTTACCGTAACATCCAGCGGAAGCGATACGGAAAAAATATTCAATTTTTCTTTTAAGAATCTAAAAGGGGATAAAGGCGAAGACGGGAAGAATGCTGCAGTAATCAGTGTGGCTGCACAGCTGACGGAAGGCTGGTCTGGTTCACAGGCGCCATATACGCAGACTATCGCAGCATCCGGTGTAACAGAAGCCAGTACCGTGGTTATAGATGTCGATAGCACGGCTACTGCCGAGCAGCTGGACGCATATATTAACGCTAAAATCATTGATGGAGGACAGACAGCAGACAGCATCACATTAAAGGCATTTGGAGATAAGCCGACGGTGGCGGTACCGATAAAAATTTTGATAATAGGGGATTGATATGGCGCCGGTATTTATAAAAAGGTACGGAAAAAATAGTGATGTGGGAAAATATACAGAATTATATGAGTTCATAATAGATCAAACAAATGATGATGTGGTTATTAGTTACGATGGAGAAAATAAAAATTATAGTCCCGCATATATGAATTTTAGTACAGGTGTGTTTAATTATGGAGATTGGGGAAATGTGTTTTTCATGAAAAACACAAGACCTTGTATTGTGCTTAATGAAGGAGGAGTATATAAATATTTAGACAAAAATAATTTTTATAATGATATATATGGAAATGATTGTGAAAGTATTGTAAAAGGCAGTGAAGGACATTCTACTATGATTGAATTTCCTAAAATTTACTGGAAGGTAGAACATATACAAGATAACGTGGATAAAGTTTTGATAAGTGATGGAAAAGCAGATGAAGATTTTGAGTGTTATGCAAATAAAAATGTTTATGGAGAAGAAATAAATAAGTTTTATGTATCTGCGTTTGAATCAATTAACCTAAATAGCAGAATAGTTAGTTGTGCGGATTCAAGTTATTATTTGATAGGGACAAAATCTGATTCAACTTTTGGAGGATTGGAAAAAGCTGATAAAGGATTAAGTACGAAGGGAGATAATTCAGACAGGATATGGACGATGCTGAAATGCTGTGATAAGGCAATAATAGACTTTTTAATAATTCTTATATCAAAAAGTATAGATTGTCAAGCGAGTTTCGGAAACGGGAATGTGTCAGGGTTCAGCAGTACTGCTACTGGAAAGGGAGCAGTTAGGGCAGGAACCATGGTAAACGATGGGATGTTTATGGGATATAATGACATAAGAGGGAAAGGGGTGAAAGTGTTTGGAATAGAAAACTATTGGGGAAACATAGAAAAATGTGTTCGTTGTTTTGCGTTTGATAGAAAAAATATATATATAAAAATGATAGAGGGTGAATCTACAAAAGATTCTTATATGGGGGCTGGAGAAACAGATTACGATTACAAATTTAACGAGAATGATATAGAAGGGCTTCTGTATAATAAAATAATGATGATAAAAAAAATGCATGTAGGGGTGTTTGGTTTTTTTCCAAAAGAAGTAGCAAATACTTCAAATAATTTGTATTTTAAGGATTCGATTTATTTTACCAATGCTAATCCTACTGAATATAATAGATATGGAATAAAAACTACAGGGGGGTATAATTACGGAACAAACATGAATGGGATAAATTATTTTAGAAATTCTTTGAAAGAGAATACTACTTTTAATTATAATTTTTTTATGAGTTTGAAACCACGGGCGAGTGTAGTGAATGTATAAAAAGAAGGATGATGCGTTTTGCAAAAAGGTACAGGTGCCACTATGGGGATCTGCCCCATGTTTTGCGTATAACACAGGAGGGAGAAAGCTATGGAAAAATATTTAAAACCTTTTATGCTTCTGCAGGGATTTTTGGCGGCGGCAATCGCCTGGCTGAGTAACAAACTGGGAATACTATTACCCATGCTGGTCATATTGTGCTTTTTAATGGCGGCAGATTATATCACCGGTATGCTGGCCAGCAAAAAGGAGGCTCTGGACAATCCGGACAATCCGGCATATGGATGGTGCAGTGCAAAAGGGGCCAGAGGCATACTCAAAAAAGTGGGCTATATGGCTGTGATTGCTGTTGCGATGGTGCTGGATTATGTAATCATGATAATGGCGGGACAAGTTGGCCTAGACGTGCGAAAAAGCGTGTTTTTCGGGCTTTTAGCAACTGCATGGTACATACTTAATGAGATGTTGTCAATCGCGGAAAACGCGGGCCGAATGGGCTCTAATGTGCCGGAGTGGTTAATGAAATATATTGCAGTGCTGAAAAATAAGATTGATGATAAAGGAGAAGGGGCTGAGTAGGCCCCTTTTATAGTCTTACAAATTAATTAATGATATAGGAGATGCATATGGCAAAAACAAAGATAACAGGCGCATCAAAAGCCACAAAAGAACAGATGCAGGCGTACATCCGGATGGCCAACCCGGGCGTGCCGCAAAGCGTCATTGACATGATCCCGCTTTACCTGTCGGAGGGTAAAGCGGAGGGAATCCGGGGCGATATCGCTTTCGCTCAGTCCTGCCTGGAAACGGGGAATTTTACCTTTAAAGGTTCTGCTGTCACGCTGGATCAGAACAATTTTGCCGGAATCGGTGTAACTCAAAATGGGATTAAAGGGAATTCCTGGACCACACCCCAGCTTGGCATCCGGGCTCAGATACAGCACCTGAAGGCGTATGCCACCGAAGAAAAATTGAAAAATAAATGTGTTGATCCAAGATACGCTTATGTAGAAAAAGGGTGCGCCCCATACGTAGATTGGCTGGGAATCCAGGAGAATCCAAAACGAAAAGGATGGGCCGCCGGGAAGGATTACGGCGCCAAGATTCTGGATATCCTGGATAAGATTTTGGGCATGAAAAAGGAGGAGATGGGCATGGCCATAAAAATCAATAAAAAGCTGATTAAACTAAACCAGACACCAATGAAACGGTCAAAGGCTGACATCGAATACATAGTGGTTCATTATATCGGGGCACTTGGCGGTGCGCTGGATAACGTCAACTTTTACGCTGGCGGGAACCGGAATGCTTCTGCTGATTTTTTTGTCGGACACAACGGAGAAATCTACCAGGCTGTTGATTATTACAATGCCTACAGCTGGCACTGTGGCGGTGGGCTTCAGGGGGCTGGCGGTGCGTCTCATTACGGCAAATGCACCAATAAAAATTCTATCGGCATCGAAATGTGTGTAAAGAAGCGCAGCACCGCTACGATGAACGCGTCTGACAAAGATTGGTACTTTACAGATCAGACATACGCGGCTACAGTCCAGCTCGTAAAACAGCTTATGGCGGAGCTGGGAATTACGGCTGACCACGTGATCAGACACTACGATGTGAATGGAAAAACGTGCCCAAATCCGTTTGTGTATAACACAGGCAGTTATACATGGGCAGGATTCAAAGCGGCGGTAAAAGGTGGAAATACGGCGAATACGGAGGGAAATTACATGTTTGAGATTCCGACAGTTAAAAAGGGTGAAAAAGGCAACCATGTCTTGCTTGTGCAGGAAATCCTGCTTTCCAGAGAATTTAAAGGTAAAGACGGCAGGCCGCTGAAGCTGGATAAGCACTGCGATACAAATACAGTGTTCGCCATCAAGCAGTACCAGAAGGCCCGAGAAAAGGTTGAACCGGGTATCTGTGGCGGCGTTGACGGTGTGGCAGGGCCTAAAACCCTGCGGGATATGATTGCACTGTAGAAATGGCTTGTCAGACTTGAGATGAAATGTTATAATTTTTTTGTAGGGGAGCGGTGGCAAGCCCGCTCTCCCTTGATTTCTTCCGGCTGACTTATTCAGCCTTTTCTTTTTGGTTTTCACTTGGAAATCATTTTGTATTTTAAAAATAAATTCTTTCTGTATTTGTCATAACTATTCTACCTCCTTTTGATTTGCCTGTTTCCAGGCATCTACTATTTCTTTCGCTGTGTATGAAATGCCGTTCGGCATTTCAATTCTTACGATGCTTAACTCACGCATGATTCTTAATAAGCTGTTTACAGCCTCTTTTGATGAGTTTTTCCACATTATTGTAGAGGCCTTGCGCATGAGGAGTGCTATGCAGGATTTCCATGGCTCAGGCGATACATCGCCCATGGATATTTTTGTATCATCCATAAAGCGATCCAATTCACTCGATTTAAAAAAGTTCGCGACGATGTTATCAATATCGTCTTTCGTCATTGTATTCACAATAAAGCTCCATTTATCAGGGCATTCTGCCCACATTTTTTCTTTCATAATTCGCTCTCCTTTTTTTGCTCTGTTTTTTTGATACTTACATTATATCACTAATTTTAGTAATGTCAAGCGAATTTTATGATTTTATTTTGTTTCTTATATCCTCGTCTTCTTCAGTGTCTACATACTCCAGTATATCCTTTGGCTGCAATTCCAGGATGGCGCACACGCAGTTTAGTGTCTTAAGTGTTATGCCGGTCACGTTCTCATCCTGGAGCTTTTTTAGTGTTGCCTGGCCTATGATTCCTGTCTTTTTAGCTTTATACATGTTTACTCCTGCTCTTTTTAGAGCATCCGAAATGTCAATTTTATATTTCAACATTTTATCCATCACCTCCATTTAAAGTATACTATTAAATTAGATTCGGTGCAATAGTTAGTTACTAAAAAAAGTGATACAAAGTGATTGACATTACTAAAAAAAGTGATATAATAAAATATAAAAAGAACGGAGAGAAAAAATGAAGACGCCAGAAGAATATAAGAAGTTTTGTGAAATAATTGTACAAGAAATTAATTTCCGGTATGGAGAGAACGGTGTCAAGGCAAAAATGATAGATTATGACACAGACGTCTATATCGAAATTGTGGACAAGAGCGGCGTGTACGTCAGCACAACAAGCCTGGAGTGGATTGATATGAAATATAGCATGGACATTAATATTGACATGCTCCTAAAAAAAGCAGCCCAAAACTTTTTCTATGAAAATTTTTTGGAGGATTAAATGAAATATAGTGGCACATATTTTTGCGGCCACGATGGCACCATAGATATATGGGGGCCGTCCAAGGACCGCAAATGGAGGATAGAAAAGGCGTTTTCCGGGCTTTGCCCGGAATGTTATGAAAAAAAATTGAAAACAGACAGGGAAAAAGCCCTGTCTGAAGCACGGAAACGTGCAGAACAAAGGGGATTCCCAGAAATTCTGGGTTCAAAAAAACAATGTGACTGGGCCTTGGTGTTGCGCGACGGATTCATTGAATTTGCTGAATCCGTCGCGGAAAAGGCTGTTGATAGAAAATGGCCTTTTCCGGTCGATGCTTCCATCGTATCATTAGGAAAAGATGATATAATGGAGGCAGCGTACTACGGATGCGCTGTTTATACGGAAGCGAGGTTTTGGATTGATAACCGCGATGAAGAAACAAAAATTCTTCAACTTTCGGTACAAAAGTATTTAAGATGTAAGAAAGAAGAGCCATTCAAAGATGTTCTTCAGGAGATAATGGAGGAAAAAGAAAGGGAAAGAGCAAATCTGACTGTGCGCCCCGACGACGCAAATAAAGATGGGACTGTGTGTTTTGCACAGGATGAGGAGGGCAATCTGATTACCGCCTACCCTAAAGATAACGATTTCATAGAAATCGTTAAATCTAAAGGATTGATGTGGCATAATAGTAACAGGAATTGGAGAAAGATTAAAACAGAATTCAGCGATATAAATAATTGCGTCGCTGAATTAGGAAATGCGCTGCTTGTGCGCGGATTTACTGTCGAATTTATGAATACGGCACAGCGCGATGCGGCTCTTTCAGGGAATTTTAACCCCGAAAAAAAACATTGGATCAAATATGCGCCAGCAAAAGAACAGCTGGTCATTTGCTGGCACGGAAAGAATGACCAGCTGTATGAGGCGTCAAAAAAGCTGTCAAACGCCCGATGGTCCAAAGAAAACCAGGGCATACTGGTTCCTGTTGAATTTTATCGACAGGTAGAGGACTTTGCGGAAATCTACGATTTTGGATTTTCGGAAGGCGCAAAAAAGCAGATAAGAAAATACAAAGAAAAAGAAGCTGGATTCCTGCGTGCTTCTGTAACGAAACCGGGGATAACTGGAGAAACCTCAGCCGGAGAGCGGCTCAGGCGACAGCTGGAATCTGGCGGGACGATTATAGAGGAACTGCGAGATGATGCTTAAATCAGAGTTGCTTCCACATCAAAAGGAAGCGGTAGAAAAGCTGTCAAAAATAAAAGTAGGTGCCCTGTTTATGGAACAGGGCACCGGAAAGACAATTGCTACTCTTGAATTGTCACGCATCCGCTTGGAGGCGGAAAAAATCGACAGAGTGGTATGGTTATGTCCTTGTTCCGCAAAGGGGAACATTAAAAGGGAGATTATCAAGCATTGCCCGGATGAAATGTTGGGCATATTTACGGTCTGCGGAATTGAGACCTTAAGTTCCAGTGTCAGAGCAAATTCCTACCTTCTGGGACTTGTTCAAGAAAAGAGGTGTTTCCTTGTCGTAGATGAAAGCCTTTTGGTTAAGAATCCAAAGGCTTATCGGACAGAGAGAATTACGACTCTTGCAGAGAAGTGTCCTTATAGAATAATTTTAAATGGGACTCCTATATCAAGAAATGAAGCTGATTTATATGCGCAATTCTATTTGCTGGACTGGCGGATTTTGGGCTACAAGAGTTATTGGAGCTTCTCGGCAAATCATTTAGAATATGATGATTATGGGAAGTTGCGCAGGGTGCTCAATACCGATTTCCTGGCAAAAAAAATTGAGCCTTACACATTCCAGATCACAAAAAAAGAGTGTATGCAGTTGCCTGAAAAGCAATATGATACCCGGTATTTTTACCTTACAGACAAACAACAGTTGGAATATCACTATGCAGGTGAACGTCTGCTGTATCAGATCGATGAGTTTAAGCCCGAAACGATATACAGGCTGTTTGCCGGACTACAGGCTGTGATATCTGGAAAATATCTGAAATTTAATAAAAAGGAAGATCATTATCAAGCATTCGAAATGTTTGATAATCCTACAGATAATCCCCGGATAAAATTATTGATGGGCCTGCTGGGGGAAGATGAGGAAAAAGCAATTATTTTCTGCCACTACGAATCGGAGATTACGCAGGTGTGCGGAATTTTGCCGGAAGCGGTCCGGTTCGATGGTAAAATCCCACACAAACAACGTGATCAGGCATTGCAGCAGTTTGCGCAGGATAAAAAATATCTCGTGGCCAACAGAAGCTGCGCGGGCTATTCTCTTAATCTGCAGTTCTGCCATAAAATCATATATTTATCCAACGACTGGGATCTGGGAACAAGACTTCAGAGTGAGGACAGGGTACACAGGTACGGGCAGAAACATGATGTGGATATCATAGATATTTGTGCAGCTGATACCATCGATGAAAAAATCCTGGATTGTCTTCGCAGAAAAGAGAGTATTCTGGATTCCTTAAAAGCGGAAATTAAAAATTCTGCTGATGCAAAGCAAAGACTATCCAAACTGATCTATGGGGGATAGAATGGAGAAAGCGTATCTTGATGTATCCGTATACGATGCCTTTACAAAACGGATGGATTTTATATTTTCCGAATTTGATAATATTTTCGTGGCATTTTCCGGAGGTAAAGACTCCGGAACGATGATGCAACTCGTGTTCCGATATATGGAGGACAGAGGAATAAACCGGACAGTAGGGGTATTTCACCAAGATTTCGAAGCTCAGTACAAAAAAACGACTGAGTTTGTTGAGCGGACATTTAACAACTATGAAGGCAGGGCAGAGCTATACTGGTCTTGTATGCCGATGGCCAGCCGCACAGCACTGTCCAGCCATGAATTGTACTGGTATACTTGGGACCCAGACAAAAAAGATTTATGGGTACGGGAAATGCCAGATAGGCCTTATGTATATAATCTTAGCCATAATGATTTTGATTTTTATATAGATAAAATGCCAGAGGAAAAGTTTTATAAGCAGTTTAACCGGTATTATCATCAAAAGCATGGAGGCGGAAAAACATGCTGTCTTATAGGGGTATGCGCCGATGAGTCCCTTCATCGGTATTCTGCCATAGTTAATAAAAAGAATGGATATAAAGGCCAGCGATGGCTGACAAGGCAGTTTAAAGATGTTTATACTGCATCCCCAATCTATGACTGGAGGGTTGAGGATATCTGGACGGCAGTTGGAAAATTAAAGCTGGACTACAATCATCTATATGATTTATACTATATGGCAGGAGTTACGCTGGACAAGATGCGTGTTGCGTCACCCTTCCACGACTGGGCAAAGGAATCCTTATATTTGTACCAGATACTTGAGCCAGATACGTGGGAACGCCTTTTAAGGAGGGTAAACGGCGTTAATTTTGCGTCTATATATGCAAAAACAACAGCAATGGCTTACAGAGGAATCTATCTGCCAGACGGGCTTACATGGAAGCAGTACGCGGTATTTTTACTCAGCACGATTCCGGAAACTATGCGGGATCGGTATGTGGGGGACCAGAGCACTGCGGAACCGGATGATTCACCAGTCTGGAAGCATATCTGCCGCTGTATCCTAAAGAACGATCCGGGCGGATCGCACAGCAGCTGGAGCCGTAAAGCCGCCCAAGAAAAAAAACAGCACTCCGATGCGCTTAAAGCAAAATATGGAGCCTTTATAGGAGTTAATCTATGAAATACGAAAGCCCAGTATACAATATAGTCCGTGTTCCGGTTGAAAAAATCAGCCCAAACGGGTATAACCCAAATACAGTGGCGCCGCCTGAAATGAGGCTGTTATACGACAGCATAAAAGAAGACGGATATACGATGCCCATTGTGTGTTACTATAATGATGATAAAGACATATATGAGATAGTAGATGGTTTTCATCGATACCGAGTGATGCTGGAACATAAAGATATATACGACCGCGAAGGGGGATGTCTTCCAGTATCTGTGATTGATAAGCCTTTGAGTGAAAGAATGGCAAGCACCATCCGGCATAACCGTGCCCGGGGAACGCACGGAATAGGTAGCATGAGCGATATCGTGTGCAGTTTGCATGAATCAGGGCAGGCAGATGCTTGGATTGCTAAACATCTTGGAATGGATCTGGAAGAAATATTAAGATTAAAGCAGATATCCGGAATTGCAGAAATGTTTAAAGATTCTGAGTTCTCAAAAGCGTGGGAGCCTGCAGAATAGAAACAGGAGGAATGTGATGGATTTTACTGTATTAGAAGTAGGGAAGCCATTTCCGGGAGGAAAAGGACACAGTGAAAATGTAATATTCGAAATGGATGATTCTGGTGCAGCATTACTTGTATTTTTCAACAGTCCAACAGAGGATGAAATTTCACAATTTAAACAAGGAAGTTCTTTTGAAATCAAATTTGTCGCTTTAGGAAATATTATTATGATAACCACGAAAGTCGGAAATTTGGAGTGGATGGACTCCCCATACAATCCACACCTTAGTCCAGGTTTAACAAGATTTACAATCCCGATGGATAAAGAGGGGCTTGCGTTAAATCTGATTCTTGTTGATACAAAGACAGGTCTGGTTAAGTCCTTGCGTATTATCGGGTTATCAAACGATTTCTCTCGGAAAATTTTGGGGGAAATGATGGATCAAAAAGCTAAGGTGTTCAATCATGAGTCATACCTAAAAGAAGTAAATCAAATTTTTGCAAAATATCAGACAAGAGATATCGTCAAGATGTCTGTTGCCTGGTGCAAGCTTTACTGATATAAGTGGTTAGTTATATAAAAAATGGCATTACTGCAGACAAGACTTGTATACATGGCGATTAAGCACAGAGGAATGTAATTAATAGATAAGAAAGAGAAGAAATGATATCAACCTTGCGTCTGGTTCATCTCTTCTCTTTTGTCCTGCGGGGTAAGATAGTTTGTATTATTATAGGAAACAACACTGAGGCGGTCCTGACGGCGAAATCAATGCTTCCCTGCGCTACCTTTCCCAGCGTTTTACTGCGGCAAACAGGGTCTGTATGGGTGTGCTGAACGATATCGGTACAGAAGCATCGGAAATGTTTCCCAAGACATTCTTTTGTACATTTTTTACGCGGAAATTATTCTTGACAAATATAAGGGCAGAAGATATACTGTGCTTATAAAACGGACATGTATGCCGTCCGGGGTTTTAAAGAGTATGTCTAAAAATATTTGACAATAAAAGGAGATAAAAACATGTTAGAAAAAATGAAGGAAATCATCGCGGAACAATTAAACTGTGAGGCTGACAGTATTACGCCGGATACACTGTTTAAAGAAGACCTGGGAGCAGATTCACTGGATTTATTTGAATTGGTCATGGCGCTTGAAGATGAGTACAATGTGGAAATTCCCGCAGAAGATCTGACAGATCTGCTTACGGTAGGTTCTGTAATGGATTATCTGAAAAGTATTGGTGTGACGGTTGAATAAATAGGGGGTGCTGGGTAACCAGTATCCCTATTATTACATTGTCTTTAGAATGTAATCAGATAATTGCGAAAGGGTTTTCAGACCATGGTTGTAAACTGTGGATGTGAATGGGTGATTTCCAATTATCCGGAACGTTAAATAATAAGGAGGGGGTAGTTTATATGGAAAATAAACTTAAAGCTGCGCGCAAAGCAATTATGAACAGTTCTTATCTCGTATGCCTGCAGGGGCATAATACCAGTACAGACTGCGGCTGTCTGGATTACCGTGATCCCAACATATCCTTTGATATTGAAGAAAGGTATGGATATGCCTCGGAAGAAATGTTCAACACCAGTTTTTATAATACCCGCCCGGAAAAGTTTTTTAAGTATTATAAGGAAATTCTGGAACATACCGGAACACCTGGAGAGGGTGTTTTAGCCCTTGCAGAATTGGAAAAAGAGGGCATTTTAAAATGTACTATCACACGGGAGATTTTCAGCCTGGCACGGCGGGGCGGCTGTAAGAATGTGGTGGAGCTTCATGGAAGTGTATTCCATAATCAGTGTTCCCACTGTAAGAAGGAATATCCGCTGGAATATGTGAAGAATGCAAAAGGCCTGCCTGCCTGTGAAAAATGCCACAAAGTAATCCGCCCCCAGGTGTGTCTGGTGGGAGAACAGGTAGACAATGCGCTGATCACACGGGCTGCAGAGGAAGTGGAGAAAGCGGATGTTCTGCTTTTGGTGGGATGTACCATGGCCCAGAAGCTGGCCACCACTCATCTGAAATATTTCGGCGGAAGTAAAGTGGTTCTGATTAACACAGAAGAACACTACTCCGATACCCGGGCAGATATTGTGATTTATGGGACAATTTCGGAAATCCTGCCGAAGATCATTCATGGTGAAAGCGAGGACAGTGAGAAGCTATGAGTCCAGTGAGAACCAGATTTGCCCCCAGCCCCACAGGAAGGATGCACGTGGGGAACTTGAGGACAGCGTTGTATGCGTACTTGATTGCAAAACATCAAGGCGGTGATTTTATTCTCCGTATTGAAGATACCGATCAGGAACGGTTTATGGAAGGTGCATTGGAGATTATTTACCGGACCCTTGAGAAAACGGGGCTGGTCCACGATGAAGGTCCGGACAAGGACGGCGGTTACGGCCCTTATGTCCAGAGCCAGAGGCATGAGCAGGGCGTGTATCTGAAGTATGCCAGACAGCTGATTGACCAGGGGGATGCTTACTATTGCTTCTGCACCCAGGAGCGTCTGGAGAGTCTCAGAACCAGTGTATCCGGCAAAGAGGTGGGCATTTATGACAAGCACTGTCTGGGCCTTGGCAAGGAAGAAGTTCAGGCGAAGCTTGAGGCCGGCGAGCCCTATGTGATCCGGTTCAACATGCCGGCAGAGGGCACCACCACTTTTCATGATGACATATATGGAGTGATTACAGTTCCCAATGAGGAGCTGGAGGATTTGATTCTGATTAAAACAGATGGGTATCCTACTTATAATTTTGCAAATGTGGTGGATGACCATTTGATGAAGATTACCCATGTGGTGAGGGGAAATGAATATCTGTCTTCCGCGCCCAAATATAATCGGATTTATGAGGCTCTGGGCTGGGATGTACCCACATATGTTCATTGTCCATTGATCACCAATGAGGATCATCAGAAATTGAGCAAGCGTTCCGGCCACTCTTCCTATGAAGATTTGGTGGAGCAGGGATTTTTGACAGAGGCAGTTGTCAACTTTGTGGCTCTGCTTGGGTGGAGTCCTTCCGAAAACAGGGAGATTTATTCCCTGGAAGAACTGGTGGAGGCATTTGATTATCAGCACATCAGCAAATCTCCGGCTGTTTTTGACATCGTTAAGCTGAAATGGATGAATGGGGAATACCTGAAAGCCATGGATGAAGAAGCATTTTACCAGATGGCCCTGCCTTGGCTTCAGAAAGCGGTGAGCCGTGACGTGGATTTCAGAAAAATTGCAAAAATGGTGCAGACCCGTATTGAGGTTCTGACGGAAATCCCGGAAATGGTGGATTTTTTCCAGGAAGTTCTGCCTTATGAGGTGTCCATGTATGCCCATAAGAAAATGAAGTCCACACCGGAGACGTCTCTGTCAGTGCTGCAGGACGTGCTTTTGCTGCTGGAGCAGCAGGAGGACTACAGCAACGATGCTCTTTTTGAATGTCTAAGCGGTTATGTGAAAGAGCGGGGATATAAGACAGGCTATGTAATGTGGCCCATCCGTACCGCCTTGTCCGGCAAGCAGATGACACCGGCAGGCGCCACGGAGATTATGGAGGTTATCGGCAAGGAAGAATCCCTGCTGCGAATCCGGCAGGCTGTACAGAAACTTCAGGAAGCGGAGCAGGAAATTGAATAGAACATTAAACCCATCTCAAGAAAGGGCAGTCGCCCACCTGTCAGGACCTATGCAGGTTCTGGCAGGCCCCGGTTCGGGGAAAACTACCGTTATTGTTAATCGAATCCGTTATTTGATCACAGAGCACAAGATTCCTGCGTCTGTGATTCTTGTGGTGACATTTTCCAGGGCAGCGGCACGGGAAATGAAGGAACGTTTTTTGGCCCAGGAGATTCCTGGAGGCCGTCAGGTGACTTTTGGAACCTTTCACAGTATTTTTTTTGGCATTTTGAAACATGCCTATGGATTAAAGGGAGACCAGATCTTGAGGGATGGCCAGCGGCGGGAATTTCTGCGGCAGTTAATCGGAAAATATGCGGCAGATCTGGCAGATGACAAAGAATTTTTGGAAGACATCTCCCGCGAGATCAGTCTGGTGAAAGGAAATGGCATTCCCCTGGAGAATTATCACTCAGCGGGGTGTCCCGACCAGGCGTTTCGCGCTGTTTACCAGGGGTATGAAAAGAGATGCCGTCAGGAGCGGCTGTTTGATTTTGACGACATGCTGGTGTTTTGTCACGATCTGCTGGACCAGAGAGAAGATATACGCAGAGGATGGCAGCAGAGATTTCAGTATGTTCTGGTGGATGAATTTCAGGATATCAATACCATACAGTACAAGACAGTACGCATGCTGGCAGGATACAAGGACCACTTGTTTATTGTGGGGGATGACGACCAGTCTATCTATCATTTCCGGGGAGCGCGGCCGGAGTTGATGCTGAATTTTACAAGAGATTACCCCAAGGCCCAGC
This sequence comes from uncultured Lachnospiraceae bacterium, assembly GCA_910587105.1. GTDB lineage: Bacteria > Bacillota > Clostridia > Lachnospirales > Lachnospiraceae > MGBC164599. Next base: position 63,700 of record CAJUMB010000010.1, read on the forward strand.
AGGTCCTGCTGGATGTGAATTATCGGTGCAGCGGCCGTATACTGGAGGCTTCCCAAAATTTAATTGGCTGTAACCGGCATCGGTTTTCCAAGAAAATCACCACACCCAATCCAGAGGGGAATTCTGTGCAGGTCCTGCAGTTGGAAAATCCCCGGCAGGAAGCCATGTTCATATTAAAAGAGCTTCAGGCGTGGGAGGAGAAAGGCGGTGATCCGAAAAAGACGGCGGTGCTGTTCCGCACCAGACAGGAGGCCGGATATCTGGCGGAGGTTCTGCTGGAATATCAGGTTCCTTTTTATATGCGTGACAGGCTGCCCAATATTTATGAACACTGGATCTGCCAGAACCTTCTCGCCTACATACAGATGTCTGCCGGGCCGGTTATCCGGCGGCAGGATTTTCTGAAGGTCATGAACCGCCCCAACCGGTATATTTCCAGAGAAGCAGTCTATGAACAGGCGGTAAAGATGGAAACCCTGAGGATGTTTTATGAAGACAGGGAGTGGATGTGTGACCGGATTGACGAGCTGGAGGCACATTTAAAGAGGATCAAAGAGATGCCGCCTTTTGCAGCAATCAATTATATCCGCCATGCCATTGGCTATGAGGGGTATCTGAATGAGTATGCAAGTATCAGGGGATTGGATTACAAGGAGCTGTCAGAAATTGCAGACCGGATTCAGGAGAGTGCGAAAGAATTTCAACATTATGTCCAGTGGAGAGACCATATGGAGGCGTGTACAGAGCGTCTGAAGGAGCAGGCAGCCAGAATGGAACAGAAACCTCAGGGGGTGACGCTGTCCACACTGCACAGTGTGAAGGGGCTGGAGTATGACAAAGTATGGATTCTGAATGTGAACCAGGATACGATCCCTTATAAGAAGGCAAAGCTCGCTCCGGAGATAGAGGAGGAGCGCCGTCTGTTCTATGTGGGCATGACCCGGGCGAGGAAAGAGCTGACCCTGTGCCATGTGCGCCGCCGGTTTGAAAAAGAGATGGAACCTTCTTTTTTTCTGGATGAAATCGCTCAAAAGAAGCCCCCGCTTCGGAAAAAACCATTCTGAACCTGCCCCGCATTTGGCCAGTCCAGGCCTCTGCGCCTGCAGTTTTTATCTGCACGCTGGAAGAAAAATCCGGCGCAGTCTGTACAGGTTATTTATTTACGGGTTCTAAAAGGAATGAAAGAGGGATTGTCCTCATATACATATATGTAAGTAGATAATTGCGAAACTGCTTTAGACGTTACGAATCTGGACAAAATAAACAAAACGCAATTATCTCATATATCAGCAATCTGGTAACTATTCAGCAGGTACCAAGGTACGGAACAGTTACACAATCTGTTTGACGGAGGTGAGGACAATCAACGAAAGTCAGGGAGCGGAAATGCTTCAGAACCAGGTGGTGCGTCTCTTTTCCGGGAATATCCGGAGGCGTCTGGAGAGGAATAGACTGGACTATGGGAAGGTCTATGAAATACGGCTTCGGGTACATAATCCCTGTATCATTTTGTATCAGGGGCAGGAATTTTTCCTGGGACAGGGAGGAGGCATCACACAGGACAGGATGCAGGCATACGGTGTAACCAGAGAAGACATGCAGGAGACCATGGAACATATTGCAGGGTACTCGCTGTATGCCTACGAAGAGGAGATCCGTCAGGGGTATCTGACCGTACAGGGAGGACACCGGGTGGGGATTGCCGGGAAGACCATTGTGGAGGGAGAGCACATCCGGGGTGTTAAATATATTTCCTATATTAATGTAAGGCTTTCTCACCAGGTGAAAGGATGTGCTTCGACTGTAATGCCTTATGTCCGGAGCGGGGACAGCATTTTTCATACGCTGATTATTTCCCCCCCTCGATGTGGGAAGACCACCATACTGCGGGATATGATCCGGCAGCTGTCAGACGGAGACGCCAGCTGCCGGGGGATGACAGTGGGGGTTGTGGATGAACGCTCAGAAATCGGCAGCTGTTATCAAGGTGCGGCCAGCAATGACCTAGGCATCCGGACGGACGTAATGGACGGCTGTCCCAAGGCAGAGGGAATGATGATGTTAATCCGCTCCATGTCACCGTCTGTTGTGGCAGTAGATGAGATTGGGGATTACAGGGATATCCATGCCATTGAAGCGGTGATCAACTGTGGCTGTAAGCTGATTGCCACTGTACACGGGGATTCCATAGAAGATCTACAGCAAAAGCCCTTGTTTGAACGGCTGATGAATGAGCATGTGTTTGAGCGATACATACTTTTGAGCAATCGTCAAAAGGCAGGCGCAGTGAAGGCTGTTTTTGACCGGAGAGGAAGCTGTCTGTATCAGGAGAGGAGGCGGGGATGACCCGGTTTCTGGGGGTTATCCTGGTGGTAACTTCCAGTGCAGGAATAGGATTTTCCTACAGTTTCCATCTGGGACGGCGGCTGGAACAGCTGAGGCAGCTACAGAGAATGGCTCTCCTTTTGAGAGGGGAAATTTCTTATGGAAATACGGCACTTACGGAGGCGTTATCTTCCATTGGGAGAAAGCTGGAGGAACCGTTTTGTTTTTTTCTAAACCAGGTATCTTCCAGATTAAGAGAATATCCGGATAAAAGCTTTCAGCAGGTTTTTCAGGAAGAAGTAAAGGAAAACTTAAAGCAGTCAGCGTTATCAGCAAAAGACAAAGAAGCACTTATGCAGATGGGTGCTTTTTTGGGTTATCTGGATAAAGATATGCAGCTTCGGACTGTGGAGCTGTATCTGGAAGAGCTGGATAGGGAAATTCAGACTGCAGGAGAAAGCATTCCCGGAAAACAGAGACTATGCCGGAGTCTGGGAATCCTGGGAGGACTTTTTCTGGTTCTTCTGCTGATATAAAATCGTGTGCGGCGGGCCGTGCAGGAAGGGAGAAATCTGTGGAAGTCAGCATTATTTTTAAAATTGCCGCAGTTGGCATCCTGGTGTCAATGCTGAGCCAGGTGCTAAAGCACAGCGGAAGAGATGAACAGGCATTTCTCATCAGCCTGGCGGGTCTGCTTATTGTGTTGTTTTGGATTTTGCCATATATATATGAGTTATTTGAGACAATTAAAAATCTGTTTCTGTTGTGACAGGGGGCATAAGAAAATGGATGTGGTGAGAGTCTCCCTGCTGGGCATTGGGAGTGTGATCTTGGGATTTTTACTAAAGGAGAGCAGGGCAGAATACAGTTTTTATGTTTCTTTTGGAGCCGGCATTGCAATTTTATTTCTGGCAGTTGGCAAGCTCAGTTATCTGTTTCAGACCATTTTAAATCTGAAAGCCTACCTTCCCATGGACAGCAGTTATGTGGAAACCCTGCTGAAAATGGTGGGGATTGCCTATATCGGTGAATTTTCTTCCGGAATCTGTAAGGATGCCGGATACGGGGCCATTGGAGGACAGATTGAACTGTTCAGCAAACTGGCGATTATGGCTGTGAGTATGCCCATTATGCTGGCGCTGATGGAAACGATCCATGGGTTTTTGTCATGAACAGGGGGAAAAAACGTTTGGTTTCCGGGCTTATTTCCTGTTTTACCGCTGTTTTTTTGTGTCTCTGCATTTGGCAGGGTTCGCCGGAGGTTTTGGCATATGGGGCACAGGAAGATGCGGGGGTGGGAAATCAGCCGGCACGGCAGGAAGCGGAAACGGAAAATCAGGCGGCCCAGGAATTACTGGAGGATATGGATCTTCAGGAAGTGCAGCAGATGATTGACCAGATGCTGGGAGAGGATACCTTTTCTCTGGGACAGGCTGTGCAGGATTTGATGGCGGGGAAAGACATAGTCAGTAAAGAAAAAATGCTGGATATTGTCTGGCAGATTGTATTTTCCCAGCTGGACAGGCAGAAAAAACTTTTAGTACAGGCCATAGTTCTGGCTCTGCTGGCTGCTCTGTTTACAAATTTTTCCCAGGTATTTGATAAAGGGCAGGTGGGGGAGATGGGGTTTTACATTGTATACCTGCTCTTATTTACCCTGCTTTTGAATGGGTTTTACAGCTTAAGCGGGCAGCTGGAGGAGAGGATATCCGGACTGCTGGAATTGATGAAGGGGCTGACTCCTGCTTATTATCTGGCTGTGGCAGCATCTTCGGGGGTGGCCAGTGCGGCTATGTTTTATCAGCTGGTGCTGATTCTAGTGTCGTTGATTCAGTGGATGATCCTCACATTTGTTCTTCCCTGTACGGGCCTGTATGTGCTTCTGCAGATGGTGAATTTCCTGTCAAAAGAGGAGATATTGAGCAGATTGGCGGATTTGATACGGACATTGGTGGAGTGGAGTCTGAAAACACTGATGGGAGTTTTAATCGGTATGCAGGTGGTCCGGGGGCTGGTGGCGCCTGTAATCGACAGTCTGAGAAGGACAACCCTGGGAAAGACCGCCAGTGTAATCCCCGGGGTGGGAAATGCCCTTAATGCGGTGACAGAGATTGTGCTGGCCAGCGCAGTGCTGGTGAGAAACTGCCTAGGTGCTGCTTTTCTGGTTATTCTGCTGCTCTGGGGAGTATCACCCTTGATTCAGTATGGAGTATGCGCTCTGCTCTATAAATTTGCAGCAGCTTTGGTGCAGCCGGTGTCAGATAAGCGTCTGGTGGGATGCCTGGGAGTGATGGGGGAGGGATGCAGCCTGCTGTTAAAGATTTTGTACACCACAGAGATTTTATGTATGATTACCATTGCAGTACTGGCAGCATCTTTTGGAGGTGGATGATGTGACACAGGCGATTTATCAATGGGTGCGGAATCTGGCCGTTTATTATATTGTTCTGGAGGCTGTCATCCATGTGATGCCCAGCCAGCAATATGGAAGGTATATCCGTTATTTTATGGGGGTGCTGCTGATTTTGATCATCACATCCCCTTTGCTGAATCTGTTAAATCTGGACAGCACCATGAATGCACGGTTCAGACGGGAACTTTTGGAAGAAGAATTTTTAAACTCCCGCTGGGGGAAGGTATACGGAGAGTATGCAGACAGTGATTATTATATAGAAGCTTATGAGCGGGAGATAGAGAGTCTGATGAGGGAATCTCTGGAAGAAGTTTTGGGAAAAGGGTGTGAAATCCGGGAAATTCATGTAGAAATGGAATTGGAGGAGGAATCCCAGAAGCTGGGCGCCGCGTCTGTGCAGATTCGGCTGTCAGGCGCTGAAAATGCCCAGTTGAGAGAGAGGGTGGAAAATGAGCTGGCAGGAACCTATGAGATCCCAGGAGAAAAAGTGGAAATTCTCTTTGAAAAAGTGGGATAAGCAGCAGTGGATGATTCTGCTGCTTCTGGGACTGATTCTTCTGGTTATGGCCATACCAACAAAGAAAATCAGCCAGACAGTCTCTCAAAAGAAGACAGGAAGTAAAGATGCACTGGCCGGCAGCCGGATTTATGAAAATCTCTACGGCAATTCCAGTGAAGATGCAGAGGTACTGACAGAGAAAGCCGTTTTGGAGCAGCAGCTGGAACAGCTTTTGCAGCAGGTAGAAGGGATTGGCCAGGTCAAAGTGATGCTGATGCTGAAAAATTCAACAGATACTATGACTTCTTTTTCTTCCCAGAACCCTTCTGTATCCATACAGGGAGTGCTGATTGCGGCACAGGGCGGGGACAATTCTGTGGTTGTCCGAAATATTCAGGAGGCAGTTATGGCATTATTTCAGGTGGAAGCCCATAAAATTAAAGTAATGAAAATGAAATAAAAGGAGAGGAAAGTGAAGAAAGTATTTAAGAAGAATCAGGTGATTATCACAGCACTGGCAATTATGATTGCCGTGGCAGGCTATCTGAGTTTTTCCGACGTGGACTTCGGAATGAAGGAGGCCAGCACAGAAACTGCGGACAACAATATTCTGGAGGATATTGAAAGTCTGGATTATGATGTCAGCGACGAGACAGCACTGATTGAAGAAAACGCCCAAAGTACCACTACACAGGTTACACCGTCAGAATCTCCCGCAGGCCAGGAGGGGGAAGATGCAGCAGAAAATACCGGCACCCCGGAGGAAACTCCCCAGGACGCCCAGACAGATGCCCAGGCACAGGAAGACATCAATACGGATACTCCAGGGGAAGCAGTCCTCACAGGGTCCACCGGATTTGCCGCTCAGGCAAAAATCAGCCGGGAGCAGGTTCGTTCTCAGAATAAAGCAAATCTCATGGAGATCATTGATAATCCGGACATCTCAGAAGAACAGAAGCAGGAGGCTGTCACCAGTATGGTTACCCTGTCGGAAATCGCAGAGAAAGAGTCGGCTGCGGAATCCCTTCTGGAATCCAAGGGATTTGTGGATGTGGTAGTGAACTTAACCGGGGACAGTGCAGATGTGGTGGTGCCAGATAATCAGCTTGACGACACCTCCCGGGCGCAGATTGAGGATGTGGTGAAACGCAAAGCAGAAGTGGCAGCAGAGAATATTGTCATCACTCCGCTGAGTGAGGCGGCAGACTGACGGATTGGATTTCACACCTTGACAGCCACTTTAGGGTGTAATAGAATGGAAACGTTGTATAGAGTTTCCAGGAAATGAAGGATAATATAGATGAGAGATACAGGAGGTCAGCAGTGCCAAAATATACCAAAGAAATAGAAAAGAGACGTACGTTTGCGATTATTTCCCATCCAGATGCCGGAAAAACTACGTTGACAGAGAAATTCCTGCTGTACGGCGGAGCCATTAACCTGGCCGGCTCTGTAAAAGGAAAAGCGACGGCGAGACATGCGGTATCTGACTGGATGGAAATTGAGAAGGAGAGGGGAATTTCCGTTACTTCTTCTGTTTTGCAGTTTTATTACGACAATTATTGTATTAACATATTGGACACCCCGGGACATCAGGATTTCTCCGAGGACACATACCGGACATTGATGGCCGCCGACTCGGCAGTAATGGTTATCGACGGTTCCAAAGGAGTGGAGGCGCAGACCCGTAAACTGTTCAAGGTTTGCGTGATGCGCCATATCCCCATTTTTACCTTTATCAACAAAATGGACAGAGATGCCAATGATACCTTTGACTTATTGGATGAAATTGAAAAAGAACTGGGGATAGCCACCTGTCCGGTGAACTGGCCCATCGGCTCCGGCAAGGCATTCCGGGGCGTTTATGACCGGGAAACCGGACAGGTACTGACATTTTCCGATACACAGAAAGGTACGAAAGAGGGAACCGGGGAGAAAATTGCCCTAGCTGACCCCCATCTGCTGGATGTGGTCAGCCAGGAGCAAAAAAGTACTCTGTTAGAAGAAATTGAGCTTTTAGACGGCGCCAGCGCAGAGTTTGACCAGGAGCTGGTGGACCAGGGACGGCTGTCTCCGGTATTTTTCGGGTCAGCGCTGACGAATTTCGGTGTGGAAACCTTTTTGCAGCATTTTCTTGCCATGACGGCTCCGCCCCTTCCCCGTATTTCAGACCAGGGAAGCATTAATCCGGTCAGCGACGATTTTTCAGCCTTTGTATTTAAAATTCAGGCAAACATGAACAAAGCCCACCGGGATCGGATTGCATTTATGCGTATTTGTTCTGGGCGGTTTGATTCCGCGGCGGAAGTGTATCATGTGCAGGGCAATAAGAAACTGCGTCTGTCCCAGCCTCAGCAGATGATGGCCCAGTCCAGGCATGTGGTGGACGAGGCGTATGCGGGAGATATTATCGGCGTCTTTGACCCAGGAATTTTCTCCATTGGAGACACCCTGTGCCGGCCTGGTCTGAAATTCGCCTATGAGGGAATTCCCACCTTTGCGCCGGAGCATTTTGCCCGGGTGCGGCAGGTGGATACTATGAAGAGAAAGCAGTTCACCAAGGGAATCAATCAGATTGCCCAGGAAGGGGCTATTCAGATTTTCCAGGAGCTGGATTCCGGTATGGAGGAAGTGATTGTGGGCGTGGTGGGCGTGCTGCAGTTTGATGTGCTGAAATACCGTCTCCACAGTGAGTATAATGTGGAGATTATTCTGGAAAATCTGCCCTATGAGCATATCCGCTGGATCGCCAATGCAGATGAGGTGGATGTGAAGAAACTGGTGGGCACATCAGATATGAAAAAGGTTACAGATCTGAAGGGAAATCCCCTGCTTTTGTTTGTCAATGCCTGGAGTGTGGGGATGACCCAGGATAGAAATGAAGGACTGGTCCTTTCAGAATTTGGGAGATAAATGTGAAAAATGGATGTTCAAATCAGAAAGTACGAACCAGGTGACCTGGGGGAGATGGTCCGGATATGGAATCAGGTTGTGGAAGATGGAACTGCTTTTCCCCAGGAGGAATGCCTGAATCAGATAACGGGAAGTGAATTCTTCGCTTCCCAGACATACTGTGCCGTTTCCATTATCTCAGACAGGGTATGCGGATTATATATTCTGCATCCCAATAATGAGGGACGGTGCGGACACATCTGCAATGCCAGCTTTGCCGTGGACCGTGGATTCAGAGGACAGCACATCGGGGAAAAACTGGTGCATGACTGCCTGGAACAGGGAAAAGTGCACGGGTTTGGCATTTTACAGTTTAATGCAGTGGTGGCAGGCAATATTCATGCACGCCATTTATATGAGCGTCTGGGTTTTGTGCAGCTGGGGGTAATCCCCCGTGGGTTTCGGATGCCGGACGGACATTATGAAGATATTTGTCCTTATTATCATGAGTTGTAGTCAGGAATTTTCATCTGTTTTCTGTATTCTGTGGGAGTACAGCCATATTCACGCAGAAATATTTTGGAAAAGTAACTCAAGTGGTTAAATCCGCAGGACAAGGCGATTTCTGTGATGCTGGACTGGGTATGGGTGAGGAGATAACCGCTCACTTTCAGCCGGTATTTGTTTAAGAAATCTATGGGCGGCTGATGGAGGTATTCTTTAAAAATCATACAGCATTTGCTGCGGCTGATGCTGGCGGAAGCGGCGATGGCTTTTAGGGTCAGAGGTTCCTGGTAATGTTCATATATATAGGAAACCATTTTTTTCTGCAGGGTAAGGCCGCTGTCATCCGATATTATTTCCTGCTGTAAGAGAGATTGGCACTGGCCCAGGAGTGTGTGCCATAAAAGATGGAGGGTGCTTATGATTTTCAGCTCATAGGCATCTTCCCTTTTTATTTTCAGGCTGAGTATACGGGTGATACTTTCTCTGACACGGGAATAGTTGGGCGAATGCTTTGTATAATAGAGATATTCAATTCCTTTATTATCAATGAAAGGCATTACGTATTCCGCATAGATACCCTGACTGGCGCCCAGAATTTTCGGGTGAAAGACTATGCAGATAAATCTGCAGTTGTGGTTCAGATGGGAATAGCCATAATGCAGCTGCCGGGAATTCACCACCAGGCAGTCTTGCTGGTTCAGCAAGAGGTTTTTGCCATTGATATGATAGTTCATGGCTCCTTCTGTAATGTAAATCAATTCAATGTCTTCGTGCCAGTGGCAGAGTGCTTTCCTGTCAGGGTAATCTGCCAGGTTGTCATCGGAGATACATAAAGGAATCCCCGGCCGGTCGTAGTGGATCACTTCCGATGCATCCTGCATGATAGTCAAGTCAATCATTTCGTTTCCTCTTTCTTGTAAATCGTTCCAAGACAATTGTCAAACACCCAATCTCGTGGTGTTATGCCACCGCATCGCCTCATTCAGCCGCTTTGCACTGACGCAAATATCAGGCGCTTAGTATCCGAGTATCTGCGAAACGGTGTACTAGAGCGTGTCTTAAAATTCATTCACGCCACCCATACGCCCCACTTTGCGGCAGATTTGCCCCTTATTCGGTTGCTGTAGCCCGCTACAGCGCCCTCATGCGGAACAAATCTCCCACAAACTGTGACGCACGGTTGACATAAAGCAATTTTCAAACACGCTCTAGAGCGTGTCTGAAAAATAAAAATTGCACAAAACATATGTTTCTTATCCCTTTTATGTTAAAATAAA
>CAJUMB010000011.1:0-11924 GCA_910587105.1 uncultured Lachnospiraceae bacterium
GAACCCACGTGTCCAGCTTGGAAGGCTGGTGTTCTACCATTGAACTACACCCGCAGATCTCTCAGTCGGGGTGACAGGATTCGAACCTGCGGCCTCCTGGTCCCAAACCAGGCGCTCTAGCCAAACTGAGCCACACCCCGCAGCACTGGCTCTGAACAAATTTTCTGTCCGAGCTCAACGCAAGACCTATTATATTATAGGTAAATTAAAATGTCAACATTTTTTTACCTAAAAATCATTTTATTTTCTATTCCATCATAAATAATTAATTGTGAAGTGGGCTCCCCCTCTGTGGTCGATCTCCATAATCGCATAACTGGGTCTTCTTCCTTCCTGCCTGGGAAATGACAGGCTGCCCGGATTCACCGCTGTCACATCTCCTCTATAGACAACTACAGGCTTATGGGTATGCCCAAACAGCACAATATCCTTTTTCCTTGCATGGGCTTCTTCTATAATGCCGCTGGGGTCCAGCGCAACTCCATAGTTATGTCCATGGGCAATCAACAGCCGATGTCCGCCCAGATCCACCTCCAGCTCCCGCTTTAATTCTGTAAAAAAATCATTATTTCCTGCCACCATATATGTGGGACATTCCGCCATCGAAACTATCTGTTCTTCTCTTCCCTCCACATCGCCACAATGAATCAAAGCATCTATAGGCTTCACTTTTCTCAATACTTTATTCAAATTCCCATCTCTGCCGTGCGTATCACTTACCACCAATATTTTCATAACAATTCCTTTTTCATCGCTTTCAGCGCCTTCCCCCTATGACTCAGACGATTTTTTTCTTCCAAGGACAGCTCCCCATTCGAAAGACCTCCAGGTTCCAGATAAAAAATGGGATCGTATCCAAATCCATTCTCTCCCCGTGCCTCATAGCCAATATATCCTTCCATAGTCTCTCGGACTGTCACACAGCGCCCATCTGCAAAAACTGCTGCGATAGCGCACACAAAACGGGCCGTGCGCTGTTCCATAGGAACACCAGCCAGACGTTCTAAAATCTTTGCATTTTTTATCTCATAAGATGTATCTTCTCCCATATACCGGGAAGAATGTACCCCTGGCTCACGATTCAGATGATCGATCTCCAGCCCCGAATCATCTGCCAGCACCAGCGTGTGGCTGACATTATGCACTGCCCAGGCTTTAATCCTTGCATTTTCTTCAAAATCAGCCCCGTTTTCATCAATCTCAACATGAATCCCAGCATCCTCCATAGACAAAACCTGATAATCCATATCTGCCAAAACTGCCCGGATTTCTTTGATCTTCCCTTTATTTGAAGTGGCAAAAATAAGCTGCTGCATTTTTCTCTAATCCTCACAATCTTCCATTGTTTTTCTTCTTTTAAACAATACTTTACAGCTGTCAAAAACCATAGCCAGCGTCAATATAAATATCGGCACAATCAAAACATTCTGAACCCCCTGCACTATAAAAGAATCCACATCTGCTTTATCTAACAGCACTTTTAAATTATTGCAAAATGTAATGCATAAAGAACTCAAAGCTGTAACCAGTATAAACAACATAGGAAGATATAACATTTTATGATTTTTCCCAGTCCTTTTCAGCCAGCAGGATGCGGCCAGAAAAGCAAAAACTGCCACCAGCTGATTACATACACCGAATAATGCCCATATTCTCTCATAACCTGCCAGTGTCAGCAGGCCCGCCGTTCCAACAGTAATCATAGCTGCCACAAAACGATTCCCCCAAAAACTGTGAAAGCCCTTTCCTGTTTTAAAGAGCTCCTGAAACAAAATTCTTCCCAGCCTTGAGGCCGTATCCAGAGAGGTTAGAACAAAAGCTGAAACAGCCAGCAAAACCATAGTATTGATTAACAGCTCTCCATATTCCCCAATGCCCACAGCGGCAAAAAATTTTCCAACAGCCGTACTGAATACCTGCAGCGGCGTCCCTATATCTGCATATGCCCCGTCCTTTGTCAGACACCCCACAGCAATCAGTGCAATCACCGCCAGAACACACTCGATAAGCATAGTCCCGTAACCAATTAATTTGGCATCTTTTTCAGAATTTAATTGTTTCGAGGTGGTGCCAGATCCAACCAAACTATGAAACCCTGAAACAGCTCCACATGCTGTTGTAATAAACAAAGACGGAAACAGGGTCTCTCCATGAACCTTCCATCCGGTAAACGGCTCCAGCTGTACCTCGGGATTCGTTAGAAAGATACCTGCTGCCGCCCCTGCCATCAGAAAATAAAAAATAAAACTGTTCAGATAATCCCGTGGCTGCAGCAAAACCCAAACCGGAACAACGGAGGCTGCCAAAATATAACCAAAAATAACCACCAGCCAAATATTTTTCGTAAAATAGATGGGAAACATCAGCCCGGACACAATACAGATTCCCAGCAGCATCACCCCTGAAAAGGTACTGAACACCAAGTTGATATTAGTCCGATTAATAAATCCAAAGCAGACTGCCAGCGGAATAGTCAGCATAGATGCCGTGGCCACAGAGCCATTTGCAGAGTTTTTTACCACATTTCCCGTTATTTCATCTATGGGATACCCATCAAACGTGCCAGCTGCAATATCCACAAGCGCCGCTGTCAATAATACCATCACCAGCCAGGCAAATATGGTAAAGCAGCGTTTTGTCTTACGTCCAACGACGGACTCCATCACTTCCCCCAGAGACTTTCCCTCATGGCGGACGGATACAAACAACGCCGCAAAATCCTGGACTGCACCAAAAAAAATACCACCTGCTATAATCCAAAGCAGCACCGGCACCCAGCCGAAAACTGCCGCCTGAATCGGACCGTTAATCGTTCCTGCCCCTGCAATTGAGGAAAAATGATGCCCCAGCAGCACCTGTTTTTTTGCCGGCATATAATCTACACCATCTGCTGATGTATGAGCTGGTGTCTTACGCGAAGAATCCACTCCCCACTTTTTTGCCAGCCAGGAACCGTATGTCAGATATGCAATAAAAAAAATCAATATGGCGCCGCCTAAAATCAGGGTACCGCTCATTTTTTGCCCTCCTGTCCGTGTTTGGGCGGTTTGGGTCCAAAGTATTGATAAAGATATGCTTTAATCATACCATTATAAACTTTCCGATTCTTATCTGCAGATTTCCCAATAGCTCTCTCTGCCTGTTCATATGCTGTGAGTAAATACATGGACCAGCTGTCCAGCTGGGCGTACGCCTGTCCTATTTCCTGATACAAGCCATAAAGCTGAGACTGCTCAGAAAGCCGTTCACCATAAGGCGGATTACTGATGATAAAACCATATTTTTTTGCGTGGCTCATCTGGCTGACCGGTCTCTGTTGAAAATGAATAAGAGAATCCACCCCAGCCATTTTCGCATTTTCCCGTGCATAATTGATGGCCTCTGGATCTAGATCATATCCCTGAATGTCAACTTCCACATGGCTGTCAGCCAGATCATCTGCTTCCTCCCTGGCATCCTGCCAGCATTCTTTTGGAATCAAATTTTCCCATTCCTGAGCCTGAAAACAACGTTTCCTGCCAGGCGCCTGATTGGCTGCAATCATAGCCGCTTCAATAGGAATTGTCCCTCCGCCGCAGAAAGGGTCCACCAAAATCCTGCCATTCTTCCAAGGTGTCAATAAAATCAAGGCTGCTGCAAGAGTCTCACTGAGCGGAGCTTTCACCGTACGTTTGCGATAACCCCTTTTGTGTAGAGACACCCCCGTAGTATCCAGACCTATGGTCACTTTATCTTTTAAAATTGATACTCTGATGGGGTATGCCGCCCCGCTTTCCTCGAACCAGCTGATGCCATATACCTGTCTCAGACGGTCTACAATGGCTTTTTTCACAATAGATTGAATGTCTGAAGTACTAAACAGCCTGCTTCTGATGGAACTGGCCTTTGTCACCCAGAACTTTCCATCCTTTGGGATTAAATTTTCCCATTCCAGTCTTTTTGTTTTTTCATAAAGTTCCTCAAAACTCAACGCCTGAAAACTTCCCACGTTCAACAAAATTCTTTCTGTTGTGCGCAGAAAAATATTGCCATCTGCCACAGCCCGCGCATCTCCCCAAAAGGAAACTCTGCCGTCCTCCACACGACTAATTTCGTAGCCCAAATCATTAATCTCTCTTTTCAGCACAGCCTCCAGTCCGAAATGACATGGCGCCGTCAATTCCCATCTCTCCATCCGTTCTCCCCCTGAATATTTTATCATAACAAGCTCCGCACCTCTCTGAAATCAATTCAGAGGCTGTTTCCCCTTTTCATATAACAGAGTACACACGAAGCTTGTTGGGTCATTAAAAATTCCACTTATACTACTATACCACAATCTTTAAAAGAGTGTTACGTATTTCTGAAAGATTTTTCACCGCTTTTGGCCGATAAGGTTTCTCCCTTTATAGCCCAGCATACCTCCATTTAATGAATATGTCCGGAATCCTTTCCTTGCCAGGTCTTTTGCAACTGACAAACTGGCTCCGCCCCTGTCGCAATACAGAATTAATTTCTGCCCCTTAGGATACAATCCCAGCTTTTCTGCTTCATCATACGGCACATTGACCGCTCCCCGTATATGGGAAATGTTATATTCTTCCGGAGTACGCAGGTCTATAATAATCCCCTCACGGCGCTCTACATAACCGTCAAGCATTTCAGAAGAAATCATTTCTAATTGATATTTCATACACATTTTCCCTTTTTCATATATTTTGATCAAGACGCCAAAGAATCCCTGCCAATGAAAGCAGATTTTGACATTCTGATCATATTTAGTATATTCCAGAATACTGCTCAGAGCCACTATTTTCTATGTTTTATTTCATAAAAAGACACCGCTGCCCCAAACTTGGGTACAGCGGTGTCTTTCTTACTATTCTTCCTTTGTGCTAAAATTCGTTGAAGCCGCAGTCTTTGCTTGAAGTGTTCTGGCTGGCACTGTTTTTGTTCTGATTCTGGTTTTTATTTTGGCTTTTATTCTGTGCATTATTGGTGCTGTTCTGTGAAGCAGAGTTTTGAGAATTCTGATTACTGCCTGTATTGTTCTGGCTGTTAGAATTTGTGTTTGCATTCTGACTTTCATAATTTTTGGACATAATAAATTCCTCCTAAATCCTTTGTATTTTATGCTACGACTTTATTATCCCTAAAAGTCAGAAAATTATTACAGAAATTGTATTGCATTTTTTTTACTTTTATATTATAATTATCCATGTAAAAAGAATTTACCCTTCAAAAATTTTTTTTACATTTATAACCCCTTATTTAATTATTTATACTCCCCTTGAAAACCCTGGCAGCTCCCCTGCCAGGGTTTTCTCTATAATACACTATAATTTTGACATTCCTATTAATTTTTTGACTGATTTATCCAAAAAATATTGCCCTCTCCTTTACCGCCCTGTATAATAAATAAAACGTGACAAAGGGAGATCTGAATATCAATGAACAAAGAAGAATTTCTGGAAATTCTAAGTATACAACTGGAGGGAGAAATCCCTTCCAACGAAATTTCACAGCATATAACATATTATAACCATTTTATTAATCAGAAAATTCTGCAGGGAAAACCCGAAGAAGATGTCATAAATGAATTGGGAGATCCACGTCTGATTGCCAAAACCCTGATTGACACAGAAGATGTACCTAATACACCTGGATACCAGCAAAGCTACGCATACTCAGCCGAAGAAGCCGGGCAGGAAACCTTTACTCAGGAGGATAACCCTCAAGAGAATATCTACCAGGAAACACAGCAGTCACAAAACATCCACTGGCTGAACCTATCTACCTGGCGGGGAAAATTGACCCTGGCTGCCGGAGCATTGGCCGTAATCGCCATCCTGCTGCTGATTATGGGTGCACTGCTCCCCATCGCAGCCATTGCAGCAGCGGTCTGCCTGATTATTGCCCTTTTTAAACGTCTGTAGCTGCCTCTATCTTCTGCATTTACAACTGCTCAGCCCGGTCTTCCACATTCTTTTTAAAATTTATCACCTCATGGTCATATCTGGCATCCATCAGCCTGGACTGAATCATAAAGTCTGCTGTGGCCTTATTAATGGCCATGGGGATATCATATACCTGGGCAATTCTCATCAATGCTTTCACGTCTGGGTCATGGGGCTGGGCAGTGAGGGGGTCGGAAAAAAAGATTACAAAATCAATCTGGCCTTCCACTATTTTCGCACCAATCTGCTGGTCTCCGCCTAACGGCCCGCTGTTAAAAGCTTTAATTGTCAGCCCTGTGGCATCCACGATCATTCTTGAAGTCGTTCCTGTCCCATACAGGCGGTGTCTTTTTAGGATTTCCCGGTTTTCTTTACACCACTCAATCAGCTTGGGTTTTTCGTTATCATGTGCAATCAAGGCAATGCCTTTCTTTTCTTCAATGGTAAATGTAATATAATCGTTACTCATAGGATCTGCCTCCTTCTT
Source organism: uncultured Lachnospiraceae bacterium (assembly GCA_910587105.1). Taxonomy (GTDB): domain Bacteria; phylum Bacillota; class Clostridia; order Lachnospirales; family Lachnospiraceae; genus MGBC164599. The sequence goes on from CAJUMB010000011.1 coordinate 6,424, forward strand.
TTTATATCATATAGGAATCAATATTTCTTAATATAAAAAATCCTTTGTAAAACATAGGTTCTACAAAGGATTTATCACGTGCGTGAGAAGATTCGAACTCCCGGCCTTCTGATCCGTAGTCAGACGCTCTATCCAGCTGAGCTACACGCACAATCATCTGGTGGTTATATATCCACCGCAACAACAAGACATATTATAAAGCATGTAAGTCTAATTGTCAATACCAATTATCTGGAATTTATAAAAAAATCCTGCATTCCAAACACTTCCCGTTCCGGTTCCTTTTCCATCCCTGCTGAATTGCTGTCCTCCAAAGCAGAATCTGCGTACAAACTATCTGTAGTGCTGTTTTCCTGCGCCTCCTGACCCTGGGAAATTCCAGGCTCCCCCGATGAAATTTCTTCTGAAAGAATGTCCAGAATATCCGGCTGCTCTGCCGGTTCTTCTCCCTCATGGTCCAGAATCTCATGCACTCCCTGTCCTACGGAAGACGTGGATTCTTCCATTACCTGACGGACGGCTTCATCCATCCTTTTCAGCATTTTCTCTTCATGCCGCTCTTCTATATCCTCTGCAATTTCTGCCATTCTCCTTTTGATAGGATAAACTACCCGATGTATCTTTTTCCGAACTGGTCTTAAGGTCAATAGGAAAGAACGCCAAAACCAACACAATGGCATAAGAAATGGGGCATCTTCCAAAATGGGGAAAATTTTCTCCATATATTTCAAATCGGGAAATGTGAAACTTCTGTATCTCTTTATTCTCTCTTTTCTGCGTGCCCTGGTGCGGAGTTTGGCAGACTCCTGAATCAACTCCGTCAATTTGCAGCTGATCTCCCTGCCCTCTTTTCCGCCTGTCAGAATATAACTTTCCATGGCATCATAAACATCCGATTCTGCATCGTACTCCCTGGCAAGCGCAGCATCAGACTCGCCAAACCAGATCTGTGCCAGCTTCTGCAGCCTCTGTGAAAAATCCAGAATCCCCGCCGCAGCCAGTTCCTTCTGTATATATTCCCAATTCAGCTGTTTATGGTATTTTTTATAAAACTGCCAATAATCAACCATATTATTGATCTTAATGTCACCGCAGGCGTACTGTTTTACCATGTCACACATGAGATAGATAAAAAATTCATCCTCTGTAAATTGATGCAGAAATTTTTCGCCTTCCATCTGGCGGATTACCTTCACCGGAAAGTCAAAATATTTTCTCAGCTTCCTGGTGCCAAATCCCAAATCCGTGTAAAAGATAACTGTAGTCTTGGGAACCCGGTAGTAGACATCCCCTTTTATTTTACGATTTTCTTTTTTCTGAAAATCCATGGAGCGCATGAGGGAATGAACTTTCGCCTCCTGGCCTTCTCCCACGAAAATACGCACCTGGGTCAATGCCCTGAGCTCCCTGGGCTCATAACAGGTACTCATAATCCCATCTTTAATCAGCAAAGCGTGAATCTTATTCTGCTTTAACTGCCACATGACAACTTCCGCCGCATTGCGGTAACGTTCCTGGGATAACAGAGATTCTTCATATTTCTCACGAAACAGTTTTTTCCACTTTCGGTCAATCTCATCTTCAAATCCCAATGTGACAAGATAAACAATATGAGCCACCTTATGATATTCCGCCATTTTATAGATGTTTTCCCAATTCAGGCTTCTCACAGAACGCGGTATATCTGTCTGATTAATAATCGCCGCTATTATGGAAAGCAGATAACGCGCCTCATATCTTTCTCTATCAAGCATTTTGCCTCCTTCACCGGGCATCTCCCGCCCCCTCGCTGTGCTGTAGAATTATGGCGAAAGCAGGCAAGAAGCTGCTGACAGCTCCTTGCCCTGCATATTCTGCCTGCGCTATGCCAGGTAATTAACCATAAGTCCCAGGGCATAATAATTATTCATATTATAAGCCCCTGATCTTGCGAACATATTCATAAAGTTGAACTCATTGGTCATGTTTTCTTCTTCTGCAGTCTTCAGGTCATTGTTAATTAGGCTTACAGAGTTTACACCCATTGCACTCTGAGCTTTGTTGTAAGCCCTGGCGCCCATGCCATTGGCACCGCCGATAATATCTCTTGCCAGCCCGGGTTCTTCATTCAGCTTCTCTGTCAGTGTCTCTGTATTTACTTTCAGCGTTCCATCCGAATTGGTGGTAATGCCCAGCAAATCCAAAGATTTCTCCGGAGCAATTCCCAGAAGCAGATTGCGAAGCTGTCTCTCTACACCGCTTCCTCGGCCTGTATTGCTCCCGAGGAATGCAATTGCACTGTTATAACTCTCTGCCAGTTTCTCCACAGCGGAAACAAGTTTCTTCGTATCCGGTGCGGTGCTGATATTTACAGATCCGGTATCTTTCAGCTGAAGGCCGATGCGTCCCAGATCCAAGCTGACAGAATTTGTATCAGAGGCATAACTCTTTGTCACTCCGTTTTCTGTCACATTGTACAGGGCATTCTGTGCGCTGACAGCTTCCCGTTCTGCTCCTTTTGCAGCCCCCATCTCTCCGGAAACTGTGAATGCATTCTGAAGCCCAGTCTCTTTCCCAGTAATCTGAAGGCTTACCTTACCGTCATTTTCCACAACTTTCGCGCTGACGTTTCCTTTGGCGCTGTTGATCTGCTGGGCTGCTTCTCTCAGCATCTGACGGTTAGACTTAGTGGTTCCGTCGTCATACAGGGAGTTCACATTCACATTGATCACACCACCCTGGGCAGATTCAATCTGAAAGTTCATGTTCCCCTCTGCCTCCTGGGCACCCATAACCTCATTGCCTGTGTTCTGCTGTGCCTGTGCAAGCTGCCGCACATCCACCTGCATATCCTTGGCTGTCATAGTTCTGGTTCTGTACTGAATACTGGCCTGTGCCACATCTGTATCGGAACTGGACACACTCAGGTCATTCATAACACCTGATGTGTTAGCTCCCATCAATGCATTAGCAGAAGACAGCAGATCAGCCATTACTGTATTATACCGTTTTAAAAAGTCAACAGAACCGTTGGCTGCTGCGCTGGTTCCAGTGCTGGTGCCGGTCCCGGCAGTGGTTCTGTTCGTGTTAGAAAGTCCACTCTTGGCAAGTGCCATTTGAAGTCTGTAGTTATTATAGTTATTCTGCAGACTGTACATGTTATTGAAGGATGATCCAATACCATTGATTGCCATAAACATCTCTCCTTTCCTTCATCCGTTCAGAAACTGTACCCAAATAACTCTTCCATTTCCTGGTACCAAGCTATTTCTTTACCATCTCCTAAACGGAAATCATATTTTGCATATATAGAATCCAGCCTTTCTCATTATATATATCGACTTTCACATATAAAATATAACCCTATCGGCTTCCCAAAAAGGATTTTTTGTCCACAGGTTCCAGAATATCGTAATCACTGCCATAACGCCTGCGCATCACTTTTCGGTGGGTAAAAACATCCATGGCTTTAAAATCATATCCGCTTTTCTTGGCATCGGACACCAATGCCCCTGATACCAGAGTCAGCACACGCTTATGCATCACATTTACCAAATCTTCAGAATGGCTCACCATAATCACCGTAATCCCGGCCCGGTTGATTCGTTCCACCAGTGACATAATATCCCATGCCAGCCCTGGGTCCAGATTCGCCGTGGGCTCATCCAATACCAAAATGGACGGATTCGTGACAATAGCTCTGGCCAGCATGGCCCTGGCCCGCTCCCCAATAGACACCTCCACAGGCAGATAATCCTCTTTTCCCCGCAGCCCCATAACGCTAAGCGCCTTCAGAACTTTCGCCCCCCTGGCTGCCTCCGGCTGTTCTGTGGCAATCAACGCCAGCTCCACATTATGGTAAAGATCCATATAGTCCAAAAGTCCCGTCTCTTTATCCATAATACCAAATTTCCTGCGGAAATAGGGAACCTCTTTCCGTTTCAGACGCCCTAACGACTGGTCATCTACATAAATATTTCCGCTGGTGGCATTCATTTGTTTTGTCAACAGCCTCAGCAACGTACTCTTTCCGGCGCCGCTCTTTCCGATCACAAAAACAAATTCCCCTTTCTGAACTTCAAAGGAAACTTTCTCCAGACCTATGCTGCCCTCATCAAACTTTTTTGTAACATGGTCAAATACAATCTGCATGGTTTCTCCTACTATGGGGATATGTTAGAATACTGTACTGGTTTTATTTTACCATACATGTTATAATAATTCCAAGTAGATAACAAAACTATTCTTGTGAAAATTGCATGTTCAGGTTATTGGTTACAGCGTGACCGGCAACAGTTATCGTCCGAGTTTTCTATGGAGGTGTACTGCCATGAAAATAAAATTTGACCGTATGGGTGCTTTTTTGAAGCAGCATTGCCTTCCTCTGGCATTGATTTTTGTGTGTACTGCCGGATATCTTCCCCTTTCCACGAAGATGGCCGCCAGTTCTTTTCCCAAAAAGAAACATAATCCGATTTTAAAAGAGTTCGGTCCCACACCAACACCCACGCCAAAGCCTACACCCGTTCCCACACCGGAACCCACACCCACGGCAAAACCCGCGCCAAAGGGCGAACCTTTACAGCTTTTAGAGGACGGGACTTATGTGGGCACGATTCCGACAGGCATGGGATTTATGACCTATTTTAACCAGCATGACTCCCGATGGGCTGGCTATCTGTGGGGAGGGCAGGATCCCCTTACCTCCTACGGCTGTGGCCCCACCGCTCTTGCCATGGTGGTCAACAGTTTCACGGAGCACAATGTGACACCTGTGGATATGGCCGCCTGGTCAAAAGACCATGGCTATCACTCCCCTGGGCACGGCTCCTGCCACAATCTGGTGCCGGAAGGACTGTCTCTGTTCGGTCTGAGAGTAGAAAGCTGCCAGATCGCCCTCACCCCGGAAAACATCAGAGGTGCTCTCGGTCTTGACAAAATACTGGTTCTGCTCATGGGGCCGGGACATTTCACAGACAGCGGACATTTTATACTGGTCACAGGGGCTGCGGATGACGGAACTCTGCAGATTGTAGACCCCCAGAGTCTGGAGAATACCACCAAATCCTGGGACCCCAATCTGATCATTGAAGAAGCTATGAACCCCTGCAAATACGGCGGCCCCGTCTGGGCAGTGTCCAAGTATCCGGAAATACCGGGCGGCAGTAAATGACTGCCTGCCCGGTATTTTGGGCTAAACTTGTTTCTTTCGCCAGCGGATATTCCCGCTCTATATACAGCGCCTCCCTGTATTTTCGAAAGCTCAATCTTATCCTCTTTTATGTTCCACTTTTTTTGACAGTTCTTCTGTATATTTAACCTGTTGATATGGCGGAATATCTAATGCATTCATTGCTTCCTGTGCAGTCAGATGGAATTTTTCCATGATACTCCTAATATTTGAAACTTTCTCATCTGCTACTGCTTTTTCTACACTGTCACTCAGCTTTTCCTCAACTGCCTTCTCGATTTCATCTCCAAATAATCTCCACACCACCTGATTCACCATTTCATCTTCCCTC
>CAJUMB010000011.1:12024-73116 GCA_910587105.1 uncultured Lachnospiraceae bacterium
ACTTTCGAAAGCTCAATCCCAGGCCCCCTGCAAAGCCCGAATGCCAGTCTATCTGTTCTGCCGGGTCTATGGTTTGTGTAATTGTAATTATTTTTCTATTCCCTCTTTCCCATTTACCCTTTCGTCAATCTAACACCAACTAATGAAATATTACATATATAGTTTGCAATTATATTTTTTATTATTCTATAAGCTAATCCTATTTTGTTTACTCTTTACATTATTTAGTATAACAGCCATGAATCTTTCTGACAAGACAGCATACACCCTTTAAAAATCACCTGCTTTTCCAGTTTTCAGCCATCATATGGATTAAACTGTAAGTTATAAAAAAGCAGGCACACAAAGTACCTGCTTTTTTATCAACTCTTCTTTCCCCTACAACCACTATCAAAAAGTTTTCACTGACAGCCTGCAAAAAACATCTGCCTCTCATTGATAATAAGAATCCTTCCCGGCTACACGCTGGCTCATCTGCCTGTCAATCTGAATCGTTCTTTCCAGAACTTTCCGCACGGAACTGGCAATCTCACTGATCTTCACAGCCTCAAACCCATCCGCTTCTTTCGCTGTCCCCTCATTCAGCCATCCTCTGGCCCGCTCTCTTTTATCCGGCTCAAGTATGGATAACAGGTAACGGATATCCCGATCACAATCAGCCGCAAGCTCAATTCCTTCCTGCCGCATAGAGATCAGCATTTCCATAGACACTCTGTCATTTCTGGAAAGGGCTTCCTGCATTTCCTGAGTCGTTTTCTGGATTTCATTTAAGCTTCCGTACTTTCTCTGGAGCTTTTTCATGATTTCCACATAAATTCCCTGCTCATCCATAGAAACTTACGTCCTCCACTATCGACCTGATCTTTTTTCAGCCTGGCGGAAAGCATCCCGCAGTTCTTCTACCAGAGGCTTCAACTCATCCAGAATCGCCTGCCTCCTGCTGGCCTTCACGCGGCTCAATTCGTATATAAAGAAATCATACAGGGCCCGCAGCTGAACACTGATGGCATACTCACGATTCAGAGTCTGCTTCAAATACTTAATAATATCCACAGCCCTGTTGACAGACTGTTCAAAAACAACGTTGTCCTGGTCCTTTAACGCCAATTCTGCCCTTGTGATTCTCTTTACCAGCTCATCAAAGAGCAGAAGCAGCATCTCGCCTTGTGTCATGGTAGACACTGCCTGATTTTTATACTGTTGATAACCGCTTGCAATCATTTTCTTCCTCCTTCAAAGCAGTGGTTCTTAATAACCGCCTGACATAGAACTCAGGTAACTGCTCTGGCTGTTCATCTGGGCGATTACTGTTTCCAACCTGGTAAACTGGGAAATATAACGATCCTGCTCACTTTTCAACCGTGTCTGCAGCTGTTTAATCAGATCATCAATGTCCTTCAGTTCTCTATAAATCTCATTATCCGTCAAACTAAGAGCAGAAGACTCAGAACCAGCTCTTTGAACCAGACTTCCCTTGGGATTTCCCAAAGTCTTGGCATAAGAATCGGTGATCTTCTTCATATTCTTCATCAATCCCGGCTGAGACTCATCTGTACTGGTAAATATCTTAGCCACCTTATCCGGATCTGTCTCCAGTGCATTCTTCAATTTATTCTCATCAATGGTCAGTTTACCATTGGCCGTATAATCAGAAACCTCAGAAATACCAATAGACTCCAACTGGGACATAAGAGAACCCATGGTCACAAAACGCAGATCACTGGACAGCCCTCTGAGCAGGTCATCCCCAAACAGAATACCTTCCTTGGCTTTCTTCTCCCATTTCTCGATCTGCTCATCCGTCATTTCTTCCTTCTGCTCATCTGACAGAGGCTGATACTCACGGTTCGGTTTGGTGGTTAAAAAGCCATTTACCATGTCTACAATCTCGTTGTAGGCATTTACCATGTCTTTAATGGAGCTTAAGACATTGTCCACGTTGGCTTTGGATTCGAAGGTTACTTCTTCGCCTTCAATGAATGTCGTCGCCTTGCCGTCTGCACCTTTTTCATAACCAAACTCACCCTTAATAGAAATATTCAGTCCATCATGAGTAAAATTATTTGTTCCTCTATATAAATCAACTTTTTCTGAAGATCCTGCATATTGTATTGTAACTATTGCATCCTGGCCCTTTTGATAGTTGGTTTCCAGACGTTGCTCTCCAAACAAAGCTTTTGCAAGTTTTCCATCCCAGGTAACGCCACCACTGGCTCCATCTGCCTTTGAAGTAATTACAAATTTATCCGAATTCTGGAGATATGAAACCGTCACACCTGCATCAGATTTGTTAACTGCATTTATTATGTCATTTATAGTACTTTTTTCCGTAATTCCATCAATTTTCACCCCGTTAATTACTAAATCTTCAGAGGTCAAATTTTTCAAATCAACAGAAGCCAAATTTTCCACTCCTGTCAGATTTGACCCAATTGATGCATTTAAATTCACCCTATTATTCTCTCCCGCAAGCACATGAAAGGCTCGATGAATCCCAACCATGCCCTCACTGCCATAACTCAGGCTAAGACTTGAAGAAAAATCTTCTTCTTGTGGTTCTCCTGCTTCTCCCGGCAGCATCGTCTTTAAATTAAGACTTTTCGTTATATTTCCATAGCTGTCAGTACCTGTATTCGAGTCAAATTCAACCTGTATTCTTCCCTTTCCAAAAGCTTTATCAAATCCATCTTGTAATGCTTTTTTAACTGCATCTAAAACATCTTCTGACTTACTCAATGTAGCTAATGTCTCTTTCGAAGGCATTGCAATAGTAGCCGTTTGACCATTATAAGTAAATGTCAATGTCTGACCTGCTATCCTGGATTTGAAATCTAAAGCTTCGTATGTTTTATCCGCGGCAACTCTTATGTTATCTCCCTCGATTTTAAATTTATCGGGGTCTTCTTTCATGGCATCAGCAAATTTCTGATCTTCTTTCAGAAGTCCCATCTTCTCAAGAAGCTCTTGAGAACCGTCCACTATCTCCAACAATTCATCGTGTGACCCATTTTTTGTCAAAAAAATTCCATTTGTGTCAGCCCGGAATTCAACTACATTTGATAATTTTTGATCTCCTTCTATCGTAACATTCTTCAAGGCATTATTTAACTGTTCAGCAACTGCCGCCAAATCACTGCTGCCTTTAGACAAATCAATCTCCCCAAAACTTACATTATAATTCTTATCGCCATATTGAATCCTAAGAGACTGATCCTGAAAAATGCTCACATCTTCTTTCGCACCCAATTGTCCTGTAGTCAGCGCACCATTAGATACTTTGCCCGTAGTATACGAAGCATTCTTCGCCATCTGCTTCACACCCAGAATAGTCAAAGAATCCGCAGAATTACTCCCCGCAGAGGTCACACTAACCTTAGAACTATTCTTCCCATGAGCCGTAATATTAGTCTTGGCAAACAAAGCGGAACTGGACAAGTTGCTGGTTGGATTCGTATAATCCATATATTTAGAAGACAATGCGACTAATTTATCAGTCACAGAGCGATAAGCTGTCTGTTTCCATTCCCATGACTGTTTCTTCTGCTGTTTCTTCGCAATTTTCACCCGGGTGGCATAGGTCATAGATTCGATTAATGTATCCCTGTCCAGCCCACTGGCAAGTCCCCCGTATCCGTGTAGTCCACCTCCCCCGGATACAAGACTGCTGGTACTGCTCGATAAACTTCCAATTGATGCCATATGATACATCTCCTTTCATAAACATACGAATAAACGCATAAACTAATAACTCAATCAATCCAAAACACAGCCGCTGTAAAGGGATAATTGTCCCTGCTTGTATAGGGACAGTAACCCATTTCCGGCGGCGTCCCTTGACACAGAAATGTATCCTTTGCAGCAACATTCCTGCCATGAAAATATATCTTCCACAGGGACACTCCTCTGCGGTAAAACATATATTCCCCCTCAGCTGCTTCAGGAAAAATCCCCGGCAGCAACTCCCATACACCGTCAACACAGAGGAAATCAACCTTCAAATTCAACAATTTCTTGAATTTCATCTATACTTATTTATCGACATATAGTATACTTAAATAATAGTAAAAATGAGAATTTAAAAGCCACACACAAGCGAAAACAGTAATAAACTAACGAAATGGAGGTTTCATCTTGTCAACAAACATTGTACTTACCAATCAAAAAGGCGGTGTTGGTAAGACTACCACAACTTCCGCTATCGCCTGCAGCCTTGTAGAGCGCAGAAACACCAAAGTCCTGGCCATAGACCTGGACCCGCAGGGCAACCTGGGCTTCAGCCTGGGATTAGATATAGAAAACAGCAGTACCATCTACGAAGTATTAAATGGTGAAGTGCCGCTGCGGGAGGCCATACAGCCCACAGAGTACTGCGATGTGATTACCTCCAACATTTTACTGAGCCGGGCGGAACTGGAATTCACCGGAACAGGCAGAGAATCCCTGTTGAAGAAAGCCCTGGAACCTGTCAAAGATTTTTACGATTATATTATCATCGACACGCCTCCGGCGTTAAATGTGCTGACAGTCAATGCCTACACCGTTGCCGACCATTTGATCATTCCCATGGTTCCGGAGATTTTAAGCCTTCTTGCAGTCACCCAGATCAAGGAGACCATCGATTCCGTAAAGTCCACATTTAACCCGGACCTGAATGTGCTGGGCATTCTGCTGACTAAATATAACGGGCGGACCATCCTGGCAAGAGAAGTCAGCGAAATGGCAGAAAATATCGCCCGGCAGATTGGGACCAAAGTGTTCCAGACCCAGATCAGGGCCAGCGTATCAGTGGCAGAAGCACCCGCCCATGGGGAGAGCATATTTGACTATGCACCTCAGTCCAATCCATCCCAGGATTACAAAAAATTCGTAGAAGAAATCGCTCCGGATATCCACCTTCAATAAAAACCGGACTGCATAAAATAATCGTTATATGTGAGCAGCCCAATAATCAGAGCGTCAAAATCAACTCATTTGACGCTCTGATTATTTCTTAAATTGTCGCAAAGGAGAAATACCAATGGCACGAAAAAGCAATAAGACATCACACGTATTAAATCTTCTGGCCGGTGAAGAATCTGTGCCGGAAGCAGAAGAAAAAAAAGAGGAAAAAGAAAAAAACAATACAGAGGCAAAAGCTGAATCCGAGGAATCTGCTGATAAAAAAGCGCCTGCCCCGGATACCCCGGAAATATCTATCGTGACTGCTGGAAACAGCACCGATGACCCTTTATCCGATCTCATCCGAGACCAGCTGGAAGAGACTCTCGAGCAGGCTGAAAATCAGGAAACGGCCTCAGAAGAATCCATACCAGAAACCAGCCACAATGAAAAATCAACGGAAGCTGTAACCGAAAATATGGAATCTGACCAGAAGACATCTTCCCCTCAAACTACGGGCACAGGAGAACTTTCTTCCTTAAAAACAGAATCAAGTGCAGATAATACCATGAATACTGATACCGCCGCAGACACAGATAATTCTGTAGCAGCCGATACCAATGCAGAGGCAAATACTGCCATAGATACCAATGCCGTTGCTAAAGAAAATTCTGCCATAGATTCTAACGATGCCGCTCAAGATGATTCTGCCTTGGCTTCCGATATCACTGAGGAAAAAGATTCTGACTCGGCTTCCAATATCGCTGAGAAAGATAATTCTGACTCGGCTTCCAATATCACTGAGGAAGATGATTCTGCTATAGATACTAATATCGCCCCAGAAGAAGAACTCTCCGCAGCCCCAGACACCATCACAGACGCCAGCGTGGATGCAGCGGCCAGCGAAGCCCTCCCGCCAAACCATCCGGTTATATCCCCGGATCACCTGAATGCCCTTCTCTATCCGGAAGATGCAGAAGATGATTCCGTTCATTACCGTTTCATCAATGTAATGGAATATGTTGTCAAAGATATGGTTTTGGACTACATGCAGAGATTCGGTATGTGTACCTGTGAGCGCTGTGTGGTAGACACCACAGCCTTGACTTTGACTTTCTGTTCCTCTAAATATATTGTGGTGGACAAGCACACGGTGTCTCCCTTATTGAACTACTATGCCAACAAGTACACCGGCGATGTGACAGTGGCTCTCACCAGAGCCTGCACCATGGTAAATGAAAAACCCCGCCATTAATCTGGCGGGGTTTGATTTTTTTATTCTTCACTTTCTTCGCCGGTCTTTTCTTCGTTTTCCTCTTCCGGCCGTTCTACGTCACTGCTTAAATTATCCCAGATTTCATTTACTTCCTCTACACTGTCCATGTAGATCTGTGCAATCACATTAGCCGGAATGTTAAACTGTGATGTATATTGTCTTAATCTTTTCCAGTCTGCCTGTTCATAACATAAAACCATATCGAACAGAGCCCCGCCGATTCCCGTATGTTCCACCAAAGCATCTCTGGCCACATCGGGAAGGGGAATATCCTCCAGTAATTCCTCCAGAGGCGCGTCAATAATGTAGTCCATGGTGGAGAACATACCAATCAGATACGCCTCAGACCGGATAATCTCCCTGGTCTTCATGTATTCCACCAGCGCAGACATAAAGGTAGCTCTCAGGAAAGATAACTTCAGCACTTCATCAGAAGCCGCATTCCGCTCGTCATCCTTAATGCTCAGCAGATAAACCCACTGGCGAAGCTGGCTGATTCCCAATGTCACCAATGCCTGACGAATGGAAGATGTCTTCTTTCTCAAAGCAAAATAGGCGGAATTGACCATTTTCAAAACAGAATAACTCAGAGAAGCATCCCGGCTGATAATAGTCTCAATCATCTCCACATCCGGCTCATCCTTGGTCACTTCCACTACCAGCTGGAAGAAGTTGCCCTCCAGATAATCCATTTTGTTGGACTTAGTAATCATGGCTGTCTCTATGTAATTGCCTTCCAGATAATCCATACCCATGATCTTAACCAGGTCGTATTCTTCTTTTGTATTGACACCTACGGCGATGCATTTTTTGTCAAAACTGTGAAGCATCTCCACCAGATTTGCCAGAGATACCCGTCCCTTTTCATCTTTAACACCCGCCACATCAATCTTTACAAATTCAACCATCTCCAAGAGACTGAGATACTTGGGTGAATACTGAAAATTATTAATGGCAAACCGATACCCATCTTTCCTGTATTTTTTCATGATACTCGGTGTCAGGGGATGAACCACGATATTATCTTCAATCTGGATTACCATTTTTTCCTTATCAAACATCTTAGGTGTATTGCGGAAAAACAAAGTAGGCGGAAAAGACAAAAAAGTCATTTTTTCCCTGAAAATAACATCGTTATTCTGTGTAAGAAACCCTGCAATCGCATCTGCGATCACATGTTCGGAGCCATTGTACAGACTGTCGTTATCGTTCTGTATTAAAATCTCATAACCAACCACTTCATCATTCTTAGGCTCCTTAATAGCCTGACGAACAATATACTTATCCATTAATTTCTTCCCTCTCCAGCAAATGATCCATAACTTCTACCAGGTGCCCGATTTCCGGCTTCGAAAGCTGTTCATCTGCCCCAAGCTGCTTTCCTTTAATTTCCATTTCCTGGTTAATCAGGGATGAGAAAATAATCAAAGGAATATGTTTCAGTTTTTCATTTTCCTTAACTAATTTCGTAAGGCGGTGCCCATCCATTTTAGGCATCTCAATATCAGTAATGATCAGGCCGACTTTCTTGTCGAGTTCTGGGTCATTCTGCACACTTTTCAGGAAATTCCACGCTTCCTGGCCGTTGTTAAACTTTTTGAGATTGCCATAACCGGCTTTTATCAAAGACTGTTCAATCATTTTAGTCAGCAGAATAGAATCCTCTGCCAAAATAATTGGACGGTCGCTTCTGTTCCTTTCGCCCAGCTTGTCAATCTCTGACTGCTGGATTCCCGTCTCTGGGGCAATCTCAGTCACTATTTTTTCAAAATCTAATATGGTAACCAGATCCGAACCGCATTGTGCAATCCCCGTGGCCACACTCTCCTCGCCCTGGTTCAGTGTATTGTCTGGTTTCTGGATATCTGTCCAGGATATTCTGCTGATTCCCACTACATTATGTACCCGGAAGGCAATATGCATCTTATTGAAATTTGTCACAAGAAATAAATCCCTGGCATTCTTTTCTGTGGGCTTTCCTGTCAGATAAAAAGGCAGATCCACCACAGTCAAGAGGATATCTCTTGGCTTAAAAATACCTTCCACAGAAGGATGCACATGAGGAACAGGTTTCACCTTATCGGACATCATGATCTCCGTCACCTTCGCCACATTAATCCCATACAGCTCCCCATATATAATGAACTGCATAATTTCAATTTCGTTCGTACCTGATTCCAGTAAAATCTCTGTCTGCGCCATATCATCCTCTCCTTTACATGGTTTTCTCCGGCCTGCCAAAGGTCTTTATCGTTACCTTCCCATCACTGACATCCATGAGCATCGTCCGCGCATAATTTGCACCTGTATCCTCACCTACAAGACGTATTCCGCTGTCACGCAGGATCTTCTTAACATTTTGCGCATTCCTCTGTCCGATATTTCCAAGATCCTGACCGCCCTTCATCTCAAACATTTTGGCCCCGCCGGCAATCTTTGCCTTTATCCGGTTTCTGCTTGCACCAAACGCAGTCATTTTACGCAGAGTCTCATTCAATCCTGTATCTGCGTATTTATAAAGATTGGCATTGGACATCCTCCCAATTTCAGGCAGCATAATGTGAACAAGTGCCCCCAATTTTATCATTGGATCATACAATGCGATACCGATACAAGAGCCAAGGGCATAGGTGATCAAAACCCCTTCCTGCCTGGCCATTTTCATATCTGCGATCCCCACTGTAATCTGTTTATTCATGATTAATTAACTCCCAGCTTCTGCATTAAATAATTTAAAGACTGAATATCTGGCATCATCAGCAGATTGCTATCCAAAACTTTATCATCCACAATGAATTTGCCGTTAATCATCATCAATTTGTCTGTCTCATACCCAAACTCTACCATAGGAACGCTTAAAATCCCACCCAGCATATTAATGGCAATGCTGGGAATTGACAGCTTAATCGAAACTCCAGTAAGCCCGGACATAGCATTCACATAAGATGAAATAATAATATTTCCGATCTCCTCAAGAGCTGATTTCTCAAGTTCTGTCAAATCCATATAGTCATCGATATCCTTTGACAACACACTGTCCAAAACTGCATTGATGAAGTCAATCTTCAAGATAAACAGCATAATACCGTTGATCTCACCTGACATTTTAACCAGAACGGCAGCAACGATTTCCTCTGGAGTTCCCACCATCTCAATGGCTTCATTGTATCCAAGGACATAGACAGCTGGAAGAGACATTTTTGTTGTCTTTTTCAAAACTTGCGAAAGAGCCGTAGCTGCATTTCCTGTTCCGATGCTTCCGATCTCTTTAATCACATCCAGTTCCAAAGCATTCATATCTTCATAGTTTGCAATTCCCATAGATTCTCCTCTCCTCAAAGGTCAGACAGTTTAAGCTCTCAGACCATTAATCTTATTTTCTATTTCATCTGATGTCTGTACCATTTTCAAAGCATAACTGTAAGCTCTCTGTGCCTCAATAATTTTTGTCAGCTGGTCGGCAAAATCTACATTGGACATTTCCAGCATTCCCTTGCGCAGCGTTGCATTCTGCGCATTAAAGGGATTTCCATTTTTCGCAACTGGCGTAAATTCGTTATCACCCACACTCAGCATACCGTTCTTGTTGACAAAATCAAAAATACCGATATTCAGAGTATCCGGGCTGTTTTCGTTGACTATGATCGGATTTCTGTTCTGATCCAGTACCAGTTTTCCCGTTGAGGAGATAAGATAGAACTGTTCTCCCCGCAGAGATAAGCTGAAACTTCCATCCCGGGTATAAGTAATCTCATTACTGGCCGGATCTCTCAGCATAAAAAAGCCGTCTCCCTCAATGGCATAATCATAATCTCCCGGAGTCTCTGCAAGGGTCATCTGGGAAAAATCAGTGTCTGCTTTCTGAATCCGCATCCCAGTTCCTGACAGCAGTTCATTATTTTGGTCAACTTTTCCCTTCATTTCATAATACATCAACTCGGAAAAAATGGGAACTTTTGTCTTGTATCCCCATGTATTAATATTCGCAGTATTGTTAGACAAAATATCCAGCTTATACTGCTCACTGCCCATCCCGAGCGCTGCTGTGTAAAAAGATTGATTCATACGCATACTCCTTTGCCGCTGTCATATTATGCTACACTTTCCCGATCTCCGTAACCACTTTACCCATAATCTGATCATACATTTTCAGGACCTGGGAAGCACTATCCAGAGCTCTTTGGCTGCTCATCATATTAACCATCTCCTGCACGGAGTCTACGTTAGACCGCTCCAGATATTTCCAAAGCATCTTCCCATCTGCAGCCACAGCCTGCTGGTTGGTATAGAACACACCATTCCCGCCCTTTTCCAGATTATCATAGTTATTAAAATCCACAACTGCAATCTGTCCATATTGTGTCCGGCCATCTTCGCTGAATATACGTCCGGAACTGTCAATAGCAATCTTATCCGTACCGATACGGATCTGACCGTTCTTTCCCACTACTCTGCCCACAGATGGCAGAGCCAGGTAACCCTGGTCATCAAGAATAAAAGAGCCGTCCCTGGTATAACCAATGCCGTTTTCCGTCTGCACCATAAAAAATCCATTGTCCTGCAGTGCCACATCAAAAATTTCGTTGGTCTCCTCTACCACACCTGGCTCAAAGTCTGTCACTGTCTCATCAGAAGCCCGTACCATGGCCATAGTACCAATCTCTGTCTTATTGCTCTTGTCAATATTCCCACTGCGGTACATCAACTCTTCCCGAAAAGTAGTGGCCATATATTTATCGCTCTTATACCCGGGGGTAGAAACATTGGTCATATTATTACTGATCACATTCTGATTCCGGGTCTGTGTGAGTATACCGGAAGTCAGATTGTAAAAACCCTGGAACATAACCTCACTCCTTCCTTCTCAATCCTCTGTTTATTAAATATCCAGGTCCTTTTTTAGAAACAGCCTCATCTTTCTCAAAGCATTGGCATGTATCTGGGAAATCCTCGGTTCACTGACCTCCAGGATCCTGGCAATTTCTTTCATATTCAATTCGTCAACATAATAAAGAGATACCACCATCTGCTCATTCTCTTTTAAGCTGTGAAGAGCTTCCACCAGCCTGCCGTGCAGCTCCTGCTCCATCAGGTGTGCCTCCGGCTGCTCCTGCATGTTGCTGGAGGGAAGCTGGACAGACTTTCTGTTTTCCATTGTTTCCTCCAGAACCATGTCCAGCGACAGCACATTGAAAAGATTGGTCTTTCCCACCGCATCATGATATTTATCCAGACTCACATGCAGATGGGCCGCAATCTCCTCAGCAGTGGGATATCTTCCCAGTTCATTATACAACTCCATGGTGGCGTTGTCGATTTCTTTTGCACTTTTACGTACACTTCGGGGAATCCAGTCCTGCCTTCTGGCCAGGTCTATAATCATCCCCCGTACCCGTTTAAAAATATAAGTCTCGAATTTTACATTTTTTTCAAAATCAAACTTATCCAGGGCGTTCATGATTACCAGAACGCCTTCATTAATCATATCATCGATCTGGGCAAAACTTACATACACATCCCGCATCTGCAGGGCAATACTTTTCACAATATAGACATAACGCATCACCAGCTCCTGCTTCACAGCAAGATCTCTGGTGTCCTGATATTTTTTCAACAATTCTTCGTTGGTCATTTCACTGTATGAATTCTGCACGCTCATGTCTCAAACTCCTCGGCATGTCTGCCCATTATCCGGTGATACTTCCTAAAGCCTGTATCTGCACATTGTTAGCAATTTCATTAAAGGACAACACGTAAACATTGGGGTAGAACTGTTCAATCAGGCGGAAAAAGTAGGGGCGTATCACCTGACTGGTAAGAACAATCACGTCCTGTGATAATTCATGGAATTTCCGTATTTCTTCGCTGAGCTGTTCGATAATGCTCTGCATAGTATCCGGACTAAGCGCCATATAAGTCCCCTGGTCACTTTTCGTCAGACTGGCGATCATATGCTTCTCCAGCTCCGTATCCAGGGTGACAACCCGCATACTGCCATTTTCGCTGAACCGCCTGGTTATGGTTCTCTTTAAAGCAATCCGGATATTTTCTGTTATGGTGTCAATATCCCGGCTGTTGGGAACTGTATCTGCAATAGTCTCCAGGATGGTCTCCATGTCCTTAATAGGAATCCCTTCTCTCAGCAGGTTTACAAGCACTTTCTGGAAACCGCCGTAGGAAATCAGGGCTGGAATCACTTCTTCCACCAGCTCAGCTGAATTCTTCTTCGTATTTTCCACCAGCTGTACCACTTCCTGACGGGTGACAAGCTCATAAGAATGCCTGCGCAGGGTCTCTGAGAGATGGGTCAGCATAACTGACAGCGGGTCGATGACTGTATATCCATAAATCTCGGCAATCTCCTTGTTCTCCGGAGTGATCCAGCGGCTGGGAATTCCATAGGCCGGCTCCACTGTCTCGATTCCGTCCACTTCTCCAGACAGATTGGGCGGCTCCAGTGCCAGATAATAATCCACCAGGATTTCACCTTTTGCCACTTCCTCGCCTTTAATCTTAATCACATACTGGTTGGTATTCAGGCTGGAACTATCCCGGAGACGAATGGAGGGAATCACCAACCCCATTTCCTGTGCGTACTGACGCCGGAAAATAACTATCCGGTTGATCATCCTTCCGCCGCTGGCCTCATCCACCAGCGGAATCAGGCTGTAGCCAAATTCCATCTCCACAGGTTCCACACTGATCAAAGAATAAATATTATTAATATCCCGATAATATTCTTCTTCGCTCACCGGCTCGGCCTCTTCCATAGGGCCTGCGGCCAGTCCGCCGCCCACCATAGCCAATTCCGGTTCCTGAAGCTGTGCCATGTTTTCCATTCTTCTGCTCAGTACCATTCCGCCGGCCACCAGGCCCACACCCAGTATGATCATCTGCAGCTTAGGCATTCCCGGCACCAGCATCAGCACCAGCATCACGATACCGGCAAGCATCATAGACTGAGGCTGAGCCAGAAACTGTTTGGAAACATCCTGATTCAGACTTCCCTCCGCCACCGCACGGGTCACGATCATACCGGTGGCCACAGAAATCAAAAGAGCCGGAATCTGAGAAACCAGACCGTCACCCACTGTGGCAATGGAATATACAGACAGCACTTCTGTAAAAGACATAGTTCCCTGTACCATACCGATAATCACACCGCCAATGAAATTCACTGCAGTGATGATCAGGGACATAACTGCATCTCCCTTTACAATCTTGGTGGCACCGTCCATGGAACCGTAAAAATCTGCTTCCTTCTGGATTTTATACCGACGTATTTTCGCTTCCTGCTCATTGATCAGCCCGGAACTTAAATCCGCGTCAATGGCCATCTGCTTGCCCGGCATAGCATCCAGGGTAAATCTCGCCGCAACTTCAGCTACACGCTCTGCACCCTTGGTAATTACAAGAAACTGTACCAGAACGATAATGAAAAAGATAACAAATCCAACAACCACATTCCCCTGAAGGACAAAATCACCAAAAGCCTGGATGACCTGGCCCGCACTTCCGGAATTTGACAAGATATTCCTGGTGGAAGATACGTTGATACCCAGCCGGAATAAAGTGGTAATCAGCAGCAATGCCGGAAAAATGGAAAATTCCAGGGACTCTGTGATATTCATACTGATCAGAAGGATAATCAGGGCTGCCGATATATTCAAAATAATCATAACGTCCAGCAGGAATGGACTTAAAGGGATAATCAAAAGCAGTACAATTACTACTACAAACAATGATACCCCATAATTCATTATTCTTCTCATGTCTTCACCAATCTTTGCATGTCTCTTCCTACCCTCTTACAGAATTACTTTGTGATTTTCTTTGAACACATATACAAGAATTTCTGCAACCACTCCATAATATTCCTGGGGAATTTCCCCGTCCAAAGGCGTCGACGCATAAATTCCTCTGGCCAAAGGCTTATTTTCCACAACATGAACTGCGTTTTCCTCTGCAATCTTTATAATACGCAGAGCCAGCTCATCCTGTCCCTTTGCAATGACAACAGGGGCGTGGTCCCGGTCAATATCATACCGCAGAGCAACTGCGTAATGGGTGGGGTTTTTGATCACCACATCTGCCTGAGGCACCGCCTGCATCATACGGCTTCTGGCCCTCTGCCTCTGGATATCTCTGATCTTGCCCTTTACCTTGGGGTCCCCTTCCATCTGCTTAAATTCTTCTTTGACTTCCTGCTTGGTCATCTTCATCTCACGCTCAAAATCCCATCGCTGATAAAAGAAATCAAATCCCGCCAGAGCCGCAAAGGCCAGTGCCAAACGGAATACAATTCTCATGATAGTATTCAGTACATACACTGTGGAAACTTTTAGATCCATATCAATGGTCCGTGCAATTCCTGTCAGGTCATCGCGGATCATTGTATACAGAAAAATAAGCAGAATAGAAATTTTCAGCAGGTTTTTCAGCAATTCAACAGCCTTTTTCAGCGAAAACAAGTTTTTAATCCCTTTAATGGGATTCAGCTTGCCAAATTTCGGTTTGGCCGTCTCCATGGTAAAAAGAAACCGGGTCTGGATACCAGTGCCCAGGATTCCAACAGCGGCCATCACCAGTAAAAGCGGAAGAATCAATATAGCGATATTGATCATAGTCTCCATACCAATGGACTGCAGGGTTCCCATAGACAATTCATCTATGGCTGACAGATTCTCCAGGTAACGGAGCATATAATTCTTTAAATATCGGTATATCGTGGGAAAATAGAAACGGATACCATAAAACGCGACCATAAATGAGACCAGTACAGCCACATCTTTGCTGGTAAATACATTACCCTTTTTCCTTTGATCCCTCCGCTTTTTAGGTGTGGCCTTCTCGGTCTTTTCACCGCCTGGCCCGTCTGCCATTTTTTCTCACTTCCTTTTACTGTAACATCTGTAATGTTTCCTGCATCTGCCGCAGCATACCACTGATCAGATCTCCTATGGAATCCGACATAGGCGAGAACAGGAAAAGGAATAATACCAGACCTGCAATAATTTTAACCTGAATCTGCACCACAAACACATTGATCTGAGGAATCATCTTCATTAGAATCCCCATTCCCATGGTAACAATAAATTCCGCCGCCAATATGGGAAACGCCAGTTTCATGGCAAACACAACACATTCTGAAAAAATGTCCAGCATTGCCCAAAATGCTCCCCTGGAAAATACCACAGCTCCATAAGGAACCACCTGGGCAGAGGTCAACAGAATCTTCATCATAGCCAGATGTCCATCCACTGCAAAAAACAGGAGCATATAATATACATTATAAATGCTTCCTGACAGGGGAATCTGAGCATTATTCTGTGCATCAAATACCATAGCCATGGAAATTCCCATCTGAAAATCAATCACTGCAGCCGCGAAAGTGATCACCATACTGAAAAGCTGTACCACAAACCCCAAAAAATAACCAATCACAAACTCTTTCATCAGTAGCAGACTGTAAGTCAGAGAGGACTCCACCTCAATCCTCTCTCCCTGGGAAACAGAATACAGTAAAAGGGTCAAAACCAAAATCAATCCAGACTTGGCAATCATCGGTATACTGTTCCTGCCCAGAATGGGGTTTAGAAGTATAAAACCTGCCATCCGCATCATAATCAGGGAAAACAGCAGAAATTGCGATGTGTCCATAACTTCCAGTGCTGTCATAACGCTGCCATCAACTCAAACATTTGATTTGTAAAGTCCTGTAGTGCCGTCAGCATACTGCTTCCCGTAAATACTAAAATCAAAGCAATGACCAAAAGTTTTGGAAGAAAGGTCAATGTCTGTTCATGAATCTGGGTAGCTGCCTGGAGAATCGCGATGATCAGACCAATCAGCATACTGATAACCAACATGGGAGCCGCAAGTTTGAGGGCCAGTACAAACACTTCATACATCAGATCCGATACTTCACCGTTTGTCATAGATTCCTCCTATCTCTCACCGAAAGCTCTGCACAAGGTTGTAAAACAGCAGCTGCCATCCATCTACTGTGACAAAAAGCAACAGTTTAAAAGGCAGCGATATAGTAGCCGGAGGCAGCATAAACATACCCATAGACATTAAAGTAGTGGAGACTACAATATCAATCAGAAGGAATGGCAGAAACAGGAGAAACCCTGCCATGAAAGCACGTTTCAATTCGCTTGTGATAAAAGCCGGAATAATGGTTGTCAAGGGAAGTTCCGTTGATTCCTCCACTTCCTCCGCACCTGACAGCTCTTTGTACATATTTAACGAACTAATCTCCGTCTGACGGAGCATAAATTCTTTCAAAGGCACCTGGGCACGCTTCAACACTTCCTCCTGGGAAATCTCTTCATTTTTATACGGTTCATAGGCAGTTGTATTAATTTCCGAAATCACCGGATTCATAATGAAAAGTGTCAGAAACAGCGAGATTCCAACCATGACCATACTAGGCGGTACCTGCTGGACTCCCAGAGCATTTCTGACAAATGACAGGATAATTACAATTCTGGTAAATGATGTCATCATAACGAGGATGGACGGCAGCAATGCAATCACCGTCAGCATCAGCAGTAATTCCAGTGTAGGCACCCGGTCCCCGTTAATATTTACAAGTGCATCCATTCACTCCCACTCCTCATCCGCTGCGTTACATAACTTACTTTCTCTTGCTCCAGTGTTTCCTGGCCTCCTCAAGTCTGCGCATCAGCTCTTTAAACTCAGGTATGGCAGTCTGATTCATTGGTTCCTCCATTTTCAGAGGAACCAGACCCTCTTCTTCAAGCTCTGCCAATATATTAATCTGTTTCTCAGCAATTCCTATCAGAAAATAGCGATCTCCCACCTGAACCACGGACACGGCACGGCTCTGCCCCAAAGGCATCTGGTCAACCATACGCATGTATTGGGAACGGCCGCCCCGGATAGAATTCTTCCCCACAAATTTTGCCGCCACATAACTCAGGTAAATAATCCCTATTACGATACACAATGTACCGATTGCAGTCAACATTCCTTCCAACATCGCTTTTATCCTATTTTATTTCAGGCATATTCTCCGTCAAAATTTCTGTGATTCGAATTCCAAAATTGTCCTCGACTACTACCACGTCACCTCTGGCAACACATTGTCCGTTTACGAATAAATCCACCTGTTCTCCAGCCATTTTATCCAAAACCACCAGGGATCCCTTAGTAAATTCCAGAATGTCTCTGACCAGCTTTCTGGTGCGCCCGATTTCCACGGAAACTTCCAAAGGTACACCGAGAATCATATCCATATTCTCTTCCTGCTCTTCTCCTGCCAGTCTTCCCGATAAGGGATCGGAAGGCATTGGATGAACATTCAGTTTTTTGGGATCTGCACTTGGCCGCTGCTGCATCTGAGTCATCATCACCTGCTGCATCTGGCTCATCATCTGAGTCATCTGCGCCATTTGATTCATCATCTGCTCCGTCAGCGCATTGTTCACAGGCATTGCTGCCTGAGACATAACCGGCTGCTGAACTGCCGGCATCTCCTGAGGCTGTACAGGTATCGGTGCTGGTGCCGGCTGCGGTGTAGGCGTCACAGCTGGTGCCGGCTGTGGCGCTGCAACTGCGGCAGGCTGCGGTGCTTCTGCTGCTGGAGCTGGTTCCGATGCTGTCTCGGAAGGTCCACCACCTGCCAGAAGAGCTTCAATTTCCTCCTGGCTCATCATACGGTTGGATGTTTCCTCAGCCGCTGGTTCCGGTGCTGCAGGTTCAGAAGACTCCTCTGCACCACCTGCCAGAAGAGCTTCAATTTCCTCCTGGCTCATCATACGGTTAGAGGATTCCTCTGCCACAGGTTCCGGTGCCGGTTCTGCTGCAGGGGCTGCAGCTGGTTCTGGTTCCGGCTCATCATCGTCAAAGTCCGGAAGGAAGCCTTTCACAAGCTTCTTAGCCAGATCTGTGGGCATCAGGTTCATAAACTCACTTTCCAAATTATCCCCAATGCGCAGTAAAAATTTCACACAGATCATCACTTCTTCATCTGCGAAGTAATGCTCTTTAAATTTATGCACATCCTCAATTTCTGTGGAAGTAGGTGTTGAAATATTCACCGTCTCCCCCAGAAACTCAGAAAGTGCGGTGGAGGAAGCCCCCATCATCTGATTCATGACCTCACAGATCGCACTGATGTTGATCTCATTCATCTCAAACTGATCGTCAGGAATTTCCATTCCCATCATCATTTCTACGATCATCTTCACATCAGTACGTTTGAGAAGCATAATATTACTTCCGCGAAGTCCTTCTACATAGGTAATTTCCACTCCTACAGCTGGTTCCAGTTCTTCGAATTCAAACTTCTTTTTTTCAACTACTTTTACCACAGGAGTTGTAATATCAACCCGCACATTCAGCAATGTAGAAAGAGCCGTAGCAGAAGCACCAAGGCTGATGTTGAGTATTTCACCTACGGCATCTATCTCTAATGTGCTAAACTCTTTAAAACTCATATCATCTTACTCTCTTTCCGTGTATTTGGATAAAATACCCAATGATTTTGCTACTTAATTTCAAGAGCTTTCTGTGCCATAGTTTTCAAAGAATTAAATGCCGTAATATTGGCTTCATAAGACCTGGTCGCTGACATACTATCAACAGTTTCCTTAATCAAATCCACATTCGGCAGAGACACATACCCATCTTCATCGGCATCCGGGTGATCCGGATTATATACACGTTTAAATTCACTTTCATCTTCAATGATCTGTGATACCCGGACACCGCCTTTAGTCGTTTCATGATTATTCTGTGCTGCCAGCAGTGCCTGCCTGAAAGTATTGTTTCCTATTTCTTCCAGCACCACCAGTTTGCGCCGGTAAGGACCGCCGCCTTCTGTCCTGGTTGTCTCGATATTTGCAATGTTCTCTGAAGCCACATCCAGTCTCATTCTCTGAGCAGTCAATGCGGACGCGCTAATATTAAATGAACTTAGAAAAGACATGTCCCCTCCTCCTAATCAGGCATCTACAATACTGGACACTGTTTTCAAAATACGATCCGGTTTAAAAGGTTTTACAATAAAATCTTTTGCTCCTGACTTAATTGCGTCAATAACCATGCTCTCCTGTCCCATGGCGGAACACATTACAATATTAGCGTTGGGATCTTTACTTTTAATTGCCTTCAGCGCTTCCAATCCATCCATATTGGGCATGGTGATATCCATCAGCACCAGATCCGGCTTAATATCATTGTATGTTTCCACAGCCTGCATCCCGTCTGCCGCTTCATACAAATCAGTATACCCTGCTTTTGTCAATGTTTCTTTTACCATCATTCTCATAAACGCCGCATCATCTACTAATAAAATTTTCGCCATTTTTCATACCTCTCTTGCTTATTATTATAAAATGAATTAAATCACTTCGGTTTCCAGTTCTTCCAGTTCCTGTTCATACTCTACGACAAGCCTTCGCAGATCTTCGTCATCTGCTATTCTTTTCTCAATCTTGACTGCCATATTCTTCTTATGAACTCCCAGTCTTCCAATAAACCACGGCTGCTTTTCCACATAAAGTGCCACATGGGATTCTTTGGGCTTATTCAGGTCAATGACATCGCCCACATGTAAATTATACAGGTCTTCCAGACTAATTTCCACAGCCCCCAGTTTTGCATTCACATGCAGTGCAGAATCACGAATACTGTCCATGATACCTTCACGGATACTTTCATCTTTTTTGTCGTCATCCAGATTGACATTCTTCTTCCGGTCAATGGTGTTGAAAATATCCGTGAGCAGATTTCCGGGAATACAAATATTAATATTTCCCGTTAAATCCCCAAACTGTACATTTAAAACAATAATAGCAACCGTCTCATCTATACTGATGTCCTGGAACATGCTGGGGTCTTGCTCCACACGTTCCAACTCTGTCTCTATACGAATATAGGTGGACCATGCGTCTTTCAGCGGCGCGACGAAATACCCCATGATCTTCCGGTATATTACATTTTCAATAGATGTATACACATATCCACTGTCAATGCTGTTGTCATCTCCTGACCCGCCCATCATACGGTCGATCATATTTACCATCAATCTGGGAGAAATATGCATCAGCACTGATGGATTCGCCGTCTGTTCTGTAAGGGATACATGAACCAATGTCATAATATCTGTATCTGCCAGCGCATTGTTGAATTCATAATACCGCTGTTCTTCCACATCCATAACTTCCATATCACTGGTCATCCGGAACAAACTGTTCATTTGCGAAGCTGCGATTCTCGAATAATTTTCAAAAATGCTGCGGAGCAGTTTCAGCTTCTCCTTCGTGAATTTTTTCGGACTATAGAAATCATACTTCCTGTATGTCTGCTCTTTCTTCTTTTCTTCTTCCTGGGAGGTTGCGCCGCCGTCACCCCCTTCCTTCATAGAATTAAGAAGGGCATCTATCTGGCTTTGCGATAATACTTCAGACATTTTTGCACTCCTTTGTCCTCGTCCTGGCTATTGGCCATATATCTGATTATAATACGTATCCAGATTTTGTTCAACAGCTCCAGTACGGGTAATTAAAATTTCTACCCTGCGGTTCTTCGCCCGCCCCTCCGGTGTGTCAAAACCGGCAATCGGCCTGAACTGTCCAAAACCGGAACTAACCATTTTCGCAGGGTCAATATCACTGACCTGCTGCAGATACGCCACCACCTCTGCGGAACGCTCCGCCGACAGAAGCCTGTCTGTATGGGCCTCATTGGGAACTGTAGGATCCCCCTGGGATGTATGTCCAAGCACCTGTATCTGCTCAATGGAATCACTCACTCCTGACATGGCCTGGCCAAATGCCTGAAGAATAGGTTTGCCATCATCTCGTAATACAGAACTGTCCCCATCAAAGAAAACCATATCCTGAAAGGTGATAAACGCAAACCCTTCTCCCCCTTCCACGGATACGCTGTCTCCCATATTCTGCTGTTGGACAAGTTCCTGAAGAGTATAATACAAATCTTCAAAA
Organism: uncultured Lachnospiraceae bacterium; assembly: GCA_910587105.1. Classification (GTDB taxonomy): domain Bacteria; phylum Bacillota; class Clostridia; order Lachnospirales; family Lachnospiraceae; genus MGBC164599. Next base: position 33,157 of record CAJUMB010000011.1, read on the forward strand.
TCATCAATCATCTTGGGCTTATCCATACCGCCTTCTACGTCATTATCACCCTCTTTTAAATCACTGTCAGTGACAATCTGCGATACAGAATCGGCACCCGGGTTAAAGCTCTTGACGATAATCTCCCATTTCTGCTGATCAACAGAAGAAATCGAATACAGTAAAACGAAAAAGCACAAAAGCAGCGTTACCATATCCCCATATGTATCCATCCAGTTGGCACCGCCCTCTGCTGCTGGCTGACGCTTCTTCATATGCTACTCACCACCTTGCCTGATCATCTCTATTTCCTGGTTACCACTCTGCCCCATTATTCTCCACCGCTCTCTGACTCCAGAAGTTTCAGCTGCTGTTTCGTATCCAGGAATGTTACCAGACGTTCCTTCAAACTCTTGGGATTGTCTCCTGTCTGGATGCCCAGCACTCCTTCGATAATCAACTGCTTATATAGAATCTCTTCCTCATTACGAATACGCAGTTTTTTGGCAATGGGCGAAAAAAGCAGGTTTGCCAGGATACAGCCGTAGAATGTGGTGATCATAGCCACAGACATGTTCTCACCGATATCACTGGCGCCGCCTGCATCCAGGTTCAGACCTTTCAACATGTTAATCAGACCTACCAGTGTACCAATCATACCGAAAGCCGGAGCAAAAGCAGACGCCTTATCCCAGATTCCTGCACAGTCCTCGTGACGCGCCGCCATATTGTCCACAGAGCCTTCCAGCATTTCCCGCACTTTTTCTGCCTCCACGGCATCCACCACCAGCATAACCGCCTGCTTGAAGAAGGGATCCTGCAGAGCATTGGCCTTTTCTTCCAGCGCTAAAAGTCCATTCTTTCTGGCTATCTGAGCCATGTCAATCAGCTGGTCAATGGTGGACGCAGCTTCGAACTTCTTCCCGCTCATGAGCATTCCCATATGCTTACCCATTGATTTCAGCTTGTTCAGAGGATAGCTGGCAATAACTGCCGCCAAAGTTCCCCCCACAACAATCAATATACTGGCCGGGTCCCAGAAATTGCCCAACTTATCAAAAGTAATTCCCTGTACAATCAGAGCTGCACCGATTAGTACACCCAATATACTTGTAATATCCATTTATAATGCCTCCATTACGTAATTCTCTTTCTCATCCTTTCTTTCGGGATAAACCTGCCTGATGACACATCCATCGCCCTGGCTGAGAGTTTCAGTGCCGGCGGATCGTCCGCTCAAATTCCTTGATCCTCGCATTGTACTCAATGGTTTTCTGAATGATTTCCTCCACGCTCTCCTGCACCAGGTAATACCGCCCTGTATCCATAGAAATTTTTGATTCAGGAATCGTCTCCACACACTCAATGCGGTCGCCGTTAATCACAATCAGCTCCCCATTAATCTTAGTTAATTGGATCATATAGTTTTGCTTCCTCCTCGTTAAACTCCTGCTGTCATCGGCCCGGCAGCTCTTAGCAGTCCAAATGGCAACAAAATCCTAAGAAGCGCTGTGACACGCTTCTTAGGCAAAATTATTACCGTTTCATATTGACAAGTTCCTGAAGCATCTCATCTGTCACTGTAATAATTTTTGTATTCGCCTGGTAACCTCTCTGGGTGGTGATCATCTCAGAGAATTCTTTTGCCAGGTCTACGTTGGGCATTTCCAGGTAGCCGGATAAGATTGAACCCAGGATAGCTCCTGATTCTCCAATGGTACACGCTCCTGTATTATCGCCGATTTGATAATAGTATCCGGAAGTACTCTGCAGACCGTTCACGTTTTGGGCAGCAGCCAATGCAATCTTTCCCATTGTAATTTTCTTTTCCCCTACCGCCGTATATCCTACCACAGTACCATCGCTCATGATCCGGTATGACTGACATTTGTACATACCGTTTGGAAGTACATCTGGGTCATTTTGCGCAGGATTATCTGCCTGAGGTATTTTGATTCTATTTATTGGCTTTGTTGTATCAAACGTCACCTCATTAGTAGTTGCATCGACATCCGGCTGATATCCATAGACATAGTATCCATTATTATCAACGAGATATCCTTCATTATCCACTGTCAAAATTCCAACCCTTGACAAATTCACACCATCTATAGTTGATAAATCTGCATTTGCAGGAATCTCGTCTGTATCCATAGCACTCCTGACAATCAAGAATCCGGTTCCATCAATCATAATATCCAAATCCTGTCCTGTCTGATAAGGAGTACTCTTACTGAAATCACGGCTGATGGATGACATTCTCACACCATATCCCACCTGAGAAGCATTGATACCGCCCAGACCGCCTGCACTATTAGCATTTCCCGCAGTAGAATTCGTAGTATTCGTATACAGGGCATCCATAAAGTTAGCGCTTCCCGCTTTATATCCCCATGTATTAACATTGGCAATATTATTGCCGATAACATCCAGCTTAGACTGATGAGTACGCAGGCCTGCAACACCTGCAAACATTGATCTGACCATAATTTTAATTTCCTTTCTATAATTCTGTCAAAACCTGTTGAAGTTTTTCGTGCTGACGCTCTCTGCCAGTCGGGCAGAGGGCAAAGCCTCCGTTATGGTCCGGCCTATACCAGCACAGCACTGTCAATATTTGTAAAAATGTTATCCCGCATCTCAGAACCCGACATGGACGTGATCACCGTATTATTGGGAACATTCACAATAAAAGCCCCCTGGGAACTTATGATTACCACATCCTTCGCCCCCTTGGCACGCGCCTTGTCCACTGCTTCATTGATGCTGTTAAGAAGGTTCTCCGTCACCTGAATCCCCCGCTGCTGTACACGCTGGGCTGCGTGCTTGGAAAACTGCACTCCCTGCTGTTGGTTCATCCGCTCCTGAAGCAGCTGGCCGAAACTGCCTGCCACGCCTCCTGCGGCTCCCCGTTCTATCTGCAGCTGACGGACACTTTTCAATTCGGAAACCTGATTTACCTTTTCTAACATATCCATCACCACTTTCTGACATCGTCCCTTATGCGTTCTAGCGGCATTTCTTTTCCATCTTTCCCAGCTTAGCAAGCCTTCCCTGGCCCGCTCCTAATTCTTAAAAGCTTTACGCCTGAGAGACTTCCTGGTTCTGATTTCCCTCTGTACTCTCATTCCCACTGCTGTCCTGGCCGCCTTCAACTTTATCATCGCTTTCTTCTTTGTCTTTCACTTCACCGATACTCATAACCTGGGACAGCGGATATCCTTTTCCATCCACATAGACCATGGGAGTCCCTTCAAAAAGGCTCACGCCTTCTACTGTACCTGTTATCTTCTCCCCAGTGGCTTTGCCATCATCGTCTACCAGTGCAATGGTCACTTCCTTGCCCATCATACCTGTGGCATAGCTGGTCATGTTCACCATCAAAACATCATTGGTGGCACCTGTCATGTTTGTAACAGACTGGGTCATAGAATTCATGGCGCTGATGCTGGACATCTGTGTCATGGTAGACATCATCTCGCTGTTGGACATGGGATTTGTCATATCCTGATACCGCAGCTGCGCAGCCAGCAACTTCATAAAGTCTGTGGTGGTCAGCTCCTTGCTGGGCGCTTCCAGTGTATACGTCCGTTCATAATGATATCCACTATTCGAAGCTCCTGAAACTCCACTCGTTGGCATATCAAACCTCCTTAATTTCTATATCAGTCCTAATCTCAATTGCTGCAGGAAATCCTGAGTATCCTCTGAGGTATGTTCCTGTTCTTCTTTTTGTTCCTGCTGTTGCTGCTGTTGAGAATTTCTTTGTTCTTTGTACTGTTCCAGATAATTTTCTTCCTGCTGGTCCACCACCACTGTGGTCGGTGTCCCCAGATTTTTCTCCATAATCTGTGCAATATTTTTCGCCCCTGCGGACAATGCCTCCATGGTTTTATCATTGGAACACACAATGGATATGGTGACTTTTTCTGCCGCATAGGCCACCTTGATTGCAAGTCTGCCAAGGTTTTCCGGATGAATCTGAATCTCAAATTCCTGTTTTCCCACTGCAGTCTTATCCCTCAGCTGTTGTACCAGTTGATTTATCAGCTCCTGAGAATTTCCTGCCCGTATATGTACTGGCTGCTGAGGTCCTGCTGTTTGCTGAATTCTGTCTGCCGCTGTCTCGGGCCGGATCATATGCTCTGCAGAATATAACAGACCATCTGTATGTTCAGCCTCTTCCCGGCCATTCTCAGACAACTGCCTGAATTCCTGGCTGGATACGGCTTCTGGCTGCTGTACCACTGTCTGCAGATCCTGAGACTCTCCCTGCACTTCTGTTCCCGGCACGGCATCTCTGATTCCCCTCTGGAGAGATATCTTTGATGTCTGTTGCTTTTCTGGCAGCTCACCTGCTGTCTGTGCCTCCTGCATCATAGACGCAAAACCATCTGCCGCAGTAACAGTTTCTCCCGCATTTTCCACCTGAGTCAAAAGCTCATTTCCCGGTACTGTCTGCATTTCCACTGATCCATCCCCGCCGTCTGCGGTGATCATCATCTCAGAAACCAGCGGCATCTCCGGCACACTTTCTTCCAGACCACTGGAATCCGAAACCACCTGCAGTACAGCAGGGCTGCTGTTCATCAGAAAAGCCATCATATGTACACCTGCTGTCTCAGCTAAAGATTCTTCGGCAGATGTGCCGTCTTCACTTTCCGCATTCTCTGGCTGATTCTCTGACGTCTGCTGTTTTTCCGTTTTCCCGGCCGCTTCCGGCTTTGCTATCTTCTCATCATCGGAAGCATTGCTGCCTGCCGCCGTCTCCTTTGAGGCACTCCTTTCCGGAGAATTCTGAAGCAGATCGCGGAAACGGTCTTTCTGATCGGTTTTTCCAGATTTTCCTGACGCTTTGGATGCCTGGATATGCTGAACTGCCCGGTTCATGGGATTCAATTGCGGCATCATATTTTCCATCCTTTCATCAACCTCCTTTCTCTGAAATAAAACTTTAAGTTTACCTGTTGCCAATTCTATATAGTAAAACTGCCCGGCTGTTTTCAGCAAAACAACCCCTGCAGGTCTACCCGTTTTCTAATTCAACACTGTTGACGCAAAGCTTTGCTGCGCACATTGGAAACAAATTCCTCTATAAACAATTCTTCACTTTTTTGCAGCTGATACTGATACTGTGCCATTTTCTTGTCCTTGAGCAATTCGATGGAAGATGTCTCTGTCTTGGCAGCTACCACTTCTTTCCGCTTCTGCTCTTTTCTCTCTTCCAGTCTTTCCAGAACTTCTCTCTCCATTTTTTCTTTCACACGCAGATTATGAAGATAACTCTGATATGTACCGATCTCACTGACTGTCATGCCTTCTTTCTGCCGTTCCTGCAGCTGGCCTCCCCAGCTTCTGGACTGGCATTCCAGATTCTCAATCCGCTTTTCTGATCTGACAATATCACTCATAATCTGAGCCTGCTCATTGCGGAGATTATCCAATACCTGCTGTTTATAGTTTAACACAGTATGAAGGGGAAAGTAAAACTTTTTCATAATTTCTTCACCTTATTGAATGGATTATACATCCAATATTTTATGCATATGCTGAATAATTTCCTCATATGTAAAATTTTCATCTGTTCCCTGCATCAAAAAGCCATTAATCTGGTCGATCTTCTGAATTGCCCGGTCCAATTTGGGATTGGTGCCGGATTTATATGCTCCGATAGCAATCAAATCCTCATTTTTTGTGTAAAGGCTCAGCAGATCTCTCAACTTAGCGGCCAGGTCTTTATGCTCCTGGGAGACGATACTGGTCATCAAACGGGAAATGCTGGCATTCACATCAATAGCCGGAAAATGATTCTCATTTGCCAGCTTCCTGGTGAGGACAATATGTCCGTCCAGAATACCTCTCACCGTATCGGAAATGGGCTCATTGGTGTCGTCACCTTCTACCAGCACAGTGTAAACTCCTGTGATAGAACCTCTCTCGAAGTTCCCGCTCCGTTCTAACAGCTTGGGAAATTCCGCGTAAATGGAAGGTGTATAACCTCTTGCAACCGGCGGCTCTCCGATTGCAAGGCCGATCTCTCTCTGGGCCATGGCAAAACGGGTAAGAGAATCCATCATGAGAAGTACATCTTTCCCCTGATCTTTAAAGTACTCCGCTATGGTTGTTGCAACCAGGGGACATTTCATGCGGAGCATGGCAGGCTGGTCAGAAGTGGCAACCACCAGCACGGAACGCTTCAGTCCCTCCGGCCCCAGGTCTTTTTCTGCAAACTCCATAACCTCACGTCCACGCTCGCCCACCAGGGCAATGACATTGATATCTGCCCGGACATTTTTGGCGATCATTCCCAGCAGTGTACTTTTTCCCACACCACTGCCGGCAAATATCCCGATACGCTGTCCTTTTCCGATGGTGTTCAGCCCGTCAATGGCTTTAATGCCAAACTCCAGACGGTCGGTGATCAATGGCCGGTCCATGGGGTTGATAAAAGTGTTTTCCACATAATAATGCCGCTGGGAATGAAAAGGCCCTTTGTTATCCATGGGCCTTCCCATAGCATCAATGATTCTTCCCCGCAGGAACTCTCCTACCGGAATCTTCAATCTTTTTTTTGTATTGCGCACAAAACTTCCAGTGGCGATTCCACTCATATTCTCATATGCCATAATCTGGATTCTGTCGTTCTTGAATCCAACCACTTCCACCGGGATCTGCTGCTTGCGGTCATCGTCATAAATCATGGCGATATCCCCGATGCTGGCATTTCCGCCGGATGCTTCAATGGACATTCCCACCACATTCTCTACTTTTCCAATGTGGCTGACTGTATCTGCATTGGCTATCAGCCCTGGCAAATTTTTATACAATTCTTCCACCTGTCCTTATAAACGCGCGTTATTTAAAATATCTCTGATATTCTCCAGCTGGGTACTCACGCTGGCATCCACAATCTCATCCGGCAGCTCTATGATACAGGTTCCCGGGCTCTCCTTCTCCATCACCACCACTTTCAGATTATCTGTCAGACGGGCCATCTCATGCAAAAGCTGCGTATCTCCTTTTACAATCATCTCAGAATCCTGTCTGGATATGTAAATCTTCGCCCACTGAGTTTTTTTAATCTTATCTGTGGCAGACACAATCATCCGCTTGATGACTTCCCCGCTGGAACGGAGGCTGACTTGAATAATCTTTTCGGATACGGCAAGACAGATCTTCTTTAAATCATCCAGATACTGTTCCAGAACTTTTTCCTTTTCCTCTGTCACAGAGTCAATCACCTGTCTCATCTGGCTGGTATAACTGTCAATCTCCCTTTCCATCTTCTCAGTCATTTCCCGGTGGGCACTCTGATAGCCCTCATCATAACCCTTTGTATGTCCGTCGTCATAACCTTTGCGGTATCCATCTTCCCCGGCTTTCCGAATGATCTCCGCCGCTTCATCCCTGGCTTTATCCAGAATTTCCTGTGCCTCGCGCCTGGCTTTTTCATATTCTTCCTGAATCGCTCTGCGCATTTGGGCTTCTTCTTCCGCCCGCCTTACCGCTTCCGGATCTTCCTCCTCCGCTTGGACAATCTCCTGCGGCTCCTCCTGGGGCGGTTTTTCTCCAAAATCAGCATCGAACTCATAAGGTTGAATATCAATCCCGCTGCCTCCGCTCTTAAGCACACGATAACTAAGCAATGATATCATCCTTTCCGCTCTTAGCAATCACAATTTCTCCGGCTTCTTCCAGCTGGCGGATCTGATTTACAATTCTCTGCTGTGCCTCCTCAACATCTTTCAGGCGCACATTCACTGTGATTTCCAAATCAGAGCGTACACTCTCAGCCATACGCGTGGACATATTGGAGAAAATCAGGCTGGACAGCTGTTCGTTTGCATTTTTCAGAGCGTATACCAGGTCACGCATATCGCAGTCGCGGATGAAGCGCTGTACGGATCTGTCGTCCATAGTAAGGATATCTTCGAATACAAACATCTTTTTGCGGATATCTTCTGCCAGCTGTGCGTCTTCTTTTCCCAGTTCTTCGAATATGTACTTTTCGTTGCTGCGGTCAATGCTGTTCATTACCTCAGCAATATAATCGATACCGCCGATTTGTGTGTAATCCGTGGTAAGAATGTTGGAGAACCGCTTCTTCAATTCCGCTTCTACCACTTTGATTGCTTCCGGTGAAGCACGGTCCATACTGGCAATACTTTTCACCACCTGAATCCGCTTTTCTTTCGGAAGTTCTTCGATTACCTGTGCGGTCTGGTCTGCCCCAGCGTAAGAGAGCACCAGAGCGATAGTCTGTGGTCTCTCATGCTGAAGAACTGACAGGATGTTCTTGCTGTCCGTCTTGCGGATAAAGTCAAAGGGACTGGCCTTCATGAATTTATTCAGTTTTTCCAGCAGTCTGGCGGCAGTACTCTCTCCAAAAGCCTTTTCCAGTACTGTACGGGCGTATTCAATACCGCCGTCTGTGACTACTTTCTGGGTCAGGCAGACTTTGTAAAACTCATCCAGAACTGCCAGCGTCTGTTCACTGGTCAGATGTCCCAGCTTCGCCACTTCCACCGTCAGATTCTCAATTTCCTCCTCTGTAAGGAATTTATATATCTCTGATGCATGTTCCACGCCCATGGATACTACCACAGCCGCGGCTTTCTGCTCTGGTGTCAGATCAAGGTCAATCTCAACCATTTCTTCCGCCATCTGCCTCACCTCCATTCAACCAATTACGCAGCATCTGGGCAGCAATTTCGGGACTCTGCTCCGCAAAATCGCGGATCTGCTGCCGAAGTTCCATGCTTCTCTCGCTCTGAGGATCCAAAATCGGCCCGCCTTCTTCTGTTTCTTCCTCCGATGCCAGCACAGCCGCACCCTCGGCAGCTTCTCCGGCTTCTTCCCCTTCGCCAAGGCTCTCCAGAAGGCTGCTGAGTTCGGCCTGCTCTGCTTCCGCCTGGGCCTGCTCAAGAGCTGCCTTTTCTTTTGCTTTCTTCTTACGTCTCAGTAAAATGACTGCAAGAATAATTCCTGCGATCAGCAGTACTGCCACAATAATTCCTATGATAATCCAATTACTCCTCTTAGCAAAGAATCCTCTTCCCGCTGTGCTCTGTGTCTCCTCTTCCGCGTTTGGATCGTAGAACGGAGCAGCCAGTACCGTAATCTTCTCATCCTGGTCCGCCAGGTCAATACCAGCAGCATTCCCAATCAGTGAAATCAGAGTATATTCATCAATATCGCCTAAATCCTCACCATTTACCGTCACACCCACGGACAGATTCTCTATGGCTCCCGCAGGCACCTCCCCCTGCTCCTTCAGCTGATTGAACAGATATTCTCTGTCATACTGATAGTTGCTGTAGCGGGTGCCGTTCTCATTCTCATCTGTATTGTATTCCGGAATATCCGCATTGGTCTCTGTGCCGGGAACCCCTTCCGCTGTGGCGTCTTCTCCATTGGATTCTCTGGAACCGACGTCATTGGAAAGCAGCCCTGTCTTGTCGTTGGCATCAATCTTATCCGGTGTGGTGTAGCTGATGCTCTCACGAATCAGTGTTTCCATATTCACACTGGCTTTTGCAGAAACTCTCACGTTTTCGTCCCCAAAAATAGGAACCAGCACGTTCATCACTTTCTCGCTGACCTGGTCTTCCACCATTCTGGCTATTTCTCTGGTATCTTCGTTGGTCAGTTTCGAACTGGACTGGTCTTCCGGGTCCACGGACACGTCCTTGCCGTTTCCGTCAAAGATCGCCACATTTTCAATGGTCATGCCTGGAATCGCCTTGGAAACCAGGTTTTGTACGGCCACTGCCTGTTCTTCTGTGGGAGAACCATTATCCTTCATAATCATTACCACAGATGCACTGGCTTCCTCCTGTTTGGAATCATCCAATGCATATTTCTGCTGTTCTCCCAGTGCAATGGTAACTTTTGCGTCTTTCACATTGTCAAACAATGAAATAGTCGCCCCGATTCGATTCTGCAGCTCATAGAGTTTATAAGTCTGCTTATCCGAATCGGTAGTCATCATTGTAGCATTGTTTGTAAAAATATCATATGTAAACCCGCTTTTCGGGTATCCCTGTGAGGCCAGATTCGCTTTCACTTGGTCCACATTCTGTTCCGGCACATATATCGTACCCTGGCCGTCATACCGGTAGTCAATCGCCGTCTCCTGCAGCAGTCCTATGATCTGCTGGGCCTCGTCTGTATTCACATCCGAGTAGAGAACCTCATAGTCTTTCCGGTTCAGGACCAACGCCAGGATTACCGCCGCCGCAATGAGGACAACTGCACCCACGCCAATCAGCACTTTTGTTTTTTTGCTGAGTTTTAAAATGAATTCTTTCCCTTTTGCTAGCTTTTCTTTCATGATCAACCGTTCATCCCATTCAATTTGTTATCCATACTTTTCCCGCCTAGAGCGTGTTTGAAAATTCATTCACGCAGCCCTTATATATTGATATTCATTAGCTGCGTATAAGCTTCCTGTGCCCGGTTTCTCAACTGAACCAGCAGGTCCACAGCCAGCTGGGCTTCAGCCGCTGCTGTAGTGACCGTGGCGGGGTCATCAATCTGTCCTGTAGTCAGAAGATATTCTGCCTGGCTCAGGTCTTGGTCTGTAGTGATCACATCTTCAATGGCACTCTGAAAAATACTTTTGAACATGGATACGCCATCCTGCCCCACTGTTTTTTCAGCTGCAGGGGCCTGACTCTCACCTATGTGCATTAACTGAATCGGCGTGATAAACATTTCGTCCATTTTCCTATTCTCCTCTTCATTAATTTTCCTTTACAACATCAGCCGCTGGCTACTGTCCCCGTATCACAGAACGCAACCTGGCAATATCACTGGTAATGGCCTGTGCCGTATACATATATTGAAGAGTCGCCCGGCTCAGCTCAACGCTTTCCACATCTGCATCCACATTATTCTCATCCAGGCGTGCAGACTCATCCTCTGTATTATGTACAATAAACTTCGAATCCTTAATTACATCTGCAATCTTCTCATCATCTCTGGTCAAAGCCGCGTTTTTCAACCGGCTCCGGAATTCATTTTCAAAAGTCACATACTTACTCTTGTACCCGGGGGTATCTACATTCGCCAGGTTCTGAAGGGTGATCTGCTGTTTTCCCCATAGATACTGCATGGATTTCCTGGCCAGATCAATATTATTTCCAAATAGATTCATAATGTTTACACACATCCTTATTATTTATTCTGCCGGCTGGTGAGACAGCCATATTCATTTATGGCGTCATTAAGCCAGACTACCCTGTTATATTTTATAAAACTTACTATAACTCTTTTTTTGAAAAATTTCAACACCAAATTCTGTAAACAATTATATATGTATCTAAATAATATGATACAATATGCTGATTACACACCTAAAAGCGGAGACACCCTCTTAAAAAAATGCTGAAACTCCCGGTTCCCATTTAAAATAAGGTGTGCTATAATCCTAACCACAACTGTTTTTATAGCCAGAAAGAGAGTGTAAAACATGGACAGTCTTCATCTACATAAACAATGGCCTTCTGATGTCACATTGGTACCCAATCTTTTTCTAGACAAATACATGCTGAGGGCGAACGGCGAATTTGTAAAAATATACATGTATCTTCTGCGGAGCATTCAGGGAGAAAAACTCTCCCTGTCTATGCTGGCAGACAGGATGAGCTGTACCGAAGGGGATATTTTAAGAGCCGTCCGGTATTGGGAAAAAGAAGGACTGCTGCTTCTGGACTTTGACCATAACCAGAAACTCACCGGTATTTCTTTTCTCAGCCCCAAGGCCAGCCCAAAACCCCATACGCCGTCTCCTGCCCACACCCCGGAACCAGATGTAATGCAGGAAGCTGCCGTCTCCCAGCCGGCACAGATTCCGTCCGCAGGTGCCTTCGGTGATGATAAGCCAGTGAAAGAACCCGCCCCGGCTTCAGAGCCTGACCACTCCCTCACATCGGAAAAAGTCAGTGAACTAAAGAAAAACGAAGATATTATCCAGCTTCTCTACATTGCAGAACAATATCTGGGCCGGCCCCTCACGTTAACGGACACCAACAAAATTCTTTATTTTTACGAGGGACTGAAGTTCGACTTGGAGCTCATTGAATTTTTAATCGAACATTGTGTATCGAAGAATCACAAAAGCATCCGTTACATCGAAAAAGTTGCCCTTTCCTGGGCCGAACAGGGCATTTCCACTGTGACGGCTGCCAAAGAGGAAATCAGTCAGTACACCAGAACTTATTTTACGATTTTCAAGGCACTGGGAATCCAGAACCGCAATCCTGTAAAGAGCGAAACGGAATTCATGGACCGCTGGACAAAGGACTGGGGCTTTTCCATGGAACTGGTTCTGGAAGCCTGCAGGAGAACTGTGCTCCAGACAGGAAGCGGAAGCTTTCCCTATACGGATAAAATCCTGGAGGAATGGCATTCCAAGAAAGTCCATCACATGACAGACCTTGAGACACTGGATGCGGGCCATAAGGCCAAGACAGTCCGGCAGATGCCCAGGAAGACCAAACCAAACCGTTTTACCGATTACCCCCACCGGGACTATGATTTTGACCAGATTAAAAAATCCATGTTCCAGGCGTAATTCCACGAAAAGTTACAGGAGTTTTCACATTCATGGCTTTAGAAAATATTCAATATGATGAGATTATGCGGGAATATGACCGGCGCCGGCACCGCAGCCGGCGTCTTCAGGAAGAACGCAGGGAACAGGCTTACCGTCTCGTTCCCAGATTAAAAGAAATTCAAAATACCATTGCCTCTTTAAGCGCAGGCAGAATTCACGCGCTTCTTGGAAAAGGCAGCAGGGATGACAATGCTGTTTACCAAAAGAAACTGGAAGCCCTGGCCAAAGAACGCACCACACTCCTTACCGCCGGCGGCTTTCCTCCCGATTATCTGGAAATGCCGTACCAGTGCCCGCTGTGCCGGGATACCGGTTACACAGATAACGGAAGATGTGTGTGTTTCCAAAAACTTGCCTCTGACTTATTCTGCCGGCAGTACGGCCTGGAGGCCATCCTGGAAAAAGAAAACTTTGAACTCTTTTCTTTTTCCTGCTATTCTGATAAAATAACAGATAAAAGTACAGGAAAAACACCCCGGGAACACGCCAGAATTGCCGTGGAGATGGCGCAGGAATTCATCAGACAGTTTGGAAATGACACCTCTGGCCTGTTCATCTACGGAGATACCGGAGTGGGAAAAACCTTCCTCTCCCACTGTATTGCCCATGAAATTCTGAAAAAAGCTTACGGAGTGCTTTATTTTCCTGCCTACGATTTCTTCAGCCTTCTGGCAGCGGAAACCTTTGACAGGGAATCAGAAAACGGAGATATCCTGGAATATGTATTAAACTGTGACCTGCTGATTTTAGATGATCTGGGGACAGAACTCACCAATAATTTCGTCTCATCACGGCTTTTTCAGGTGGTGAACGAACGGATGCTGCGGAAAAAGCCTGCAGTCATATCCACCAACCTGGCGCTTGAGTCTTTCCCCGGACTATATTCCACCAGAACCTTTTCAAGAATCATACAAAATTACAAATTCATCAACCTGATTGGTGAAGATATACGGATTATCAGGAGGACTTAAATTTATGAGACAGGGATCTATCAAAGATTTGTCAACGTTACCTGTAGGAAGGCTGGGAATCATGCCCCTGGAAAGCTGCACTGCCCTGGGTGAAAAAGTCAACAGCTGGATCGTCCAATGGAGAAAAGAGCGCAATATGTCGCAGCAGCTTGGGTTCGGCTTTGAGGACTATGAACGGGACTCTTTTATCATCCATTCCCAGGTTCCCCGTTTCGGCTCCGGGGAAGCCAAAGGAATGCTGGTTGAATCTGTCCGGGGGGATGATATTTACATTCTGGTGGACGTGTGCAATTACAGTCTCACCTATACCATCGGCGGTTATACCAACCGAATGTCCCCGGATGACCATTTCCAGGATCTGAAGCGGGTGATTGCGGCGGTGGGCGGAAAGGCCCGGCGCATCAATGTGATTATGCCGTATCTCTATGAAAGCCGACAGCACAAACGCACCGACAGAGAATCCCTGGACTGCGCCATGGCTCTCCAGGAACTGACCAAAATGGGAGTAGAAAACATTCTCACCTTCGACGCCCATGATGACCGCATTCAGAATGCCACTCCGCTGCACGGACTGGAAACCATCCGTCCTGCCTATCAGTTTATCAAGGGCCTGCTCAACCACGAAAAGGATCTGGACATTGACAATGAGCATCTGATGGTAATCAGCCCAGATGAAAACGGCATGAGCCGTGCCATCTACCTGGCAAATGTACTGGGTGTAGATATGGGAATGTTTTACAAACGGCGGGATTATTCCGTTCAGTATGAGGACGGACAGCACCCCCTGGTCGCTTATGAATTTCTCGGCGCTGACGTGGCCGGAAAGAATATGATCATCATTGATGATATGATCTCCTCTGGAAATTCTGTCCTGGAGACAGCTGCTCTCTTAAAGGACAAGCAGGCGGGAAAAATCTTCATCTGCTCCACATTCGGATTGTTTACCAATGGGCTGGAAAAATTCGATCTGGCATACAAGCAGGGCCTGTTTGACCGGCTTCTCACCACCAATCTGGTCTACCAGACACCGGAACTGCTGGAGAAACCATATTATATTAACTGTGATATGAGCAAATACATCGCTCTTCTCATAGACTCGCTGAATCATGATATTTCCATCAGCAGCCTGTTAAACCCTGTGGACCGGATCAATACTTATCTGGAAAAATATAATGATCAGAAGACACGGAGGTAAGAAATGACGCGCAAGTGGTGGCACGACAAAGTGGTTTATCAGATTTACCCCAAAAGCTTTTATGACACCAATCAGGACGGAATCGGAGATATCCCAGGCATCACGGCAAAATTGGATTATCTGAAAGATCTGGGTGTGGATATTCTATGGATCAGCCCCTGCTACCCCTCCCCGTTTGCCGATCAGGGGTATGATATTTCTGATTATTATCAGATCCACCCTGCCTTCGGCACACTGGAAGATATGGACCGTCTCCTGGCTGCTGCCAAAAGCAGAGATATGTATATCCTTCTGGACCTGGTGGTAAACCATTGTTCCGACGAACACCCATGGTTTGAGAAAGCCTGCCAGGACCCGGACGGGGAGTACGGCAATTTTTTCTATATTGAAGACCGGCAGGATGAAAAGCTCCCATGCAACTGGAGAAGTTATTTCGGAGGGCCTGTATGGGAACCGCTCCCCGGCCATCCGGACAAACAGTATCTCCACGTTTTTCACAAAAAACAGCCGGATCTGAATTGGGAAAACCCAAAAGTCCGGGAGGAAATCTATAAAAATATCAACTGGTGGCTGGACAGAGGGCTCAACGGATTTCGGATTGACGCCATCATTAATATTAAGAAATGCCTGCCTTACAGGGATTACCCTGCCGACCAGGAAGACGGACTTTCCAGTATGGACAATATGCTGGAAGAGGCCAGCGGCATCGGGGAATTTCTGGGGGAAATGCGGGACCGGACCTTCAAACCCCACAATGCATTTTCTGTAGGTGAAGTCTTCCATGAAAAACCGGAGGAACTGGAAGACTTTATCGGGGAAAACGGGTATTTTTCCAGTATGTTTGATTTTTCTGCCAGCACGTTTGGAGACAGCCCCAAGGGCTGGTATGACCGGACTCCCATCACGCCGGAGGATTACAAAAACTGCTGCTTCCAGGCCCAGGAGCGCATTGGAGACAAAGGCTTTCTCTCCAACCTGATAGAAAATCATGACCTTCCCAGAGGCGTCAGCTATTATATACCCAGGGAGGAATTAACCCTGGAGAGCAAGAAACTGCTGGCTGTAATGTACTTCATGCTCCGGGGACTGCCTTTTATCTACCAGGGGCAGGAAATCGGCATGGAAAATATAGAAGTCCGCTCCATTGACCAGGTGGACGATATCAGCGCTGTAAACCAGTACCATACTGCCTTAAATGCTGGATATTCCCCGGAGGAGGCAATTGGGGCAGTCTCGCCCTACAGCCGGGACAATGCACGGACTCCTATGCAGTGGAACGCCTCTCCTTATGCCGGATTTTCCACCGCCAGACCCTGGCTGGATGTAAATCCCAATTATACAGAGATCAACGCTGCAGCCCAGGAACAGGACGAAAATTCACTGCTTCGTTTTTACAAAAAGCTCACCGCTTTGAGAAAGGACCCGGAATACGGCAATACCGTAGTATACGGAGAATTCATTCCCTATCTGAGGGAGCAGAGGAATTTGATGGGTTATTACCGAAAATATGAACATACGCTTCTGGTACTGGGAAATATGCAGACAGAATGCCAGAATATTCCTCTTCCAGGTGTCTGTAAAAAAGTATTGCTGAATAACTGCCATAAACTATCTATGGATCATGAAAAAATCACTTTAGAAAGCTGGCAGGCGGTAATTCTTCTGATGGAATAAATAAAAATACTGATCCAGCTTCCAAAAGGGCCTGTCGGAAAACATAAATTTCCCACAGGCCCTTTTTTCCAAATAAAATATCTATTATACGCTATCCCTCCAAAAACGCAAACGGCTCCGGGTCTTTTAAAAAGTGCATCAGCATATAAGCGCACATAATAGCCACCCGTTCTTCTCTCAAAATCCGCCTCACTTCCTGCCTGTCTGCCAGAACCACCTGTATTTCCTCTGCATCCTCCTGGCCGCGGTCTGAAACTTCTCCGGACGCATATCCATAGATTGTTGCACAGGACTCATCGGTCATGCCAACCGTGGTAAATCCCGGATTTTCATACATGGGATCTGCTGGGAGAAGCTCCAGTGTAAGCCCTGTCTCCTCCTTCAATTCCCGGATGCCTGCCTCATGGTAATCTTCCCCCGGTTCCACCAGTCCGGCAGGAAATTCATAGATAAACCCTCCGATGGAGTAACGGTATTGACGGACTAAAACCACCCGGTCTCTTTGTTCTCCGTAAACGCTGTAGATAATCACTCCGTCGGGAGTATTATTTCCTGTGGCCAGCTTCATGGCCTCCGGGTCTTTTGCCCTGGATGCCACGTAATATTTGCCGTCTGCGCCTGTTTTATTGGTGACATCCAATTCGTATAGATTTACAAAAGGTACGTGTGTGATTTGTTTTACCTGATTGATTTTTCCCATTTTTATATCTTCTTTTTTTGATTTGCCGGTTTACGGTTACCTATTCGAAAATTTTTCAAAAGATCTGCGCAAGATCATTTTCTGAAAGCGCAGAAAGGCTATCTGGTTTTATACAGACAGCCTTCCCCCTTTTCAGAGAATCATACTCAGTCCGATTCTCTTTTTCTCTATATCCAGATTAATCACTTTCACTTCCACCACATCACCCACACTGACCACATCCAACGGATGTTTCACAAATTTCTTATTGGTCAGCTGAGAGATGTGGACAAGGCCGTCCTGGTGTACTCCAATATCCACAAATGCTCCAAAGTCTATTACATTGCGCACCGTACCCCTGAGCACCATACCCTCTTTTAAGTCTTTCATCTCCAGTACATCGCTTCTAAGAATGGGGGCCGGCATCTGGGAACGGGGGTCCCGGGCCGGTTTTTCCAATTCTTTCACAATGTCCCAGAGGGTGATTTCGCCAATGCCAAGTTCTTCTGCCAAGGCCGCCGGATGTTTTATTTCTTTGGAAATGCCGGATAATTTTTGTTCTTTCACATCCTCCGTTGTATATCCCAGCTTCTCCAGAAGCAGAGACGCTGCGGGATAACTCTCCGGATGGACACTGGTAGCGTCCAGCGGGTCTTCCCCGTCCATAATCCGTGCAAACCCAGCACACTGCTCATAGGCTTTCGGCCCCAGTTTAGGCACTTTCAAAAGCTGTTTCCGATTGGTGAAGCTGCCGTTGGCCTCCCGGTACGCCACGATATTCTTTGCTGTGGTCTTGGTAATACCCGAAATATATTCCAACAGAGATGCGGAAGCTGT
Organism: uncultured Lachnospiraceae bacterium; assembly: GCA_910587105.1. GTDB lineage: Bacteria > Bacillota > Clostridia > Lachnospirales > Lachnospiraceae > MGBC164599. The sequence goes on from CAJUMB010000011.1 coordinate 51,111, forward strand.
ATTCAGGTCCACACCCACTTTATTCACACAGTCTTCCACCACAGCAGAAAGAACCGCCCCCAGCTTCTTCTGATTCACATCGTGCTGGTATTGCCCAACACCGATGGACTGAGGGTCTATTTTCACCAGCTCTGCTAAAGGGTCCTGAAGTCTCCTGGCTATAGAAGCAGCGCTGCGCTGGCCCACATCGTAATCGGGAAATTCTTCTGTGGCCAGCTTACTGGCTGAATACACAGAAGCCCCTGCCTCGTTGGTGATAATATACTGGACTTTCTGGGGAATCTCCTTGAGAAGTTCCACGATAATCAGCTCCGACTCCCTGGAGGCCGTGCCGTTTCCCAGGGAAATCAGTGTCACACCATACTTTTCAATCAGCTTCTTCAGCGTCTCCTTTGCATTTCGTATCTTCGCCTCTGTGGTGGGAGCTGTGGGATAGATTACCGCTGTGTCCAGCACCTTCCCGGTGGCGTCCACAACTGCCAGCTTACACCCGGTGCGGAACGCCGGGTCCCATCCAAGTACTACCTGTCCTGGGATAGGGGGCTGCATGAGCAGCTGAGTCAAGTTTTTGCCGAATACCTGAATCGCCCCGTCCTCGGCTCTCTCTGTCAATTCACTGCGTATTTCCCGCTCCACTGCAGGAGCTGTCAGACGCTTGTAACTGTCTGCAGCCACCTCTTTTAAGATAGGAGCTGTATAGGAATTGTTTTTGGTAATCACCTGTTTTTCCAGATAGCGGATCAGGTCTTCCTCAGGCGCCGCCAATTTTACAGTCAGGATTTTCTCTTTCTCGCCGCGGTTTAAGGCCATAATCCGATGACCTGCCATTTTCTCCACAGGTTCCCGAAAATCGTAATACATTTCATAGACGCTCTGAGTTTCTTTGTCTTTAGCAGAAGACTGAAGAATCCCTTTCTTTTTCGTAAGATTGCGGATGTAAATCCGGTAATCTGCCTCTTCTGAAATCTGTTCTGCTATAATATCCCGTGCACCGGCGATTGCATCCTCCACCGTATGTACTTCTTTCTCCTCTGATAAAAATGCCTGTGCTTCTTCCTCCACTGGCCGCTGCAGCATCTGGCCGGCGATTAAAGCCGCCAGCGGCTCCAGTCCCTTTTCCTTGGCAATGGTTGCCCGTGTCCTTCTCTTTGGCCGGTAAGGACGGTACAAATCTTCCACCACCACCAGAGTCTGTGCCGCCAGTATCTGCTCTTTCAATTCAGGTGTCAGTTTTCCCTGTTCTTCTATACTGCCCAGAACCTGCTGTTTCTTTTCCTCCAGATTGCGCAGATAGACAAGGCGCTCATGGAGAAGACGCAGCTGCTCGTCATTTAACGAACCTGTTGCTTCTTTCCGGTATCTGGCTATAAACGGTATGGTATTTCCCTGGTCAATCAGTGTAACCGCCGCCTCAACCTGATGCTGTTTCACCTGCAGCTCCCGGGCAATTATCTGTATCAGATCCATGTGATTTTCCCTTCCAAAAATAATACCAATATAATGCCCCTGTTACATACCGTTGTGGTCGAAATAGTGGCTGAAATCCTCGTAGTCCTCGTAATTCCCATAGCCCCTCTGATAAAAATCATAAAATTCATTGTTTCCAACCACTGCAAAAGCCATAACCAGAACGATAATACTCAGCACAATTCCTCCAATGGATAAGCCGATTCCCACTTTAGCGCTGGTCTCCATAGGTTCTCTGCCCCGGGATAAGATCGCCAGCACAATACCGATCGCCCCCAGAATAATCCCGAAACCACCGCAGCAGCACAGAAGAACGGACAGAATACCAAGAACCAGGGAAGCCATTGCCATAGTGTTATTGTTTTTCTTTCTCTGCTGACCCATTCCATTGTTATACTGCCAGCCCGGCGGTGGCGGCGTCCCCTGCCCTCCTGAGCCGTTGAAACCATTGGGACCCCATGGCTGTCCGCCATTGCCCATACCATTTTGTACACGTCCATCCTCTGCCTGCACACCAGGCTCTGGGGCATTCTGTCCACTGCTGTCCTGCGCATCCTCCGGCCCACGTTCCTCCTGCCTGTCAGAAGGCGTCTGCTGCATTGTATCTGCGCCCCCCTGCTCTGACAGAGTTTCTGTTTCCAAACCGGCATCTGCCTGTCCTGCCTCAGCAGATACCGTTTCTTCCCCATTCTGTACCTTGGCAGCATTCCCGCCGTTCTCCGGTTCCGGAGGCGTATCGGAAACCTGGTCGTTTACTAAAGATAATGTATGCAGCGTATCTTGATCACTCATTCCATGCCCTCCTAATTTCTATGCTTCCGCATTGTAATCATTACGATCATCCAGCCGTGCCGGCAGCCCTGGCCTGTCTTCCTGCTCCTGAAAACCTGCGGCCTGCTCCAATTCCCCGTTTAATTCCATATAAAACTGAACCATGGACGCCTGCATATAGGCTTCCACCCATATGAAAGCCGCAAATCCGGACAGCACCACCAGAATTCCCATGCCTGTGAAGCTGAGATAGAATCTGCACAGCCTCCACTTATTCCCTTTCAGCAGAGAAACACTGCCCTTTAGCGCCTCTGCCGCACTCATTTCCGGATGGTCCACCAAAAGCATATAAGAAAATGAAAAGGGAAGTGTTACAAACAAGGACAAGACCATACTCAGACATATGGCTCCCATCAAAATGGGAAACATCCGGAGCATTTCCTCGGATGTGCCAATCCGCTCCACCAGCCCCTGCACCATATAAACGGGAACGGAGCAGACCATATTGATCAAAGTGAGCACAAAACACACCACAATCACCCGGTCCGGATTCCGATGGAACATATAAAAAATATCATGGATGCTGCAGGAATTTTTTCTTCCAATATTCAAATACATATAAGAAATACCTGCCGTAAAAACAGACAGAATAAGGGAAAAAATCAGTGTAGTCAGCTGGCTCAGCACCGTGGCCAGGGTTGTGCTGCCTCTGAACATCATTGACACAATACAGACAAATACACTGGTGGTTACCGACACACCGATGGACGCCAGAACCGGCACCGTGTAATTTCCCTTCAGTGACTCTCTGGCTCTGCATTTCAGTTCTTTTCCTGTGTACCTCATGTAAGATAAACCTCCTTCATCCACTACATCTGCATTTTAATGCCCGCCATCCAGATATTGACGGGACAGCCGGGTTATCTTATAATTATAAAATTCGTATTTATTATATCACAGGAAAATGGAAATTCAACACACCTGGCAAGATTAGCCTGAAAAATAAAAGGAGATTCCCCATGAATGTCATGGAAATACCAGAACAGAAAAAAATCTTTTTGATCAGCCTCGTTTTATCCGCAGCTCTTGTAGGACTGCTTTTCTTTATAAAACTGGAACACATTCCTGTTCCGCCCTGCTATTTTCACCAGCTCACAGGATTATACTGCCCAGGCTGCGGCGGCACCCGGGCATGGATTGCCCTGCTGCACGGGCATTTTCTCCATTCCCTGGTTTACCACCCTGTAGTCCTGTACGGAACTTTTGTATACCTGGTCTACGTTCTCAGCAACCTGCGGGCACTGCTGCCCCATATGCACCATACCCGCTCAGGTATGGCATTTCGAAACATTTATCTCTACCTGGCAGTGATTCTGATTTTGGGAAACTGGATATTAAAGAATATCCTGCTGTGCGTCTTCCACCTGGCCATGTAATCCATAGGCCAATCCCGTTTCCTATTCTGCCAGCCCAAACGCGTCATGTACTGCATTAATGGCGCGGTCCGCATCGGAATCTTTGATGAGAACAGTTACCCGGATTTCTGAAGTCGAGATCATATTGATATTGATGTTCTCATTGTACAGTGTCTCAAACATTTTTGCCGCCACACCCGGATGACTGATCATACCTGCTCCCACAATAGAAAGTTTGGCAATCCTTGTCTCGCTCTCGATGCGTTCAAAGCTTAACCGCCCCCTGTTTTCTTCCAGGGTCTCCACGGTCTCCTCAATGTTTCCGTCATCCACTGTAAAGGATATATCTTTCGTGCCATCCCTTCCGATGGACTGCAGAATCACATCCACATTAATATTTTTCTTTGCCAGACAGTCAAAAACTTTAAATGCAATTCCCGGTTCATCTTTCAGACCAATGATTGCAACCCTGTCAGCGTTTCTATCCAGCGCAACTCCACTTACCAGCATTCTTTCCACTTTTGCATCCTCCTTTACCAAGGTTCCCGGCCTGTTGTTCAGACTGGAACGCACCACCAGCGGCACACCATATTTTTTTGCCATTTCCACAGACCGGTTATGCAGTACGCCAGCCCCCAGTGTGGACAAATCCAGCATTTCATCGTAAGTAATTTCTTTCAACTTCCTTGCTGAAGGCACCAGACGGGGATCTGCCGTGTAAACGCCGTCCACATCTGTATAGATTTCGCAGGAATCTGCCCGCAGAGCTGCCGCCAGAGCCACCGCCGTGGTATCTGACCCGCCACGCCCCAGGGTGGTGTAATCGTCGTATTTGTTGATTCCCTGGAAGCCAGTCACGATTACGATTTTCCTGCATTCCAGCTCTGTGCGGATGCGCTCTGTGTCAATCCTCTTTAACCGGGCATTCCCATAAGCGCTGGTGGTCCTCATAGTCACCTGAAAAGCATTCAGGGACACGGCAGATACACCCAGCTGATTCATGGCCATGGCCATCAAAGCCACTGACATCTGCTCGCCAATGGTAAAGAGCATATCCATCTCACGTTTCGGCGGCCTGGGGTTAATGTCCTGCGCCATACTTATGAGTTCATCGGTATATTTGCCCATGGCAGATAAAACCACTACCACATCATGTCCTTTTTTATAATCTTCTATACAGCGGTTTGCCACATTAAAAATCCGCTCTTTGTCTGCAACGGATGTGCCGCCAAACTTTTTTACAACTAACATGCCTCTCTCCTTTTAGGAACTGTAAGCAGATTATCTGCTGACAGTTCCTCAGCTTCAAATTTCCTGAAACAGATGTTTCATCACATCCCATCCGTGTGCAAATTCATTGCCGCTTTCGGCGGCCAGGTCTTCCTGATAACGCCATGTTCTGTCCTGGTTATCCGTACTGTCATAGATCAGATACGGCACCGGAGAGGTGGTATGGGTACGCAGCCGGACAGGTGTGGGATGATCCGGCATGATCAGCATCCGGTAATCAGCACCGGCTGCCTCCAGCCCCTCTTTTACCAGACGTATCACACGCCCATCCAGATATTCGATGGATTGTATTTTCTTTTCCACACTGCCCTGATGCCCCATTTCATCGGGAGCTTCCACGTGTATATAGACGAAATCATAGCCGTCTTTGGTCAAAGCTTTCACCGCTGCCTGGGCTTTCCCCTCGTAATTGGTATGAAGTCCCCCGTTGGCTCCCTCTACCAATATGTTATCCATCCCAGCGCCCACGGCGATTCCTTTCAGCAGGTCCACCGCCGATATCATGGCCCCTTTCTTCTGATGGGCTTCTTCAAAAGATGACAAAGACGGCCGGGTTCCAGCCCCCCAGAACCACAGGCTGTTGGCCGGATTCTGCCCTTTTGCCTTTCTCTCCAGATTCAAGGGATGATTTTTCAAAATTTCATAGCTGCGCTCCTGCATATGGCGCAGATGGCTCTCCTCGGGCAGATATGACTGGATACACTGGGTCAGCACGTCATGAGGCGGTGTCAGCTCCTCCACCTCCCCCCTTTTCCAGATGAGGCAGTGGCGGTAGCTGGTTCCCACATAGAACTGATAGGTTTCGTCCGCCAGTTCATCAGCCACAGCTTTCAACAATATCCCCGCATCCTCTGTGCTGATTTCCCCAGAGCTGTGGTCCAGAATTTTCTGCTGGCTGTAGGGCCCGTCTTCTTCTGTCAGAGTCACCAGATTACACCTGAGAGCCACGTCGCTGTCTTCCATATCCACCCCGATGCTCAGAGCCTCCAGCGGGGAACGCCCTGTATAGTACTGCCTGGGATTATATCCCAGAACAGACAGATTCGCCGTATCACTTCCGGGGCTCATTCCTTTTGGTATGGTATGGGCCAGACCGATTTCCCCTTTCCTGGCCAATTCATCCATTACCGGGGTTTTGGCATAAGCCAGAGGAGTCTGGCCGCCCAGGGATTCAATGGGCTCATCTGCCATCCCATCCCCTAAAATCACTACGTATTTCATCCGTTATCCCCTTTCTGCTGTCTTTCACGCACTCTAAAGCGTGTCTTAAAGATGGCGGGAATGAATTTTAAGACACGCTCTAAGCTTTCGTCAAAGCGCCAGCTTTTAAATATGCATTGATAAACGGGTCCAAATCGCCGTCCAGCACACCATCCACATTACCGGACTCATAATTGGTTCTATGGTCTTTCACCATAGTATATGGCTGCATGACATAAGAACGGATCTGATTTCCCCAGCCGATTTCCGTCACTTCTCCCCGGATACCGGATAACTTCGCCTCATTTTCCTGCTGTTTTAACAGGTACAGCTTGGCTTTCAGCATCTGCATGGCTTTATCTTTATTCATATGCTGGGAACGCTCATTTTGGCATTGCACCACAATTCCCGTGGGAAAATGGGTGATGCGGATTGCCGACGACGTCTTATTGATATGCTGGCCTCCCGCGCCGCTGGAACGGTACGTGTCCACCCGGATATCATCGTCGTTGATCTCCACGTCCAGGTCTTCTTCAATATCCGGCATCACATCACAGGATACAAAGGAAGTCTGGCGTTTTCCCGCAGCGTTAAAAGGAGAAATCCGCACCAGACGGTGGACGCCTCTTTCTGATTTCAGATAACCGAAGGCATTTTCCCCTTTCACTTCAAAGGTCACAGACTTTATGCCTGCTTCATCCCCGTCCAGGTAATCCAGCACTTCCATTCCAAAGCCTTTGCGCTCTCCCCACCGGGTATACATCCGGTAGAGGATGCTGGCCCAATCACAGGATTCTGTCCCGCCTGCTCCTGCATGCAGCGTGACAATGGCATTGCTTTTGTCATACTCCCCAGACAGCAGGGTCTTCATGCGGATGGCCTCCAGAGACGCCTCGAATTCCTTGAGCATTTCCCGGATTTCTGGGATCAGATCCGGGTCCTGTTCCTCATACCCCATCTCCAGCAGAGTCTCCATATCCTCCATCTGCCCCTGAAGCTTCTGATAAGTCTCCATGTCATCCCGCAGATATTTCAATTCACGGGCCATTTCCTGGGAGCGCACTGGATTCTCCCACAGATTAGGCGATTCCATCTCCCGCTCCAGTTCTTCTATCCTCTTCTCTTTGCCAGCCAGGTCAAAGTGAATCCCTCACTTCCACTAATGGCTCCGCGTAAGAATTCAATATAGTCTTTAATTGATCTAATTCAACCACAGCTTCACCTTCTTTCCTATTTTAATGGCTCTAACCATATCATATTTTATTGCCAAAAGCAAGTAACATCCACTGAGTAAACAACCGTTCTGCCGATTTTTCTGTTCCCTGTGCAGCCAGCAGCATGTTCCGCCTGCTGAAAAATTATGCTTTCCTCCCACAGCACTGTTTATACTTTTTGCCGCTTCCACAGGGACAGGGATCGTTGGGATAGACCTTTGCCTTTGCCCTCTGCTTTGGTTTTCTCGGACCCTCGTCCTCTTTATTGGTGGCGGTGGCCTGGGCTACCTGTTCTCTCTCCACTTTCTGCTCTACACGTACATGGTACAGAAGGCGGACCGTTTCTTCCTGGATATTGGAAGTCATGGCATTGAACATATCGTAGGCGCTCATTTTGTATTCGATTACCGGATCTCTCTGTCCATATGCCTGCAGACCGATTCCCTGGCGCAGCTGTTCCATATCATCAATATGGTCCATCCACTTATTGTCAATGACTTTCAACAGAACCACCCGTTCCAGTTCACGAATCTGTTCCGGTTCCGGAAATTCCGTCTCTTTCAGCTCATAACGCTTAATGGCTTCTTCTTTCAGTTCATGCTTAATCTGATTCTTTTTCTTCCCTTTAACTCCCTCTTTCTCTAGGGGTTTCACTGGTATAATGGGGCGCAGAACCTGATTAAACTGCTGGATATCCCATTCTTCAGAATCCACATCGTCGGAAAAACACATATCCACAGTACTGTCCACCACATCTGTGATCATCCTGCAGATGGAATCTCTCATACTGTCTCCATCCAGTACTTTCCGGCGCTCTTTGTAGATAATTTCCCGCTGTTCGTTATTTACCTGGTCATAATCCAGCAGATTTTTACGGATGCCGAAGTTGTTGCTCTCTATTTTCATCTGCGCCTTCTCTATGGCACTGGAAAGCATCTTATGCTCAATCTGTTCATTTTCCGGCACACCCAGTGACCTGAAAATGTTCATCAGCCGTTCGGAACCGAACAAACGCATCAGGTCATCTTCCAGGGAAATATAGAATCTGGATTCACCCACATCCCCCTGACGTCCGGAACGCCCCCGCAGCTGGTTGTCAATACGCCTGGATTCGTGCCGTTCTGTACCTACAATACGCAGCCCCCCGGCTTCCCGTGCCACATCGTCCAGTTTAATATCCGTACCACGGCCGGCCATATTGGTGGCAATGGTCACCGCACCTGCTGCGCCTGCCTGTGCCACAATCTCAGCCTCCTGCTCGTGGAACTTGGCATTGAGGACATTATGAGGGATGCCTTCTCTGCGGAGCATATTGCTGAGAAGCTCCGACGTCTCAATGGTAATTGTTCCCACCAGCACCGGCTGCTGTCTGGCGTGTGCTTCTTTGATGGATTCCACCACTGCATTGAACTTCTCTTTCTTTGTCATATAAACGGCATCGTCCTGGTCCACTCTGCGCACCGGCTCATTGGTGGGAATTTCCACCACGTCCATGCCGTAGATATCCCGGAATTCTTTTTCTTCTGTCAGCGCAGTACCTGTCATCCCCGCCTTCTTTTCGTACTTATTAAAGAAGTTCTGGAACGTGATAGTGGCCAGAGTCTTGCTCTCCCGCTTCACCTTAACTTTTTCCTTGGCTTCAATAGCCTGGTGCAGACCGTCAGAATACCGCCTGCCGGGCATGATACGCCCTGTAAATTCATCCACAATGAGTACTTCGTCGTCTTTTACCACATAATCCTGATCTCTGTGCATCAGATTGTGGGCCCGGAGCGCCAGAATAATATTATGCTGGATCTCCAGATTCTCCGGGTCAGACAGATTTTCAATGGAGAAAAATTTCTCCACTTTTTTCACACCGTCCTCTGTCAGTGTAACAATCTTATCCTTCTCATTGACAATAAAGTCCCCGGTCTCTATGATTTCTTCGCCCATGATAGCCGTCATCTTGGTCATCTCGCCGCTGGCTTCCCCCCGCTGCAGCTGCCGGGCCAGAGTATCGCAAAATTCATAGAGCTTTGTAGACTTGCCGCTCTGTCCGGAAATAATCAGCGGAGTACGGGCCTCGTCGATGAGCACAGAGTCCACCTCGTCGATGATAGCATAATACAGCTCCCGCTGTACCAGCTGTTCTTTATAGATCACCATGTTATCCCGCAGATAATCAAATCCCAGCTCGTTGTTGGTAATATAAGTGATGTCGCAGGCGTACTGCTCCCGCCGCTCATCGTTGTCCATGGAATTTAACACAACCCCCACGGTCAGTCCCAGGAACTTATGGATGGCTCCCATCCACTCGGCATCACGGGCAGCCAGGTAATCGTTCACCGTTACGATATGGACTCCTTTTCCTTCCAGAGCGTTTAGATAGGCTGGCAGAGTGGAGACCAGAGTCTTTCCTTCACCGGTTTTCATCTCAGCAATACGCCCCTGATGCAGAATCACACCCCCGATTAACTGCACCCGGTAATGCTCCATATCTAAAGTTCTCTTAGCGGCTTCACGCACCACGGCATACGCTTCCGGCAGAATATCGTCCAGCGTTTCCCCCTGGGAAAGCCTGTTCTTAAATTCACGGGTCTTGTCACGCAGGGCGGCATCATCCAGCTCCTGCATAGACGGACGCAAAGCTTCTATTTTATCAACAATGCCACGGATACGCTTCACTTCGTGCTCGCTGTGCGTGCCAAAGATTTTTGTCAAAATGCTCATTTATTCTACTCCTGTTCTCCATTTTCGAAATTTCTCTATATTCTAACACTTTCTATAGGAAAAGACAATGGATTTATAAAATAATACCGCTTGACGCTTCCCCCTGCAAATGCATAATTTTAAAGCGGGGATTTTACACGTTGAAGTGCAAAATCCTTTAAGAAGTCCTTCAAAATAATTCATAATATTCCCGGGAAATCACACAAAAAGATAGATGTAAACGCCGGACGGGGGACCATCGTCATCGGACTGGCGGCAGTGATTATCAGCGAAGCAATTTTGGGAAAGCTCTGCTCTGGCAAAAGATTTACTAAAGTTATTTTCCACAGTAAGTTGTAACCTGTTTCCTGGCGGTATCTTATTTAAGAGAAAAATATACAGTAAAACGAAGGATGGCCTGTGGACGGGGGAAAGATTTCTGTAAACGACACGGATATTACAAGGCTTCCCGAGCACAAACGGGCCGTGTATCTGGGAAGGTTTTTTGAGGACCCCATGATCAGAACTGCCACCACCATGCCCATTGGGGAAAATATGGCAATCGCCGCAAGACACGGGGAACGCAGAGGCTTTCGATGGGGCGTTTCCAGCCATTGGCTAAAGAAGAAAGCCCCTTCCAGCACGGTCTTGGCGTAAGTAAAATGGGCATTCCTCCCCCTCTTTTATTTCTTATCGCTCCAGCAGCTTCTCAATCTTCTGTTTCTGCCCTTTCTGCCTGTTCTAATGCCTTTGGCCGTTCCACTCAACTGCACCTGTTCCCTGCCCAAATGATGCTCCAAACATCCTAAATCAGACGTTTTTTCCTGCAAACGGTGCATGTAAGAAATATTTTTTAAAGAGGGCGAATTAGCAAAAGAAGCAGTTTGGGCAAAATTTGCCTATACTGCTTCTGACGGTAAAACCTATCAGGTGGATTTCTATATTTTGAGTGGCGTTGTCGGAGAAAAAGACAAGCACTATTAAAAGTTATTTCTTATACAGTTCCTAAAGCGTGTTTGAAAATTGATTTATGTCAACCGTGCGTCACAGTTTGTGGGAGATTTGTTCCGCATGAGGGCGCTGTAGCGGGCTACAGCAACCGAATAAGGGGAAAATCTGCCGCAAAGTGGGGCGTATGGGTGGCGTGAATGAATTTTCAAACACGCTCTAATTTCTAAATCCGGGATTATAGCCGGACAGTTCAAAAATGTTTACGTAAGGACAGGGGCAGAATAATCATACTGCGGCCAGCCGCTCTTCCAGCCATTTCTCGACTGTATCCACGCTGACTTTTAATCTCTTTGCAATCTTCTCCGGGCTGAAACCATCCTCGTCATAAAGCTCATAAGCCGTCTCCCTGGCCTGCTCCATCCGGCCTTCCGTAACTCCCTTATTATAAACGCCAGTACTTAAATTACACATATTAAGCACCTCCCTGCTTATTTCCTTCGTCACACTTATCTGAAACTCATCCGTTAATGCCATGAGCTTCTCTTCATATGTCCGCTCCACCGAAAACATCTTACTGAGCAGCCGGATTGCATTGTCACCGCTTTTTTCGCCGTGCCTGCCCAATCTCAAAACCACTACCCTCATCAGGTCATAACTCTCTTTCTCTTCGCGGAAATTCCCGCGCTTACATGTTTCAGTCATTTGATACTGATTGATGGTATCCGACCGGTAATCCACCGTGTCTTCACAGACCCATATGCTCACCACGCGCTTAATCTTCCCATATTCCTGATCCTTAAATACTGTGCCGCGCTGGGATGAGATCATCCTGGCACCATAGTAGATCCCACGCATCGGGAGCGGATACCCCGGTTTGTCGTTGTTTTGAATTTCAATATTCACAAAAATCTCCACCAGCACGCCGCTCTGTGGAATTACTGCCAGAAAGCGGATATCGTAGCAGACTGTCCCTTCCCTCTGTGATTTGTCCTCAGCAGGAAGCCCTTCTATCTTGTCATCTCCGCTCATCATGCCGTCTGCCTCTTCTGCTCCATCTGCCTTTTCCCCTGGCCCAGAGAACATGGGAGACGCAGGGACTGCGGGAACCTGGCGGTCCGGATGATCCCGGTGTACTGCAGTCGTCCTTATCTGGGGAACCCCCTCTATGAATTTCCCGGCAATCTCCTGCACAGTATAGTCTTCATATTCGTCAAGCGCGCTCTTTAAAATGTATGCCAGGACCGGCTTCTCCGCCACAAGGTTCCTTGCTGATGCATCATATCTGGCAGATAACCCATCCTCCGCCGCTTTCAGATTCTGGGCGATCTCGTTCGGGATCGTTATTCTCCCTTCCGGCATGCCATCACCTCCACAATATTCTGCCGCCCGTTCCCCCGCGCTTTCCCACACAGATGTGGGAACCTGCCCACAGGCGGGGTTCTCTATCATTTATAGTCTACTTCATATCTGGGATTATAGCAAGACGGTTCAAAAATGTTTACAGAAAATTTCCATATCAGCCGAATCGGCCATCTTCATCCGGCATTGCACTTTATTGCACAGATACACCTCATGTTATACATTAAAAGTAAAAAGGAATGATGCATTTTGACACGATATTTTGTAATATTTTCCGCGCCCTTTAATAATATTGGCAGCCATGAACGCAAAAGCCAACATTTTATCTTTACACCCGTAAAATAGAATGGCTTGCTAATTTTTATCCTAAATGTTAGTATAAGATTGTAAGAAAACATTCTCTAAAAAGATGGAATGAAAGGTGACTGCAGACGGCAGATATTTTTGAAGCAGTAAATGTTCAATGGCATCTTGGTTTTTATGGTGCATCTGAGCTGGAATTTTTATCAAACAAGAATTTCAAAGGTAGTTTAACTTGAGCAAGGAACCTATCCGTATGGATCTGCTGATCATCAAAAAACTTACTGATGTCAGAATAGAGAATGAACTTGGACATATTTTCAAAAGATTTAATGTTGTGGAGTACAAAAATCCAGATGATGCTCTTTCCATAGATGATTATTACAAAACGACAGGCTATGCCTGTCTGTATAAAGGATTAGGGGAAGCGGTAGACCAGATTCCGGCAGACGAACTGACTATTTCAATTTTTCGGGAAAGCTATCCGAGAGAAATGTTTAAATGAATGAAAAACCTTGGACTAGAGATTAGTGAGCGTTATCCGGGAATATATTATATCAGTGGAAAACAGGCACTGTTCGATACACAGATTGTGGTAACAAAACAGCTTGACAAAAAACGCACCGGACATTGCGTGTTCTTTCAAAACATGTGACGGAAGAAGATGTCCGGGCATTTATCAAAAGCGCCGCAAAGATATCCGAACCAGGAGATAGAAACAATGTAGATGCAGTTTTGCAGGTCAGCGTTTCTGCAAACAGGAGATATATGAGGCAATAAGGAGGTGCGACAAACTTATGTGTGAAACATTGAGAGAACTTATGAAAGAAGACTTCGAAAAACAAGAACGGGAAACAAAGAAGGAAACTTTGCTAGAAGCAATCCAGAATCTGATGGAAACAATGAAATGCAGTGCGGATCAGACAATGGAAGCACTGAAAATTCCAGATGCTGACAAAGGAAAGTATATTGCAAAATTATAGAAATGGATGTATCTGGAGCAGAGAGAATTCTGGAATAGTTGTATAAGCATTTTTACTTAATGCCACAAATTTATAAATCCTCTTTACAGTCAAAAACCAGGCGTGCTAACATCAAACGCAGCAATGGTTACACCTATGTTGTATGAAAGAATTGCCAAATACAATCCTTAAAAACAGTACGACGAAGTCTTGAGCGACCATTTATATTGGTAAGATACCATCAGGTTGAGAAGAAACATCCCTGAAACCATCCCCAATAAACATTTCATAAAATTTGGAGCAGGATCGTGGAAAAACTAACAGCATTCATTATGTGTATATCATTGGCATTATTGATATCGGCGTGCGGCAAAAATAGTGAAACATCCTTAAAACCTGGTATATATACTTTACAAAACGCTGAGAAGAACGTTCCCGGAGATTTTACCATTACCATTTATGATGATGAAACTTTTCAGTACTACGAAACACCTGTCAGCAGCTATATAGGAATGGGGCATTACTCAATCGAAAAAAATGTAATTACCCTAAAAGAAGATGAAGCTGGCTGTACCGGGGATATTAATTGTTATCAAATCTCAGACGGCAATCTATTATTCATTGACAATACTTCTGACAATTATCGCTTTGTTCCGCTTAAAGATGGAGCGTTATTCCTATGGACATCAGACGTTTAATTCATTAAGTACCATTTCTTCTATAGGAATTCCAGCGTGAAAGGAGTTGTCTCACCCGTTTCGAAGCCAAAGTGGGCATTGAAATGAACGTCATCAAGGATGTAATCTTTGACGGTAAAATTCTGGACACAGTATGCCAATCCACTGAGTATGAAACCGGCCGCTCTGGGCTGCCTGGCGGATTAGTCTGAGTCCGATTTCATTTTTAGTGGAAAAATCCAGTTCCTCTGGGATATGGCATTCTTTTCTGAGTCCAGCATAAGACTCACTGAACCATTTCTGGGGAATATACAGCTGGTAATCCACGAGGCCGTATCCCTTATCCCCGGCATAAGCCAGAAATATGCCGGACTAGCAGTTTTCTGTTTTGCACAGACGGCCGCAGTACTGGCGTTTTACTCCTGCAGAATGCCGCCCTTTCTTTACAAAACTTGGTATCATCTATGGAAAGCATGCCCCCCAGGGGCATTGATTTGTGCGGACAGCAGTTCCTGATAAGTTTCCAAAAGAAGGCCGGACATACGTTACACCAGAGAAGAATAACCCGAAGTATACGGGCCGATATCATTAAACAATTAAAAAGTTCACACAAAAGACGATAATTGCGATAAAAGTTATGACCCTTAAAACAGCTTACTGCTCCATGTTTTCCCACCTATATTCTTATAAGCCCATAACTATTTTCGCCCATTCACACACTTCATTAAATCCTATATGCTTATGTAGAATCCTTGACTCTTCTGAATAATAAAATGAAAATACTTCTTTGCCTTCTGATAACAGCTTCCCGCATATGTCCCGCCAAATTTCTGACGCATATCCTTTTCTCCGAAATTCTTTCCGTACAAGCAATTCTGCTACAACAGCGATATTTTCCACCTCTGCGTTTGTACATGCATGCGCAACAACTAGACTATCCCGTTTAATCACAATATTTCTCGCATACCCTTCTTGATTACGTTGTTCAAGCTGCCGAGCTAGTTCTTCGAATTTATAAGAGTTGCCAATCCCTTCATCTTCATATATCAATCTGATAATCTGTTCAAAATCATCCTGCTGTGCAATAACAGCCAACCCGTTTGGTTCTCTATCAATTTTCTTAATCTGTGCCACCCATCCGTTTGTAATAACAGCCCGCTCTTTAATTCTTCTAGGTAGTTTTTTAAAAATTTCACTCGATGTTGATGCAGCACAATAGACCATTGAAAATCCAATCTTTTCAATAAATGTGCCTATTTCTTCTGCATCAAAAGAATTTTCCCTCGAAAAAACATGAAGACAAGAATAGTAATTTAACAGTACTGATGTGATAACATCATCTTCGTACTGAACATAAATATCTACTATTTCGGAGTTGAAACCATAGTTTTTTAGGTCTAAGTACAGATACAGACAAGATGGATAATCTTTTCCTATATATGACAAGATTTTTGCTTCATCCTTTTTACTACATCTAGTAATCATATATTTCTCCCCCATTTATTCTTCTGGAAAACTAATCTCGGAAAAGGGAGAATGCTGCTCTCTGCCCTTTTCGTCAGGGAGCTTCATATAGTCACCATAAATATACTTCAAAACAGTATCGTAATCGCGGGAACCATAGAATTCTTTTCCTTCAAAAGAGTACTCAATCCGCTCTGTAAACCATGCCTTTGGCATACCATATCTTTCAGAAATTGGATTTTTCTTATAAAGTGTCCCTGTCGCTGGAAACCCCAAACATCTCACTCTATTTGGAGTGTTGTTTTTACTCTTATCTGCATACCACTCTAATCCTGCAAAAGGTACAGAAACAGGTAACAATGATAACATCGTAAACCAGAGCTTCCAAAATCCCTTTGTATTTTTCTTTGCCACTTCTGACCACAGAATCTTTCTAAGACAAAAACAATGCCAGTCTTGAAGGATTTGACCTAAGACACCTAATGGAATATCATCCATTGGGAAAATATCAACAAATATCCCTGTTTTGCATTTAAGGTGTTCCTGACCAACCCGGATATATTTGGACCCTGTTCTGCGAAGCTTGCCATAACTCCAACGGTATTCCGGATCTGTTTCATGATCCTGAAAATAACAAATTTCAGGATTCATCTCCTTCATGTGCTTTTTAAATCTGTTATAGTCCTCACGGAGCATCCCTATATCGGCATCATCATCCCAAGGGATATACCCTTTATGACGGACTGCGCCTAAAAGGCTTCCACCAAACAAGACATAATCAATATGATTATCCCTGCAGACCCGATCAAATTCAACAAGCATCTCCAGCTCAATCAACTGCATCTTTCTGAATTGTTCAGGGCTTAGTTCTTTTGCTTTATTCATCACGCACCCGCTTAGATTTCGTCGAATTCCCCTTTGTTAAATGTTTCAATTACTCCAATTATGGCGCTGGAGATTGTCTCTTCGATATACATACTTTGTTTGCCGCTCTCTACCGCTTTTGCAAACGCAACTATCTCATACCTTATCCCTTCTCCATCAAGTTGATAAAAATAACGCTTATTCTCAGCGGCATTCTCAAACCTTACCTCAAAATAATCCGTTTTCCACCATGGTGCAGGAACGTAAATATATCCTTTTGTTCCTGTAATTACCAGTTCACCTTCTGCTTTAGCCGCTTTTGCAATCTTTGCAGATGCAACAGCTTTTTCAAACACAAAATCAATCTTTGTGAAAGCATCATAATTTAAGTTTTTATCAATGATTTTCGTGACAATGGATTTAAACTTATAGTTTGTCCCAAGGAGTTGGAATATGGGAAGCATGGCAGTAGGACCCCAAGCACAAATACTATTCTGTTTTCGACTTAAATCCGCATCCTTCTCACCTGCTCCGTCCTCAAGACTGGTACATACGGAATCGACTGAGACAATCTCTCCAATACAACCACTTTTAGCAATAACCAAAAGGCGGGAATAAGCTGTAGAATAAGCAGTTTTTATTGCATCAGCAAGAATAAGCCCCTTTTCCCGCGCTAATCTCATTAAATTCTGGCATTGAGCCGAACTCAATGCAATTGGAGATTCACAGATGGCATGTTTTCCCGCTTCTAAAGCTCTCTTCACATCTTCATAATGTTTCTTCGGATGTGCCGCAATATATACGGCATCAACATCTTCGAAACTTTCATCACACTCTTTGTATTCCACACCATTTACATAATGCATTTCCCGTACAAACTTTCTACATAGATTTCCTTCTCCAATCGTTCCAATGACCAGTTTTCTTTTTTCAGCTCTGATATCAGAGCTTGATACCCCTTCAGTTCGTGGAAGATAAATTACTTTACAATACTCATTGAGATAGTCAAACCTGCCTTCCCAGTCAGAACCTACAGTAAATATATCAACGTCATAGCGGCGTATATCATCAATTTTCTGGCCTTCATATTCCTCAACTATAATTTCATCAGCTATGCCACTGGCTTTTACTGCGGCGATACGTTCAATTAGGGATTGTTGGTTATTAATCTTTCCTCTCGTCTTATCATAGTCATCGCTCGTTATGCCAACGATTAAATAGTCCCCAAGAGCTTTTGCTCTCTCAAGAAGCCTTATATGCCCATAATGTAATAAATCGTATGTTCCATATGTAATAACCTTTATCATAAGTTCAGCCCTTTCAATGCAATACATGATAACCGTGCTGACATTCCAAACAACTTTCTGCTTATCCTCTTATAACCTTCACAAATTAGTGTATTATAACAGCCCTCTTTTCTGCATATCCTGAAATGCGCTAATAAGCACATCAAAATCCATTTCTTCCAGAGAGCCGATATGCCCCACTCTAAACATCTTGTCCTTCAAACTCCCTCCATTCGGACAAATCCAAATCTGATACTCATCCTTTAGCACCGTGAAAATATCATAAGCAGATTTACCACTTGCTGGAGAGAGAGGTGTTACAGAATTAGGAAGTGTCTTTGAAATAATCTCAAAAGGCAGATTATGCTCTTTAATCTTCCTGCGAAAATATCCCGCCAAATTGCCGACCCGCGCGACCTCTTTATCCACACCCCCGCCAGTTGCAATTTCCTTCAACCGTTGATTAATCTGTAGAAGCGTTCCTACTGCCGGTGTAAAGGGTGTTTGGCCACGTTCACCGTCCTTAAGAGCCCGCTTAAGGTCTAGATACATCGTCTTTGATTTATTACTGTATACTCTCTCCACTGCCTTTTCTGATAAAACAATCAGCGAGATTCCTGGAGGACAGGCCAGTGCCTTCTGCGAGCCTGTGATCATTACCTGGACATCCAGTTCAGCCATATCAAAAGGATCACAAAGGAATGAACTGATAGAATCAACCATGAGGAAGATGTTGTTTCGTTTACAAAAATCACTTATTAGTTTGATGTCGTATAGAACGCCAATGGAGGTCTCATTAAGATTCACAAGGAGTCCTGTATAGCCTTTTCCTTCAAATGATCCAAGTTGGTTTTCAGTAACGCTACATCCAAATTCTGGTTTAATCAGTGTATACGGGATCTCATGTATTTCCAGTATCTCAACAAATCGATGACTGAAACTGCCTCCATCAATGACCAGCACATTATCCTTCTTTGTAAAAATATTGATTACGGCTGCTTCCATTGACGCAGTTCCAGAACCAGTCATAAAACAGACCCTGGCATCCGCCTCAGCTTTGGCAAACTTTTTTACTAACTGCTCATTCTCAAACATGATCTTTGAAAATTCTGGGGTACGAAAATATGGAACCTGTTCTGCCCCTATTGCACGAACTTCGTCACTGAACATTACAGGACCAACTGTAAAATTAAGCATAATCAATCCTCCGAAAATGTAGAAATATTATCTACTCGATATAGTTTATAGCCGTGAGACTGCTGCCTTTCACTCTCTGGAGGAAGCCGCATATAATTTCCGTAGCAAATTGTCAGCAATTCATGATAACGCCTTGGTGCATTTACTTTAACGCCTTCAAATTCTAGCAATGTACTCTCTTCAAAGAGAGTCTTTTCAAAATGATAATCGCCAGTTCCCCAAATGATTGCACCTACATATTTACTGGATTCATATGGATATCTATTCGCCAGTTTCTCCAATTTATCCAAATAATACTCAGATCCATTTTTCTTTGCTATTGCATATAATAACCGCCTCAAGAGATTACATATTTTATTTCTTGATGGTACAAAACTATTCAGATTTGCATAGTTAGTCATTCTAGTATAATAAGTTCTGAAATATCCAATGTGCAAATGCTCCAGAAATTTTCCATTCCCCATTCCATCATATGGATAGATATCAACAAACAGTCCCATTCCTGCGCTTTCAGCTTTATCCCTAACCATCTTAAATCTGGTGTCGCAAAATCGAGAAATTCCGAATGGATAATTAGGAGTATTAAAGCGATTCATAAGTCGAAATGGCAATAACTCTTTTCTATGTTTATCACAAAAACGAACAAATCGATCATAATCCGGGCGTAACATTAATACATCGCAATCGTCATCCCAGGGAATAAAACCTTTATGCCGAACAGCGCCAAGCAAAGACCCATACGCCAAAAAGTATAAAATACTATTTTCATCACAGATTTCTATTATTTTCTTGAGTACCGTTAATGTACATCTGTGCATTTCTTTTATGGAAACTTCTTTTTGATTCATGATTGTCTCCTATTCAGTAATTTTTGCTGCAATTTATATACAAGTGCAGTTTTCTTATCCGCATATAATGCGAAAGCTATTATACAAAATAGACATAACAGTATTCTCATCACTAAACAATTAATCGTTAAACCGGCTATCAGAGCAATAATCAATATTATGAATGAAGCCCCCCAGATGATTCTAACAGAGAATAATGATTTTCCCTCTATTTTTATTGCAATAAAATAATGGAATGTAAAATAAAGAAAATATGTTCCCAAAGTTGTATATGCAGCAGACATATATCCATAAATTTCTATAAATATATAATTTGTCACAATATTAATACATGCTGCACAAATTGTAGCAATTGAAATATAATTCGTTTTCTCGTGATAATATTCAACTGCAACTGGTATATTATATAGAAAAGTGAAAAATCCGCCGCATATAATTGGTATGACACACGCAACTGATTCCCTATATTTCATTCCTCCTAAAATTTTTACCAATTCTGGCGAAAGCAACATAACTATAGAAGAAAAAGCCAGCAAAAAGAAAATGTAAATAGACGAAACTCTTTTTATTAATGCGAAATTCTGAACTTCCCTTTGTTCATAAAACCATGGATTCCAAACCGCGTCAATGGAGGCGGCCGTCACTTGTACTATAACGAATACATTATACGCAAAGCTGTACACTCCTGCTGCATCAGATGAAACCATACTGCCAATCATAATACGGTCAAACGAAGATAATACTATTTGGCTAATTCCGTGGGGAACGATTGGAATGCTGTACTTTACTCCCCATCTCATCATGGAACTAAAGTTTTTAGGTTTCTTTTCAATAAACTGTTTAATTAAAATGCATATAGAGGCAAAAGTTATTGGAAGTACTGTTCCAACTATTCTTCCTTCATACTGCTCATCTTTAAAAACAGTAAACATCATCACCAATGAACAAACAATATTTCCTATAGCATTAAAATAGGAAATTTTCAAAAATTTTTTATACTCGTAATTTAAACTGGCATCCGAATTGTATGCTGTAACAATTGCATTAGCCGTGCTATTAACCACAAGCAGAGTAATAAGAAACCTATTAATTTTAAGAGCAGCTATCCAAAATGACAAAAAAACAAATGCTAATATGAGACAAAGTCCTCCATTTATACAGATCAAGAGATACGAATTTGAAACATAGGTTCCATAATCCTCACCTGTTACTGCTCCTTCACCCTCATATCTATATTTATACCTCGCATTTTTAAAACTTGAATGAATCGCTAGCCCCACTATTACAAATAAAAAACTTTCATATGCTCCAAAAATATTTACAACACCATAGTCCTCGGTGCTTAAAATTCTTGCGAAGATTGGTATTGTAAAAAAAGAAAGTCCTTTTAATAAGTAATTACCTATGGTATAGCCAATGCCAGCTTTTATTACTTTATCACTTTTCATATATATATACCTGCAATATTTGGAAGCTATCTTTCACTTTTCCTGAACATTAAGACACTTGCCCTCTAAATTTCGCCCGGATTCTTACTCTGTATATAAGAAAATAGAAAAATGCCACCCAGAATATCTCATATACTCTTCCTAGATGCATTCGACCGAAAAACTGCTCCGCTATTACGAAATACAGAATAGGATATACACACATCGAATAGAACAGCCATGAAAACCCGTATATCTTTCTTTTTGTCAATATATATATATATTCAAAAAAGATTCCAAGTATCATTGGAAATAGAATTACCCCAAAATATCCAAAATCCATTTCATATTGTTTCAATGCTGAGTAAATATTTGAACTATATACGTATCCATTTGAAGATCGATATGTAATAAACTTGCCATGTACTACTTCATTAGATCTTTCACCCTTGATTATATTTATTGTACTTATTATAGTCCCTAACGTATTTTTACCATATCCAAGTTCATGCTCATCATTAATTGTGAGGTTAAAATTGTATAATCCTGATCCTGCATAAATACCAATTGCTCTTTCAAAATTCGAGTTATAATGCTTGATTTTTCCTAATCCAAAGAAAGCT
>CAJUMB010000012.1 GCA_910587105.1 uncultured Lachnospiraceae bacterium
GCGGTCACAAAGACCGCTAATAAAAAACTTACACATTTAACTTGACAAACCCATAGAAAATGACACTCCGCGGGAGTGTCATTTTTATATGTTCCATGTGATTTCTATTTTATCGTCTGCAATCGTAATCACTTTAATCAATGTGTCTGCTACAGCCTGTTTATCTTCAAATGTGGTCTCTTCCCATTTCTGTACATGGCCGGAAATCGTGTTCAGGAAGCTGCTGGCTGGCTGATGGGTAAGAGATAATGTTTCTTCCTGAAGCTGTTTTCTTTCTGCATCCAGCGCTTCGGCTTTCTTGTTGATGTATTCCATGAGAACCGGTGCTGCTCCCACTGCCTCTGACAGTAAATTTTCGATTTCCTGATCAATCTCAGCCATTCGGATTTTATTTGGGTTGATCCGTGGATTTGTATGGTGGCCTTCCTGTTTGGAGAGGGTCTGAAATTCTGCCAGCCGTTCACGGATTGCTTTCAGCATATATGCTTCCAGCACATCTGCATAGACCGTTCCTCCGGTGCCTGTACATTCTGCCTTTTTCGTCGCTAATGCCGTGGAGCAGATAAAATATCTGTGCCATTTTGTGTTTGCTTTTGCGATTGTCAGACTATAGCCGCATTTTCCGCACTTTACTTTTCCCACAAGCCAAGAATTTTTGGGTTTGCAGGTTCTTGTAGACTGACGGTTGTTCAGACAGCGCATCCGGCATTTGATCCAGTCCCGGGACGAAACAATCCCTTCATGGGGCGCCAGTACAATTTCCTTATCCATCAGGTCACATTGTTTCCGTGTTCTTGATATTTCACCTTTATAGAGATAGCAGGCATTATAACCTGTAAAATCGGAGACAGGGTTGACGATATGTGCCCCCTGGCTTTTGAAGAAATCGTAGACATCCACATCGGCTTTTACATACACCGGATTGCGCAGCATATCGCTGATTCTGGCTGTGCTCCACATGCTGCCGCGCAAATGTTTGATTCCATGTTCATTAAAATAGCGGACAATATCTCCCAGCGAGTTCTTCGGGTCGGCATACAGTGCATACATGAGACGCATCTGTTCTGCCTCCTTTGGTACAGGAACATACATGGAAGTCTTGATTCCGTCAATGACAGTTGTTGTTTTGGAAAATCCATAGGGGATACGCCCGCCCATATAAAAGCCTCTTTTGCTGCGTGAATAATATGCGTCTGTTACACGCTTCTGGATGGTTTCCCGTTCCAGCTGTGCAAAAACAATACAGATATTCAGCATAGCACGTCCAATGGGGGTAGAAGTATCAAACTTTTCTGTTGATGAAACAAACTCCACATTATGTTTCTGAAATATGTCCATCATGTTGGCAAAGTCAAGGATTGACCGGCTGATCCGGTCCAGCTTATAGACGATTACACGGGTTATTTTTCCCTGCCGGATATCTTCAATCATTTCCTCAAATGCAGGCCGGTTTGTGTTTTTGCCGCTGAAACCTTTGTCTATGTACTCTTTGTATGGATTGCCACGTGTCTCATATTTACAGTATTCAAGCTGGCTTTCAATGGATATACTGTCCACACGTTCGACAGATTGTCTGACGTAAATTGCATCACAATACATCGATTGTATCACTTGTATTTTTTCTTTTGTGGCAGCCGTATCTTTAGAGCGTGTACTCATATTTGCAAAAAATGGCAAATAACTGTTTTTCAATTTCGGCTTTCATGCTTTCTTTTTCTGCGGCAGGATATTTGGGCAGTCGATTGATGATGCTAAAATGCATTTTCTGCTCAGAAATAGGTAAGGTATCTTCGGTGATTTGATATGTAATATTGTGAATCATGAATACCTCCTTAAAACTAAAATAATGGTAACAGCATATTTTATGAAATGCGGCATGTACACTATTACTAACAGCATGTACCTTTTCCTGTGCTTGTCTGCCGTTCCCGGATTTTTACTTGATACCTCCCGTTTTGGGGAAGCTCTCCGCTCCCTGCAGGAACAACTGGATGCCAAAAACTTCTATGCGTTCAACCCAAGTTTTGACGCGCCAACGAAATGTGAGTGTTAATCTATGATAGAAATCCAAATGTCCCACGACCTGAGAAATATATTAGGACAGTTATCTGATACCCCTCCGGAGGCATACGCCATTATCCGTGGAGGCTCTGACTACCCAGATATCTGGGGTGTGATGTATCTCTACCCCTGCTGGGGCGGCACACTTGTCCTGACCGAAGTCCAGGCACTTCCGCAGGATACTGACCCCTGCGGTATCCATATCCATGGTTTCCACATTCATGAGGGCAAGAGCTGCAACAGTTCAGACGACCAGGAAGCATTTTCCAATACCGGACAGCATTGGAATCCTGACAATTGTCCTCACCCATCCCACGCAGGAGATCTTCCGCCTCTGTTCGGAAGCTGTGGATACGCACTGTCTATTTTCTACACCCGCCAGTTTGTACCGGATGAAGTAATCGGCCGCACAGTGGTCATCCACATGATGCCCGATGATTTTAAAACACAGCCCTCTGGAGATTCTGGAGAAAAAATCGCCTGCGGGGAAATCTGTGCCAATGAGAAAGCACAGTATATTCCGCTGCCTGCGGGGATGGAATAATAAGGAAGAAGGCGGCTGGCCATTCTGAAGCCAGCTGCCTGTCTTTCAAATATTAATAAATGATATTAACTATTTTTACGAAATTCATTGGGATTTTCACCGATTAGGCTGCGCCCATACTGGACGCACATATAAAAAGAGCCTGACATAATGTCAGGCTCAATGAAACTCATATTGCTTTACTCGATTCCAACCACTTTATAATCCTGTGCCTCCACAGCGTCTTTCAAAACACTGTCATCCACCTGCCCGTTCAGGGTAACTACTGCTGTCCCCTTGGCATGGCTTACTTCTGCGCTGTCCACCTGAGCCAGTCCTTCCAGAGTCTTTTTCACTCTTGCCTCACAGTGCTGACACATCATTCCTTCGATTTTCATTGTTTTTGTCATGGCTTCATTCTCCTTTTTTGATTTTATTGTATCCGGCTGGGCCGGTTCTTCACTGTTTTTAAACACACGTTTCTTATCATGGCGGGCGTCGTGCATATTGAATAAATTCAGCCGCAGGGCATTGGACACCACGCAGAAGCTGGATAAACTCATGGCCGCCGCGCCGAACATGGGGTTCAGTTTCCATCCCAGCAGGGGAATCCAGACCCCGGCTGCCAGAGGGATGCCGATCACATTATAGAAAAATGCCCAGAACAGATTCTGATGAATATTCCGCAGTGTGGCACGGCTTAACCGGATGGCAGCAGGCACATCAGACAATTTGCTGTTCATCAAAACCACATCTGCGGCATCGATGGCGATGTCTGTCCCCGCCCCGATGGCAATACCGATATCCGCGCGGGTCAGAGCCGGCGCATCGTTGATGCCGTCCCCTACCATTGCCGCTTTTCCCTTTGTCTGAAGGGAACGGATAGCCGCTTCTTTGCCGTCGGGCAGTACCCCTGCCAGCACTTCATCCACCCCGGCCTGGGCTCCGATGGCCTTTGCCGTGCGCTCATTGTCTCCGGTGAGCATAACCACATGGATTCCCATACCCTGGAGTTCTTTAATAGCCTGGGGACTTTCTGGTTTTATCACATCAGCCACAGCGATCAGTCCAAGCACCTGATCATCACGGCTGAAATACAAAGGTGTTTTTCCCTGAGCCGCCAGCCCGTCAGCGGCATCTGCCAGTGACTGGGGAATCTGTGCCTTTGTGCGGATGTAATTCAGATTCCCCCCTGCAAGGGATTTCCCTTCCAGAACTGCCGACAGCCCGTTGCCTGGGAGGGCTGCAAAATCAGTGATCTCTGAAATCTGAATCCCTGTCTCCTCTGCTCTTTGTAAAATAGCCCGGGACAGTGGATGTTCGCTTTTGCTTTCCAGAGAAGCCGCCAGCTGAATCAGTTCTGTTTCACCGATTCCCCCCCAGGGCATAATATCTGTCACTTTTGGCTCTCCTGTGGTGATGGTTCCTGTCTTATCCAGAGCCACCACACTGACCTGGCCTGCAGCCTCCAAGGAGGCCGCTGTCTTGAAAAGGATTCCATTCTTGGCGCCCATTCCGTTGCCCACCATGATGGCAACCGGTGTGGCCAGTCCCAGGGCACAGGGGCAGCTGATCACCAGCACGGAAATCCCCCTTGCCAGGGCAAACGCAAATTCCTGTCCTGCCAGCAGCCATACCAGTGTGGTGATCACAGCAATGGTAATCACCACCGGTACAAAGACCCCTGATACCTTATCTGCCACCTTGGCAATGGGCGCTTTGGTTGCCGCCGCATCGCTGACCATCTGAATGATCTGTGACAGGGCCGTATCCTGCCCCACACGGGTGGCTCTGCACCGGAGAAATCCGGACTGATTCACTGTGGCGGCAGATACCTGGTCTCCTTCTGCCTTATCCACAGGGATACTCTCCCCGGTAAGGGCAGATTCGTTCACGGCGCTGGTACCGTCTTCCACCACACCGTCCACAGGGATGCTCTCCCCGGGACGTACGACAAATTCATCTCCTACTTTTACCTGTTCTATGGAAACTTCCGTCTCCTGTCCATTTTTCAGGACAGTAGCCGTCTTAGGCGCCATGCCGATCAAACTTTTCAGCGCGTCGGTTGTCTTTCCCTTACTCCGGGCCTCCAGCATTTTCCCCACTGTAATCAGTGTGAGAATCATAGCCGCGGATTCAAAGTAGAATTCATCCATATAGACCATGACTGCCGGCATATCCCCTTTGACCTGGGCATCGGTCATGGCAAACAGCGCATACACGCTCCATACAAAAGATGCCGAAGATCCCAGAGCCACCAGTGTATCCATATTGGGAGCCCTGTGGGCAAGGCTTTTAAATCCACTGATGAAAAACTTCTGATTAATCACCATAACAATCCCGGCCAGCAAAAGCTGAACCAGACCCATTGCCACGTGATTTCCCTCAAACCAGGCAGGTACGGGCCATCCCCACATCATATTCCCCATGGAAAAATACATCAGGACACATAAAAATCCAATAGAAAGGGCCAGCCTGCGCTTTAGAACCGGTGTCTCCGTATCTTTCAGAGAATCTGGACCCGGCGCGGCCCGGCTCTCCTGATTGGCCCCGCCTTTTACACTGGCACCATACCCGGCATTTTCCACCGCTTCTATAATCTCCTCTGCAGCAGCACTGCCCTCCACCCCCATGGAGTTTGTCAGCAGGCTCACAGAGCAGGCAGTCACCCCCGGGACTTTGTTCACTGCCTTTTCCACACGGCTGCTGCAGGCAGCACAGCTCATACCTGTAACATTATATTGTTCCACCGCATTCTACCTCCCTCATTTCATCAATTTCTGCAGTACATGAACCAGCTCGTCAACGGTTTCTTCTTTTCCATTTCTGATATCATCCGCCACACATGTACGGATGTGATTCCCAAGGAGAACCTTATTAAAACTGTTCAAAGCCGCATTGACTGCGGCAACCTGTACCAGAATATCCGTGCAGTACGCACTGTTTTCCACCATTCCCTTTATGCCTCTTACCTGGCCCTCGATGCGGCTCAGGCGGTTCAGAAGGTCTTTATATTCCTTTTCATTGCGAATTTTTGTCTTTTTACAGCAACACTCTTTCTCCTCTGCCACAGCCTCCCTCCCTTTCTATAGAAATGTACTCGCGGAATCTCTCTTGCACCCGCTTTTGCGGCTGATTGTCCGTTATATACACATAAGGTTCCACATGATATGCTCTAACATTTAATATACCGCCCCTGACACAATTCATACTTGCAGAAAACATAATCTTCAGCAATTGCTTTTGATGTTTGTAGTATATACCCCCTCGGGGTATTTGTCAATAACCATTTTCAAATTCTGACCCCCTGCCTGTGTATTTGAATATGGATTCACGTCAATTGATCATCATAAATGAATTTTCCCACACATTCTTGGACAAGTGCTTGAAATTATGGTAAAATTAAATAAAAAGTTTAACAAATCTAAGAAAGCAGGTGAAAAACCATGAGATCTATTCCCTCAGCAGCACCTTCGATTCCGGAATACCATCTGATGCCTCTGGATACTATCAGTGGTTTTGAAGTCCGGCCCGGTCTTTATGAAATGAACGGAGCCACCGCATTATCAGCAAACGCCATTAATTTTACTGTACATTCACGCAATGCGGTTTCCTGTGAACTGCTGCTTTTCCGCCATAAGGAAACAGAGCCCTTTGCAGTCCTTCCATTTCCGGAGCGCTATCGAATCGGCGACGTATATTCTATGATTGTATTCAATCTGAATGCAAAAGATTTTGAATATGCTTATCGGATGGACGGACCTTATGACCCGGAAGCAGGCCTGATATTTGATAAGACACAGGTTCTGCTGGACCCCTATGCAAAGGCAGTGACAGGCCAGAGCGTATGGGGGGAAAAGCCCAGCCAGTTCTCTCCCTACCGGGGCAGAGTGGTTCTCAACAACTTTGACTGGGGGACAGCTGTCCGGCCCCTGCTTCCTATGCGGGAACTAATCATTTATGAACTTCATGTCCGGGGATTTACCATGCATCATTCTTCTGGTGTTAAACATCCGGGTACCTTCTCCGGACTGCGGGAAAAAATTCCCTATCTCAAAGAACTGGGGATTACTGCTGTGGAACTGATGCCCATTTTTGAATTTGACGAGACAATGCCTGCCAGAGAAGTGGACGGCAGGAAACTTCTGGATTACTGGGGTTACAATACAGTAAGTTTTTTCGCCCCCAACACCAGTTATGCCGCAGAAGACGAATATACCCATGAGGGGTATGAACTGAAAGCTCTGGTCAAAGAACTGAACGAAAACGGTATCGAGGTATTTTTGGATGTGGTGTTTAACCATACAGCTGAGGGAAATGAACACGGTCCATTCTTCTGTTTTAAAGGCTTCGATAACAATGTTTACTATATGCTCACGCCAGACGGACAGTATTACAATTTCAGCGGATGCGGCAATACCCTCAACTGCAACCATCCTGTTGTCCAGCAGCTGATCATGGAATGTCTGCGCTACTGGGTGACCAACTACCGCATCAATGGATTCCGTTTCGACCTGGCCAGCATCCTGGGGAGAGATCAGAACGGCCTCCCCATGCAGAATGCCCCCTTATTGAAAAGCCTGGCTTTCGATCCGATTCTGGGAGATGTGAAATTAATTGCAGAGGCGTGGGATGCAGGCGGACTGTATCAGGTGGGAAGTTTTCCCGCGTGGAACCGCTGGGCAGAGTGGAACGGCCTTTACCGGGACGATTTACGCAGTTTCTTAAAGGGTGACTACTGGATGGCTCCTGCGGCCGCCAAACGCATCAGCGGCTCCATGGATCTATATACTGGACAATACCGTGGATATAATTCTTCCATTAATTTTATCACCTGCCACGACGGATTTACACTTCGTGACCTGTACAGCTATAATGAAAAACACAATGAAGCCAACGGATGGGACAATACGGATGGCGCCAATGACAACCGCAGCTGGAACTGCGGCGCAGAAGGAGAGACAGACGATCCCCAGATCAATGCCCTGCGGCTGAAACTTATGAAAAACGCAGTGACAGTACTGATGTGCAGCCGTGGAACACCTATGTTCCTTGCCGGCGACGAATTTGGCGATACCAGATTCGGAAATAACAATCCCTATTGCCAGGACAACGAGATCTCCTGGCTGGACTGGTCCCTGCTGGACAAGAACCGTGAATTGTTTGAACATTTCAAATACATGATTCAATTTCGGAAAGACCACTGCAGCATCCGGGGAGATATGCCTCCCGGCTCCATGAATTTTCCGCCAATCAGCACCCACAGTAACCGTCCATGGGAAGATCCCATCACAGAGGATTCAAAAGTTGTCTGTGTATTCTATGCTTCCCAAAAAGAAAATTCCACGAGAGACGACCTGGTCTACATGGCCATCAACTCCTATTGGGAGGACCAGGAGATTTGTCTGCCGCGGCTTCCCAAGCCCTATGTGTGGAAGCTGGCCGTCTACACCGATTCTGATGACCCCCGCCAGCTTATGGGTGACACATTGGTTATGGGGCCAAGGAGTACAGCTGTTTTTGAAGCTGTACAGACTATTATGTAAAATCCAGCATCCCCCGGCGTACACCGGGGGGGGGGATGGATTATTAGTATAATCCGCACTAATTACCGATACCTTTCGCGCAGGATAAATTTTCAGCCTGCAAGGCGGAGGAATGAGGCGCAGCGGTGGCTGCGTCGATTGACGACAACGCCGCAGATGGAAATTTAGACAAGTGAAAGGTACGGTTAATTAGTGTGGGTTATACTAGATAAATACATTCAAAACACCAATCAGAAGCCCAATCAGCGCCCCCAGATTTACAATGGTGTTCAGCTCATTTTTCATCACTGATAAAACCAGCTCTTCTACTTCTAACACATCCATCTGCCGCACTTTTTCTTCCACCATCTCGCGGATATGAAATTGTTCTGCAAAATCTGATACTTTTTTCTGCATGGCATGGGTATATGCCTGTTCTATGACAGTCCGCACCTGCTCCTGTTTCACACCCACGGTTTCTGCCAGCTCATGGATTGTTTTCTGCTCCAGTGCCGCCGCCTGTTCATCAATCAGTGGGAAGATCCAGTCCCTTCCATTTTCCTGGACATAGCGTTCCACCCGTACACCAATATGGGATGTAAGACTCTCAATCAGGTCGTCACTTATGAGATTCTCAAAAAAGCTGCCCTTCAGCTTCTCTCCTACCACCCGTTTGCTTTCTTCATTCATCAGCTGGACAATATCCAGCTTCTCAATCCCTTCCAGCATTTTGTCACACAGCAGATTTTCCAGATGCTCTTTCTCTGCCATATAGTCAGCTGGAGGTATATAGGCAGTCAGCAGTTCTTTAACCGGGGTATTTCTGTTCTGTTCGCTGGCAAGGGTATCCATAACAGTATCCACCACCGTCTTTTTTACAGAATCACTGAGAACAATTTTTTCCAAATCTTCTTTTGTCAAAAGGTTCTCACCCACGGCTTTGCCCAATGCACCGGCCAGCCTGTCCTTTCCTTTTGGTATGATTCCCGGGGTGAACGGAAGCCGGAAATTTCCGATTTTCACCTGGTGAAGCGGGCGGAACAGCATTTTTACTGCAATAAAGTTAGTGAAATAACCTATGACCGCTCCGATTATGGGACCTGCTATGATTCTTATCGTGTCCATTTTATTCCTCCTGAGTACATTATTTGCCGTGTGTATACTTATATACATTTTATAACAAATTAACACCTGCACATTTCCAGAACTTCTGTTCTCGGAACCGTACAGGTGTCATTTTATTTACTATATCAGCAGAATCATTCTACTTCTGCAGATTCATTTGGATTCTGAGCCGCTGCTGCCTGCTGCAATGTCCTCTTTCTGTTTGCCGCT
Source organism: uncultured Lachnospiraceae bacterium (assembly GCA_910587105.1). Taxonomy (GTDB): domain Bacteria; phylum Bacillota; class Clostridia; order Lachnospirales; family Lachnospiraceae; genus MGBC164599. Next base: position 9,445 of record CAJUMB010000012.1, read on the forward strand.
TCCAAAAGATCAGATCTCTTCTCTTCTTTCTGTGCTCTCAGTTCTTCTATGGTGGGATATACAGAAGGTCTGCGGATATAACGGAAGCTTGCTGAATAAGCTTCGCCCACTGTAACACCATTCTGACTGCCGGAACAATGCACAGCAATCCAATCTCCGCTGCTGGATTTTCCTACCAGAATTCCCACATGGTTGTCACTGCCGGCTTCCGGCCCTCTCTGGAACACAAGGTCTCCGGCCTGTGCCTCATGGCCCTGAATGGTCTCTGCCTTATTCCACTGGTCTGACGTGCCGTGTCCTACCTGATCCTCCAGATTCGTATCCTGATAGCCATTATTAAATGCCCAGTCTACAAAACCACTGCAGTCAAGCCCATAGGCACGGATTCGACCTGTGCTGGAATCACCTGCGGAGCTGACCTGAGCGGCACTTCCCCACCGGTCATCCCATCCCAGTACGGAAGACTTGCCGCCCCAGAAATAGGCAACTTTTCCTACCAGGCTGTAACCTGCCTGAATAACAGCAACCCTTTCTTCTGACACTTCTTCCCCGGCACTTTCTCGGATAAATCCTTTGGCCGCCGTAATAACTGCGCACAAAAGTGCACAGTCCTGGTCTGCGTACTTCTCCAGGATTTTTTCTTCGCGCTTTGTCAATTCCCCGTGTTCTTCTATATAATCATCCACACGCATTCCTCTGTAATCTACCAGCGCAATATTCTTTTTATCTCTTTTCAGTTCATTCATCTCGGCAAATATGGCAGCCAGGTCATCCTTTGAAGATTTTCCCAGTTTGAAAGATTTCTTTCCCTCTCTGGTCTGCTGCATCACATAGACTGCCAGAATGTCCTGCCAATTATGTACCAGATATCCGTCTTCTGCGTCTAATTTATTCGCTTTTAGAAACTCTTCCTCAATCTCATCCATCACGTCTTCGATGTCATTGCTGAAAGACAATGAATAGTTGGATTTCAACTGATTCAGATAGAAGGTACGTCCTGCCTTCAGGTTCACCACATGGGTGCTGGAAGAGATTCTGGTAATCGGTCCATTAATCACCTCAGGTTCTTCCTGCACCTGATTTTCAACATTTCCATCCGGCTCTTGGGGAATCTCTGTGGGGTTCTCACCAGGTTCTTCTCCTCCTGAATTTTTCAACTGGCTCAATGCTTCTTCCGCTGCAACCAGAGTTCCATAATTGGTAACCTGTGCCTTCTGATCTTCACTCAGAGCCTCGTAAGCATTCCTTGCATTGGCGATGGCATTCTCACTGTCCAGTGTCACTGTACCGATGGCGTCGATGGCTGCAATCACCGCCTCCGCAGAAAATTCCAAATCTCCACCGCTATTGTCACCCGGCTGGTCGTCCCCTGGGTCAACAGGCAGTCCGTCAATATCGTCTTCACCTGGTATTGTGGTAGGCTTCGGCGCCGGTGTATCCGTGGGGTCCACTGGTTCAGGAGTGACGGTCTCTGTCGGGTCCGGAACCGGCGTCTCTGTGGGAACAACGGTGGGATCATCAGAAGGTTCTGGGGCAGGGGTAATCACCTCCTGTGTCCCTCCATCATCTACAGGTTCCTCTGTTATCTCCTCAGACATTGATACATTTTCTGAGGTACTTCCAATATCACTGGCAAATGTACTGAAACTGCTGGAAATAACCATAGCTGAAATTAATGTTATGCACAACAGTTTCTTAACATAGTTGTTTTTCATTCCAAGACTCCCTTCTTTCTTAGTCCGCATCTTACCTCCCTGCCTTTAGGCACGCTCTAAGATAAAAGCAACCCACTATCCATAATTATTTTTATATTCTAGCACAAAATAATATTGAAATCAACCGCCCCAGGCACATGTCACGAAATTTTCACAAATAAAAACAAGGAACTATAGGGAAATAACTGACACATATTGCGCAATATGCATCAGCTATTTTTCTACAGTTCCTAAAATGTGTCTGAAAACCAAAAACAATTTTCAGACACGCTCTGATCAGTTAACAGCGGGACAGGAACACTCCTGCCCCGCCATTCCTCTTTTCTATTTTTCTGCGCTGTACAAAGTAATCAGCTTTTTCAGATACTCATATCTTTCTTTTGCCTGTGCCTCTGACATATCAAACAATCTGGCTGCCTTCTCCGGGTTGGAACGTTTCAGGGAATTGTAACGCACCTCTCCGTCCAGGAAGTCCTGATAGCTTTCTGTGGGCTCTTTGCTGTCCAGAATGAAGGCGTCTTTTCCTTCTGCTTTCAGTGCAGGATTGTAGCGGAAGTTATGCCAGTAACCAGCCTTTACAGCCAGCTCTTCTTCTGTCTGCGCTTTGCTCATGCCTTTCTTGATACCATGATTGATACACGGAGCATAAGCGATGATCACAGATGGTCCCGGATAAGCCTCTGCCTCTGCGATGGCCTTCACTGTCTGGTTGAAATCTGCGCCCATGGCAACCTGTGCCACATATACATATCCATAGCTCATGGCAATGCTGGCCAGGTCTTTCTTCTTCACTTCCTTGCCGCCTGCTGCAAACTGGGCAATAGCACCTGTAGGGGTAGCTTTGGAAGACTGTCCGCCTGTGTTGGAGTACACTTCTGTATCAAATACCATGATATTGATATCTTTTCCGCTGGCAAGTACATGGTCCAGACCGCCGAATCCTATATCGTATGCCCAGCCGTCACCGCCAAAGATCCACTGGGATTTCTTACCCAGGAAGTCTTTCTGTTTCAGAATCTCCTGTGCTTTCTCACAGCCGCATGCTTCCAGGGCTGCAACCAGTTTTTCTGTGGCCAGTCCGTTGGCGGCACCGTTCTCATAAGTATCCAGCCATTCTTTCGCTGCCGCTTTCACATCCTCATTGGTTCCGTTGGCAGCAATGCCTTCCAGTTTTGTCTTCAATCCGCCGCGGACTGCGTTCTGAGCCAGAAGCATGCCATATCCAAACTCTGCCGCATCTTCAAAGAGAGAATTAGACCATGCAGGACCTCTGCCCTGGGCATTCACGGTATAAGGAGTGGACGGTGAGGAGTTGCCCCAGATTGAGGAACATCCTGTGGCATTGGCAATATACATCCTGTCGCCGAACAGCTGGGTAATCAGTTTCGCATACGGTGTCTCTCCACATCCTGCACAGGCTCCTGAGAACTCCAGCAGCGGCCGTTTGAACTGGCTGCCTTTCACAGAGGCTTCTTTGAATTTCTCAAGCACATCTGCCTTTTGCTGTACTTCTTCCACACCATAATTGAAATATTTCTGCTGGCCTGCGTTGGCCTCCATGTTTTCCATAGCAAGGGCTTTTGCACCTTTCTTGCCTGGACACACGTTGGCACAGGAACCACATCCAGTACAGTCGTAAGCTGACACTACAATGGCAAACTTATAGGAATCCATTCCAGTCATAGGAATCATCTGCATGCCTTCCGGTGCTTTCGCTGCTTCTTCCTCACTCAGTGCCACAGGACGGATAACTGCATGGGGACATACATAAGCACAGCGGTTACACTGGATACAGTTTTCTGGTTTCCATACCGGGATATCTACAGCGATTCCACGTTTTTCGTAGGCAGATGCTCCGGAGGGAGTACTTCCATCCACATAATCGCAGAATGCAGATACCGGAAGACTGTTTCCTTCCTGGGCATTTACCTTCACCTGAATATTGTTGACGAATTCCACTACGTCTTTTCTGCCGTGTTCTGCATGGGCTGCTGCCAGTCCTTCATCAGCGGCGTTCTTCCAGCTTTCTGGAACCTGGATTTCTTCCACCTGTTTTGCACCGGCATCGATGGCATCATAGTTCATCTGCACAATGGCATCGCCTTTTCTGCCGTAGGTAGCTTTTGCTGCAGCTTTCATCAGGTCAATGGCCTGTTCTTCCGGAATGATATTGGCCAGTTTAAAGAAAGCAGACTGGAGTACAGTGTTGATGCGGCCGCCCAGACCGATGTCTTTTCCAATGCGGATACCGTCAATCACATAGAACTTAATTCCATGATTTGCAATAAATGCTTTTACCTGTCCGGGAAGGTGCTGTTCCAGACCTGCCATATCCCATGGACAGTTCAGAAGGAATGTTCCGCCGTCCACCAGCTCCTGCACCATATTGTACTTATTTACATAAGAAGGATTGTGGCAGGCCACGAAATCCGCTTTATGGATCAGATATGTGGACTTAATGGGCTTTTTACCAAATCTCAGATGAGACATGGTCACACCGCCGGACTTCTTGGAATCATAATCAAAATATGCCTGGGCATACATATCTGTGTTATCACCGATGATCTTAATGGAGTTTTTGTTGGCACCCACAGTACCGTCGGCACCCAGTCCCCAGAACTTGCAGTTGATGGTTCCTTCCGGCGTGGTTACCAGCGGAGTGCCGGTTTCCAGTGACAGATGGGTCACATCGTCCACGATACCAATGGTAAACGGTGTCTTAGCACTGTTGTCATACACAGCAACAATCTGTGCAGGTGTGGTATCTTTGGAACCAAGGCCGTAGCGTCCGGTAAAGATCGGTGTGTCATTGAAAGCGGTTCCTTTCAGAGCTGCAACCACATCCAAATATAATGGCTCACCCAATGCACCCGGCTCTTTGGTCCGGTCCAGCACGGTGATTTGTTTTACAGAAGCCGGGATTGCTTCCACCAGAGCTTTTGCTGAGAATGGTCTGTACAGACGTACTTTCACCACGCCCACTTTTCTGCCTGCTGCCAGAAGATAATCAATGGTCTCCTCAATGGTATCACAGACAGAGCCCATGGCAATGATCACATGCTCAGCATCCGGTGCACCATAGTAATTGAATAATTTGTAATTGGTACCGATCTTGGCATTTACTTTGTCCATATATTCCTGTACGATAGCGGGAAGTGCATCGTAGTAAGAATTACATGCCTCTCTTGCCTGGAAGAAGATATCCGGATTCTGCGCAGAACCTCTCTGACAGGGGTGGTTGGGATTCAGCGCGTGATTGCGGAATGCATCCACAGCGTCCTGGTCCACCAGTTCTGCCAGATCCTCGTAATCCCAGGTCTCAATTTTCTGAATTTCGTGGGAAGTCCTGAAACCGTCAAAGAAATTGATAAAAGGAACTTTCCCTTTAATGGCGGCACAATGGGCCACAGGAGTCAGGTCCATAACTTCCTGAACACTGGACTCACAGAGCATAGCTGCCCCGGTCTGGCGGCACGCATAAACATCAGAGTGGTCGCCGAAAATGGAAAGTGCATGGCTTGCCAGTGCACGGGCTGATACGTTAAACACGCCCGGAAGCTGCTCACCAGCGATTTTATAAAGATTAGGAATCATCAACAGCAGTCCCTGGGATGCTGTATATGTGGTGGTGAGTGCACCTGCTGACAGAGAACCGTGTACCGCACCGGCAGCTCCTGCCTCTGACTGCATCTCTGTTACCTGAACTTCCTGTCCAAAGATGTTCTTCCTTCCCTGTGTGGCCCATTCATCCGTAGCTTCTGCCATAACGGAAGAAGGGGTAATGGGATAAATAGCTGCTACATCGGAATATGCGTAAGACGCATGGGCAGCAGCATGGTTTCCATCCATGGTTTTCATCTTTCTTGCCATTCGTATTTCCTCCTTAGAAAATAATCAGTAAATTCTATAATTTGGTAATCCATTTTTATCCGGCTGTAATATCAGCCTATAAGGTGATGATACCATATTTTAGGAAATGTGTCTATGAAGTTTGCACCATTTTCTTACTGCTCATGGTTTAAAATATTTTCCAGAGACTCTTCCGACAGTAAATCCCACAGTTTCTTCTGAATCGACGCCAGCTTTCGATGTACCTGGCAGGGCTTTCCCCCTGCACCATTGCGGCTGCAGGGCTTTCCCGGGTCCATACAGTCTACAAGATACATATCCGGATCAATGGCCTGGTACACGTCCAGCAGCGTAATCTGGCTGGTGGGCCTTTCCAGCGCATAACCGCCGTGGACACCGCGGAATCCTTTCACAATCTGGGCTGCCTGCAGTTTCTTTAATATTTTATAAGCAAAAGGGGACGTTAATTCTTCTCTTTTACAGATTTCCCCCACACTGAGCCGTTTCTCACCTTCCAATGCCCGGATCACCCGGACCGCATAATCACATTCCCTGGTAATATACATCCTGTCCATTTCCTCCTGTATTACTCAAGATATTCCCGGAAATTTCCTTATTCACCGGATACCAAATACAATTACTTAGGGAACTGTATGTAAATAGTCTATGCCATCTGCTTGTCTTTTCTTTAGACAGCGCCCGCCCAAAATCAGTTACACAGCCCGCTATGCGCCTGATTTTGGGCGGACACTCTCAGAGAAAAATCCGGCGCACCTGTCACAGGTTATTTACATACAGTTCCCTCTGATAAATATATCAACCCTTCGCAATTCAGTCAAGTTTTAAATTTGAAAAGAAAATTAAGACTTGCATATTCTGCGATTTACGGTAAAATAGGTTAGAGTATGTGGAAACACTAAAATATAGAAATGAATGAGGTTTGTGTATGATTTCAGCAAATAACATCACTTTACGCATCGGGAAAAAAGCTCTGTTTGAGGACGTCAATATAAAATTCACCGAGGGAAACTGCTACGGCTTAATCGGAGCAAACGGAGCCGGAAAATCCACATTTTTGAAAATTCTCTCCGGACAGTTGGATTCCACCAAAGGAGACGTGTCCATCACCCCCGGACAGCGCCTGTCTTTCCTCCAGCAGGACCATTTCAAATACGATGAATACCAGGTTCTGGATACGGTGATTATGGGCAACAAGCGCCTTTACGATGTAAGAAATGAAAAGGAAGCCATCTATGCCAAGGAAGACTTCACAGACGATGACGGAATCCGTGCCAGCGAGCTGGAGGCGGAGTTTGCAGAGATGAACGGATGGGAAGCCGAATCCGACGCCTCGTCCCTGCTGAACGGGCTGGGTGTAACCACTGAATACCACGACTCCCTGATGAAAAATCTGGAGGGAAATCTGAAAGTAAAAGTACTGCTGGCCCAGGCATTATTCGGCAATCCGGACATTCTGCTTTTGGATGAGCCCACCAACCACCTGGATTTGAATGCTATTGAATGGCTGGAAGAGTTTTTGATTGATTTTTCCAACACCGTAATTGTCGTGTCCCACGACCGGTATTTTCTGAACAAAGTCTGCACCCACACCGCAGACATTGATTATGGAAAAATCCAGCTCTATGCAGGAAACTATGATTTCTGGTATGAGTCCAGCCAGCTTCTGATCAAACAGATGAAAGAAGCCAATAAGAAAAAAGAAGAAAAGATCAAAGAGCTGCAGGAATTTATCTCCCGGTTCAGCGCCAATGCCTCCAAGTCCAGACAGGCCACTTCCCGTAAGCGGGCACTGGAAAAGATTCAGCTGGACGAAATGCGTCCCTCCAGCCGGAAGTATCCTTATATCGACTTTAGGCCCAACCGGGAAATCGGCAACGAAGTGCTTATGGTAGAAAATCTCTCCAAAACCGTGGATGGTGAAAAAATCCTGGATAACCTCACATTCACCCTGGGCCATGACGATAAAGTGGCTTTCGTAGGTTCCAATGAGAGGGCAAAAACGCTCCTGTTCCAGATTCTCATGGGAGAAGAAGAACCGGATGAGGGAACTTATAAATGGGGAATCACCACCTCCCGCTCCTATTTTCCCAAAGACAGCACAGCAGAATTTGACAACGATTTAACTATCGCCGATTGGCTCACCCAATATTCAGAGATCAAAGACGCCACCTATGTGAGAGGTTTCCTTGGGCGGATGTTATTTGCCGGGGAAGACGGGGTGAAGAAGGTGAAAGTTCTCTCCGGAGGCGAGAAAGTCCGCTGTCTCCTCTCCAAGATGATGATATCCGGTTCCAATATCCTGATTCTGGATGAACCCACCAATCATCTGGATATGGAAGCTATCACCGCATTGAACAACGGACTGATCAAATTCCCGGGGGTAATCCTGTTCGCCTCCCATGACCATCAGTTCGTACAGACAACTGCCAACCGTATCATGGAGATTTTGCCTGACGGTACTTTAGTAGATAAGATCACCACCTACGATGAATATCTGGCCAGCGACGAAATGGCTAAGAAACGTCATGTATATACCCTGAAAGAAGTAGATAATTAAGAACCGTTTCTGGCATTGGTGATAAACGGCAATGAATAAGGGGCTGCAGGAAGACCGGCCCTTTCCCTTACAGTCACAGAATCCGCTTCTTCCGTTACTGAGCGGCAGTCTTGACAGGAGTACCGCCACCGTTGCGGGTGGATACAGCCTGCACCACGATTCCGGCCACAGTCAGCGCGGCCCCGAAAAACATTATTTTTGCATCCGCCTCTTTGTGCAGAAGCCCCGCTGCCGAGACAGCGGCGGCGAATCCTCCCCACAGGGCAGTGTGAAAGATTACCATGGGCTTCACAAAAGCCGCACCCAAAAGGCCGACTGCAATTGCTGCCGCCAGGCAGATCATAAACTTCAGTGAATCTTTTGGCTGCATCAAAATGCTGATGGAAACCACTGCCGCCTGGGTACACAAGAGGAACGCACCTATGCGGTAAACATGAAATGCCATCATTCCCAGGAGCAGCCCCGCCAGCAGAAGAACCGTGATCTGTATGGCGCTGCTCCTGGTATAATGGGAAACGATTGTATAACCCGCCAAAGCACCTATGGTAAACCCCGTCAGGCTGAGCCATACTTTCAGAAGCTGATACCCCAGGAAACAATTCAATAGGCCAATCACCAGAGTCACACCTGCTGTGCTGATCTGTATCTGCGCCAATTCTTCTGCAGCCATAGACAGAAAATCCATTACTTTTTCCATATATCACCACCTGTCATTGTTCTCTCTGCTATTCGCTCATTACAACATTACATACAAAGTCAGCAGATCATCCATATTACTGTAATGATACTCCACCTGGGGAATCCCTTGAAGATTCATATAATATCTGACCAGTTCTTCAATTCGTCCGTTCTCAATCATATCTGTATAAGCTGCCTGATAGGAAGCTGGGTCTGTGAATTTTACCCGCAGCAGATGAGCCCCCTGACTCAGCTGGGCGGTAAAATAATTATACAGGGTGCCCCATTCATAACTGGAAAAACAATTGCCGTTTAACACATAATAATTATAATCCACTGCTGAACACACCGGCAGGGCAAACTCCTCGTCCGGCCAGCAAATCTGGCTGTATTCATTGGGAAAAGGGGCCAGATAATCATATAAAGGAACAGCTCCTTCCAATCCCAGCAGACCAGGCTGGTCACCATTGGTGGCATCCACATAATAGTAATTCCCATCTATATTTACTATATTCCATGCATGTCCCTCTGATGACATCTTTGTTTCTCCGGACACATAGATGGATTCAATATCGAATCTCTCCAAAAGATACTGGACTGCCCCCGCATATCCGGCACAGACAGCCTGTCCCATCGAAAAAACTCCTGCGATATTCTGGTCGTTCTCATTCATCACATATTCCGTACAGCCAATCACATAGTCATAAACACTTCTCACAACATCATAGGCCGGGGCATTTTCAGGCAGAGCATGCAGTACCTGCTGGTAAGCCTGTTCCAGACTTTCTTCCACGGGAGCCGCTTCCTCCCTGGTATACCCATAAGTGGGGGTAAATATGGTATCCGATTTATTGATTGTCTTATAGTAAGTCTCCCCATTGTGCACCCAAAAAAGCTCCTGATGATCTTTCAGCAGAGCCCTGTATGCCTTATCAATGGCATCGTTATCGGTATCTGACAGCAAAATCTCTGTTTCAAAAACCAATATTCCCTCCAGAAGCTGGCGGTAACTCCTCTTCTCATTCATAGTAAGCTGCTTAAAATAGTATTCCTGATGTATCCCATCTGTCTCCGCCACCGGCTCCTGCGTCTGCTCTGGCATCTGGGTTTCTTTCTCGAACGCCCCCACTGACTCCTTTACCTTGGTGACTGTACGTTCCACATACCTGCATCCGCCAGAGAAAACAAGTATGCCTGCCGCAAGAACCCACAACAATCCCCTGTTGTATTTTTTCATAAATTCTCCCCTGATTTAAAATCTATATCTGAAATCTACTCCCTGTAATTGATATTTTGTGATTCCCGTCTGGAAAAAATGCATCCACAATAATTCTGTCTGTAAAGATGGTACTGGGCCGACAGCTCCAGTGAGCGGCCATAGCCATTTCTTTTCTTAAAATCGGACGGAAGATAAGGGATTTTACACTCCTCCCCCAGTGAAATCCCGATTTCATTGAGTTTCTGTGCATTTTTCAATGGGCTGATACTCAGCGTAGTGGTAAAATAGTCATATCCCCCTGCCGCCCCTGTTGCTGCGGCCTCACCAAGACGCAGCCTGTAGCAGGCATGACACCGCTCCTGGCCTTCCGGCAGATGCTCCATCCCCCTGGCCATGTCATAAAACCGCTCCGGCTCATAATTTCCCTCCTGAAAAGACACAGGATAACGAAATGTCATCTCTTCAATGAGCCTCTTCTGCTCCTGTACCCGCTGCTCGTATTCCCTGGCAGGTGAAATATTGGGATTATAATAAAATACCGTAATGTGAAAATAATCTGATAAATACTCCAGCACATAGCTGCTGCAGGGAGCGCAGCAGCTGTGCAGCAGCAGACGGGGTATTTCCTGTGTTTTCTGCAGGTTATCCAGAATCTTATCCAGCTGCAGTTGATAATTGACTTTGTTCATAGATACCGCCTTTTTGACTGCTTCCATTAAAGCGTGTCTGAAAATTCATTCCCGCCATATGCACGCCCCGCTTGGGAACTGGCAGAAAACAATTTCAGACACGCTTTAGAAAATTCTATTTCACCACGCCAAAACAGCACCTGGTGAATAGTTACATTATATCTTATATGACAGTTTTTGTATACTGCAATTTCTGTCCGGATGGAGTATTAGCATATACCTATATTGTTACTGACTGGACAGAACACGATGCAGCTTATTCCTGCGCCCAGATGCCGCGGACCCAAACATACAGCCATAATCATACATTTTACAGCAGAGATATTTCTGCATATCCAGCAGACTGTCAATAATCTTTTCTATATCATCATCTTCATCCACACCCAGCCGTTCACAGAGCCTTCTGCTGGCATCGTAGACTTCCTGATATTTTTCCTGGCAATACTTTCCCTCTTCAAACTCAGATTCTATAAACCTGGCTTCTTTTCCCGCAAACTGATGCATATCATAGAGCCCGTTCATTAAATCGTATACCCGTTCTTTCCATTTTTCACTGCTTGTATACATATTTCACCTCGCTTGTTTTTCTCTACAATATTATACTAAAAAAAACGAATATGTTAAAAAAAATTACAAATCTTCGACAATTTCCACCACATATTTAACATAATATCCGGACAACACCTTCAAAAATAGCCGTTCCCAAGCTCTGCAGCGGGCAGGACGGCTATTTTTCTCCATATTCAATATTTTAAAATTTCAAAGGAAATCATCAGGTACAGACAGGTATCATAGTCGTTAAGATTTACCCCTGTCAGCTGGCGGATGCGGTCCAGACGCACCAGAAATGTGGTTCTGTGTATATCCAGCAGCTTGGATGTCCTGGTAATATTCTGCTGCTCCTGCAGAAAAATTTTCAGACTCTTCAGCAGATGAGCCTCATTTTTGGCGTCATACTCTTTCAAAACAGCAATGGCAGGATGGCAGATATCTTCCGCTGTAAATTCACAGGTACACTGTTCCATCATATAGGGAACCACATAATCCGCAAACGAATAGTACCACTGAGTGCTGTCAATCCTCTCTCCTATCTGGAGAGCTCTTTCTGCCTCCAGAAAATACCTGTGAAGTTTTCCCAGATCTGAAAATATGTTACTGATTCCCGCTTTACACAATGTCTCACGCAGAAAATACGGCAGCTGGTTCTCATATACATCATCTTTGTTCTTGGAGCGGTCCAAATTGCGGATGCAGATAAAACGGTTCTTCTTCTGCACAACATAACAGTCACAGAATAAACTTTTGATCTGTACTCTGTAATAATTCATGCCCACGCCTTCACTGGCACCATCCTGAAACTGAAACAGAATCACCTGGAATTTATGTTCAATCTTCCATTGGTACTGCTCAGCACAGCGGCGGAGATCCCGTATATTTACCGCATTTCCCTGTATGAGACTGCAAACCAGATCGTACCACTCTTTCCTGTACTGCACTAACTGTCCCTGATGGAAATAGTCTTCATATACATCGGAAATACAGGTGCCGAAATCATGGATTAATTTCCATATGCCATGAGCCTTCTGATGGCTTTCCACATTGGAAACCAAACGGGCCTGATACTGGCCATTAATTTTAAAATTATAACAATAATACCACTCCTGCTTTTCATCCAGGTACAAAAATGCATCATCATATTCGGCACAGTTGTGGAAATCTTCGTCCGCAATCAGCTCATTTACCCGGCCAAGGGACACCATCTTTCCGTGGTCCACCCACCAGTTGGATTCGGAAAAGCGGTAACATATCCCAGCTATTTCCATGGATTGCGTAGCTACGCAGGCTGTAATTTTGTAAAAATCATACAGGGTATCTACCAGACTGTCCAGGCTCTCCCTCTGTCTGACCAGTGTCTCCACCTGGATGTACCACTGAAAGTATTGGTGAAAGGTATGCTGGACAAGTCCTGCAATTTCGTAGAGAGTAATGCTGTCTGACACAGAAATCCAGTACAGCTCCTGCCCTTTTAGTTCTTCCTCCTGAATCCATCCTGTACAGATTACAAATTTCTTTCTCCAAATAGCCAGATCCTGCAGCAGCTTTTCTTTCTGAATCACATACAGCACATGGCTGCGGGGCATCCCCTGCTCCCAGAGTTCATATGATTCCACAGGAAAATCCTGCTGTGCGCTGATGTTTGTCTGGATAGATGTATCCAGAGACAATGAATATACAATAATACCAGCTGTAATATCCATAATGGGTAATTCCTCGTTCAATCTAAATTAACACGTCTACGGCGCTCCCTCTAATATATTCTTACTATAACAAAAAGAAGGCACTTTATCAACTGCTAAAAAACCACAGAGAATACTGCCTCACTAAAGGGGAGTTTCTCTGTGGCTTTGTATTGTTTTATTATCTTATATATCCGAATGGAAGGCTGCCGTAAGATACATTAAAAAGGTACAATCCATTGGCATAGGAAATCTCCGGGTCGAATACCATTCCTCCATATTCACACCAGGAATGAGGAGTATACCCGCCGCTGGCAGAGGCACACTGTCCTGCAATACAGATCATGCCCTCATATCCCACCGCTTTGGCCAGATAGCAGAAAGCCGCCGCGAAATCATAACAGTTTCCTCTCCTGGTGGTAAGCATCTTATAAGCGTGATAGGGTTCCCATCCCCTGGGCGGCCATACCGGACCTCCCATGTAGCCGCAGTTACGCACCACATAATTGAAGCAGGTCTGCAGTTTCGTACCATTGCTCATAGCCGCTGTCACACCCACACCATTTAAAATATTAGATCCCCTCGTTCCCTGAGGCGTCACAAAATAATAGTTATTTCCCTGCTTTGCAATGGTACTGCGGTCCAAAGTGCCGGAGCTTGTAAAACAGTAATATGTCTTTCCGATTTTTGTCCAGCCTGCAGCCATCCGTCCGTTTGCTTTGAAATAATACTGCCTGCCGCCAATACTTGCCCATTTATCAGCATACATTACGCCTTTATTACTGAAATAATAAGACTTGCCGTTAATCTTCTGCCATCCGGTCTTTTTCACAACATAGTGCTTTTTGCTAAAATAATACTGTCTCTTTTTAATGGATTTCCATCCTGTATAGCTGGCCCGCTTTCCAGATGTGCCGTAGTAATATTTTTTCTTATTTACTGTCTTGAAACAGCTTTTATAGGGAATGCCTTTCTTATTCAAATAATACCAGCTGCCGTTGATTTTCCTGGAATTGACCAGGCTGCTGTTATATTTCCCGTCTTTGTTGAAATACCACCAGGCACCATTGCTCTGGCGGACCCATTTGCTGGTATAAGGGACAGAAGACTTATTTAAGTAAAAGTAAGAACCGTTGATTTTCTGCAGACCCGTTTTGCCCACATCCTGCTGTCCCATATTGTTAAAATAAAACCAGCTGCTGCTGACCTTCATCCAGCAATTCCGCACAGCCATGCCCAGCGTAGTCTGATTGGGAGTGACGGTTACTGTACTCTGGACTGCCTTAGACTGAGGGGTGAAATAATATCGTATCCCCTGAATCACTTTGGTATCTGTAATCATATTGCCCTGGGCATCAAAAGCATAATAATACCCCGGAGCTGTCCCCAGCTGAAGCACTCCGTCGGCCAGCGTATAATACGCTGTCTGCCCCTCAACAGTCCTGGTTTTCACCAAACGGTAAATGCCGCCGCCAGCCTCACTGTATTCCCAGAGCGGATTGGCGATGGTCTTGAGGCCCTGGCTGTTGGTTCCCTCCACTGCCTGATAAGGCTCGTCTGCCGTGGGGTCTTTATCCGGAGCCTCCGGGCTGTCCGCTCCTGTATCTCTTGTATCAGAGACAGCCGCTGTCCGTATCTCTGCTGTCCGCCAGTCATTCTGCCCAGCTGCCAAAACCACTGACGGCACGGCAAGACAGAGACTGCACAGGATAATACCTGCGATCCATTTCCTTTTCATAATATTCTTCCCTTTCCTTGAATTTATTCTATACTTGTCACAGTTCTAATTCCATTTTCTTCATAAGTAATAACGCTGAAATCCGGATAAGTATACTGCACATCCTCTCCCGGACCATTACAGCTCGGCATCCTGTTCTCTCCCTGAGGCTGTCCAATGGCTCCAATGAGTTCTTCCATAGTTCTTCCGATATATCCCTGGGCAACTGTGCGCGCGTCCTCCTGGGGAGCTGCGCCTGCATTATCCTGAGGTATATTCTGCTCAGTAATGGCCTGTTCCGCTGCCAGCCTCCGGGCCTCTTCCTCTTGCAGACGTGCCTGCTCTTCTGCTGCCAGCCGTTCCTGTTCGGCCCTGGCCTGGGCTTCGGCCTGGGCACGGGCTTCGGCTATTGCTCTCTCTTCTGCCGCTGCCTGCGCCGCATCCGGTGTTTCCCCTGCCACTGTCTCCTGGGCTTTTTTCTTGCTTTTCTTCTTTTTCTTCTTTTTCTCTACAGGATCTTTTGATGTGGTATCATCAGAATCTGAGGAGGACTGAGCTTCCGAAACGGTTTCTGTTGGCTCAGGCGTTTCTGTTTCTGGAGCTGCCGTCTCTGTGACAGTCTCTGCTGCTGTTGTCTTTGGTTCTTCTTTCTTTCCCCCACATCCGCTGACCGTGACCGCCATCAATGCGGACAGGAATAACACTACACTCTTTCTTCTCATAACTCTCTACCCCTTTGTAAATGAATTGATATAACCGGAAGTTACCCACACGCCGTTATTTCTGCACAGCACTTCCATAATATAAGTTCCTGGTTCCAGCTGTTCTTGTAAAAGATACATGCCATAACCGTATTCCTTTTCTTCTCTGTTTTGCCTGTTCAACGGAAACGCCTCGTAGATGACTGTGCGCTCCGGTGAGACGCATCGGACATAAATTTCTGAATCTGTATCCAGAGCATCCCCTTTCAGTGTCCCGCTGACTTTCACATATTTCTCGTCTTCCTCCACTTCCATGGTCTGCCCGGGAATCTCCTCCTGCCCCCATTCTTGGTAATCTCTCACAGGAGCCGGCATCCGCGGCGCCTCCTTTGCCAGTATATCCAGATGGCGTTCTACAATCTCGAAAATCAGAGTATCCGCCTCTTCCTCTGTCAGAGCATCCACCGGGTAGGGCACGGTTCTGCTGAAATATCCTTTCCCGTATTCTTCTGCCAGAAAAGGAGTCAAAGAATTGCCAAATGAATCCCGGAAAACAACTGCGCTTCTCTCTTTCTCCGGATTTTCTGTATGAATGCTCATATCCTCCGTGCTCTTAAATCCCTCCTGATAAGAGAAGGCAAACGCTTTCTCATAGTACACATTCGCGTCTTTCTTCCTGCCCAGCGGATAGACCATCTCATATAGATCTCCGTCAAAATCTTCCCTCACTTCGTAAGGAATCTCTTCATAATCGGTATGCCCCTGACCCAGACCATCCAAAATTACTCCCGCAGCCAAAGCCGCACCTTTATTATTCCAGTGAGAATCCAGACGGTGATAGAGAACTTCATCTTCTCTGTCAAATGCCTCTTTCAAATCCGCATAAGGAATACCCGCTTCTGCTATCCTCTCCTGCAGCAGTTCCAGATCGCCTTTCTCACAAATCTTCCTATAATAATAGGGCATGTACTGGGGATACAGCGTATTTTTATTGGGGGCTGTGGTGAATATAAATGCCCCGCCCTGACTTTCTACGTACTCCTGAATCAAGGCAAGCACCCGGGTGGTCCCGTATAATTCCCGTTCATCCAGGGATACCTTTCCCTGATAAGAATCCAGAGAGTCCGCGTAAAAGTAATATCCATCCGTCCCCTGAATCACAGAATCCTCACCAGCCATCCCAAATACTTTTCCCTTTATAAAAGAATTTGCCTGTATCATCTCCCACCGGAAGGCAAAATGGTCGGAAAAATATTCCCCCAGTTCCGATAAAAAATGAACATTCCACCGTCCATTTTCCTGGATATGGGGAAACGGAGAGAGCATCTGCTTCTGGTTTACATCCTGGCGTTGGTAAAAGACCATCCCCAGCAGGGGAATCCACAGAACTGCAAAAAATATCCTGCAGTAAACCCGATAACTTCGTTTCTTATCCATCTGCCCCTCCTGTCAAAATCTGAAATAAATGAACGGATTATAAGCGTCCGCCGAGAGCCTGCACACACACAAGGCAAACAGCGCCATACAGGCAATATAAGACAGGCCGTGAAGCTTTTGGATTCCCTCCAGTTTCTTTTTCACAGGCACAGCACAGACCAGCCCTGCGGCAAATGTCACAAGATACAGCGGATTTAAAATACTGATACAGTTGGCTGCACTCTCCGGAGTGAAGGAAAAACCTGTGAACATCATTCGAAACATCATCCCCGCCTGAGCCATATTTTCCGCACGGAAAATCACAAAGGCCAGTACTGCCGCCAGTACTGCATACAGCTGCCGCAGCCATCGGATTTTACATTTTTTAACGGGAAGAATGGTATCTTCTAAAATGAGAAATGCCCCGTGCACCAGGCCCCATATTACAAATGTCCACTGGGCACCATGCCAGAGACCCGTGCAAAAAAATACAATGACTTTATTCAAATATGTACGTGCCGTTCCCCTGCGGCTGCCTCCCAGCGGAATATACAGATATTCCTTGAACCAGGTGGACAAAGAGATATGCCATCTTCTCCAGAAATCCTGCATACTGTCCGCATAATAGGGATACTGAAAGTTTTCCCGAAAGTGGAAACCGAACATCTCTCCCAGTCCGATTGCCATATCACTGTAGCCGCCGAAATCGTAGTAAATCTGCAGTGCATAGGACAGGGCACCGATCCATGCACTGGCTGCGTTCAGCCCCTGGGCGGGAAGACTGAATACATAGTCTGCCGCCAGACCCATGGTATTAGATATCAGAACTTTTTTCGCCAGACCCATAGTAAATCTTCTGATTCCATGGGCAGTTCCCTCCGCAGTCTGCTTTCTGTTCTCTATTTCCTGCTCAATATCATGGTATTTCACAATGGGTCCCGCGATCAGCTGCGGAAAAAAAGAAATGTACAGCAGGACTCTTCCGTAATTTTTCTGAGGCTGCACATCCCCCCGGTAGACGTCAATCACATAAGACAGCGCCTGAAAAGTGAAAAAAGAGATGCCAATGGGCATATTAATATGCGGAACCGGAATGGATACTCCCAGAAGTATGTTCACATTTTCCAGAAAGAATCCTGTGTACTTAAACGCACACAGGATTCCCAAATTCAGAACAACTGCCAGTGCCAGTACCACCCCTGCATTTTTCCCGGATCTGGATACCAGAAGTCCCAACCCATAATTCATAACAGAAGACCCCAGCATTAACAGCACATAAACCGGTTCCCCATAAGCATAGAAAATCAGGCTGGCAAACACCAGAAACAAGTTCTTCCATTTAAGAGAAGGCAGTATGCCGTATACCAGAAACACCACCGGCAAAAACACAAATATAAATACTACACTGCTAAATACCATAATTCTTTAGTCCCGTCTATCATACCTTTTTTCCAATCGTATAAACCACACGGCTGCTGGCTGTATATTCTTTGTTATACAAATCGATCCCCATCGTCTGCTGTGTCTGTGGGTCATAAACTCTGCCGTTGATTTCTACCCATGCATGGTTAATCATATCCGCACTGTCTTTAGAAATCTGTCCTGTGACGATTTTAGCACTATACCCGCACTTGCGGGCCAGCATGCCAAAAGCCGACGCATAACTGTAGCAATTTCCTTTTCTGCTGGTCAGCATTTCATAAGCATAACCCACTTCCCAGCCGGCAGTATCGGTGGAGCCAAATCTCCCCGCATACCCACATTTGAGCATATCATCATAACAGGCTTTTAATTTCTGCTCTTTGCTCTGTGAACTTTTTGTCACTCTGTCCATCACAGCCTGGACTGCAAAAATCAGTTTCACCCGTTCATTGCTCAGAGATGCCTGTCCCTTGGCGTTGAGCTTTATCCCATCCACTTTCTTATTCTTCGCCATAACTGCCTTCGAAGTAAAATAGTATGCTTTCCCGCCGATTTTGGTCCATCCTACAGCAGCAGCTCCGTTTCCCTGGAAATAATATTTCTTTTTGCCAATGGTAACCCATTTATTCTTAGCCTTCTTACCTTTATTGTAATAGTAGTATTTTCCTTTTTCCTTCTTCAGCCCCTTTTTCACGGCTTTTGCAGACACCTCCACCGGAGTCTGCAGCACATACAGCGGTGCTCCCATGGCTAACATCACTGCCAGCGCCAGCGCCATCCCTCTAAATTTTATCCATTGTTTCATTGGTAATCCCTCCCTCTAAAACCGAGTGTTCTCAAAACGTTTATGGTTTCCGTCCGTTTCATACCGGATTCAGTCCACAATAACTCTGTTTTCCAGTACGGCAACTATTTTCTGTGAGCCGTTATATTCATAAGTAGATACCGTAAAGTTATCATAATGGTAATTCACATCTTTCCCCGGCCCGAGACAGCTGGGCATAGTTTCTTTCTTCAGCGGACTGCCGGCCGCCTTTTTAAACGGCTTAAAGTCTTTTCCTTCCTTCGCAAGACTGCTGATGTTTTTCACCATTTTTCCTCCAGACGTGGTCTTCCATATCTTCCCCTTAATCATCACCGCGCGTCTAGAGGATCTTCCGTTGTACAAAAAATAATATTTTCCGCCGTTAATTTTTACGCTCCGTTCGGATACCATTCTACAGGCAGAATCAAAAAAATATCTGTACTTTCCGACTTTCTTATAACCTTTATAAGCCTCTCCGTTCCTTCCGAAGTAATACTTATCTCCTTTGACCTGCATCCATTTATTTTTGACTATCCTGCCTTTATTATAATAATAAGTTTTCCCATCTGCTTTCTGCAGGCCGTTTTTCACTGCCGCCGAGGCTGTGGTGGAAAACGGCAGGGCAAACATCTGCAGAGCCATCATAAAAACCAGCGCCAGAGACAACGCCTTTTTCTTTTTCATATTTTTCCTCCTTTTTGTCAAAGTCCTTCTAACAACAATATATAGTAAAATTTTACGACATTCCTTCATATTTGTCAATAAACATGGGCGAAATGCCGGGAAATTTTCTCCATTATGTGCCAAAATAAGAAAAATGCATGTAATCCAGATTATTCTTCCCCCAGAAAACGCCCTGTGTAAAGCCATATTTCCTGAGGATACGTGCCACTTCTCCGTCTTTGGGAATGGAATAGGGATCTCTCCCAGGCCTCCAATATTTTCCCACAACAACTTTTCCATTGATCTTTTGACAATTCTCGTCTGGATTGATATCTATCGCCGTACCGTCGTAATGCTCAGAACGGCCGCTTCCCTGACGCCACCCGCCCAGCGCGTGGATCGGGAATTTTTCAGATCCTCTGTAGATTTCGTTAAATGCCCTTTTTACCGTATCGGCAAGATTCTTGTGAACATAGATGGTCCATTTTTTCGTAATTTTTCTGCCCTTCTTCCCGCTGGCAAAGTCCCAGGTCTTTACAGTCACCGCTTTCATATGTTTCTTGGCAGCGGCACTGCTTTTATAGAATTGGCCGTAGGTGCCATAGGAAGCTTCCCTGCCATAAATTGCCACATCTTTCTGCAGGTAACTTACCACCTCATCCGACCAGCTTCCATATACTTTGTCTTTTTTTACCAGCTTATAGGCCCTCACCCGGTATGTATAGCGTTCTTCCGGACGCCTTTTTTTCACATCCGCATGGACAGAGGCACTGCCGGATACTGTCTGATATTTGTATTTACCAGAATTCATTTTATAAGCCAGCTGATATCCTCCTGCCCCAGAAACCTTTTTCCAATAAACCCTTTGACAGTCAGCGGTCCTGGTTTTCACACTTTTAATCTCTGCCCTTCCTAATGACGCAGCCTGTACATTCCATGCCAGGCCAAAAACCAGAAGCATGACGGCAGCCAGAATTCCCCATGCATACCTGCAGCGGCTTCTTTCAGTTGTTTTCATTTTTCAAATTCTCCTTTCATTTTCCTTTTTTCATTTTAACATAAAACCTTCTTCCCGTCAAAAGCACAGAAAAAGCAGCAGAATTTTACACTCTGCTGCTTTGACTTCTACCAATCCATGGCTTCTATGGCCGCTTTCTCGATGTCAAGCCCTGCCTTATATCGTTCCATAAAGGTCTGGAACCCTTTTACATCCTCCTCATAGGGGTGAATGGTCTCGCCGGACAGTTCCTTAAATATTCTGTTGTCCAGATAATCTTCCAGTTTTTCATCTGGTTTCCTGTCCACCAGATATGCGGCCAGCAGAGCGATTCCCCATGCGCCGCCTTCACTGGCAGTGTCCATGACTGTGACAGGGGCATTCACCGCTGCTGCCAGGTATCTCTGTCCCACCCCTTTGGTTTTGAAAAATCCGCCGTGGCCCATGATGCGCTCCACTTTCACCTTTTCATCTTCCATCAGAATATCCAGTCCCAGCTTTACAGCGCCCAGGGACGTATAGAGATGAACCCGCATCAGGTTGGCCAGGCTGAACTTACTGTCTGCTGTGCGCAGAAATGCCAGACGCCCTTCGTTGATCATGGTGATATTTTCCCCGGAATAGTATCCGTATGCCAGAAGCCCGCCGCAGTCCGGATCTCCTTCCAGGGAGCGGGTGTAAAGTTTCTGGAACAATTCTCCCGGGTCTGTCTGTATGCCCATCATTTCTGCAAATTCTCCGAACAGTGCCACCCACGCATTCAGGTCTGAAGTTCCGTTGTTTGCATGGGACATGGCACATGGAAAACCGGTGGGCGTGGTGACCATATCGATCTCACGGTATACTTTGCTCAGCTGCTTTTCCAGTACGATCATGGCAAAGGTGCTGGTACCTGCAGATACATTTCCGGTTCTGGGTGCCACAGAATTGGTGGCTGTCATGCCGGTACCCGCGTCTCCCTCCGGCGGACACATGGGAATCCCCGCCTGGAGACTGCCTGTCTCATCCAGAAATGCTGCCCCTTCTCTGGTCAAAACCCCTGCCTGTTCTCCCGCTGAGAGTACTTTTGGGAAGATATCTTCCAGCTTCCAAGAATAGCCGTATGGCTCTACCAGTTTGTTGAACTTATCCACCATACCAGCGTGGTAATCATGGGCATCTGAATCAATGGGGAACATCCCTGCCGCGTCACCTATGCCGATGATGCGTTCTCCCGTGAGCTTCCAATGGATATAGGCACTTAACGTGGCCACATAATCCAGCCGTTTCACATGTTCTTCCCCGTCCAGAATCCGCTGGTATAAATGGGCAGCGGACCAGCGCAGAGGAATATTGAAATCAAATAATTCTGTCAGCTCGTCTGCCGCCTGCTGGGTATTGGTATTTCTCCATGTCTGGAACGGTGCAATCTGGTTACCCTCTTTATCCAGCGCCATATACCCATGCATCATGGCGCTGACGCCGATTGCCCCGATATTTTTAAGCACAACGCCGTATTCTTTTTCCACCGCCTGCCTCAAAGAGCTGTAACAGTTTTGTACCCCTGCATGAATCTCCTCCAGGCTGTATGTCCAGATATTATCAACCAGGGAATTTTCCCAGTCATGAATACCCACTGCCAGAACCTTCCCCTGAAAATCAACCAGTACCCCCTTAATTCTAGTGGAGCCCAGTTCAATCCCCAGCGCGGTTTTTCCATTTTCAATTACACTTTTTACGTCCATGCTCTCCCTCCCTTTCCGGATATATACTCCCGGAATAAGAGATTCCGAGAGTACATGGATAACAGCCAGATCATTACGAGCGGCGTTCCATAACCAGAGTTTTATTTCTTTTGTCCAAGCTCGTGGCTCTTTGAATACCCTTTCGCTATTATCTACTGGATAATATTTTTAGAAACAGGTAAATGCGCCGTCAATAATAAAATCAGACCCTGTGGTAAATGTGCTGGTATCTCCGGCCAGATATACACAGATGGATTCCAGCTCCTCCGGTGTTCCCATTCTTCCCATGGGTGCCATGGCATTCCACTTCTCAATGAGGGGTGTCAGGGCCGGTGCATTTAAGGTCAGCTCTGTTCCAATGTATCCCGGGCTGATGCTGTTTACACGCACGCCTTTTTTCGCCCACTCAATGGCCAGTGATTTGGTCAGCTGGATGACTGCCGCTTTGGAAGCATTGTATGCACACTGAGGCTGAGGTACGTTTACAATATGTGCTGACATGGAAGCCGTATTGATAATGGAGCCGCCGCCGTTTTCCAGCATATATTTTCCGGCAGCAATATCCGTCAGGAACACGCCGTTCAGATTGATATCAATGACCTTTTTCCACTGCTCATAGGTCATCTCCTCAGCCGGAGCATTGATGCAGATTCCCGCATTGTTGTGGCAGAAATTAAGCCCGCCCAGCTCTTTCACCACCTGGGAAACCATGGCGTCCACCTGCTCTTTGTCTGTGCAGTCCGTCTTGATGGCGATAACTTTGCGCCCGGTTTTCTCTGCCAGCTCAGCGGCTGTCTTTTTTGCCTCCTCAAAGTCCAAATCCACAATAGCCACATCAGCTCCCGCTTCTGCAAATGCTGTGGCCGTGCATTTTCCGATTCCCCTTGCAGCTCCTGTCACAAATCCTTTTTTGCCGTCCAATCTCATTTTCTCAATAATTCCCATGGTACTCTCCTTTTTATGAAATTAATTTTATAAAATCACTTTATTAAATTATAACTACATAATAATTGCTCTGCCGATTCCTGTCAACATGCAATTATATCTAATATTCTCATCGGAAATTTAGTAATTATTTATACACCTTTTATCTTTCTATAGAACTTCCTATAGATAAATGTCCCAAGAAAGCCTTCGATCAGCTTCCCATACTCCTCATAACTGACATTTCCGCCATAACAGAGCATTTCATATGTGATATTTCCCTCTCTGGTTATCAAATGATTCTCCTGGAATTCATTTTTCAGGTAAAACTTTTTGCGCTTTACCCGCTGCTCATAATTTCTGCTGTCTTTCTCTAATGCTTCGATGCTTAAAATTATACGCTTTCCATAGTTTTTCTGCTTCGCCAGCTGAAGCAGTCCGCTTCCGTACCCGCGCCCCCGCAGAGAAGGCTCTATGGCTATGTAGAACAGATAGACAATGTCTCTGTGATAAACCTGATATAATATACCTGCAAATAAATCGTCGTCACAGAGAATATAAAAATCTGCCAGTTCCTTTTTCGCTTTTGCTTTCAGCAGAAAGAACGGGACACGTTCCCCCATGGGAAAAGAATATCTGTACAATTTTTTTATTTTTTCTTTTCCCGCATCTGCCTCAAAAATATTCACCAGTCTCAGCATGTTTTTTCCTCGATTCCTGACTCCTCAATCAATCTGTGTACCAGGCTTGTCCCAATGCAGCTTACCGTCTCCTCGTGGACAAAATCTGTGATATTGGCGTCAAACAGTATATTTGCCTGAGCAGGAAATTCCTCATCTCCATCCCAGAAAAACACCTGAACCGGAAGGCAGTCAAAAACAGAAATCTGATATCCCACATCCCCCTGCTTCATAGGCGTCCCGCCCAGCCTGACACATGCCCGGCGCAGTTCCTCCATATGACCGTCAAAAGCGGCTGCGAGAAAATCCACAGTCTTTTTCTGAAAGGCCGGTGCAAAAGGCGCCGCCCGCTTCACCTGGCGGAAGGGGACGAATTCCCCGGCCAGCCGGGCCCCTGGCTTGGCATAATGAAATAAATTATAGATAGAAATCACTGTGGAAAACAACAGCTTCCTGTCAGGGTCATGTACCAGGGTGAGCATGCCGCTTTTGTGGTCCAGCCGGTATTTTTCATTGTAGAATGTAAGGTACAGCGCCTGTTCATCTCTTTCCAAATGAAATCTCTCTCTCAGTTCTTCCTTATCCATGGCCTGATACAGCTTTCTCCAGTTATCACAGACCACATCATAATTATCTATCCTCTCATCTTCTCTGGAACTTATGAAGCTTTCCCGCATAACATTCCTCCTTTATGTCCGAACACTCATTTTCAAACACGCTCTAAAGCGTGTTTAAGATATACTCTAGTATAACACATACAAAACATATCGTCTCATAAATTATTCATAAAATCAGCCAGACCGTCCCTGCTTTCTGTTCTATACTATACTGTTTCCGTATACTTTATATGGAACCCAAACCATTATCTGCACGAATCTGTATTTTTTTCGAGTTGTATTTTGGATATTGCTGTCGTATAATGTTACACGTATATAAAGAAATATTTAAAAGTATGTTTAAAAATTCATTCAACTGTCTGCACAGACATTGATATAAATGAAAGTCAGCTGCTCTGTGCTTTCGGCACTCTGACATTTGACAGGACTTTCATAGCAGAGAATTCAGAAAGGAGCTCAAATGCTTATGCATACATACACTCTCGGAATAGACATTGGTTCCACCACTGTGAAAATAGCCGTTTTAGATGAAACACACCAGCTTTTATTTGCTGATTACCAGCGGCACTACGCGGATATCCAGAACGCACTCTCCGTGCTTCTGGGAAAAGCCCGCCAGCAGCTGGGAGAACTGACAATCAGCCCTGTGATTACCGGTTCCGGCGGACTGACACTGGCCAAGCATCTGAAGGTCCCTTTTGTCCAGGAAGTCATCGCCGTTTCCTCAGCCCTGCAGGAGACAGCCCCACAGACAGATGTGGCCATCGAACTGGGCGGTGAGGACGCCAAAATCATTTATTTCGAAGACGGAAATATCGAACAGCGCATGAACGGCATCTGTGCAGGGGGAACCGGCTCTTTCATTGACCAGATGGCCTCCCTGCTCCAGACAGACGCTTCCGGCCTGAACGCTTATGCTGCGGATTATAAAGCCCTGTACCCCATTGCCGCCCGATGCGGTGTCTTTGCCAAATCCGATATTCAGCCTTTAATCAACGAAGGCGCCACCAGACAAGACCTGGCTGCCTCTATATTCCAGGCAGTGGTAAACCAGACCATCAGCGGCCTGGCCTGCGGCAAACCCATCCGGGGACATGTGGCCTTCTTAGGCGGTCCCCTGCATTTTATGTCCGAATTGAGAAATGCCTTCATCCGCACTCTTTCTCTGGATGAGGAGCACACCATCGTGCCGGATAACTCCCACCTGTTCGCCGCCATAGGCTCCGCATTAAATGCCGACATATCTGTGGTAAATACCCTGGAAGCCATGGAACAGCAGCTGGCTGGCAGCATTCAGATGGATTTTGAGGTAGCCCGCATGGAACCCCTGTTTTCTTCCCAGGAAGAATACGAATCGTTCCATGAAAGACAATCCCATTACCATGTGAAAACCCGTGAACTAAAGGATTACCATGGAAACTGCTTCCTGGGCATTGATGCAGGCTCCACCACCACAAAAGCGGCGCTGGTATCTGAGGACGGCGAACTGCTGTACTCGTTCTACAGCAGCAACGATGGAAATCCCCTGGGCACCACCCTGCGGGCCATGGAAGAGCTCTACGCCCGGCTGCCACAAGGCGCCCGCATTGCCTGGTCCTGTTCCACCGGGTACGGGGAGGCATTGATTCAGTCGGCGCTGATGCTGGATGAAGGCGAGGTGGAAACCGTCTCCCATTACTACGCCGCCGCCTTCTTTGACCCTGAAGTGGACTGCATTTTAGACATCGGCGGCCAGGACATGAAATGCATCAAAATCAAAAATCAGACTGTGGACAGCGTCCAGCTGAATGAAGCCTGCTCCTCTGGCTGCGGCTCTTTTATCGAGACCTTCGCAAAATCTCTGAATTATTCTGTGGAAGATTTTGCAGAAGCCGCTCTGTTTGCCGAAAACCCCATCGACCTTGGGACACGCTGTACGGTTTTCATGAATTCCAAAGTAAAACAGGCGCAGAAAGAAGGCGCCCAAGTGTCCGATATCTCTGCGGGACTGGCTTACTCAGTGATCAAGAACGCACTGTACAAAGTCATCAAAGTGTCTGACGCCGCAGAACTGGGAACACACATTGTGGTCCAGGGGGGAACTTTCTACAACGACGCCGTTTTGCGAAGTTTTGAGAAAATCGCAGACTGCCAGGCTATCCGTCCTGATATTGCCGGGATTATGGGCGCTTTCGGAGCGGCCCTCATTGCCAGAGAGCGCTTCCTGTCTGAGGGAGAACCCCGCCAGACCACTATGCTTTCCTATGAAAAGATACATAACCTGAAATATTCCACCTCCATGGCAAACTGTAAAGGCTGCACCAATCACTGCCGGCTGACTGTGAACAAGTTCAGCGGAGGACGTCAGTTTATCAGCGGCAACCGCTGTGAAAAGGGCATCGGAAAACAAAAAAATAAAGAAAAGATTCCCAATCTGTTTGACTACAAGTACAAACGGATCTTCGGCTACGAACCCCTGTCCGCAGATTTGGCCGTAAGAGGAGAAGTGGGGCTGCCCCGGGTGCTGAATATGTTTGAAAACTACCCGTTCTGGCACACCTTTTTCACTCTGTTAAAGTACCGGGTCGTGCTATCTCCCACCTCCACCCGGAAAATCTACGAGCTGGGCATTGAATCTATCCCCAGCGAGTCAGAGTGTTACCCTGCCAAACTGGCCCATGGGCATGTAACCTGGCTGCTGAAAAAGGGCGTGAAATTTATCTTCTACCCCTGTATTCCTTATGAGAGGAAGGAGTTTTCCGATTCGGTCAATCATTATAACTGCCCCATTGTGACCTCCTATCCGGAAAATATCAAAAACAACGTGGAACAGCTGGACGATCCATCCATCCATTTTTGCAATCCGTTTTTGTCCTTTGCCGGACTGGATGTGCTGACAAAGGGATTGATTAAAACGTTTCCGGATATACCGGAAAAGGAAGTGGCACAGGCAGCACAGGCAGCATGGAAAGAGCTGGAGTTTGCCCGCCGGGATCTGATGAAAAAAGGAGAAGAAACCCTGCGTTATCTGAAAGAAACCGGACGGCACGGCATTGTGCTGGCAGGACGCCCCTACCATATCGATCCGGAGATCCACCACGGGATTCCCGAATTGATCAACAGCTATGGCATGGCGGTGCTGACAGAAGATTCCGTGTCCCATCTGGGGCCCCTGGAACGGCCTCTGCGGGTCAATGACCAGTGGATGTACCATACCCGTCTGTATGCGGCTGCCAATTTTGTCAAGACCAGAAAGAACCTGGACCTGATTCAGCTGAATTCTTTCGGATGCGGCCTGGACGCTGTGACCACAGACCAGGTACATGAGATTCTGGAAGACAGCGGCAAGATCTACACCTGCCTGAAAATCGACGAGGTGAATAACCTGGGAGCCGCCCGTATCCGTGTCCGCTCCCTGATTGCCGCCATCCGGGTGAAAAAACGGCAGACAGTAAAAAGACGAATCAGAAGCTCTGCCATAAAAAAAGTGCCTTTTACCAAAGAAATGCGCAAAGATTACACCATCTTGTGCCCCCAAATGTCACCCATACATTTTTCCATTCTCCAGGCAGGGTTCAATGCCTGCGGCTACCACCTGGAGGTGCTGCCCAATGACAATAAGGAAGCTGTGGACGTAGGGTTAAAATATGTAAACAACGACGCCTGTTACCCCTCCCTGATGGTGGTGGGACAGATTATGCAGGCGCTGTTATCCGGCAGGTACGACCTGAACAAGACAGCCATTATCATGTCACAGACAGGGGGGGGCTGCCGTGCCTCCAACTATATCGGATTCATACGGCGGGCTTTGAAAAAAGCGGGAATGTCCCATATTCCTGTTATCTCCATCAATTTAAGCGGCCTGGAGAGCAACCCAGGCTTTCAAATCACCCTGCCGCTGGTGACACGGCTCGCTTACGGAGCTGTGTTCGGTGATATTCTGATGAAGTGCATTTACCGGATGCGGCCCTACGAACTGCAAAAGGGGTCTGTGAACCGGATGCACAGGAAATGGGAGAGAGTCTGTATCCGCTTCCTGTCATCCAGACACTGCAGTTACCACACATTCAAACGGATTTGTACTGCCATGATCCGGGATTTTGACCAGATTCCCATCTCCCGGGAGAAAAAACCAAGAGTGGGTATTGTGGGTGAAATACTGGTAAAATTCCTTCCTGCCGCCAACAATTACCTGGCAGAACTGCTGGAAAAAGAAGGGGCTGAACCAGTGGTGCCGGATTTAATTGACTTCATGTGCTACAGCTTTTACAATCAAAACTTCAAGGCCCAGCACCTGGGAACAAAAAAATCCACAGCACACATGGCCAATCTTGCCATTAAGGGAATTGAAAAAATCCGCGGAGCGGCAAACGAAGCGTTTCGAAAGAGCAGGCATTTTACCCCCTCTGCCAGTATTAAAGAACTGGCCAAAATGGCAAGTCCCATTGTATCTGTGGGCAACCAGACAGGGGAGGGATGGTTCCTCACCGGAGAGATGCTGGAACTGATTCACAGCGGCGCGCCCAATATTGTCTGCACCCAGCCCTTCGCCTGCCTGCCCAACCATGTGGTGGGAAAAGGTGTGATTAAGGAACTGCGCAGGCAGTACCCCCAGTCCAACATTGTGGCCATTGACTACGACCCCGGAGCCAGCGAAGTCAATCAGCTGAACCGGATTAAGCTGATGTTGTCTACGGCTCGGAAGAATATGCAGAAGGTCTAGTGTTCCACCCATACGCCCCAGAAAGCCCACAGCTGGAAATTTTCCCAGCCATGGGCTTTTTTCTCTGCCTTACTCTCTAATCCGGTCCAATTCCGAAAGATTGATGCCTGACACCGTCAAAAAAACTTTCAGCTCAATATACCGCTCTTTCATTGACTCGTAAATGGCTGAATCTTTATCCGCCAGCAGCATGTACCGCTGAAGCCTGGAAAACTCTTCAATAGATATTTTCAGCACTTCTATTTCACTCATACTGCTCCTCCCCAAACATTCACCCGTAAATCCTCAAAAGATAAGCAATCCGCACCAGCCAGCTGCCAAAAGGAAATGCCTGCAGCTGTTCCTCCGGGACTCTGGCAAATACGATATACAGAACAATATATACCGCTGCGGCCACAGGCACAGACACTGCCAGCCCCAGCAGGTTGGATGGTATCAGCGTATAGAGCCCATTAAATAAAAGCCAGGCGGTCAATGCCATGGGTGCTGACGCCATCAGGGGAATCAGATAGGCTTCCACCCATTTATTCTTATATCCCAGGAATTTTTTCATAGATATGTCATTCAGCACACAGATAATCACCGAATAGACAATAATCGCCAAAACCACAGCCAAAATTCCCAGCCCTGTAGTCAAAAGCATCACCACCAGGGAGGTCACATCCACCACCAGTGCAATAGCGGCGTTCCGCATAGGAAGGTTTGGCATCCCGATTCCCTGGAGCACTCCATTTGAAATATTCGACAATCCGTTTAAAATCACCGTGACAGCTCCCACGCTCAGCAAAAGCCCCGCTGTACCAATGGTATCCGGAAAAAGAATCCGTACAATGGGCTGGGACAAGACGGCCATCCCCACGGCGGCGGGAATGGAAATAAACATGGAAAGCTGTACCGCCTGGTCAATCTTAAAATTGGCCAGCTCCATATGTCTCTTTGCATAGGCCGCCGAGACTTCCGGAATCATAGATGTGGGCGCGGCACTGGATAATGTCAGCGGTATATTGATAATGGACAAAAAATAAATGGAATATTCCGTATACAGCATACGGATTCCCTCATCCTCAAATCCCTGTTTCCCCAGGATTTCTGAAAAAAGATATCCGTCAATATATCCATTTACATTATAGATAAAGGCGCTGAGGATAATGGGGGTTACCATGCGCAGAATTACCTCAATCACTTCCCGGTAGCTTTCCACCCGCCCCGTATGGTCTGAGACAATTTTACTGCGGATGATCCTCCGGTTCAGCTGATAAACCACCAGCACAAACCCCAAAGCTGCGGCTACCCCCACACCGGTTCCTATGGTTCCCCCGGCAGCACCCCAGCGGTCTATGCTGTCCTTATCACTGCCTGCCACAAATTCAATAAACAGCCATGCGGCCACAATACTGAAAGCAGCGTTGGCAAACTGCTCCAGGATCTGGGATATGGATGTGGGCACCATATTGCGGTATGCCTGAAAATATCCCCGGTACACACCCAGAATACCTGACATAAAAATCGTAGGCGCCAGAAATCTCAGCGCCAGCGTAGCTCCCTGCTGATTGCTGGGGATGAGAATCCCTGCCCCGGCCAGACAGAAAAGAGCCGCTGCCCCTCCCACCACCACCGCATAGAGCAGGGAACCCTTAAAATATTTCTGAGCATTTCTGTACTCTCCTTTTGCAAGCTTCTCGGCAATGATTTTCGAAACTGCCTGGGGGATGCTGTAGGAAGCAATCATTAAAAGGATCATATACGCCTGCTGCGCCAGTCCATAGTAGGCCATGCCGTCTGCCCCTACAATATGGGTCAGCGGACTTTTGTATAGAAGGCCCACAATTTTTGATATCAATGCCGCAGCCATCAAAAATGAGGCGTTTTTCACCAAAACATTGCTTTTTTGTTTGGAACTCATACTTATCCTCTGTTCTTTTTGTTATGGTTACTGTTCACTGTGCCAACAGCTTTATATATTCTCAATCTGCCAGTCAATGGGAGCAAGCCCTTTGCTCTCCAGGAATGCATTTGTCTGGCTGAAGGGTCTGCTTCCGAAGAAACCCAGGCCAGCGGAATAGGGACTGGGATGAGGTGCCTCCAAAATATAATGATTGGGGTTACTCAGCATCTTTTTCTTCGACTGGGCCGGCCTGCCCCATAGGATATAGACAATGGGCTGTTCCTGTTCATTCAGCACACGGATGGCGGCATCTGTAAATTCCTCCCACCCCAGATTTCTGTGGGAATTGGCCTGGTGTGCCCTTACCGTCAATACGGTATTTAACATGAGCACTCCCTGTCTGGCCCATTTTTCCAAATATCCGTTGTTAGGCATGTAACACCCTAAATCATCATGCAGCTCTTTATAGATATTTACCAGGGAGGGCGGGATGTCCACCCCTCTTTTTACCGAAAAGCACAGCCCGTGGGCCTGGCCCCGGTTGTGATAGGGGTCCTGGCCCAGAATCACAACCTTTACCTGGCTCAGCGGTGTGAAATGAAATGCATTAAAAATATCGTCTGCCGGAGGAAAGACCATTTTTCTTTTGTACTCCTCATTGACGGTCTGAAACAGACTTTTATAATAAGGCTTTTTGAACTCCCCCTGAAGGGCGTCCAGCCACTCACCTGTTAATGGAGGCATTCTTTTGTTCTCCTTCCTGCAGTCTCACCAAAACATTTCTCTCTGATAAAAATCGTTTTACTTCCCCAATCTCCAGCTCTTTATAATGAAACAGGGACGCCGCCAGAGCCGCATCTGCCCCACCGTCAGTCAATGCCTCATAAAAATGTTCCAATGTTCCGGCACCGCCGGAAGCGATCACAGGAATGGAAATGGCATGGGAAATTGTCCTGGTAAGGGACAGGTCATACCCTGACTTGGTTCCGTCGCAGTCCATACTGGTGAGCAGAATCTCCCCTGCCCCCAGCCTGGCGGCCTCCACCGCCCACTCCACTGCATCCAGCCCTGTGTCCACCCGTCCGCCGTTTTTGTAGATATTCCAGCCGCTGCCATTCTCTCTTGCCTTGGCGTCGATGGCCACCACCACACACTGGCTTCCGAATTTCATGGCTGCATCGTGGATCAGGGACGGATTGCTGATGGCTGCCGAATTAATGGAAATCTTATCTGCTCCCTCCCGCAGCAGCAGCCGGAAGTCCTCCACTGTGCGGATACCGCCTCCCACAGTGAACGGGATAAATACCTGTTCTGCCACCTTGCGCACCATATCCACCACAGTGTCTCTCTGATCTGAGGATGCCGTAATATCCAGAAACACCAGTTCATCTGCCCCGGCCTGGCCGTATGCCCGGCCCACTTCCACCGGATCACCGGCATCCATTAAGTTCACAAAATTGATTCCTTTTACTACTCTGCCCCCATTCACATCCAGACAGGGGATGATCCGCTTTGTCAACATCAGACAATCCCCCCTTTCTTCTCGCCAAGTCTGGCGAAATTTTCCAGAATTTTTAATCCCAGTCCACCGCTTTTCTCCGGATGAAACTGACAGGCGAACACATTCCCCTTTTCCACAGAAGCGTGAACGGACACGCCATAGTCCGCAGCCGCTTTCACCATCTCATCCTCCTGAGCCTGCAGATAATAGGAGTGTACAAAATACACATATGTGTCCTGGGGAATCCCCTGAAACAGCCTTCCATTATTTTTCAGATGGAGGGAATTCCAGCCCATATGGGGGATTTTCAGACCGCTCTCCCGGGGAAAATGAAGAATTTTCCCTGGCAGAATCCCCAGTCCCGGGACCCCTGGGCTCTCTTCGCTTTCCTGGAACAAAAGCTGCAGTCCCAGACAGATTCCCAGAAAAGGCTTCCCCTCTTCACAGACCTGGCGGATAACCGGAATCAGCCCATACTCCTCTAGCTTCTCCATAGCACTGCCGAAGTTCCCCACCCCGGGAAGAACCACCTGATCTGCACGGAGAATGTCTTCTGCCCGGCGGGAAACACACACCTGTGCCTCCAGACTGACAAACGCTTTCTCCACACTCTTCATATTGCCGGCATCGTAATCAATTATTGTTATCATATACGTAAATTTCCTTTTTATTCTTTTTTCACAGCGGGCTGAATTCTGTGGTTCTCAGACATGTTCTGGCAAATCTACACTCCATAACGCTCACGCATACTTCCTGCCAGATTCCTTCCCAAAGCTTCCGCCTCTTCCACTGCTCCAGTTACTTGATCTGTAAACCATTCCTCTGTAGATTCCCGGTAATATAAACCTTTCAGATACAGTTCTTCTCCTGTAATTCTGGCGTGAGCCGCCACCGGGGAAGTACATCCGCCATCCAGTTCCCGGACAAACCCCCGCTCTGCCAGTGCCGCATATCTGCTCTCCCGGCATTCATAGCCTTTTAGATAGGAATAATCTCCTCCCCGGCGTCCCTGGACAGCCAGAATTCCCTGCCCTGCTGCCGGAATCATCTCCTCTGTATCAAAATACCGGCTGATGCGGCTTTCCAGTCCCAGACGCTTCAGCCCAGCACCGGCCAGGACCAGAGCTCCATACTCTCCCCGGTCCAGCTTCTCCAGCCTAGTCAACACATTTCCCCGTATATTTTTACAGGAAACACCCGGGAATATCCTGGCCAGCTGTAACTGGCGGCGCAGACTGGAACAGCCGATGGGTCTGCTCTTATCCATATGCTCACAGCCTTTGGGCAGAACCAATACATCCCTGGGGTCCTCCCTGGGTGAAAAAGCCACCAGAGGAAGCTCCTGTGAAATCTCCATGGGCATGTCTTTCAGACTATGTACGGATAGATCGCTCTGCCTCTCCATGAGAGCTTTGTCCAGCTCCTTGACAAACAGTCCTTTTCCTCCGATTTTGTCCAATGTCCGGTCCAGAATCCGGTCCCCAGTGGTCTTCATGGTCAGCAGCCGCACCTCCCATTGAGGATGCTGTTTTCTCAGATAATCCGCTACCATCTCACTCTGCACAACTGCCAGTTTACTCTCTCTGCTTCCTATAATAATCTGCTGTTTCTCTCTTAGCATAATGCCTTCTCCTCTAAGAATGCCTGAATCTGTTCCCGGGTTCTCTTTGCCAGCCTGTGGTCAAGCCCTGCCGCATTGATTCCCACAGTTACAGCCCCCTCCACAGCAATCCCCGGAAAATGAAAGTCACACATATCCTGGTCACTGGCCACATTCACCAGAATCCCCCGGTTTCTGCAGACTCTGCCGATTCTTTTGTTCAACTCTTTGTCGTCTGTAGCGGCCAGCACCATCTGGCAGTTTTCCAGATCTTCCTCTCTATACGCCCGTTCATAGACCGACACATTGGGAAGACTTTTCCACTTTTCAAAAGCAGCATCCACCTGCTTTGCCACCACCACCAGCTGTCCCGGTTGAAATTCCAGCAATGTCTGTACCCGCCGCCGGGCAATTGGGCCGCCGCCCACCGTCAGAATCCGCCATGTTCCCAGATCCATAAAGAGGGGAAACTTTCTCCTCACCTGTTCCTTATGCATTTTCGTACACCTTTTCCAATCCTGCTACACATTCCAAAAATACGTCTTTTTCCAGACAGTCCCGCAGACCGAAAATCATCTTATTGACCACCTTACCCGCCGCTGTCTCTATGGTCTGCTGAAGTTTCTGGCGGTCTGCATCCTCCATGGGGGTCTTTTGAAGAATCTTGTGAATCCGCAGGTCCAGGTCATGAACTGCCTCTTCCTGGATTTCTTTAATCCTGGGAATGATATCCCGCCCTTCCAGCCACTGAAAATATTCGTCCATCTGTTCTTTTACAATGGCCTGCGCCTGCCGGAAGCTTTCCTCCCTCTCAGGCACGTTTTCTTTCTCACGGAAACTGTCCATATCATATAAAGTAATTCCATCCCACTGGCCCAGACTGGGGTCAATATCCCTGGGAACAGCCAGATCGATCAATAGAAGGGGTTTCGTC
This sequence comes from uncultured Lachnospiraceae bacterium, assembly GCA_910587105.1. Classification (GTDB taxonomy): domain Bacteria; phylum Bacillota; class Clostridia; order Lachnospirales; family Lachnospiraceae; genus MGBC164599. Next base: position 44,698 of record CAJUMB010000012.1, read on the forward strand.
AATTCCACCTGATGGAACAATTCTTCCGGCAGGGTGCAGTTGGGGCTGGCGGTGGCGCTTACCACCAGGTCACACTGAGGCAGAAGCTCCATACGCTGTCCATAATCAATCCTCTGGCATCCCTGGGGAATGTTCACGATACCGCTTCGGTACTGGCGTACTGTAACCGTCACATCCCCCCCGGCCTGTGCCAGAGTCTGCGCCGCCATTTTCCCCATTTCCCCATTTCCAATTACCATACACTTCTTTCCTGCCACCTGAAATCCCTGTCCATGCAGCATGTGAATAGCCTGATGAATCACCGAAGGATTCGCCCGATGGAACACTACTTCTGACTTAATGCGCTTTCCGGCAGTCACCGCCATCCGAAACAGTACCTCCAGAACCCCGTCTGTGGCAAAAGCATCTCTGGCCAGACTCAGGGCATCTTTCACCTGGGTCAGAATCTGGTCTTCCCCTAAAATCTGAGACTTCAACCCTGCTGTCAGATAGAACAAATGTTCTACTGCCTCCCGTTCTCTGCGGGCGGTGAAACAATCACGGTAAGACTGCCCTGAGATCTGCTTTATCTGGCACAGCATTTCATACAGGCATCCATCCCAGTCTTCCCAGGTACTCACCCAAATCTCCATCCGGTTACAAGTGGAAAGAATCACACACCCATGGACTCCCTCCATCTCTTTCACAGCCAGTACCGCCTCCCCGGCCTCCCGCTTTGTAAAAGAAAATAATGCCCGGATGTCCACCGGGGCCCTGTTATGATCAATTCCAATCATGGAAATACTCACTGTTACGTCCTCCCACTTCTCATTTGTTCTTTTTTTATCAATAATAAGCAACCCGGCAGTTTTTGTCAATTGGGAACCACAGAATCGTTACCCTCATATTGACAAAAAATATCCCCGCTGATAGAATAAAAATTACGGCTGACATTAGAGCGTGTTTGAAAATTCATTCACGCCATCCCCACGCTCCAGGAACTGTGATCAACTGATTTACTTACAGTTTCCAAGAAAAAATTACAACCGGAGGAAACTATCATGTCCACAAATGCAAAGAAAGCAATCTTAGTCGTAAGCTTCGGAACCAGCTACGAAGAAACCAGAAAATTAACCATTGATGCCATTGAGTCATCCATCGCCCAGGCTTTTCCTGAGTACAGCATTTACCGGGCCTGGACCAGCAAAATGATTCTGGCGAAACTGGAAAAGAGAGACCATATACATATCAATAACGTAAAAGAAGCCATGGAAGAGATGGCAGGAGACGGCATTACCCATGTGCTGATTCAGCCCACACATGTAATCAACGGTATTGAAAACGACTTGATGAAAGAAGATGCGCTGGCATTCAAAGACCAATTCCAGGAAATTTCTTTTGGAGACCCTCTTTTAACTACTGAAAAAGACAACCGGCAGGTCATTGAAGCCCTGGGCCGGGAGTTTGGACACATTCCAACCGATGAGGCTGTGGTCCTGATGGGACACGGAACTTCCCACTATGCCAACACCACCTATGCCGCCCTGGACTACACAATGAAAGACATGGGATACTCCAATTTCTTCCTGGGCACAGTGGAAGCTTACCCTTCTATGGAAACTCTGCTGAAAATGCTTCAGAAATTCCAGCCGGCGAAAGTACATCTGGTGCCTTTCATGATCGTAGCCGGGGACCATGCGCGAAACGATATGGCTGGTGATGACCCGGATTCCTGGTATTCCCAATTCTCCAGTGCCGGGTACCAGGTAGAATCTTGTTTAAAGGGCCTGGGGGAATACGAAGGCATCCGCGAAATATTTATCCGGCATGTAAAAGAGATCCCGGCATTGTAAATCATCTTCCGGCTTCTGGCAGAACGAATGCACAGGCAGACCTGTGTATCGTCCTGTCAGTATGTGGGAATTATCGGGCTTTACAAAGTGTTTAGGAAACGGTGAAATGCCTGCCTGCCCTCCGGTGTATTTTTATACACCCCTGCATCTTCCAGTACTTTCACAAACACTTTCCCTATCTCTGCTTTCAAAATATCCATCACATTTTCTTCATTGATCTTCGGATACCCTGGCAGGAATTCTTCCGCCCAATCCGCATGTTTCTCCAAAGTCTCATCTGCGCGTATATCCTTTTTGTTCAGAATGGCATCTGCCAGCCCCTCCATCTCCGTTTTCAGACGGGCCGGAAGAACCGCAAGCCCCATCACCTCAATCAAGCCGATATTTTCCTTCTTAATATGGTGCAGTTCCTTATGGGGATGATACACGCCCAGAGGATGTTCTTTCGTGGTGATATTGTTGCGCAGGGCCAGGTCCAGCTCATACACATCCCCGTTTTTCCGGGCAATGGGAGTAATGGTATTGTGCAGCTCATCCCCTGTCTTGGCCAGAACAAACGCTTCCTCATCGGTATAGGCCCGCCAGCACTGTAAAATATAATCGCCCAGGTCTACCAGACGGCTGCTATCCTGGCTGCGCAGACGAATCACAGACAGCGGCCATTTGACAATCCCTGCCTCCACATCCTCAAAGCGGGGGATTTTCACATATTCCTCTATAGGCGCTTTCGCCATGGCAAACTGATAATTCCCCCCCTGGAAATGGTCGTGGCTTAAAATAGAGCCGCCCACAATGGGAAGGTCTGCATTGGAGCCGATAAAATAATGGGGCATCCATTTTACAAAATCAAACAATTTGCAAAATGCCGCACGGTTAATCTTCATAGGGGTATGCTCCCCGTTGAACACAATGCAATGCTCATTGTAATATACATAGGGAGAATACTGGAATCCCCACTGGTTCCCGTCAATGGTCAGAGGAATGATTCTGTGGTTTTCCCTGGCGGGATGGTTCAGATTCCCTGCGTACCCTTCATTTTCCCTGCACAGCAGGCATTTGGGATATCCACTTTGCTTTGCCAGCTTAGCCGCTGCAATGGCTTTGGGGTCTTTTTCCGGTTTGGAGAGATTGATGGTGATATCAATCTCTCCATAAGGACTCTCCACCACCCATTTCATATCTTTACAAATCCGGTATCTGCGGATATAATCCGTATCCTGGCTGAACTGATAGAAATAATCGGAAGCTTTCTTAGGGCTCTCCTGGTAAAGTTCCTGGAATCTGGCAATCACCTGGCTGGGTCTAGGCAGAAGGCAGTTTATCAGCCGTGCATCCAAAAGATCCCGTTCGACCACAGAGTCCCCGATGAGTTTGTGCTCACAGGCGTAATCCAGCAGTCCTTTCAGTGTCTCCTCAAGCGCGGCATGTTCATCAATGCTGTCCGGTTCCTCATACCCGTCCAGCCCCAGCGCATCCAACAGCAGATTGGTCGCGTAAATCCTGTCCGTCTCCTCCATCAGTCCCTTTTGAATTCCATACTCTGTCAATTGTTTGATATACTTATAAGGCATGTGCTCCATCTCCTATATCCACTACATAAAATTCTGCTTTGTGCCCTACCTGTTTCTCATAGGCTTCCCCCACCTGCTCCTGAAACTGTCCCACTGCGTCATTTTCTACAATGCTCACCGTACAGCCGCCGAAACCGCCTCCTGTGATTCTGGACCCCAGCACACCGGGTATCTTCCATGCAAGCTCTGTCAGCAGGTCAATCTCTTCACAGGAAACCTGATAGTCATCCCGCAGAGATACATGGGATGCATTCATCAGACGCCCAAATTCCTCCACATTCCCGGATTTAAGCTCCTGGACTGCATTAATGGCACGCTGATTTTCATAAACTGCATGTTTTGCCCTCTGTCTGCACACCGGGTCCCCAATGGCAGATGCATACTGCTCAAATTCCTCTTTACTCAAATCACCCAGCGTTTTCACATCACATACTTTCTGCAGGTCCTTAAGCGCTGTCTCACACTGGCTCCTGCGCTCATTATAAGCGGAGTCCACCAGACTGTGCTTTACCTTACTGTTGGTAATCACAATTTTCGCGTGGTCCAGCTTCACAGGAGCATACTCATACTGAAGACTGGCCGTATCCAGGAAAATGGCATGGTCTTTTTTCCCCATGGCGCTGGCAAACTGATCCATAATTCCACAGTTCATCCCATTATAATTGTTCTCTGAATACTGGCCGATCTGGGCAATCTCCACCATAGAAAGCTGGTCAAACCCATAAAGCTCTTTTAACATCAGTCCGGTGAGCACTTCCAGAGAAGCAGAGGAAGACAGACCGGAACCGGAAGGAATGTTTCCGAAAATCAGGAAATCAAATCCACAGGGAATGTGATATCCCCTCTTTTCAAAGGTCCACACAACTCCTTTTGGGTAATCACTCCAGTCCCCTTTTTTGCCGGAAGCCAGCTCTGATAAATCAGATTCGATCACCCCGTTTTTTTCAAAATTCATAGAATAAAAACGAAGTCTCTGGTCTTCTCTCTTTCGAACTGCCCCAAATGTGCCAATGGTCAGGGCACAGGGAAATACATGCCCGCCATTGTAATCCGTATGTTCTCCAATGAGATTCACCCGGCCCGGAGCAAAAAAACATCTGGCTTCCCCGGCGCCGCCATAAATTTCCTCAAATTTCTGCAGCAATTGTTCCTTTGTCATCAACCGTTTCCTCCTTGGACAGACTATAACCGCCTGTAACTATTCAGCAGATTGTAACGATACTGAACAGCTGCGGCCGCATAAATATTACCATATACAGTGTACACGATCCCTGATTTTATGCATACACCTTTTTTAATTATTTCATATACAAAAACGCATTGCAGATGCAGGCGGCAATATTGCTCCCGCCTTTTCTTCCTCTGGCTATGATGTACGGTACCTGGGTAAGTTCCATGATCAGTTCTTTGGAAGCCACCACATTCACAAATCCCACAGGCACCCCGATAATCAGACTGGGAGAAAGTTTTCCCTCCTGGATTAGTTCATACAGGCGCACCAGTGCCGTAGGCGCGTTGCCAATGGCAAATATCAGATCTTTCCCCAGGGAAGCCGCCTTTTCCATACTGGCCGCTGCTCTGGTACATCCTTTTTCTTTTGCCGCCTGTGCCACATCCTCATCGGATATGAAGCAGTGTACCTGGCCGCCGTAAGTCTCCAGGATTTTCTTATTAATCCCCGCCTTTGCCATCTGGGTATCCGTCACAATGTCCGCTCCCTCTCTTATGGCCTCCAGCGCCTTCTCCACCACATTTTCTGAAAAGCAGAGATTCCTGGCATAATCAAAATCTGCGCTGGTGTGGATACAGCGTTTCACAATGGGTTCTGTTCCAGGCACTAAAGGGCAGTCACCCAGTTCCTGGGTGATAATCTCAAAACTGCGGGCTTCAATCTCCCTGGGTTGTACTTGTTCCAGCTCTATTTTCATAATTACTCAATCCCCTCCTCCAGAATTTGATAGATTTTCTTCATATCCAAATGCTTCCGCAGTCCCTCCGCCAGCGCATCGTACTGGCTCTCCTTAAAGGCTGCAAAATCCACTGCCTGAATCTCAGACACGTCCAGACCTTTTGCCTTTCCGATGGCAGATACCATGGCTTTTGCCGCTTCTTCCCGGTCGAAAATCCCATGTACATAAGTTCCATACACATTGCCGGCACAGGCTCCATCCTCTTTTTGTGTCCCTGTCACCTGGTCTGTCACCTGGTTCATGCCGTGGGTATCTCCGGAAAAGACAGGCTCTCCCATATGAATTTCATACCCAGTAAAAGGAACTCCCTCAAGGGACTCCAGAATCCCCCCCACATGGGTGAAAACTCCCTCCACCTGGGTGCGGGTCTTCTTTTTGGAAAACACAGTGTCCATCTGCAAAAGCCCCATACCCCGCATACTGCCTCCGGCCTCCACGCCTTCCGGGTCAGACAGACTGCTGCCCAGCATCTGATATCCCCCGCAGATGCCCATCACAATCCGCCCTTTTTCCGCCAGCTTCAAAATTGCCGCTTCCAGACCGTTCTGGCGCAGCCACTGGAGATCTTCCATGGTATTCTTTGTACCGGGAAGTATGACCATATCCGGATTTTGCAGCTCCTGCACACGTTTCACATAGCGAAGAGATACGCCGGGAATGCTCTCCAAAGGATTAAAATCTGTAAAGTTGGAAATTCTGGGAAGCCGAATCACCGCAATATCAATCACATCCACCTGCCGGTTTCCCTCAAAACGTTCTGTGAGGCTGTCTTCATCTTCCACCTGAATCTGCAGATAAGGCGCCACGCCCACCACAGGAATGCCTGCTTTCTCCTCCAGCATAGCCAGCCCTGGGTCCAAAATGGTCTTATCCCCCCGGAATTTATTGACAATCAATCCTTTCACCATCTGCCGCTCATCTTCCTCCAGCAGCATCACGGTTCCCACCAGCTGGGCAAACACACCGCCCCTGTCAATATCTCCCACCAGAAGCACCGGGGCTTTTGCCATCTTGGCCATCCCCATGTTCACCAGGTCCTCCTGCTTCAGATTAATCTCCGCAGGGCTTCCCGCCCCCTCAATGACAATAATGTCATATTCCGAAGCCAGTTTATCATACGCCTGCTTCACTTTGGGAACCAGCTGGCTTTTGTAGGCAAAATAATCCCGTGCGCTCATGGTCCCGATCACTTCCCCGTTGACAATCACCTGGGACCCCATGTCATTGGAGGGTTTCAGCAAAATGGGATTCATCAGCACTGACGGCGTGATGCCCGCAGCCTCTGCCTGCATCACCTGGGCCCGCCCCATCTCCAGACCTTCTGGGGTAATGAAAGAATTCAGAGCCATATTCTGGGATTTAAAAGGGGCCGTCCGATAGCCGTCCTGTCGGAAAATCCGGCACAATCCTGCAGTCAGCAGACTTTTTCCCGCATTGGACATGGTCCCCTGGATCATGATTGCTTTTGCCATATATTTTCTCCCTCTTTTATGTTTTTTAAAACCTGCACCAGTTTTTCGTTTTCCTCATGGGTACGCACAGCCACCCGGTAATATCCCTGGCCCAGCCCCGGATAATTACTGCAGTCCCGAATCAAAATCCCCTGGTTTCTGCACGTTTCCCATAAAGGAATCTGGCTGTAAAAAAACAGATAATTCGCCCTGGAATCATACAATTGATATCCCAGGCTCTCCATCTCCTGCCTGAGATATTCCCGCTCTTCCCACACCAGCCGCCGTCCCTGTTCCACATAGTCCTCCTCCTTCAGCGCCGCTGTCCCGGCCGCCTGGGCTATGGTGGATACATTCCAGGGCTGGGTAACCTGTTCCATCCGTTCCAGAAGCTTTTGATCTGCAGACAGACCATACCCCAGACGGATGCCAGCCATGGCATAGCGCTTGGTAAATGCCTTTAATAAGAAAAGGGAAGGATGACCCTCCAGATACTCCTTCATGGTGTATGCTCCCCTGTCCTCAATAAAATCATTGAAACATTCATCCAGAACCAGCAGACTGCCTGTTTCCTCACAGACTGCCAGAATCTCAGCCAGCAAATCCCGGGGCGTGAGAACTCCTGTGGGATTATTGGGATTACACAGAAAAACCACCTGGGGCTGTTCCCGTCTGACTGCATCCACAAAGCCTGCATCCACCTGAAAGTCATTTTCCTCTTTCAGATAGAAGTAAGACACCTGGCATCCCACACTGTTTAACGCCTGCTGGTATTCTGCAAAAGTCGGAGCCGGAACCAACGCTTTTTTTGGATTTACGGCAAGGCAGAGAGAAAAAATCACTTCCGCAGCCCCATTTCCAAAATACAGCATATGCTGGCTGACTCCCTCATACTCAGCCAGCGCTTCCCTCAGCTCCTGACAGCGTACATCCGGATAAGCAGCCATCCGTGCCGCACTTTCTGCTGCTGCCCGTACCACACCTTTGGGCGGTCCCAGGGGATTACAATTAGAAGAAAAATCTATACAGTCCTTATACCGATACACGTCTCCGCCGTGCAAATGCTTCATACTACTCATAGCCTTCCAGAAACTCCCATCCTGATTAGTGTAAAACATACCATCCCGAGAAATGCGGTTACATACATGAGCCGGTTCATCCTGGGAATATCCTCCGGCTGGATTTCCCGGTCCCTGTCGCCGATGGAAGGCTTCTCATACAGTTTCCCAAAATACCAGGCATCCCCCGCCAGCTGTACATGCAGCGCCCCGGCTGCCACAGACTCTGTCTGGGCAGAATTGGGACTGGCATGACACAGACGGTCCCTGCAGAAAATCTTCCACCCATGCTTTCCATCCAGCCCGGACAGAAAACTTGCCGGTATCATCAGCAGGGCTGTCAGCCTTGCCGGAATGAAATTAGCCGCGTCATCCAGCCTGGCCGCGCATTTCCCAAAATAATAATACCTGTCATTCTTATATCCCACCATGGAATCCATGGTATTCACCGCTTTATAGAGAAACATTCCCGGCACCCCCAGCAGTGCCATGTAGAACATAGGCGCCGTCACCCCGTCAGAAGTATTTTCCGCAATAGTCTCCACTGCCGCCTTTGTGACCCCTTCTTGTGTCAGCTGGGCGGTATCTCTGCCCACAATCATAGAAACTGCATAGCGGGCCCTTTCCAGATTTTGCTTCACCAGCTCCTGGTAAACTTTCATGCTCTCTTTTTTCAGCGTACAGGCTGCCAGCAGCTGCCAGCACCAGAATGTCTCCAATAGAAAAGCCGCCAGGGGCCAGCAGCCTCTCAACACATACAGGATTCCCCAGGGAATCCCCCAGGCACACACTGCAGTCAAAAACACCAGAACCGCCCCGGCAGCCGTCTCCCTGCCAGGATGACTGCCTGGCTGTTCACATCCGAATACCCTGCGGAGTAATTTTTCCAAAAAAGAAATTCCGTTTCCCACCAGACAGATGGGATGATACAGCCATCTGGGATCGCCCAGCAGCAAATCCAGCAGAAACCCCAAAGGAAGAACAAAATTATGTAAATTCATAGACGCTGCCGCCTGCCCTTTCTGCCGGAATCGGAATACTCCCTGCATTTTTCCAAAAACGCCTTTGCAACCTTAGGATTTCCATAATAATGAAAATGAGGAAATCCTGCAAACAGTTGATTCATACTGTGCATACATTCCCAGGAGCGGGTGCTGCAGGGTTTTTTCGCCAGGTAATCCTTACCACAGCTGGGTGAATCGAAATAGTGGAACTCGTGGGCGGGAATCTCCCCCACATCCTGGCCAAAGACCCCCTCGATTCCCTGGGAAAGTTTCACATAGCCAAACCGGTGGTTCAGCTTTGGCGTCCGGTAGGCTCCTCCAGGTATAATCCCTGCCATTTTATAGGCATTGCCCTCCATATCCTCCATGGTCTCATGGAGATACATGAATCCGCCGCACTCTGCCACGCAGGGCATCCCTTCTGTGACTCTCTTATAAATGCTCTTTCTCATGGACTTATTCTTGTACAGTGCCCGGGCATACAGCTCCGGATATCCCCCGTACAGCAAAAGACCCCTGGCCTCTTTGGGAACTTCCTTATCTCTCAGAGGGGAAAACCAGACAATCTCAGCCCCCATATTTTTAAGCAGGCGGAAATTATCCTCATAGAAAAAGCAAAACGCCTCATCTCTTGCCGCCGCAATGGTCAGCGGCTCCTGAAGATGCCAGGAAAAACAGGGATTTTCCAGCTCCAGGTCTGTCTTCTCAAGCTCCGGCGCCTCCTTTGCCAGCTCCAGGAGACCGTCCAGGTCCATGGTTTTTTCCAGTATATTCGCCAGACGTTTCAGGCGCTGCCTGAGATCAGGAATTTCCTCCGGCTTTACCAGCCCCAGATGACGGCTGTCGATGACACAGTCTGCCACCTTCGGCACATAGCCCAGCACTTTTATATTCAGATTTTCTTCCAGGAGATTTTTCATACGTTCGTACATCATGGGGGAAAGCTGATTCAAAATCACCCCCCTTATCTGATTGTCTCCCCTAAATTCCAGAAAACCTTTCACATAAGCCGCCATGGACAGACTCATGCCTCTGCAGTCCAGCACAAGCACCGCCGGTGTACGGGTCACACTGGACAGTTCATAGGCGCTGGCATGAACCGTAATACCGCCCACGCCGTCATAAAAGCCCATCACGCCTTCCATCACTGCAATATCCGCATCCCTGGAATTCTCTGCCAGCAGATAACGGGTAACTGCTTCACCTGTAAAGAATGTATCCAGGTTCCGGGATTTTGTCCCCAGCACCTGGCTGTGGAACATAGGGTCTATATAATCCGGACCGCATTTAAAAGAAGCGGCTTTCAGCCCCCTCTCCTGCAGTGCCTGGAGGATTCCGCAGGTAATCAGCGTCTTCCCGCTGCCGCTGGCCCCGGCCCCAATTAATATACGGGGAATGTTCATTGTGCCTTTCCTCCTGTACAAGTAATAATATAGATGGGATTTTCCCCCATCATCATGTGATACCTGCCCAGCCTGCGTGCACGGGATACCATCACCTGAACCACCTCTGTATCTTTCAGGAAAAGTGTTTTCACCGCATCCATGGCCTCCTGAAGAGTCTCCAGTGTGATGCAGTTTATGACAATGCGGACAGCGGGATTTTTCTCAAGAACAGCCTCCAGAATTTCTCTCAGATTTCCGGAAGATCCTCCTACAAAACAATGAGTGGGCGCCTCCAGACCCTGCAGTGCATCCGGAGCCAGGCCCTCCACCACTTCCAGGTTATCCCTTGCAAATTTCCGGGCGTTTTCGCGGATTAATTCCACAGCCTCCGGCTTTCTCTCCACCGCGTATACTTTCCCCTCATAAGCCCGCATGGCCATTTCCACAGACAGGGACCCGGTTCCTGCACCCACATCGTAACAGACCGCTTCCGAAGAGAGTTCCAGCTTCGCCAGGGAAAGTGTTCGCACTTCCTCTTTGGTCATGGGAACCGTCTTCTCCCCGGCAGCATTTCTGGTAAATTCCTCATCCCGGATACGCCCCGGATAAAGGACCGGTTGAGAATTCCACGCATAGAACACACTTAAGGGATCTCCCTGATAATCTGTCAGCTCCTGCGCACTGGCAGAGAAAATCTTCTCCCCGGGATAAGACAGCTGTTCTCCCACAAAAAGCTGCACATCCCCCAGACCGTAACTGCACAATTTCTGTGCCAGCTGCCCGATGGCGCCGGACTCGCCCAGAATCCCAAAAGTCCCTTCATTGGCCCGGATTTGATGCACCAGATTACAGGACCTGCCGTGGGCGCTGGCCAGCACAGCCTGGTCCCAGCTTCTTCCGATTTTCGCCATAAAATAATTCAGGGAAGAAATCCCCGGAAGAGCCTGTATCACCGCCTCTTTGGGCAGCCCGCTCCTGAGGGTATCCATCAGTGGACGGCAGCCGCTGTAAAAGCCCACATCTCCGGACAGGGCCACAGCAATCTGTTCGTACTCCGGATGTTCCAGCAGATAATCCAGAATCCGCTCTGCCCGGTATTCCTTGAGAACGGACTGTCCCGGAACTGCCGCCGCCTGAATCATCCGCCCTGCGCCGATGAGCAGGTCCGCCTCCCGGCAGGCTTTCTGTCCGGCCAGAGTCATGGTCGCCTCATCTCCCATTCCGATTCCCACCAGGGAAACCTGCGGGCGGTAAGGAATCTCACAGATGGACTGAAGTTTTCTTTTGCACTCCCAGAACGTAATTCCCTGTTCCGCAGCAGGCCGGCCGATCACCACCAGCTGGGCCCCCTGCTGTCCTGCCGCCTGGCATTTTTCCTGAAATCCTCCGGCATAACCGGTATCTTTTGTCACCAGATAACTACACTTCCACTGGCGCAGCATGGCTTCATTTATTTCTGTGGAAAAAGGCCCCTGCATACAAATCAGATGGCTCCCGGTAAATCCCAGGTCTGCACATGCCTGAACCACCGAAGGCAGGGAAAGAACCCTGGCATATACCCGGTTTTCATAATCAGGAAGATTGGTAAAAGCCGCCAGCTCCTTGCTTCCTGTTGTCACCAGAATATTCCCTTTGGTTTTCTTTAAAAACTCCACCGCACCGGGCACATCTTCCACATAGTGGATCTGTCCCTGTTCTTCTTTCGGCGCCAGTTCCTCCCGGACCACCCGCATATAGGGAACATTTTGTTCTTCACACGCTCTGCGGATATTGGCGCTCACCTGGGCGGCATAAGGATGTGTGGCATCCACCACATGGGAAAACGAATGCTGTGCCAGGAAATCTCTCATTTCTTCCCCATCCATCCGATGCCCGGAGCAGGTGAAATTCTCCCTCTCTTTCAGATGTTTCAGACCGTACTCTGTGGCAGTACAGATATGGGCCGGCACCTGATTCTCATACAGATATTCTGCCAGGGCATAGCCCTCCGCCGTACCTGCAAATACAAGTATCTTACACATCTTTATATCCCCGGGGCGTAACCATGTAATCCCCCAGCTTCTTTGTCTGGGAATTGCCGATAAACACTGTGGTGAACATATCCACCTGGGTATTCTGCAGCTCCTTTAAGGTCATGATCTGGTTCTGCTCCCCTTCTCTTCCGATGTTTCTCACAACCGCACACACCGTATCTTCCGATTGATAACGCAGCAGCAGGCCGCAGGCTCTGTTCAGATAATCTTTCCGCTTCTTACTGGAAGGATTATACAGACAAATGGCAAAATCTGCCTCCGCCGCGTGGAGCAGCCGCGCCTCAATCTTCTCCCAGGGAGTCAGCAGGTCACTGAGGCTGATCAGACAGAAATCATGAATCAACGGCGCTCCTAAGACAGCAGCTCCGGCTGTGGCCGCAGTCACGCCTGGCAGCACCTTCACCTGTACCTGGGGATAATCCTGCCCCACCTCATACATGAGCCCGGCCATGCCGTAAACTCCCGCATCCCCGCTGCAGATCATGGCAACAGACTTTCCTTTTTCAGCTTCCTCAAAAGCCATCCGGCAGCGCTGTACCTCCTTTTTCATAGGAGTTGTCAGAAATTCTTTACCCGGGAAATGCTCTTTCACCAAATCCACATAAACGGTATATCCGATAATGACATCACAGCTTTTCAAAGCCTCAGCTGCTTCAATGGTCATCTGTTCATAAGAACCCGGTCCAATGCCTGCCACATATATTGTACTCATAAAAATTCCTCTCTTATGTCATAGTTCTCTCAAAACACCGGACTCCATTTCTTCATGGCAAGGGCAACGGTCACCCCGTCCCGTGTCGTCTTCCTTAAAACAATCCTTCCTTTTCCACAGGCCCGCAGGGCGCTTCTCTCACACACGTTGTCCACACCTGCCACAGACTCCACAAAGGGGGAGGGGGTAAACTGTCCCTCCAGTTCGTTCAGCTCCTCTGCGGAAAAGGTCACATAAGGAATCTGCCGTTCCCTGCAGTAGTCCACTATCCCCGGCTCATCCTTCTTTAAATCAATGCTGGCCGCCTGTTCAAAGGCCACCACCGGAATCAGCAGCTGATTTCCCGCATACCGGACAGCCTCCTCGATTTTCTTCATAGGCGTACCCTTTCTGCAGCCAATTCCCACACTGATCACCCGTGGAATCAGATATAATGTGTGAAGAAACGGATGTTCCCGGAAGCTGGCCGTCAGGGCAATCCCCAGTTCCGGCTTCTCTTCCTGCTCCCCGTGTACCAGCCCTTGAGGCAGATCTCCCACCCAGGGGAAATCACTGTAAAAGCCCACAGGCTTTCCCTCTAACAGCCTGGCCGAAATCTCCTTGGCATACTTCATGTCTGCCATATAACATCCATTCTTCTGCGCAAACATGTCCACTGCAAAAACCTGGTTCAAATCAGTAGCAGTGGTGACCACAGGCTGTGCCCCAGCAATTTCAGCCACAGTCTGTGCCAGGCGGTTACCGCCCCCGATATGTCCGGACAAAAGGGAGATAGCAAATTTTCCCTTTTCATCCACCACCACAACGGCAGGGTCCACCGTCTTATGGCGGATGTAGGGAGCAATGCTGCGCACCGCGATTCCACAAGCCCCCACAAAAATAAACCCGTCCAGTGTCCCAAAGTGATTTCCCGTCCACTGGCCCACCGATTCTTCTACCTGATATGCCGTATCAGAGGAAAATCTTCCTTTTCCCCATACAGACACCTGACAGTCTCTTTCTTCCAGTCCAGTCCTCAGCTTTTCCCCCAATTCATAACCTCTGCGGCTGAAACTGATAATACCAATCTCCATGAAAATCCCTCATTATGTTTTATATTTTAACAGTCACTTTTTTTACCACGGAACTCTGTCTCAAACTCCGGATGGTACAGCCTGGAACGCTCATAGGAGCTGGCAGACACTGCATCTCCGATAATCATCAATGCCGTTTTGGTAATCTTATGCTCTCTGGCAGTCTGAGCCAATGTTCCCACTGTGCACACATAGGTCTTTTCATCCTCCCAGGTAGCCTTATACACAATGGCCGCGGGAGTGTCCCTGGTGTACCCCCCTGCCATCAGCCTTTCACTCAGCTCCTCCAGCATAGAGGTACTTAAAAAGACAACCATGGTCGCCTGGTGTGCCGCAAAAGACTCAATGCTCTCTTTATCCGGAACCGGCGTCCTGCCTGCCATACGGGTGATAATCACACTCTGGGAAACCTCCGGCAGTGTATATTCCAGATTCAGAGCGGAAGCTGCCCCGCAGAAAGAGCTGACACCCGGACAGGAATCATAGGCAATCCCCTCCTCATCCAGCACATCCATCTGTTCACGGACAGCGCCGTATATACAGGGATCTCCTGTATGCAGACGCACTGTCACCCTGCCTTCCTTTTCTGCCTGGCGCATCACATCCAGAACTTCTTCCAGTGTCATTTCTGCACTGTTATGTATCTGGCATTTGGGTTTTGCATAATCCAGAAGCTGGGGATTCACCAGCGATCCCGCATAAATAATCACATCTGCCTGCTCCAGCAGCTCCTTTCCCCGCAGGGTAATCAAATCCGGTGCCCCCGGCCCTGCTCCCACAAAATGTACCATAATCCTCTATTGTCCTCCTGTTAATCATCTGATTTTTTTCATAAGTTCCCCGGCATTAGACGTCTCGCCCAAATATCCCCGGATACTGGAAAAAAACACCGCTCCCAGCTGGATTTCTCCATAGGAGCGGTGCTCAAGATAAAATTGGATCTGATCCGCCGCCAATTTCATCGTCTGTTCCAACACCTGCTCCCGTTCCAGAATATCCAGTGCTTCATCTGTCGTCTTTGTCTGTAAAACCTCAAGTGCCCCCTCTCTGGAAATCCCGGCCCGCAGTGCATTGGCGGCCATCAATTCACATCTGCAGTCTGCACAGTGGGAATGGGTATTCATAATTCCCCCCGCCACTTTAATCAGCTTCCCAATATGCCCCACAAACAAGATACCCAAAACCCCTTTCTCCACGGCCATATCTATGGTTTCCCCAATAAAATTACTGCATTTCATATTCTTTTCAAATGGCAGAGAAAGATGCTCCTTCAAAAAAGCTTCCCCGTAATTTCCCGGTGTTACCAAAAGCACCTGGTTTCCCTGGGCAATACGCACATTCATTTCCACTTCAATACTTTTGATCAGTGCCTGCTCACTCATAGGCTCCACAATTCCTGTGGTACCCAATATAGAAATTCCGCCCTCAATACCCAGGCGGGGATTAAACGTCTTCTTTGCCGTCTCCCGGCCCTTCGGAACCGTAATCAGCACCAAAAGACCTCCCTGATAACCGAACTGCCTGCACGCTTCCTCCACGGCACCTGCAATCATACTGCGGGGAACCCGGTTAATGGCAGCGGCCCCAGGCGGCTGATCAAGTCCCGGCACAGTCACACGTCCCACCCCGTGTCCGCCTTCTATCTGTATCCCCGGCTGGCTGCTGAAAGATACCTTTGCACAGATTAACAGCCCATGAGTGGTGTCCGGGTCGTCTCCTGCATCCTTCACCACACCACAGGATACACTGTCTGCCTCCCTGCAGACCTCCTCCAGAGACAGCCTCAGCAGAATTCCTTTGGGAGTCATCAGCTCCACCTGACTGGTCTGTTTTCCCCCCAGCAGCATCACCGCTGCACCTTTGGCAGCGGCCGCTGCACAGGAGCCTGTGGTATAGCCCCTCCGCAGTCTCTTATTGTTTTTTCTTATATATTCCTCTTGTGCCAGCAGACTCACAAACTTCCCCCTTATACACTTTCATTATTATATAGTTACGGCTTTTAAAAGTCAATGTTTCCCAAAGAAACGCCTCTTTTTCTTTTGCTGCCTGCGTTTCAGCTCTATCCTGGGTTCCTGCTCTCCAGAGTCCTCTTTCAAATCTGTCAGTATGGCGTTAATATCTGTCAGCTTCAGCTGGTCCAGCTGATAAACCAGCGACTTATGAATCCATGTCTGATAGTCCATCTCTTCCTGCCTGTGATTCTTCTTCCATTCGTCAAAATCTCTGCGGTGGTCTTTTTCCAGAAATTCCGTCTGTATGGCAAACGCCGCCGATACAGCCAGATTCAGTGCATCTGACAAAGTCATATCCAGTTCTTCAATCTGGTGGCTGCCCGTCAGGGGAAGGCTGCCACGCCGCATCTGCTCCACTTCCTGATACAGCCTTTTAAAAAAATACACGCCGTTGTCTGAATAGACAAAACTAATGATATCATCGTAACTTTGCATTGATCTTCTCCTGTTGTCCTATTGGACAGTGATTGATGATACCAGTATAACATGATTGGTACAGAATTTCCAGTGACAGTTCTGCCTGTCCAGATGGAGTTCTAACTAATCTTCTGCTCCACAATTTTCCCCAGATATATGCCTGTCAAAATCAGAGAATACTCTGCCAGACTCCCCCAGCGGATTAAAGCAGCCGATATGGAAAATACATTAAGAACCAGCATAGACAGCATCATGGTTTTTGCCTGCTTCTTACTTTCTTTGTTCCAGGAACTGCGCTTGGATGTCCTGGCAAACGCCACCCACAGCATCCCCCAGACCAACGGCATGACAATCCGGTATACAAAAAGCGGCAGAAAACTTTCCTGTCCAGCCAGGCTGTAAAGAATGCCGGGATTTGCACATGCCAGCAGATTGACCGCCCACAGAATAATTTTACTTTTTTGATTCATTTTCATTCCTTTCCTGCAGTATATTTCTTAAAACAGCGGGATTCTCCCATATAATGTTCCATCGGCATTCTTTCGGATAAAATAAGAGCTGTCTCCCAGGCGCATCTCTCCCCTGCGGTACTGCCCCATATCCTTTACTCTATTTTCTGTTTACTATAATCCACCCTCCTCTTTTCCCGTGAAATTCCTCCTGACAGATGGTCAATAGAACCATCCAGAAACACAGCCCGTTTCAGAGAGTCGATGCCGTATTTTCCCCGTATCGCATCTACCATCCCGTCCAGCCTCTCCAGTTTTTCATAATCTGCAGTGTCAAACAGATTCATCTGACGGGGCTCTGTCTGATCCCGAAGCCTGTGCGTCTGGATTCCCAGATGGCGCAGCGGCGTTCTCCGGTCCCAGAGCTGGTCGAAAAGCTGACAGGCATACTGATAAAGTTCCCACGTAATATTGGTGGGATTCGGCATCACCATTTGGTGGCTGGCATAATGAAAGTCATAGCTTTTAAGCCCCACAGCAATCACTTCCGCCTTCACCTTATGACTGCGCAGCCTTGTCCCCACTGTCTCTGACAATGCCAAAAGCACTTTCCTGGCGGTTTCCTGGTCTTTTACATCAAATGCAATGGTGGTGGAATTCCCATATCCTTTGTTGGTGCGTGTTTCCGCCTTCACCTGTGTATCATCCCGCCCATTTGCAAAATTCCATATCTGCTCACCATGTTTGTGCAATACCGGCCGCAAAACCCCAGGGTCCATTGCTGCCAGCTCCCCAATTGTCCGAATCCCCAGAGTTTCTAACTTACGCCTGGTGGCTTTGCCCACAAAAAACAGCCGGGAAATAGAAAGCGGCCACATTTTCTCCTGAATTTCCCACGGAAATAAACTATGTGTATAATTGGGCTTTCGCAGCTCTGATGCCATTTTTGCCAGCAGTTTATTGGAAGCAACTCCTATATTCACCGTAAACCCCAGCTCCCCCTCAATGCGCCTGCGTATCTCATCTGCTGTTTCTACAGGTCCTCCGAACAAATGCAGCGTCTCGGTCATATCCATATAACATTCATCAATACTATAAGGCTCCACATCTGGTGTATACTCTTTTAAAATCGACTGGAAAGCACGGGAACACCTTTGATACAAATGGTAATTTGGAGGAACCATATATAATTGAGGACATTTCCCTTTTGCCTGTCCGATGGTCTCTCCTGTACACACGCCATATTTTTTTGCTGGCTGGCTTTTTGCCAATATAATTCCATGTCTGGCGCTGGCATCCCCTGCCACAGCAGATGGAATCTGCCGAAGATCCACAGAAGCTCCCAGATAATGAATCCGATACGCTGCTTCCCAGGATAAAAACGCATTATTTACATCTACATGAAAAATAATCCGTTCCAAACGTTTGTTCTCCTTCTTTTTTTCTACATTATAAACAAACATATGTTTGTATGCAAGAAGAAAATTTTTCCTTTCTCCTTAACTCAACTATTTGCCAGCCATGCATATGATAAAAAAGAGAGGCGTAAAAACATTCATAAGGAGTGATAAAATTGCCAGAATATAAAATTATGCTGGATGCTGGACATGGCGGCGCGTGATTGCGCTCCATACCTTGCATTTTGGAAAATATTCTGATAAAATAAAATCTAAAAATTTCCATATTTTATAAAAGAAAATGAACTTTTTAACACTCTGTATTATGGAGGAGGTATTGAAAAATGGTGTCACAAATTTTGGCGGTTGTTATTTTCGCAGTCATGTTTCTTCTGATCATCACAGAAAAATTCGAGCGGCACATTGTAACATTATTCTGTGGACTCTTAACACTGGTTGTTGTATTCGGAATCTGCATGCGGAGTATCCCGGCAATTACCAGGACATTAAACATCCATCAGATATTTGTCCGGGATTTCTGGTATCACGCAGGGGAAACAGCAGCACCCTCCAGCGGTATCAACTGGGCTACCATTATCTTCATTGCAGGTATGATGATCATGGTTGAGGGAATGGCGAGAACAGGCTTTTTCCGCTGGCTCTGCATACAAATCGCCAACCTGGTCCACTACAAAGTTATCCCCATATTTATTACATTTATGGTTATGTCCGCCATTTTGGCTATGTTTATTGACAGCATTACAGTCCTCCTCTTTCTCGCAGCAGTAACCATGGAATTGGCTCAGGTATTGAATTTTGAACCTGTTCCTGTGATCCTTTCGGAAATCTTCTGTGCAAACCTGGGCGGCTCCGCCACCATGTGCGGCGACCCGCCCAATATTATTATCGGAACCTCTTTGGGATACTCATTTGGAGATTTCATTACCAATACAGGACTCATTGCAGGTATCTCCTTAGTCGTCACAATTATCTATTTTTACTTTTGTTTTCGAAAAGAACTTCTGACTAACTGCCAAAAACAAATTTCTGCGGCAGATTATCCGGACCCAAAAAAAGTAATTACAGATAAAAACGGATTTATTACAAGCTGTATCATTTTTTTCTGTTCTGTGCTGCTGCTTATCACTCACGCACAGACTGGTTTTACTGTTGCCTTTATCGGCCTGGCGGCCGCATTGGCTACTTTCCTTACATCCACCAGATATATTTCTGAGCTTATGAAAAAGCTCGACTATAAGACCCTTCTGTTTTTCATCGGCCTGTTCATCGTCGTAGGCGGGCTGGAGGAGACAGGCATACTGGAAATCGCCGCCAACTTGATCAGAACAGCCAGCGGAGGAAATGTAAAATTAATGACAGTAACTATCATATGGATTTCCGCGATTGCAAGTGCATTCGTAGACAACATCCCTTTCGCAGCAACTATGATACCAATTATCAAAAACCTGTCTATTACCCAGAACACCAGCCTGTCAGTACTTGCATGGGCCCTGTCAATGGGAACAGACATAGGCGGCAGTGCAACTCCCATTGGTGCCTCTGCCAATGTTGTCGGCATTTCTGTAGCCGCCAGACATGGACATCCCATTGGATGGAGAGAGTACTGCACAAAGGTGGTACCAGCAGCTTTATTTGTACTGTTAATCTCTACTATTTGTATTTTAATAAGATACTTTTAAAAAGGGGGAGGAACTTATGGCACAGCAATTAATCATTTCTATAGGACGCGAATATGGCAGCGGAGGCCATGAAATCGCCAAAAGACTGGCCGAAAAATTTGATCTTCATTTTTACGATAAAAATTTATTAGAAGAAATTGCCCTGGAAAAAAACATAACTGCGGACAAGCTGGAAAAATACGACGAGATCCCCCGGTCTGTCTCCAGAAAAGTCCGGGGATTCAGCAGCTCGCCTGAAGAAAACACAGCCAATATGCAGTTTGAATATCTGCGGAAAATGGCAGAAAACGGAAAATCTTTTGTCATCGTGGGACGTTGTTCTGAAACTGTACTGCGGGATTATTCTTGTATGATTTCCATTTTCATTCTGGCCGATTTGTCATGTAAAATAGACTGGATTGCCTCATTACAGGGAATATCCAGAGAAAAAGCGGAAATCCTCATCAACCGCAAAAATAAAAAGCGGAAAGATTACCACAATTACTATTGCCTGCAGAAATGGGGATATTCTCAAAATTATGACCTTTCCATCAACAGCAGCTGCCTGGGAATCGAAAAAACCACAGACATACTGGCTGATTATATTCAAGCAAGGATCAATCACGGTCAACATCGGCGCAGATAACTTTCTGCACATGGCGGCGCAGACCCAGGCGCTGTATCAAATGGCAGGCAGGAAAAGGATGACACCCTCCGTCTGGCCATGGCTGTAGGAAATATCTTAAAAAACAGCGGAGTAGATGTGGAGTATACCCGTACGACAGATATTTATCAGACTCCCTTTCAGAAAGCTTCCATTGCCAATCAGTCCGGAGCAGATTATTTCGTGTCTTTTCACCGCAATTCCAGCCCCATACCAGGCCAATATACAGGTGTGGAAACACTGGTTTATAACAAATCCGGGATTAAATATGATATGGCGGAAAATATCGCGGGTGCTTTAGGTGAACTGGGTTTTCAGAATCTGGGAGTCAAAGAACGCCCTGGGCTGGTAGTCCTGCGCAGAACCGCCATGCCATCTGTACTGATTGAAGCTGGTTTTCTAAATAACGACCAGGATAATGCCATGTTCGACGAAAAATTCGACGAAATCGCCCAGGCTATTGCCAGTGCTATTTTAGGCACCCTTGGAGAAGAGGATGTGACATCGCCCACTTATTACCGGGTACAGGCCGGTGCATTTAAAAACAGGCAGTATGCAGACCAGCTGTTATATGAACTGCTGGATCAGGGATATCCTGCATTTCTACTGGATCAAGACGGATACTTTAAAGTACAGGTGGGAGCCTATCTGCAGCTGGGAAATGCCATCGCCATGGAACAACGGCTGAGAGATGCCGGATACAGCACGCTGATTACTACAAAATAGTCAGCGCCGCCCATTTCATCCATTTAGAAACCATCCCCATAAGTACTGCAGCGGCCAGATAATCTCAACAAACATTTTGAGATTATCCGGCCGCTTTTTTGTCATAAAATGTGTTTAGTTGCAGTTTAGTAGCAAAAAAACATAAAATAAATCTAACAAAGGAGATGATTCTTATGCCAGCATTCAAAGACAAAAAAAACGGTAAATGGTTTGCCAAATTCTACTACAGAGATTGGCAGGGAAACAACAAACAAAAATGGAAACGAGGTTTCTCCACCAAAAAAGAGGCCATGGCCTATGAGCGGGAATTTCTGGAAAAACAATCCAGTAATCCGGATATGACATTCAGCATCCTCTGGGAACTCTATCTGGAAGATATGTCAGCCAGACTAAAGTCTTCCACTATACAGACCAAAAAACATATCTGTGAAACAAAAATTCTCCCTTACTTTGGCAGCAGACCAATTAACGAAATCAAAGCATCCGATATCAGACAATGGCAGAGCTCTTTAATAAAATCAGGCCGGAAATATTCAGAAACTTATTTAAAAACCATCAATAATCAATTATCAGCAGTCATCAATTACGCCAGAAAATTTTACGGTCTTAACACCAACCCCTGTGGACAAGCCGGCAGTATCGGAAAAAACAATGCCGAAGAAATGCAGTACTGGACCCTGGATGAGTATCTGACATTCCGAAAGGGAATCAA
The DNA here is from genome assembly GCA_910587105.1 of uncultured Lachnospiraceae bacterium. Lineage (GTDB taxonomy): Bacteria > Bacillota > Clostridia > Lachnospirales > Lachnospiraceae > MGBC164599. Next base: position 66,843 of record CAJUMB010000012.1, read on the forward strand.
AAATAAAGCTTTTTCCTATCTGTGTTTTGAAATTCTCTATTGGTCCGGAATCCGCGAAGGCGAGCTTCTGGCACTGACTGCTGCTGACATTGATTTCGAACACAAGAGTATCAACATCAACAAAACTTACAGCCGGCTGCATGGCGAAGATATCATAACCACGCCAAAAACGAAAAAAAGCAGACGGAAGGTACCCATTCCTAATTTTCTCTGTGCAGAATTAAAAGAGTTCATCAATACCAGAATCTGTCTTCAGCAAACAGACAGATTATTTCCTTACACCAAATCTTTCCTCTCCCACGAGATGAAACGAGGCTGCCGGCAGACCGGGGTAAAACGCATACGGATTCATGACATCAGACATTCTCACGCCAGTCTGCTAATCAATCAGGGCTGTGACGTACTGATTCTTGCCGACCGCCTGGGCCACGAAAAAGTATCCACAACCCTGAATACGTATTCGCACCTGTTTCCACATAAACAGCAATCCCTCATAGAATCATTGGAATCTCTGGGCTCAGACACAGCCCTGGGCTCCATACATAGTAGCAAATAAGTAGCAGCACTCTATTTTAAAATTTATTTTCTTTGTTTCTATATCTTTTTGAGTAGTTGATATGATTCAGTTTCAGTAGCCGCTATTCCGAGAGACCTACTGGGTGGTTTACACAGAGGTTCATGTACA